>JAQWNW010000008.1 GCA_029246285.1 Paracoccaceae bacterium | reverse complement strand
TAAAATGGAAGATTTTGTTAAAGTCGCTTTTGATATAATATCATTTTCTTGTATTATGGTGCTTGTAGTATCGGGATTAGCAATCATTGCAAGTTTGATGGGAATCTTTAATTTTGCGCACGGTGAATTTGTTTTGCTTGGCGCTTATACAGTATACGCGTTTAGGGAAATTGGACTGCCTGAATGGAGTGGAATGCTGGCCGCTCCGTTTTTAGTTGGTGTGTTTGGATTGTTTCTAGAAATTACAATAATTAGGCGCTTTTATAAGGCTGTAATTGCCGCAATGTTAGCAACATATGCTATTGGCTTGATCATTCGAGAGACTATCCGAGGGCTTATTGCAGGTAAATTTTGGACTATTGAAGCTCCTATAGAAGGTGTCTTCGAGATTGGAGATTCAAGTTTTTCAATTTGGCGCGGTATAATTATCATTTTGACCATTATAATTATGTCAGGATGTTATCTTTTCCTAACAAAAACAAATTACGGTTTAAAAATAAGGGGGGCTATGGAAAACCCTTCCCTAGCGCGCGCATGCGGAATTTCAACGAATAAATTATACGCATTCACCTTTGCCTTTGGCGCTGCGCTTGCGGGGTTAGCTGGTGCCTTAGTAGTTCCATTATATTCATTATTTGCTGAACTTGGTCTCAGATTTCTTGTACAGGCGTTTCTCGCTGTCATGTTAGGAGGAGCTGGTACGTTTGAGGGCCCAGTTCTTGGTAGCGCCGTGATTGGAGCAATGGTGCCTGGATTTCAATGGTTGAGGGTGGAAATACCATTCATTTCTTACTTATTAAGTCCAGTTTTTGCAGAGGTGTTTGTTTTTATAACAGCAATTATTATCGTAAAATTCAGGCCGCAAGGTTTAATTCAAAAAGGGAGGATATAGAAGCTAGAAAGACATTTTGTTTAAAACTTAATTTAACTTAAAGGGGAGAACTAATGACTGAAATAAAAAAATCAAAAGCAAACCAGGCAAGTAGGCGTTCATTTTTGAAAGGAACTAGCGCCTTAGCTGCAGCTGGTTGGGTTGGTGCATTAACAGGTGGGTTTGTATTAAAACCTGATTGGGCCCATGCTGCCGGCCCCATTAAAATGGGTATTGCTACTGACATCACCGGTGCAATCGCGGGAATGGGAATAGCTAATTGGCAGACGGCACAATTTGCAGCAAAGCAGATAAATGATAACGGAGGAATTCTTGGGCGGCCAATTGAATTGATTCTTGAAGATACTGCATCTGACGGAGGGATTGCTGTTGGTAATGTTCGTCGCCTTGTTGAAAGACATAAGGTTGATGTTATTTTAGGCGGTATTACTAGCTCGATGCGTGAGGCAATTAAAAATCCGATCGTGAAGCGAGGAAAGACTCTCTATATATATCCTCAATTGTATGAAGGCCAAGAGTGTACACCTCATTTATATTGTACTGGACCCACGCCCTATCAGCAAATTGCCGAATTGATTCCCTATTTAATTAAACAGGGTAATAAGCGTTTTGCGATGCCTTCTGCTAATTATCGCTGGCCCCAACTTCTAAATGTTTGGACAAAGAGAGTTATTGAAGAGCAGGGTGGAGAAGTAGTCCTTGAAGAGTATTTTCCATTAGATCAAGTTGAATATTCCGCAACTGTTGGAAAGATAAAAAGTGAAAAAGTAGATCACGTATTCTTGACCATCATTCCACCAGGACTAGGAGCCTTTACAAAGCAATTATATGAAAGTGGTTTTCATGGTAACGGAGGTACGCTCTCGTGCGTTTACTACGATGAAAATTCTGTAAATTATGTTGCGCCGAGGGAACTAGAGGGTGTTTACAGCTGTCTTGATTATTTCCATACAGTTGATGACGACTTTAGTAATAAGGCTTTAGCTGGGTATAATGAGATGTGGCCAGGCTCAATCTACTTACTTTCTGCGGGATCAGGTGCCACTGGCATGTACCGTGGTATAAAACTGTACGAAGCAGGCGTTAATGCCACTAATGGCGATCTTGATAGAGAGGCTGTCTCAGCAGCGATTGACGGAGTGTCTAATGTTCAGGGCATGGGTGGAGAGTTTAGTATGGTTCCTGGAACCGGCCACGCAGCTATGAATATGTATATCGCTCAAGCCAATGGAGGCGTTTGGGATATTATAAAATCAGGAAATCAGGTTCAACCGAACGAATGCGCTTGATTACTTAAAAATTAATAAGCGGTTATGCGTCAGGTGCATAGCCGCTTATTAAATGTGAACTTCAAAATATAAAGGAAGATATGTCACAAATTGAAAATAAAACTAACCTGTTTGACACAACGTTTAAAAAACCGGTTCGAGCTATTCCTATCGTTGAAATATTCCTTCTTATTTTATTGATCATAATTCCTCTTTTTGTAGGAGATTACCTGACTGTAATAATTACGCGGATGTTAATTCTTGGACTTTTAGCAATCAGTTTTGAATTATGTTGGGGTTATTCAGGTATAATGTCCTTTGGACAGGGCCTATTTTTTGGAATGGGTGGTTACGCAGTAGCACTCTTTGCAAATAAGGCTGACTTTGTTCAGTTATGGGGTGTTATCCCTATTGGTTTGATTGTTGGTATGTGTGCATCGTTTTTAGTCGCTTGGTTGTTATTATTAGGCAAACGTCCGCCAGAACTTATTTTCGTAGCTTTGGGCACTTTGACTTTTGCATATGCTGCTGAACGTCTGGTTGCTGGGTGGTACTGGGTCGGTGGTGGGAACGGGATGTCAATATATGAATATCTAAAAATAGGTTCTTTTGAAGTGGAGCCTGGGCGGTTATTTTACTATATTGTTGCAGCAATATTATTGCTGGTTTACTTGGCTAGCAGGCTTGTAGTTAGATCTCAATTTGGTCTCGTTTTGGCGGGTACAAGACAAAATGAAAAAAGATTGGCCTTTCTTGGTTATAAAGTCCAAAAATTCAAGGCATTAGTCTTTTGTTTTGCAGGAGCGATCGCTGGACTGGGCGGGGGTTTATATGCGCATCATGAAGGATTCATAGGTCCTGGAAATGTAGGTATAGGCATTTCAACTATGGCAGTACTTTATGCACTTTTTGGAGGAGCTGGGTCTTTAATTGGACCAATTCTTGGTGTTTTAGCTATAGAAAGTATTGCCTTTACTTTATCAGACATAGACTCTGTTAGAGGATATTGGCCGATATTTCTTGGAGTTATATTACTAGCTGTCGTCACCTTTAAACAGGATGGATTGCTTGGCTTTGTGGTTACTCAAAGAGAAAGAATAGGTTCATTTGGTATTATTAAATCAACAGAAAGCGAGCCGTTAAAAAATTTGCAAAGTTTAAAGAATGAAAAAAAAGATGCCTCTTCTTGAAGTTAATCAAGTTAGTAAGTACTTTGGCGTATTAAAAGCGCTAGACAGTGTTGATATTTCCGTACAAGAAAACACATTCCACGGTTTAATTGGGCCAAATGGTTCTGGAAAGAGCACTCTCCTTAAAGCAATTGCGGGTGAACACTATCCCGACCAAGGAAATATTAATTTTAATGGGAATGACATTACAAAACATTCACCTGAATTAAGAGCGCAAAATGGGTTAAATCTAAAATTTCAAATAACTGCAATTTTTCCTGAACTTTCGGTCTATGATAATATTTTATTATCACTACAATCCTCCGAAAGCTTTTGGAAATTAGTCTTATCGAAGAGCCGCGCATCTTTTCACGATAGAATTATGGATACGTTGGCGCGTTTTAAATTGGTTGATCGAGCGAGCTCATTAGCTGGGGAGTTAAGTCATGGACTTCAACAATGGCTAGAAATAGCAATGGCAGTAATTCGAAAACCAAAGTTGCTTTTGCTAGATGAACCAACAGGAGGAATGAGCCCTGAAGAGCGTCGCGCTACAGGTGAATTGTTATTACCGATAAAGAAAGAGTGTACCTTAATTATTGTTGAACACGATTTAGAATGGATAAAAGATATTTGCGATAACTTAACCGTATTAGACCAAGGAAAGGTTCTTGATGATGGTACAGTAAAACACATTGAGGCCTCTCAAAGCGTCAAGGAGGTATATACAAGTCGTGTCTGATGCAAAGTCAATTTTAAAAATCGAGGGCTTAGATGCTGGCTATGGAATTAGTCAAGTTTTGTTTGATGTCACTTTAGATTTTAATGCAATAGGAGCAACGGCTATTTTAGGTATGAATGGTGCTGGGAAAACAACACTTTTGAAAACTATTGTTGGAGAAATTACGCCAAATAATGGGCTTATTCATTTTGATGGCGAGAATAGTACTATAGAAAATACGGACAAAAAAATTAGGCGTGGGATGGCATATGTCCCGCAGGAGAACGCTATCTTTAATAAACTTACTGTTAAAGAGAATATAATTTTGGGGGCTAATGCAACTAACAAGAAAGCTGAGATAGATATGGTTTTGGATTTCTTTCCAAAACTAGGCGAACGTTTAGGACAACAAGCTGGGACACTTTCTGGAGGTGAGAGAAAAATGCTAGCGATTAGTAGAGCGCTCGTCAGTAAGCCAAAATTAATTATGTTAGATGAACCCACTGAAGGTGTCTGGATTGGTGTGATTGAAGAAATCGCTGAGCGATTGGAAATATTAGCAAAAGAAATTTCCGTAATTCTAGTTGAACAGCACCTGGAATTAGCTTTACGGGTTTGTAACTATACCTACGTACTCGATAGGGGTAAGATAGCATTAAAGGGCCCGTCTGAAGATATACAAAAAAATACTGAACTGCTTAGGCTTTTAACGCCCTGAGTAAAATTAATTAACTGTAAATAAGGAGAAAAGAAAATGCCAGTAAGTGTACCTACCCCTGATCAAGTAATAGAGCTTGCAGATGAAATGGGTTTAGATTTGACCGATGCTGATGTAGAATCTTATATCGGAATTTTTGAAGCTCAGGTTAATGATTATAATATCGTAGATGCAATGCCAGACAATCTTCCGGCGGTTAAATATTCCAGAGCACCCGGCTATCAACCCAAGGGAGAAGAAAATAAATACAATGCTTGGTATGTGAAGACCGAAGTTAAGGGGGCATCATCTGGAAAACTTAAAGGTAGACGCGTTGTTTTAAAAGACAATATAATGCTCGCAGGAGTTCCTATGATGAATGGGGCTGCCACTTTAGAAGGATATATGCCTGATATAGATGCAACCGTTACAACTCGCCTTCTTGATGCTGGTGCAACGATTGTGGGAAAAGCCCATTGTGAAAGTTTTTGTATGTCTGGTGGAAGTCATACAAATGCAAAGGGTGCTGTGCATAACCCTCACAAAATGGGGTATATGGCTGGAGGATCCTCCTCTGGCAGTGCGGCTTTAGTTGCTTCGGGCGAGGTAGACCTAGCAATTGGTGGAGATCAGGGTGGATCTATTAGAATGCCTTCCTCTTACTGCGGAATTTATGGAATGAAACCCACTCACGGACTAGTGCCCTACACAGGAATTATGCCGATTGAAGTTTATGTTGACCATACTGGCCCCATGACAAACAATGTTGAAGATAATGCATTGTTATTAGAGGTTTTAGCGGGCAAGGATGAATACGATCCAAGGCAATATAATGTTAAGACACAACCTTACACGGAAGCTCTTAAAGGCAAACAAGGTTTAAAAGGCATGAAAATTGCAATGGTTAAAGAAGGTTTTATGCAAGAGAATGCAGAAGAGGACGTTAATACAAAAGTCAAAGCAGCAGCTTCTTTATTAGAATCTTTAGGTGCAATAGTAGAGGAAGTTTCAATTCCAATGCATCTTGTTGGCCCTTCGTTATGGATGCCAATTGGAATTGAAGGGTCAGCGCAAACTATGATGCATGGCGATGGCTATGGACTGAGCAGATCTGACTTGTACGTAACCAGTCTTATGGATTTTCATAGAAACTGGCGCACCCGAGCTAATGAGCTATCAGAAACTCTAAAAATTATTACTATGTTTGGAACATACATTCGAAAGTATTATGGTACCCGGTACTATGGAAAAGCGATGAATCAAACAAGATTACTGACTGCTGCTTACGACCAGGTGCTTAACAAGTATGATTTACTAATGATGCCTACAACTGCGATAAAGTCTCAACCAATTCCTGCACCCGATGCTACTAGAGAGGAAGTTGTTCAAAGGGCTTTTGAGATGCTTGCAAACACATCTCCGTTTGATATTTCACATCATCCAGCTATGTCTATTCCGTGCGGTATGTCAGAAGGTTTACCAGTAGGTTTACAACTCATCGGAAAACATTTTGATGAATCAACAATTTATCGAGCAGCACATGGGTTTCAAGAGGGAGTTAATTGGAAAGAGATTTAGCCACTGAAGCTGAAATCATTCTCGAATTTCTGAAAGAAAATAATCATCGTTTATGATGGTATGCTAGGTAAAATGATGGCTTAATATTAAGCTATCTTTTGGAGGATTGTATGACCAAAAATTCTAAGATAATGGATGTAAAAGATATTCTTGATTTAATGAATACTGGAAAAATATCTGCGAGAGAATACGCAGTTGATGTATGTGAAAAAGTAAAACAACATGAGCATCTCAACTGTATTAAATCTTTTAACAGGGATTTTCTATTAGATTCAGCACAAGTGGCGGATCAAAAAAGACAAATTGGTGAAGGAGGGATTTTGTGTGGAATTCCTTTTATCGCAAAAGACAATATTAATTCTAAAGCATTTCCAACAACAGCCTGCACAACAGCATTGATGCATAATAAAACTGGTTCAGATGCTCCTGCAATTGAATTATTGAGAAATGAAGATGCAATACTTGGAGCTAAAGCTAATATGCACGAATTAGCTTTTGGGATAACTTCGAATAATATTGTTACCGGGCCTGTTAGGAACCCTCGCAATCACGAAAAAATTGCTGGTGGATCTTCAGGAGGGACTGCTGCAGCCGTGGCTGCCGGTATATTCCCAATCGGACTTGGAACTGATACTGGTGGGTCTTGCCGTATACCAGCCGCTTTATGCGGAGTTGTAGGATTTAGACCTTCAACTAATAGATATTCTGCTGAAGGTGTGGTTCCAATTTCTCATACAAGAGATACTGTTGGGACAATAGCAAAAAGTGTAAGCGATGTTTGTTTGTTTGATTCTGTTATGAGTAACGCTCAATTCAAAGACAAGACGATGGCTTTAAACACAATAACTCTTGGAATACCTAAAGAGGTGTTTTTTGATAATTTAGAGCCAGTCGTAGAAAAAGTGGTGCAATCCCAGTTGAAAACACTGGAATCTGCAGGCGTTAAATTAAAAGAGATTTCTATGTCAGAAATATGGAGTCATAATGAAGCATTTGGTTTTCCAGTGGCTTTGTATGAGGTTATGAGAGACTTGCCAAAATATTTAGCTAGATATGTATCAGGAATGAAATTTGAGGAATTAGTTGACGGGATTGGATCGCCGGATGTTGCAGGTGTTTTTAGCAGTCAGATGGGTGAGGATGCTATGCCCAAAGAGGCGTATGATGCAGCAATGAATATTCACCGACCAAAAATGTTAGAAATTTATGAGACAACTTTTAAAGCTAATAATTTGAATGCCATAATATTTCCAACAACTCCGTTGACAGCAAGGAATATTGGAGAAGACGAGACGATAGATTTAAATGGGGTCCAAGTACCAACATTTCCTACTTACATTCGTAATACTGATCTTGGATCCAATATTGGAGCGCCAGGAATCTCCTTACCTTGTAATGTCGAGAGTGATTTACCAATTGGTATAGAATTTGACGGAATGCCTGGTGGAGACAACGAATTATTGAGTTTATCAAAATCTATTGAGATGACGCTCACATCTTAAGGATTCTTAAATTAATCAGCAAAAACTGGAGGATAAAATGAGAAGACGTGAATTTATTAAATCATCCTTAATAGCAGCTGGTATTAAAGCTTAGTTTTATCTATAGATTTAATTTGAAATTATTGTAACCAAACTTGGTTTCAAGGTTTGAATTTATTGATTATCAAATTTTCCTGAATATCGCGGGGTAACATGGTGACTGAAGTATTCAAAATTAATGAAATTCTTGACGCTTTAGAAGGAATTGATGTTGTAGCGGTTATCGCTGAGGGTTTTAAAGCCCTTTCTCAAGGAAAAGTAGATATCCCACCAATTGGCGAAATGTTATTTCCTAAAGTTAATGGTGAACTTCATATTAAATATGGCGCAATTGAAAGTGATGATGATTTTGTCGTTAAATTGGCAACAGGATTTTTTGAAAATCCAAAATTGGGTTTAAATCCATTTAGTGGATGTATGCTTGTATTTAGTCAAAAAACAGGCCATCTCTCATCGGTTCTTTTGGAGGAAGGTGAGCTAACAAATCATAGAACTGCGGCCGCTGGAGCGGTAGCGGCAAAATATCTTGCCCCAAAAGAAATTGATATGATTGGAATAGTAGGAACGGGGGTGCAAGCGCGTTTGCAAGCTCTTTATCTTCAACGAGTAACAGATTGTAGAAATTTGATGATTTGGGGAAGAGATAAAAATAAAACTTTATCTGCTGCAGATGACATTAGATCTATGGGTTATGATGTTAAACCTGAAAAGAACTTAACCACTTTATGTGAATCAAGCCAAATTATTGTTACAACGACACCATCAACAGACCCATTAATTGAATTGGAGATGGTTCGTCCTGGCACTCACATCACCGCGATGGGTTCTGATACAAGTGAAAAATGTGAAATTGCTCCAGATGTGCTAAAATTGGCTGACATTGTCGCGGCTGATAGTATTGAACAGGCCGTTGAAAGAGGCGAAATATCTCAGGCATTAAGGGCAAATAAGTGTGATAGGGATAAATTGATTGAATTGGGTTCTATCATTTTGAATCCATCAATGGGGCGTGCTAATGATAATCAAATCACTATAGCGGATCTCTCTGGTGTGGCTATTCAAGATATCATGATTGCAAAAGCGGTTACGAAAAAATTAAGGAAAAAATAAAATGACTGAGGATTCAATTTCTATTTCTGATATTGCTTTTAACTCTTCTGAAGCAAGAGAGAGAATAGGTGCTGAAATTTTTGAGACCCCGTTAATACCATCTTTGAAGCAAGGTTCAAAATTACTCTTTAAGGCGGAAAACTTTCAAAATACGGGTTCATTTAAAATTCGCGGGGCACTGAGTAAATTAACTGCTCTAGCCAAAGCGAAGGATTTAGATGCCTTTAAATTTATTACTGCTTCGTCTGGAAATCATGGAATAGCCTGTTCCAAAGCAGCATCAATATTAGGTGCGTCATTAACAGTTGTATTGCCAGAAACGGTGGCGAAGGTAAAACTAGAGCGTATTAAGAGCTTTGGAGTAGACGTGGTAATTCAAGGAGAGGAATCTGGACAAGCTGAACTGTACGCTCAAAAAATGTCTAAAGAAGAGGGTTATTATTATATTTCACCGTATAATGATTCTGAAGTCATCGCTGGCCAGGGCACGATAGGTCTTGAGATTTTAGAGCAAATGAAAGGGCGATCACTTGATAATTTATTTATTTCAATAGGTGGAGGTGGGCTAATAAGTGGTATTTCGGCGGTTATAAAACATCATAGTCCAGCGACAAAAATTTGGGGAGTTTCGGCAATTAATTCTTGTACACTGGCGGACTCTATTAAAGCTGGAAGAATGATTGAAACTAAGCATTTTGAAACGTTAGCTGATGGTTGTGCAGGAGGAGTAGATGAAGATACCATCACATTCTCCATAACAAAGCAAACAATAGATGAATTATTATGGTGCGAAGAGAATGAGATAGAGAAGTGTTTCAGAGATATGGCATTTGAAGAACATCAAATTGTTGAAGGTTCGGCAGCTTTGGCCTTGGCAGGGTACGAAAAAGTTTGTGAAGACATATCGGATCAAACTTCGGTAGTATTATTATGTGGTGCTAACATTGATGTCGATCTAACAAAGAAATTATTGAGCTAGAATTAGTTTAAGTATTTTTTTCTATGCTAAATTATGTTGTTAAATTCTCTGGCAATCTTGGCGTCGCCGCAATTAGTTCTTTAGTATAAGGATGGGTGGGATTTTCAAAAACCTTTTGAGTGTCACCGCTTTCTACAATTGATCCAGCTTTCATTACCATTACTCGGTCAGTAATATTTCGTACGACTGATAAATCATGGCTTATGAATAAATAGGAAAGTTCAAATTTGTTTGAAAGCTCTGCTAATAAATCTAATACTTGTGCTCTGATCGAAACATCTAGAGCGGAAACTGCCTCATCTAATACTATTAAACTAGGTTTTATTATTAGAGCTCTTGCAATTGCTATCCTTTGACGTTGCCCACCTGAAAATTCATGAATATATTTTTCAGCATCTTCTGCATTAAGGCCAACATCGACTAATGCTTGGTTTATAGCATTTTTTAGTAAATCACCGGTGGGTCTATCTTCAATTAAATAAAAAGGTTCTGAAATTAATCTGCCAACTTTATGTCGTGGGTTGAACGATCCAAATGGGTCTTGAAAGACAACCTGCATTTTTCGCCTTAAGCTACTGTCTAATTTTTTGCCGGCGTTTACGTGATGACCTTCTAAAAATATTTCTCCACTTTGCAATTCATCAAGCCCTAAAATAGCTCGAGTTAAAGTCGATTTGCCACAACCACTTTCTCCAACAAGCCCTAGATTTTCACCCTTCTTTAAAATAAAACTAACATTATTTACTGCGGTAAATGTTTGCGGGGCTTTGAAAATATTTTCTCGAGGTAATTTATATTTACGTATTACGTGGTTTAATTCTAGCAACGGGGTTTCTTCCGCCATCGTATTGCGTTCTGGAACATGGTTTGAAGCGGAAAATAATTGCTTTGTGTAAGGATGCTTCATTTCTTTGAAGATTTTATTTGTTTTACCCTTTTCTACAATTTTTCCCTTTTGCATAACAGCAACTTTATTAGCCAAACCCGATATAACAGCTAAATCATGAGTTATCAAAATTAACGCCATGCTTTCTTCTTCGACAAGAGATTTTAAAAGATTTAGGATTTGAGATTGGGTTGTCACATCTAGAGCAGTTGTTGGTTCGTCTGCTATTAATAATTTGGGTCTCATAGCAATTGCCATGGCTATCGCTACTCTCTGCCTTTGACCTCCAGAAAGTTCGTGAGGATATTTATCAAGGGGAAATTGTTCTTCGAACAATCCGACACGATTTAATTTCTCCCGAGCAATTTCCAGGGCCTCTTTTTTCTTCGCTTGACCATGAATTATTAAAGTTTCGGCAACTTGTTTTCCTATTGTTTGCACGGGATTAAGTGCTGTCATTGGTTCTTGGAAAATCATACCAATAGCATTACCCCGATAGGAACACATCTTTTCTTCAGAAAGTTTTAGTAAATTAGTATTCGAAAGGCTTGCTGAGCCAGTTGATTTTGAGCCATTTGGCAGAAGTCCCATTAGGCTTAGCGCTGTCATAGATTTCCCAGATCCACTTTCTCCAACTATACCATATATCTCGCTTTCATTTATATTGAAGGAAACATTATCTAGTATTTCAGTCCCATGGATTGAGACGCTTAAATCCTGTACTTCGAGTAGCTTCATCTTTGGGTACGCCTTATCCTGGGATCAAGAATATCTCGTAAACCATCCCCCATCAAATTTAGGCCTAACACCGTCAAAATAATTGCAAAACCAGGGAATAATGCCAAATGAGGAGCGATTGAAATCATGGTTTGACTGTCAGCGAGCATTCTCCCCCAGCTTGGTGTGGGCGGCTGAACACCCAACCCAACATAACTTAAGGCGGCTTCAGCTAAAATACCGAGACTAAATTGAATTGTGCCTTGAACAATCAAAAGATTTGCTATGTTTGGTAAAATATGCTCCGCAGAAATTCTGAATGCACGTTTGCCTGCCACCCTTGCTGACAATATGTAGTCTAAAGTCCAAATTGATAGCGCTCCACCTCGAGAGATCCTTGCAAAGACAGGGATATTAAAAATCCCAATAGCTATGATTGCGTTAAAGGCGGATGGGCCAAATACAGCTGTTATTAAGATTGCAATTATTAACGAGGGAAAAGCAAACACCAAATCGTTCCCGCGCATTATAAAGTCATCAAGCCAATGGCCGTGGTTTGCAGCAGCCCATAAACCTAAGGGAACGCCAAGAGCAATTCCAATCCCAACTGCTACTACAGCAACTGCAATGGAGGTACGAGCTCCCACCATAATCATGGAAAAGATATCTCTTCCAAAATGATCTGTTCCAAACCAGTGGGCAGTGGAAGGCAATTTAAATCTTGCTGTAATTTGCAAAATTTCTACGTCGGCAGGTGTCCAAACAAATGATATCAGAGCACCTAGAAGAAATATGGAAAATAATATTCCACCAAAAATCAATGTACGGGGAAAATGAGTCATCTTTTTCTCAATCGTGGGTCAACCGCCGCATAGGTTAGATCCACAATAAAGGTGACGATTATTACAGCAAAAACTAATAGCATAACAACGCTTTCTACAACTATTAAATCGCGTTGGGTTATGCCTTGAAAGATTAATCGCCCCAGTCCGGGAAGAAAAAACACATTTTCAATTATAATTGCACCTGCCATCAAGAAGGAAAATTGCATTCCAATAATAGTTAAAACTGGTATTAGTGCATTTTTTAAAGCATGACGCCATATTGCTTGGCGTTGGCTCAAACCTTTTGCTCTAGCTGTTCTTACATAATCTTGATCTAGAGTGTCTAAAATACTGGATCTCATTATGCGAGCTAAAATGCTGGCTTGCGGAAGCGCTAAAGCTATTGCAGGCAGAGTTAATGATTTAATAGATAATAGAAAACCCTCTTCCCATCCGGGGAATCCTCCTGCAGAGAACCATCTTAGATTTATTGCAAAAATTAATACTAAAATCATTGCAAACCAAAAATTTGGTATAGCTATTCCAAGCTGAGTTGTACCCATGATTGTGATATCGATTGTTTTACCTCTTTTTGCAGCGGCAATTAGGCCAACTGGAAAAGCTATTAAGGTTGAGATTGCAAGTGCGTAGACTGCGAGTGGCAAACTAATCCAAACTCGCGCTAAGATTAACTCAGACACAGGGACTTTATATGTATAAGAAATACCAAAATCACCGACTAACATGCCCGAAACCCAGTTTACATATCTCGACAGCAATGAACCGTTCAAACCAAGTTGCTCTCTCAAAGCAGCTATAGTATCGGGTTGAGCATTTATGCCGAGCATGAATGATGCGGGATCACCAGGAATTATTTCGATAACTGCAAAAATAACAACACTTGCAGCAATCAAACTGAGCGATAGAGAGATAAATCGGGTTAAAGCAAATTGGAGCATTTTTATATGCCAAAAAAAAGTTATTTTTAAGTTATTAAAATGGCACGCCGATACAAAGTGATTGGCGTGCCATTGAGTTTTTGTATTAGTTGATTAATCTGTCCAACTTACACCAGTTAAATCTGTTGCTTGAGTAGGTGAGTTTTCCCACATACCTTTAATTTTTGAATTTATAACAGATGTTCGTGCCAATTGAAAAAGATAACCATTCACATAGTCTTCAGAGATAATTCTTTGCGCCTTTTTAAGCATTGCAGAACGTGAAGAAGGATCACTTTCGGCTGTAAGGTCTGTCATTAACTGTTGGAAATCAGGATTGTCATACTGGAAATAATATGTGGGTCTTGCATAAATACCAATATCCATTGGCTCAGTATGAGAAACTATTGTCAACCCATAATCTTTTCCTTTGAATACCTGCTTAAGCCAATCTGCCCATTCAAGATTACTTATCTCAGCTTTTATCCCAACCGCTCTTAGTTGAGCCGCAATGATTTCGCCACCTCTTCTAGCGTATGATGGAGGTGGTAATTTAAGAGTGGTTTCAAAGCCATTAGGATATCCTGCTTCAGATAATAATTTCTTTGATAACTCAGGATCGTAATTAGAGTTCCCTGTTAGGTCAATATAATCTGGATGGTGAGGTGCAAAATGAGTACCTATTGGCTTTCCATAACCAAACATTGCTCCGTCAATAATCTCTTGTCTATTTATCGCATGAGCTAAAGCTTTTCTAACTTTAAGTTTGCTAAAGTGCTCATCTTTATTATTTGTTGATAAAATAGTTTCTCCTTCAGTGTTTCCGCCTATCACTGTAAATCTCGGATCCGCTGCGAATTGAGGTAAAGTTTCTGGCGCAGGATAGCCAGGAAATGCGTCTAAATCTCCCGCCATCATTGCGGCAAAAGCAGCGGTAGGGTCAGAAATAAATTTGAAAGTAGCGCTATCAAGAGCGACTGGATTACCCCAATAGTTATCATTTCGAGATATTTCTATTCGGTCACCCTGAACCCAGTTTGAAAACACAAAAGGCCCTGTACCGATAGGATTTGTAGCAGCATTGCCAATTGATTCTGGGGCAACAATTACAGCATCGCCCCAAGCCATATTTGTTATAAAGCCTCCATTAGGACTTGATAATGTAATTTTAACAGTTGTTGCATCGATAACGTCTACTGAAGCTATTCCTGCAAAAAGCGCTTTTTGAGCATTTGTGCTATCTTCAGCTCTAGCTCGGTCTAACGAAAATTTTACATCTTCCGCATCCATTGAGCTGCCATCATGAAATTTAACTCCTTCATGAAGATGAAAAGTGTAAGATAACCCATCATCTGAAATATTCCAGCTTTTTGCCAAAGCTGGTGCAATTGATCCATCTGCTTGATAGCGTGTAAGGCCCTCAAAAATATTAGCATACACTACCTGATCAATAGCTCCGGCTGCTCCGCCAGTTGGATCAAGATTAGGTGGTTCAAGTTGCATTCCAATTGTTATATCTGTTTGGGCAGCATGCGATATTATCGTAGAGCTAAGTAGGATGGCTGTCGCGGTGGCTACCTTTTTTACAAAAAAATTCATTATAAGTTCCCCTTTTGGTAAATGCGGTATTGAAGATTCTAAGATGGGCTTCAGCACCTACATTTTGTTAATCCTCTGAGTTTTGAATTATCTGCGCGATGAGTCAAGTTAACTAAGAGTTTATTTTCTGAGTTCTAGATAATTTTATTTGACTTAAATTTATAATTCGCCTTTTGTTGACTCAGTCAACGTGCTTGCTAAGGTTTGGCACCGGGGGGTAAATGATAAGTAATTTTGACAAACAATTGAAAAATATACACCCTACAGTTAAATCCATAAGAGATTTGCTTAGTTTTAAAGTAGCGAGATTTTCGGCGTTAAATCAGCGTTTGGGTGGTTCATTAATTAAAGAGCTTTTTGATCTAAGCCTTAATGATTGGAGAATTTTGGGATTAGTTGCAGCTGAAAAGAAATTGGCGTTTAAAACACTCCAGTCAATTTTATACATGGATAAAGGGCAATTAAGTAGATCTGTTAAGTTTTTGGTAAAACGGGGTTATATTTTTACTGAACTTAAAAAAGATGATGCTCGAGCAGTCGATCTAATTATTACCAGTAGAGGAAAGAAATTAAACAATGAGATTTTGCATTTTTCTACGAATAGAAATGAACTTGCCGTAAGTTGTTTAACAAAACAGGAATGTGAAGCATTTTTGGCTACTTTAAAAAAAGTTACTGACCATAGCGAAAAGATATTGGATAAAATGTAATGAATTGGGCTTTCTCGAAAACTGCGGATCTCTTTGCCATTGCCTTAACTATTTTGGCTTTTTATGTTGGCGGTTGGGGTGTTTTTGATAACGTATGGGTTTCAGGTTTAACCGTTTGGTTAGCACTGATAGTAGGATTTCTTAATTTTGAAGACAAAAACCCAAGTGTGAATTATTTCTTATCGATCTTGCATGTTACTTTAGCAATATTTTTCACATTTATTATGTGGAAATGGACTTCTATAATGTTGGAGCAAGAAGCATTTTTTATTGAAATAACTTTTTGGGATGACGTGATAGCGTGGGTTGGCATCGCAATAGCTGGATATTTGACTTTGCGGCATTTTGGAATACCGATGTTTTGTGTGTTTTTAGTAATGGTATATTATGTAATTGCACCAAATAATGTCTTTGGAGCAGGCGAAGATTGGGTCAGAGTAGCGGAAAATTTATGGTATTCTACAGATGGTGTTTTTGGCCGGCCTGTGGAAGTGGTTGGAAGGGTTGTCCTTATTTTCATTCTCTTTGGTGCTGTTTTACATACTTCTGGAGCTGGTGAAGTATTGTTGAAATTTGCATTTGCAGCAACTGGCCGTTTCTCAGGTGGACCAGCGCATGCGGCAATTGTCGGATCAGCAATGTTTGGCACTTTGTCGGGATCTCCTGTAGCAAATGTAGTTTCTACTGGGGTCTTTACAATACCAATAATAAAGCAATCAGGCTTTAGAGCTAAGTTTGCTGGAGCGGTCGAGGCAGCTGCTTCTACTGGTGGCCAAATTATGCCGCCAGTAATGGGGGTAGTCGCTTTTTTAATGGCAGATGTAACAGGCATTCCCTATTTGAAAATCGTGGTTGCAGCTCTAATCCCAGCAGCAATGTATTATGTCTCTCTTTTTATTGTTGTGTTTATAGAGGCTAAGAAAAAAGGAATTGCGCCAGTTCCTAAAGAACAAAGGCAAGTATTAACAAGATCAGATTGGTTGAAGAGTTTGGCTTTCTGGGCTCCGTTGGCTACCTTAATTTACTATTTATTGGATGGCAGGACCCCGCAGAACGCTGGTTTCGCTGCCACCATTGTGGCTTTTATTCTTTGCTTGTTGTTTTTTCCAAAATTTCGACATCCCAAAAGATGGTTAGAAATGATGATAACGGCTGGAAAGACATCCGCTACTTTAATGATTATAGTTTCCTCGATAGGTTTTGTAATCGGTGTGGTAAATATGACTGGGATCGGATTGCAGTTTGCTGAGGCAATTCTTGTTGTAGGTGGTTCAAAGTTATTTCTTAGTTTAATTTTGGTTATGCTAGGCTGCATCGTAATGGGTATGGGTGTGCCTACGGGTGCTGCTTATTTAATTATTGCGATTGTTTTGGGTCCTGCACTCGAACGATTAGGACTTCCAACAATAGCGGCGCATCTATTTGTTGTTTATTTTGGAGTGTTATCTGTTGTTACACCTCCAGTGGCTTTGGCAGCCTTTGCCGCTGCGCCTATTGCAGGAGCAAAGCCTATGGAAACAGGCTTTGAGGCAGTACGATTAGCGATAGCTGGATTTATTATACCATTTATCTTTGTTTATCATCAGGACGTTTTAATTATTATAGATGGTTTTAAACTTAATGGTTTATTGTGGGCAGTTTTTGTTTTCTTAATATCTTCATGGTTGATTGGTACTGGATTAAGTGGCTATGATTCGAGAAAAATATTAATTTGGGAGCGTGGTTTGCGTTTGATTTTTGGAATTGCGGTGTTGTTCCCAGACTTCCTTATTTCCGTTCCAAGTGTAATTATCGCTATAATAATTATTGGTTGGCATAAATTTGGAAATAGAAAATTAGTGAGTGATTGATTGAAAATATAAAAACAAAAGGAGAGAAAAATGAAATATCTTAAAATATTATCGGTGATCGGGTCCTTTGCTCTTTCATTGATTGCAACAAGTGCTTTTGGCGCTGAGCGATTAAAAATGGCGACTATCGCGCCAGGGACATCAGCGTACCTTACCATGACGACATTTGCCAGTTTGGTTAATCAAAATCAAAATGATTTTGATATAACAGTTGATGCTACTGGTGCGGCGACAAAACACGGTATTGAATTAGCAAAAGGGAAGTTAGATTTCTGCATGAGCGCGCCAACAGTGCATTTTTTCCTAAAAAAAGGAAAAGCTATGTACCAAAAATTGGAAAATCACGCTGAATTAGCAGAGAAGCTTAATTTGGTAATGTGGTTTCCCTATGGTCAGTACCATTACATAACCTATGCAGATAGTGGGATTAAAACCTTTGCAGATATGAAAGGAAAGAAGATTTTCTTTGGACCTCCAGGTGGCGGTGCGTGGAACACGGCACAAGCTTGGTTGAAAATGTCTTCTGGTCTGGATGTAAAGGCTGGAGATGTTGAGAACGTAAAGGCGAGTTGGTCCTCAGCCTTTCAAGGTTTTCAAGACAGACAATTTGACGTCTATGTAAACGGTGGTATTGCTCCATTTCCACAAGTTGAGCAGTTAGCACTGACAAATAAAATGCGTCTTATCGGTTTGTCAAAAGAAGAATATGATGCGAACGATACCATTAATAAATGGGTTAGCGGCTTACCTGGTCGCGAACGCGGAGTTATTCCAATGGGGGTTTATGGAGATAATGTAGAGATGTCTCATGAAATCCATACAGCAGGTTCTGCGGTAGGTATTATCACAAGAACAGATATGTCTGATGATGATGTTTATCAAATAACAAAAACTTTTTGGGATAATGTGGAAGCTGCAAAAGCTTCTACTCCTTGGCTTAGACATATAACTATGGAATATGCCGTACAAGATGGTGGAATGCCACTTCATCCGGGTGCGCAACGTTACTATGAGGAACGAGGTGTGGCCATTCCTGATGGGTCAAAAGGATAATTAAGAGATTTAATAACCGAGAGAGATTAATTTCTTTCTCGGTTATTATAGATTGGTTCTAATAGACCAAAGCTCTGGAAAAAATCTGTGGCTCGTAACTTTTTCTAGCCAACCAACTCCAGCAGAACCACCAGTGCCTGGCTTATAGCCAATTATCTTCTGCACAGTTAAAAAGTGCCTCCATCTATAAACAGAAAAGTTCTCATCTAATGAAGTAAGCTTCTCACCCAAATTGTATAAATCATTGGTTGGCTCTGCTTTTTGATATATTTGTAACCAGGCAGCTTCTACTGAAGCGTTGGACTCATATGTTTTTGACCAATCACGATCTAGCATGCCTTTATCAATATTATAACCTCTTCTGTTTAATAGTTTAATTACATCATCATATAAACTGGGAGAATTTAACGACTTTTCTATTTCGGGCCATACATGTGAAACATTCTTGTGTGCTGTGGCAAGCCTTTTACTTTTATTTCCTAAAACAAATTCTACATGGCGATACATAAATGATAATTGACCAGATGCGGTTCCTAAATTATTTCGAAATTCACTGAATCCTTCTGTCGAGATTGTTGATAGAACATTCCAAGTATCAGCAATATATTTTGCATAAGCTATCGCGCGCGTTAAGATTTCCATTGCATTTTCAAGGTTGTCTTCCCGAATTTGCATTTGGGCATTTGTTAATTCGAAATGAAAACCTTTGAACAACATTTCTTTGACTTGCCCCATAACAATAAAACATAATTCATCATAACCTTCGCTTCGGGGATGCTGTAATGAAAGAAGAATATCAATGCTTTGATAATCGATGTAAGGGTTGGTCTTGCCAGCATAATCTACGATAGGTTCTCCACTGGTTTCTTTAACTTTCGCATTTCTTGTTTCATCTGATCCCATTGCCATTGGTCTCGGTAAAATGGATGTATCTACACCAGAAGGATCTACAACTTCTGTATTGTAAGGTTTATATTTTGGCATTTAGCTATTTTCACCTTTTATCATGTTAATTACTTTTTTGCCTAAGACTTCATTATAATTACCTAAATCAAGAATAATATCAAAGTGGTTGCGATTGCAGATTTCTAATGCTTCTACTTTTGTATCACTCGCGCGCAAAGCTTCTGCAAAGTTAATACTTTGTTTCTTAAATTCTAATGGTTCAATTTCTCCCCAAGTAATGATTGTATCTGGTAAATTTTTTAGGTCCTTAAATAATGGACTAGCATCAAATGCTGAATCCGTACCTAGTCCAATTAGTTTGTTTATTGTTGTTGGAACGATTGGCTCGAGATCATAGATACCTGATACTAGCACAATGCCGGCTATTTTTTCTGAATTTATCATTTTTTTATTATTTATAGCACACATTGCAGTTAAATGAGCTCCTGCGGAACTTCCCGAAATATAAATCTTTTTGGGATTATAATTAAAATCATTATGATTATTTATTAACCAATTGATTGCTAACTTGCACTCATCGATTATTTCCTGAATAGTTGCTTTTGGGCATAAGGTGTAATCAATAGCTGCAAATGCAATGTCTTCTTTAACAAATTCGATTGCAGAAAATTGAGATTCATTTTTTGATAACTCTTGCCAATAACCACCGTGAATAAATACCATTAGGGGGCATGGTTTCTCTTGAGAAGCATTTTTAGGCATAAAAAGGTTTAAGGTATTAGTTGATTTAGGCCCATATTGACATTCTGTTATATCCAGTTGGTTTTTTGCACTTTCACTGCGAGCAATGTATTGCTCTATATAAGGTTGATAATTTCCCCCAATAATTGAGCTAGGATTATACTCTTTCTCTAGATCCTCGTTACTAAGAGATTCCCAGTTTGTACTTTGACGTAATTTAAGCCTCTTCTTTATTTTTGACATAAGTATGCGTCCTTTAAATGGGCTCACCAACGCGCCAAAATTTAGGTATTACCCTATCTGGGTTTTTTACCCATTTTTGCCAACCTAATTGTACTTTCTTTAAATCAGTCTCTATATTCTTAATTTCAAACTCTCCCCGAAACTCTAAATTTCCATCATCATCATACCATTCCA
This sequence comes from Paracoccaceae bacterium, assembly GCA_029246285.1. GTDB lineage: Bacteria > Pseudomonadota > Alphaproteobacteria > Rhodobacterales > Rhodobacteraceae. Next base: position 5,202 of record JAQWNW010000008.1, on the reverse strand, counting down.
AAGCATCAATTTCACCTGGCTGCCTAAATCTTTCGATGACTAGTCCAACTGTTCCCTTAGCTCTTTGGGGCGAATGACGTATGTGAGATGGTAACAAAAACAGCTCACCTTCCTTCACAATTACTTCACTGCGCTTTTTTGAAATTGGGTCAATTATTTTCAAGGTTAAGTCCCCAGTAACCTGATAAAATAATTCTTCTCCAGGATCATCATGATAATCAGGTCGATAGTTTTCACCTCCAATAACCATTATCAAAAGATTTTCCCATTGCTCCTTATACAATTGATGATTTCCAATTGGTGGCGTGAATTTATCTTTGTTATCTTTTACCCAATTTTGTAGGTTGAATGGTGCTAACATAGAATGAACCTCCTAAGTGTCTTATAGAAGTTAAGCTGGTGCGAATGCTGTGACTTTTATTTCAATTAAAATTAATGGATGTGGTAACTGATGCGCCGCGACTGTGGTACGCGCAGGGCCACTTTCAGTAAAGTACTCAGCATATGCTTCATTGTACCCTTTGAAATCATTCATGTTAACGAGAAAAGTTGTTAAATCGACAACATCATTTAAACTTGAGCCTTCTGAATTTAATATATCGGAGATATTTTCGATAACCGCTCGTGTTTGTTCTTTGATATCTAAGTTGACGTTACCCATCTCATCCTGCTCTGCCCCACGAAAACTGCCATCTTTTCGACGAGAAGAGGCGCCAGAAACAAAGAGGAAGTTACCAGCACGTTTTATGTGTGGATATTTTCCTCTTGGTTTTGCTTTATCACTTAAAGTTTTAGAGGTTGTTACCATGTGTTATCATCCTTAATAATTGAGATGTCTTCGCCATTAAAATATCCTGAGTCTTTCCAACCTGTTTCATCGTATTCATCCATACATGCTTGAGCAAAAGCTTCCATCTTACTCATGTCGCCAGAGTTGTTGGCTGCGAATAAAGCAGACATTCTAATAAGTTCATGATTTCCGGCATAATTACGTTCATAAAGCTCGTGCCTACCGCCAAACTCTGTTCCAATTGCGTCCCATAAAAGCTTCATAAGTTTTATTCTTTCTCGATGGCCTATACCATTTGATCCTCGTACGTAACGACTTAAATATTTGTCTATTTCAGGATTTTCAAAATCCTTCTTACTTGACGGTAAATAAATGAGGCCTGAAGCAACGATCTTTTCAATAATTGCCTTTATTTGTGGATATGCTTCGGTTGAAAAAATACGATACGCCGAGGCAGCTTGAGAGTTTGGTAATACCGCGTCTCCTGACCATTTATCTGGTGCTCCAGCCATTGCATTAGTCATCGACCAAAAAAGGTTTCGCCATCCTACCACTTCACCGAGCAATACTTGAACCCCCCTAAAGCTTTCATTCCCCGTCGCCTTAAGAGCTTTGCTTAATAAACCAACCATAAAGTCCATCTTCACTGACATTCGTGTGGCTCCTTGAAATGTGTACCCATTCACAAATCCTGATTTTGGATAAAAAGCTTTTAACATCTCAATATCTTGGTAAACGAAAACATTTTCCCAAGGAATAAATGCATTATCAAATATGAATATAGCATCATTTTCATCAAAACGACTTGTTAACGGATAGTCAAAAGGGGAACCTGTGGCAGCAGCGTTTAGTTCATACGAAGGCCTACAGATTAATTTGATGCCTGGCGTTCTCATATCTGCCATGAACATAACGGCCATTGATTTGTCGTTTATATCTGCAGCCATATTTTGCCCTAAAAAATTATAGTGTGTTAGGGCAGAAGATGTGGCTACGACTTTAGCGCCAGAAACATAAATGCCGGCATCAGTTTCCCTATCAACCGAGATATACACATCTTTGACATCATCAGCTATTTTGTGTCGATCGATTGGAGGATTTACGAGCGCATGATTAACAAATGCAACAGATTCTTGAGTTCTTTTATACCAGTTACGAGCATTTTGGGAGAATTTACCGTAAAATTCAGCATTGGCACCAAGAGTATTGGTAAAACTTGCCTTATAATCAGGTGTTCTACCCATCCAACCAAAAGACATTTTTGCCCACTCAGCGATAGCGTCGCGTTGTTTGAATAGGTCTTCCCCACTTCTGGCATATTTAAAAAATTTATGTGTATATCCGTTTGAGCCTGTATCAGTTTTTGTCGTGAGCAAGCTCTTGGTTTTTTTATCGTGAAGCGCGTCATATAATCTTGAAATAGAATGTACAGAATTACGGAAGGCAGGATGCTGAGTGACATCATTAACTCGTTTTCCATAAATGTAGATTTCGCGGTCATCTTGAAGTGACTTAACATATTCTTTACCCGTGAATGGTCGATTTTTCCCTTCTAAAATTTTTTCTGGGGCGTTCATAAGACCTCTAATATACTCATTTGGTAAACTCTGTTTAGTGTAATTATGTTACTAGCTTCCGATGGGCATATTTTTCTTCTTTCCAGATGCCTGTGTCTAGTATTTTTTGTAAAATCTTTACGGCATTCCATACATTTTCATATGAAGTATATAATGGGGTAAAACCAAATCTCATAATATTTGGGGCCCTAAAATCTCCCACGACATTGTGTTCGATGAGTGCTTGCATTATTTCCCAACTATTTTCATTTGTTACTGAAACCTGACTACCTCTTATTTCTGGATCTTTTGGAGTGATAATTTTTATCCCATAATCGCTACAATTTTCTTCAATTAACTGCATGAATAATTGGGTTAAGTTCTGAGATTTTTTTCGTAGCTGTCCAAAGTCAATTGTTTCAAATATATCTAAACTTTTTTCCAATGCGAGATAGGATAATATTGCAGGTGTCCCACATCGAAACTTTTCTATGGTTTTTGAGGGTTCGTAATTTATGTCAAATCCGAAAGGTGAAGCATGCCCCATCCAACCTGTAAGAGTGTTTTGTGATTCTTCTAAATGCCGCTGTGCAACAAAAAGATATGCTGGAGCGCCGTGCCCACCATTCAAGTATTTATAAGAACAACCCACAGCAAAGTCTACTTTGCAATGGTTTAGGTCTATTGGGATGGCACCAACAGAGTGAGACAAATCCCAAATTATTAAAGCCCCATTATCATGAGCTGCCTTTGTAATTTTTTGCATATCTCTTATTTTGCCAGTTTTATAATCTACGTGTGTTAGTGTTACGACAGCGGTTTCGCTGTCAATTAAAGATATAGTTTCTTCATCACTTGAGCCAGAAAGTTTTAATTTTTTATCCGGGAAGAAATTATCTAAAACACCTTGTACTATGTGAATATCAGAGGGAAAATTAGTTTTATCTGATACAATATTTACTCGGTTAGCCCGCATTTTAAGTGCAGCTACCAGTGTTTTAAATAAATTTAATGAAGTAGAATCTACCAACAATACTTCGCCTTTTTTTGCACCCATAATAGGTGCTAGGCGATCCGCGAGTGTGAATGGTAAATTATGCCACCCTTTATTATTCCAACTTCGAATGAGTTGCGTCGACCATCCATCTAATAGGGCATCTTCTACATAACTCGGAACTGCTTTTGGCATAGCACCTAACGAATTGCCATCCAAGTATATTAGATCTTTTGGTAATTTGAATTTATCTGCTTGAGTTGCTAGGGGATCTTTTTCATCAAGTAACCTTACAATTTCATGTGATATTTTAGCATTTTCTGGTATGTCTAAATTATTATTTTTACTGCTCATTTTTTCCCCAATTTGTTTGCAATACCATTAATAGGTTAATGGCCATTAACAATGAATATCTACGATTGTCAAAGTTTAAGCGGGGTTAAGGTTTAATAATTTTTATTTTTATTTATTGATTTCATTTATTTTTAATTTAACACTCTTCATAAAAATAATTTACTTATGATTGAGAGTTTTTTTAGATGGAAAAAGGTAAAGAGCCAGGATCACAAATCAGTAATCCAACCTGGAATTATGCGCCTGACTTACCTATTAAGACGGCTCCGTATTTCAATTGGCCGCCTAATCCAAAGCATATCATTAGTTGGCTTATAGAAAGATGGTTTCCCATTACTGAGAGAGGATTGCTCGTCTGTCTTGCTATTTTTATTTGGGTTTTTGCAACCCCTGCGCTTGAACGTTGTAAAACACTGGAGATTGGATGGATAGCAGAAATATATTTTAGAAATTTTTTGATTATGTGCTTAGTAGCAGGTGGTGCCCATCTTTATTTATATACTTTTTCTAAACAACAAAAATTATTAAAGTTTGACGCTAAAGATCTAAAAAAAAATAACAGTCTATTTAGCTTCAAAAACCAAGTTTGGGATAATATGTTTTGGAGCTTAGCAAGCGGTGTTACAGTTTGGTCTTTTTATGAAATTATTATAATGTGGGGTTTTGCCAACGGTTATGGTTTTATGTTTGATTTCTCCGATAATCGTGCCTGGTTTGTAGCCTTATTTTTTCTACTACCATTTTGGCAGGCATTCGCTTTTTACTGGATTCACCGAGCACTGCATTGGCCTCCACTTTACAGAATAGCTCACGTGGTCCATCACCGTAACACGAACATAGGACCATGGTCGGGTAATTCGATGCATCCGGTAGAGCATATACTTTGGCTGAGCTCTGTTTTGATTCATTTGGTGATAGCATCACACCCAATACATGTTTTGTTTTTTCAATTGTCACAAGTCATTAGCGCAATAACTAATCATTCTGGTTTTGAGAGTATTATGGTTCGTGATAAAAGTAGATTAGCTATGGGTGATTTTTTTCATCAACTTCATCATAGGTATTATGAGTGTAACTATGGTTCTATTGAAACGCACTGGGATAAGTTATTTGGAACATTTCATGATGGGACTGACGAAGGTTTAGAGATTACGAGACGTAGGAAACGTGAAATGCACAAACGAACAATCTGATAAAATAAAAGAAATGGGTGGGAAACTGTATAATTATCGGAATGACTAAAGTCGTCAAATTAATAACTCACAAGTGAAATTTATTAAATAAATTAAGAGACTTGATCATTTTAGATTTCTGCTAAATACGTAAGCGCTCATGTATATTGTAAAAAGAACTTATAATGAATTTTGTATTTTGGCAGAGTATTTTGGAAAAATATTGGGGTATAAGTTCCAAACTGAGCTTGTTGGATGGGGAGTTTGATTTAAATATATTAGTAAGGTCAACTGACGATAAACAATATGTACTTAAAATAATGAGAGAAGATTGTT
>JAQWNW010000004.1 GCA_029246285.1 Paracoccaceae bacterium | reverse complement strand
TACAATTCCCGAAATAGAGCCAAGGTTGTTTTCTTTTAATGCACCTTTTGGAGCATGTCCAAATTGTGATGGATTGGGTGTAGAGCTTTTCTTTGATGACCGTCTTGTGGTGCCTGATGGAAAGATGTCTCTATTCGATGGCGCGATAGTGCCATGGCGCAAAGGAAAATCTCCATATTTTTTGCAAACGATAGAATCTATAGCATCTTTTTATGGATTCGATCCAAACTCTAAGTGGGATGAGTTACCCCAAGAAATTCGTAAAATTATGTTGTATGGGTCTCAAGGAGAAGAAATAAAATTTAGGTACGACGAGGGTGGTCGAGTTTATCAGGTTTCAAAAACCTTTGAAGGAGTCATTCCGAACATGGAGAGACGATATCGTGAGACGGATAGTAGCTGGATTCGGGAAGAATTTGAACGATATCAAAATAATCGTTCCTGCGGGCATTGTAACGGATTTAGATTGAAGCCAGAGGCGCTAGCAGTAAAAATTGGGGGAGAACATATAGGCGCCTTAGTAAAGTACTCGATTAGTGAAGCCTTAACTTGGATAAATGATATTAATTCTGACTTAACTGCTCAGAAATCTGAGATAGCTGCGGCAATAATAAAAGAGATTAAAGAGAGACTTGGTTTTTTAGTAAATGTTGGCTTGAATTATTTAACTCTATCTAGAAACTCTGGAACTTTATCAGGAGGGGAAAGCCAACGTATACGTCTAGCCAGTCAAATTGGTTCAGGTTTGACAGGTGTTTTGTATGTTTTGGACGAGCCCTCTATCGGATTGCATCAAAGGGATAATGATAGACTTTTAGAAACCCTAAAAAATTTGAGAGATCAAGGTAATACCGTTATCGTTGTTGAGCATGATGAGGAAGCAATAAGGGCAGCAGATTATGTTTTTGATATTGGACCTGGTGCTGGAGTAAATGGTGGAGAGGTCGTTGGCTTAGGAACGCCTACCCAAATTGAACGTAATAAAAAATCTATTACTGGACAATATCTCAGTGGTAAGAAAAAAATAGAAATTCCTCAGAATAGGCGTCAAAGTAATGGGAAATTCATTGAGATTATTAATGCTTCCGGAAATAATCTTAAAAATGTAAATGTAAAATTTCCTTTGGCAAAATTTACATGTGTAACTGGTGTGTCTGGTGGTGGAAAGTCTACGTTAGTTAATGAAACACTATTTAAAACCGCATCTCTTAGATTGAATGGTGCTAGGCAAACACCAGCGCCCTGCGAAGAGCTGAAAGGTTTAGAGTTTTTGGACAAAATTATTGATATTGATCAAAGACCAATCGGTCGTACGCCTCGATCAAATCCGGCTACTTATACGGGTGCATTTACTCCCATTAGAGAGTGGTTTGCCGGCTTACCTGAGGCAATGAGTAGAGGCTATAAACCAGGACGTTTTAGTTTTAATGTCAAAGGAGGGCGCTGTGAGGCTTGCCAGGGAGATGGATTAATTAAAATTGAAATGCATTTTTTACCTGATGTTTATGTGACATGCGAAAGTTGTAAGGGAAAAAGGTATAATCGTGAAACATTAGAAATTTTGTTTAAAGGAAAAAGTATTGCTGATGTTTTAGATATGACTGTTGATGAGGCGGAAGTGTTTTTCAAAGCGGTACCATCCATTAGAGAGAAAATGGTCGCGCTTAATAGGGTGGGGCTTGGGTACATAAAAGTGGGTCAGCAAGCCACTACTCTTTCGGGTGGTGAAGCTCAACGGGTAAAGCTTTCAAAGGAGCTCTCCAAAAGAGCTACTGGAAGAACCCTGTACATCTTGGACGAACCGACAACTGGGTTGCATTTTGAAGACGTTAAGAAATTATTGGAAGTTTTGCATGAGTTGGTAGATCAAGGCAATTCTGTAATTGTAATTGAGCACAATTTAGATGTTGTTAAAACAGCAGACTACATTATCGATATTGGGCCTGAAGGCGGAGACGGTGGGGGTGAAATAATTTGTACGGGCACCCCAGAGAAGGTTTCATTAAGCAAAGAAAGTTATACTGGTAGTTATCTTAAAGAAATGCTGAATTAAGAAACATGTGAATTTTCTGGGACGAATTTAGCTTTTTTCCTCAAGAGCCCGCAGCATTCCCGAAAAATCAATGTTGCCTCCTTCTTTTTCAACAAAGTCATTATATAATTCGGTCGCCTTTTCACCGATAGGTGTTTTTGCTCCTACTGACTTAGCTGCTTGTTGTGAAAGTTTTAAATCCTTCAACATAAGAGCTGCTGAAAAACCAGGTTCATAATTATTATCTGATGGAGAAGTTGGGCCGACCCCAGGCGCTGGGCAGTAAGCATTCATACTCCAGGAGTAGCCGGAAGAGGTGGAAACAACCTCAAACATTTTCTCTCGAGAGAGATTTAATTTATCCGCTAATGCAAAAGCTTCACAAGTAGCTATCATCGTCGCACCCAGTATCATATTATTACAAATTTTTACGGCTTGACCACTGCCTGCAGGACCGCATAATACAAATTTTTGCCCCATTATATCAAATAGGTTTTTTGCTTTATTAAAGTCAGCCTCAACTCCACCAACCATGAATGTCAAAGTACCCGCTTTCGCTCCAAGAATTCCACCTGAAACGGGTGCATCTAGTGAACCAATATCAAATTTTGAAGCCATTTGAGCAACTTCTAAGGTGCTTTCTACGTCCACAGTGGAGCAATCGAGTAAAATTGAGCCTGGGGTCATTAAAGGTAATATTTCTTTGGCTACTTTTACTAATACTTCACCATCAGGTAGCATTGTTATCACTACTTGAGCATCTTTTGCGCATTCTGCGCCACTTTTAACGGTTTTAATTCCATCAATATTTTCGTTTGATACGTCATATCCAATTACATTATGACCCGCAGTTGCCAAGTTTATCGCCATTGGTTTTCCCATGTTGCCCAGCCCTATAAAACCCACATTCATTATAACATCTCCTCAATGTTTAGTTCTTTGTCATTTAATGATGCCAGCATAAAACCAACATCGTCAATTGATACCTTTTCAGAACTTTCATGTTTCCAAACTGGCTTGCGATCTTTCTCTATTATTTGAGCACGTATTCCTTCTAGAAAATCTCCAAATTCGCTTGCTCTAAATGTAAATCGATATTCTAAATTTAAAGCTTTTCGGATACTATTTGTTTTTCCTAATTTGTTGATCAATTTGACTGTACAAGCCAGTGATAAAGGAGATACTTTTCTCATTTTTGATAATGAATCTTCAGCAAATTTACTATTGGATTTTTTAAGTTCTTTTATAATTTCAATATGGTTTTTTCTGGAAAAGAATTTTTTAATCTTTATTGAATTTTTTCTTAAATTACTTTCTAGGGGTTTTACTTTGAAATCACTAATAATTTTCCAATTTCCAGTGCTAATTAATTGCTCTTTAAGGTTATTCCATGATTTTTCAGAAACAAAAGTATCTGCAAATCCAGCATAAATGGAGTCTGCTGCATCCATTCGTGCACAAGTTGTGCCAAGATAAATTCCTAATCCATCAGCAGCTTTGGACAATATTAGGGATCCCCCGACATCTGGCATTAATCCGATTCCACATTCTGGCATTGCAATTTGGCTGCTTTCACCAACAATTCGGTGGCTTGCATGACAGCCGATTCCAACCCCACCACCCATTGTAAAGCCATGTAAAAAACTCACTATAGGTTTTGTATATTCATATATCTTAGCATTTAATCGATATTCATCTCTCCAGAACTCTTGTCCAAAAGAAAAATTACCTTTAGTTCCTTCACTATATAAATCCGCGATATCTCCTCCCGAACAAAATGCCCTATCTCCCTTGGCATCAAGAATAATTAGCGAGACAGAGTTATCATTTCTCCATAATTCTAACGTCTCTTCAATTTTGGAGATCATGCCGTAAGTAAGTGCATTTAAAGCTTTCGGTCTATTAAGAGTAATACAGCCCGTTTTCTCTATTTTTTGACAAATTACTTCTGGCATTAAGTATATTCTTCAATCATTGACTTGAAGATTATAGTTCGCATGATTTCATTAGTGCCTTCTAGTATCTGATGTACTCTTAAGTCTCTTACAATCTTCTCAATCCCGTAATCGGTTAAGTAACCGTATCCCCCGTGTAACTGAAGGCAGTCATTGGCAACTTTAAAGGCCACATCAGTAACGTACCTCTTGGCCATTGCAGAATGTTTTGTGGAATCAAAGGCCTTAGTATCCAATTTCCAAGCAGCTTGACGAAGAAAGGTTCTGGCTACTTGCATATCTGTTTCTAGATCTGCCAATCTAAACTGTAATGCTTGAAATTGATTCAGTTTCTTGCCAAATGCATTTCGCTCTTCCATATATTGCATGGTGCTGTTTAAAGCTGATTGTGCACCTCCAAGAGCTGTTGAAGCAATATTAAGTCTTCCGCCATCCAATCCATCCATTGCGTAGTAGAATCCCTTACCTTCATCTCCCAGCAAATTATCGTACGGAACAAAGCAGTTGTCTAACTGCACCTGTGCTGTAGGTTGTGATCTCCAACCCATTTTGTCTTCAAATGCCCCAAAGCTTAAGCCATCTGAGCCGTTCTCCACAATAAAGGCTGATATTCCTTTCGGTCCCTTATCACCTGTTCGCGTCATTACAATATAGGAATCCGAGTATCCACCTCCTGAAATAAAAGATTTAGTGCCACTCAAATAATAACCTTCATTTGTTTTTATGGCTTTTGTTCTTAAAGCAGCAGCATCTGAGCCAGAATTTGGTTCCGATAAACAATAAGAAAATATCATTTCCATTTTACATAATCGCGGTAACCATTTTTCCTTTAACTCTTCTGAACCAAATTTTTCAATCATTCCCCCGCACATATTATGTATTGTTAAAAAAGAACTTACGCTAGGGCAAGCCATTGCCATTGCTTCAAAGATTAAACTTGCATCGAGACGATTTAGTCCTGAACCGCCATATTTTTCTGAAACGTAAATACCACCTAGCCCAAGCTCGCCAGCCTGCTTCCATAAACCTTTTGGTATTGTTCCGTCTTTTTCCCAAACTAATGCATTTGGAGCAACTTGATTTTGCCCAAATTCATATGCCATTTCAAATATGGATTTGTGCTCTTCGCTTAGTGAGAAATCCATTAAATATTCCTTACATGAAATTCTTTAAGTTTTTGATTCATTCTCAAAACTCACATCAATAATTGCACTATAAATTTTCAATACTGACTATTCCATAATAGGTATTGAGAACTCGCCACCCTCTTTGATACCTGAGGGCCATCTGGATGTTACCGTTTTTGTTCTGGTATAGAATTTAAATGCGTCTGGCCCATGCTGATTTAAATCTCCAAATGCTGACTTTTTCCAACCACCAAATGTATGATAAGCTAATGGCACAGGAATAGGGACGTTTATCCCAACCATTCCAATATTAATCCTGTTGGCAAAATCTCGTGCTGTATCGCCATCTCTAGTGAATATTGCAGTGCCATTTCCATATTCGTGGTCCATGGCGAGCTTAAGGGCTTCTTCATATGATTGAGCACGGACAGTTGATAGTACTGGGCCAAATATCTCTTGTTTATAAATGTCCATATCAGGAGTAACATTATCAAAGAGGTGGGCTCCAATGAAGAAACCGTTTTCATACCCTTGAAGATTAAAATCACGTCCATCAACGACAAGATTAGCACCTTGTTCAACGCCACTTTCAACTAATTGAGCTATTTTTTGTGCTGCTTGTGCAGTTACAACAGGACCATAATCCACATCATTGCCTGCTGTATAAGGTCCTACCTTAAGTTTTTCGACTCTGGGAACAAGTTTTTCTATTAATCGATCAGCAGTTTCTTCACCAACTGGCACAGCTACAGAGATGGCCATACACCTCTCTCCCGCAGCTCCATAGCCGGCTCCAACTAACGCATCAGCCGCTTGATCCATATCAGCGTCTGGCATAACAATCATATGATTTTTGGCTCCACCAAAGCATTGCACTCTTTTACCATTCGCGCAACCTTTTGAATAAATATATTCAGCGATTGGCGTTGAGCCAACAAAGCCAACTGATTGAATTGTTTCATTTTCTAATATCGCATCTACTGCCTCTTTGTCCCCATTTACAATTTGGAGAATACCTTTTGGTAAACCTGCCTCTTCCAATAGAGCTGCCAACATCATCGGAACTGATGGGTCTCTTTCCGAAGGCTTTAGGATGAAAGCATTTCCGCAGGCGATTGCCGGAGCAAACATCCACATTGGTATCATTGCCGGAAAATTAAATGGTGTAATACCAGCAGTAACACCCAGAGCTTGTCGCATAGAGTACATATCGATGCCAGGACCGGCACTATCAGTATATTCTCCTTTGAGGAGTTGTGGAGCCCCAATACAATATTCCACAACCTCTAGGCCTCTTACAACATCTCCTGCCGCATCTGGAAGTGTTTTACCATGTTCTCTACTTAGGCATTCTGCAAGCTTGTCCATATCTCTATTTAGGAGGTCTACAAATTTCATTAAAACACGAGCTCTTCGTTGAGGATTAGTGGCTGCCCAGGCTGGCTGCGCTTTGGCAGCAATCTCAACAGCTTGGTTCATTTCTTCCACAGTTGCTAATGAAACTTTAGCTTGCACTTCGCCAGTTGCTGGATTGAATACGTCTGATGTCCTGTTCGAAGTACCAGGGGTTTCTTTTCCATTAATATAATGCCCAATCAAATTCATAATTTCCGTGCTCCAAATATGTGTAAGTTTTATTCTTAATATACTTGTATATGCATTGAGGAAAGCATTAAATAGGCAAAATTTAGTTTATAATTGTTAATTTCCGTGATTTACAACTTCAATGGATGAAACATATTTATTAATTGTTAAATTTATATTTTTTATATAAACGAGCTATAAAGGTATTGGTTTAAAGATCGAGCCATTGCAGTAATTGTTTAATAAGCATATGAGAAAGACATTAAATGAAAACAGCTTTATATCCTGGAACATTTGATCCTGTAACTTTGGGGCATATTGATATTTTTAAACGCGCTGCCGCATTAGTTGATCGTTTGGTAATAGGTATCGCAGTCAATAGTGATAAAGCACCACTGTTTGACTTAGATGAGCGGGTTCGTATGGTGGAGGCTCAGATAAAACCTATTTCGAACAAGATCGGCATTGAGATAGTAACTCATCCTTTTGAAAATTTGCTTATAGATTGTGCTGAAGAAGTTGGGGCTAGTATGATTATACGTGGCTTACGAGCTGTTTCAGATTTTGAATACGAATACTCAATGGTTGGGATGAATCGCATGATGAACGAAAAAATTGAAACAGTATTTCTTATGTCAGATTTAAAATATCAGTCAATCGCTTCGAAATTAGTAAAAGAAATTGCTAGATTGGGTGGGGATATTAGTAAATTTGTTCCTGGCGAAGTTCATCAAAAACTATTAAAAAAAATAAGGTAAGACTTTTAATAAGACTTTTCCTGTATTAAGAAATTTTCAAAAGAAATGGAGAAACCTGTGAGTACGAACGATTTAGAAAATACTGTTATAATTACTTTAGCTACTGGAGAAGTGCATATTGAATTATTACCTGATGTGGCGCCTTTGCATTGCGAGAGGATGAAATTATTGGTTAGGGCTGGAGATTATGACAACGTATGTTTTCATAGGGTAATTGATGGCTTCATGGCACAAACTGGTGATGTCTCTAATGGAAATATGGAGAAGAACTTTAACATTAGAATGGCGGGCACTGGTGGTTCTGAACATCCTAACTTACCGGCCGAATTTTCAAAATTACCTCACTCGAGAGGTACAATTGGTGCGGCTCGTTCACAAAGCCCAGACTCGGCAAATTCCCAATTTTTTATTAATTTTAAGGACAATGACTTTTTAAATGGGCAGTATACTGTTTACGGTCGAGTAACTAAAGGCATGGAATTTGTGGATGAAATTACCCGCGGAGAGCCACCGATGAATCCAGATAGAATGATGTCAGTAAAAGTAGCAAGTGATTTGCAATGATAAAGAGAATATTTTCTATTTTATTATGTTTTTTTATAGTTTCAAAGGTAGCTTTCGCTTCTGATATCTTGGTGATTGAAATCGCTGGCCAAGTGTCAGGGAAGGTAGAAATAGAGCTATTAGAAGAGATCGCTCCAAAGCATGTTGAACGAGTAAAATATTTGGCAGAAACTGGAGCATATAATAATGTTGTTTTTCATAGAGTTATTGATGGATTTATGGCTCAAACTGGAGATGTAAAATTCGGTTTGAAAGACTCTGACGAGTTAGCTTTTGCTGGACGTGGAGGGTCTCAATTACCAAATTTGCCAGCAGAATTTAGTTTGCTAAGTTATGAGAAAGGTACTGTTGGTATGGCTAGGTCCCAACATCCAGACTCAGCAAATTCTCAGTTTTTTATCATGTTTTCTGAAGCACCGTTTCTTGACGGTAAATACACAATTTTTGGGAGAGTGATCTCTGGGCAAGAAACAGTCGACTTAATTAAAAAAGGCCAAGGAAATAATGGTGAGGTTACTGAGCCTGATTATATGTCTAAAGTGTATATAAAAAATTAATTATTGTTAAAATTAGTCTTTTATTTTAACTAATGCATGGCGTTTCTTGCCTGCACTTAATTTTAATCCATTAATCATGTCATCTGCATAAAAAAGTTTTGCGGCATCATTTAAAACGATACCTTCAATCCTTGCGCCTCCTTCTGAAATAAGACGCTTAGCATCTTTGCCAGAGTTGCTTAAGCCAGATTTTGTGAATAATTGAGCTCCAGTTACCCCATTAATCAACTCACTTTCAGAAAAATATTCTGTGGGAAGCCCTTTGGCTGATGATCCATGAGCAAAGACAGTTTTGGAAGTTTCTGCAGCATTATTTGCCTTGTCCCTCCCATGGGCCAAGGATGTGACTTCAGTCGCTAGTATTTGTTTGGCTATATTTATTTCAGATCCTTGTAATTTTCCTAACCGTTCGCATTCTTTAACTGGTAATTCTGTAAATAATTTGAGAAATTTCACAACATCTTCATCCATTGTGTTTCGCCAAAATTGCCAAAAATGATATGCTTCCAACTTATCTTCATTCAACCAAATTGCGCCATCTGCAGATTTTCCCATCTTTGAGCCATCGGCTTTTGTGAGTAGTGGGGTTGTTACGCCATATACTTCTGATTTATTTATTCTTCTTGTTAGGTCGATACCGTTGACAATATTTCCCCACTGGTCTGAACCACCCATCTGAAGTAGGCACCCGAATCTCTTATTTAATTCCATAAAATCATAAGCCTGCAGTAGCATGTAATTGAATTCTAAAAAGGTTAATGGTTGTTCACGCTCTAATCTTAAACGTACACTATCAAAACTGAGCATCCGATTTATCGTAAAGTGTCTGCCGTAATTTCTTAAAAATTCTACATAATTTAAGTTTTCCAACCATTCAGCATTGTTTGGTTGAATTGCATCTGAAGAGCCATCGCCAAACTTAATATATTTATCAAATACTTGTCTTATACCAATGATATTTTGTTGTATTTCTTCTGATGTTAGGAGCTGCCTGCTTTGATCTTTGCCTGAAGGATCACCAATTTTTGTAGTACCCCCACCCATTAGGGCTATTGGTCTATGTCCAGTTTTTTGTAGCCATCTTAACATCATGATTTGAATTAAGGATCCTACATGAAGACTGTCAGCAGTTGCGTCAAATCCTATGTATGCGGAGATTGTTTCTTTTTTCATCCGCTCATCTAATCCCTCAAGATCAGAGCAATCTTGCAAGAAGCCTCTGTTATTCATGATATGTAAAAAATCTGATCTGGGCTTGTATGGCATTTCAGTTTATTGTCCTATTGAGTAGTTACAGTGGTTATAGCGAGTTTTTTTGCCGATGAAAGAAAGAATAGAAAAAAAAATTCCAGTAAATGCTCTAGGGTGTATGTGTGGGACTTCGATGGATGGCTTAGATTTGGCATTAATTCAAACTGACGGAGAACGAATATATTCTTTTGGTAAAAGCAGTTTTAAGGAATTTTCTGAGAGTGAAAAAAAAATGTTACGAGGATGCCTGGGAAGATGGCAGGGCGATGAACTTGTTAGTAAAGCTAATGATTTGATTACTAATATTCATATAGATGAAATAAAAAAGTTTAAGGCAGATATTATCGGATTCCATGGTCAAACTGTTGCCCATGATCCTGAAAACAAAAGGACCCACCAAATAGGATCTGGGGATCAGATTTCTTCAGCTGTTAAGCTGCCTACAGTTTGGGATTTTAGAACTGCAGATGTTAAAAACGGGGGGCAGGGGGCTCCTCTTACTCCTTTTTTTCATTTTGCTTGCGCAAAATATTTAGGTATTGATGAGGTTGTAGCATTTCTAAATTTGGGAGGTGTTGGGAATATAACTATTGTTGATGCAACTTTTGAGAGTCCAGAGCTAAATGGGGCACTGCTAGCCTTTGATACTGGCCCAGCGAATGGACCTATTGATGACTTAATGTTTGAAAACTTAAAGAAACATTATGATTTGGATGGTAATTTGGCTAGTCGGGGAAAAATTAGTAAAAGTCTTATTTCAGAATTTTTATCGGATGATTATTTTTCAACAGACCCCCCAAAGTCGTTAGATCGAAATTCATTCAAACACTTTCAAATGCTTTTAAGAAGACTTCCCTTAGTTGATGCTGTTGCGACTGCTACGGCAGCATGTGTTACCTCAGTTGCCTTGGGAATCAATCAGTTACCAAATAAACCCACAAAAATATTAGTTTCTGGTGGCGGTCGAAAAAACAAAACATTAATGAAAGGTTTAAAAACCACCTTAGAGTTGGAAGTTTCTGATATCGATGATTATGGTATGGATGGGGATATGCTCGAGGCTCAAGCCTTTGGATTTCTTGCCGTAAGAGTTTTAAAAGGTCTACAAACTTCTTCAATTAGCACTACGGGAGTTCAGAATCGAGTTTCTGGTGGTATTGTTTCATATCCTTAACTGTTTGGATTAAAATTTTTTGGAGCTAAGGTAAATTTTGAAAATTCAAACCCAGGAGAAACTGTGCATCCAACCAATGTGTAATCACCCGTCGTTTCTGCCGATTGCCATAGGTTTTTATTTACGAGAATTTGTGGTGATTGTGATTTGGCTAGGTTGGGACCTAATATTTTTGTTGCAATTTCGGTATTTTCCTCATTGGCTATCCTTAATATTAAAGGTGAGCCATCATAATAATGCCAAATTTCAACACTATCTATCTTGTGCCAATGGCTAATCTCACCAGCTTTCAGTAAGAAATAAATAGAGGTGCCACTTGCTCTTCCTGAAAGGGTATCTTCACTTTTCCATGTTTGTTTATACCATCCACCTTCTGGATGGGGTTGAAGTTGCAAAAATTCTATTATTTGGTTAGCAGTCATTTCCTTAAAATTGATGTTCCTGCGTATTTTGCATTTACTCCTAAGACTTCTTCTATTCTGATCAGTTGGTTATATTTTGCCAACCGATCAGATCTAGCGAGAGAGCCAGTTTTAATCTGGCCACAATTAGTTGCAACAGCCAAATCAGCAATTGTGGAATCTTCTGTTTCACCTGAGCGGTGAGACATTACACAGGTGAAATTATTTTCATGAGCTAATTTAACAGCTTCAATAGTTTCCGTTAAAGTTCCAATCTGATTTACCTTTACCAAAAGAGAATTTGCCGCCTTTTCTATAATTCCCCTTTGTAATCTTTTTGTATTTGTAACAAATAGGTCATCCCCAACCAGTTGACATTTGTGACCAATTTCTTCTGTCAGCATTTTCCAACCATTCCAATCATCTTCAGCCATTCCGTCTTCAATTGAAATTATTGGATAATTCGAAATCAGATTTTTTAGAAATTCAACTTTTTGTTGGCTATTAAATGTTTGGCCTGAGCCATTCATAATATATAAGTCATCTTTATAATATTCAGTTGACGCACAATCTAATGCTAAAGATACTTGTTCACCAGGTAAATACCCTGCTTTTTCGATGGCTTTTAAAATATAATCTAGAGCTTTTTCTGTGGACTTTAAATTTGGAGCAAAGCCGCCCTCATCACCTATACCGGTTGACAATCCATCGCTCTTTAATTCATTTTTTAAGGTGTGAAAAATCTCAGAACCTATTCGTATCGCATCTGATATAGACGATGCTGTTAAAGGCATTATCATGAATTCTTGAATATCAATCTCGTTATCGGCATGTTCTCCACCATTGATTATATTCATCATCGGTACTGGCAATAAATTGGAACAATCAGTCCCTATATATTCAAACAAATTTTTCTTATTTGACATTGCGGATGCTTTAGCAAT
>JAQWNW010000075.1 GCA_029246285.1 Paracoccaceae bacterium | reverse complement strand
TATTATCTTATTTTGATATTCAAGAACAATAAATAGGTCTTCACCAATCCCATTTTTTCTATCAAAATCTTTGTTTGGGTCATTCCAAGGGCGCGTTAAATTACAAGTCTTCCATAGCTCAATAATTTGTTCTCTATCTTTCTCATTATATTGGCGAATGACTGTCATGGTTTTATCTACGATGGTAATTGGAGGTTACTCTACGGTTACTGATTTGGCGAGGTTACGAGGTTGATCAACATCTGTACCTTTGTAAACAGCAACATGGTAAGCTAACAGTTGAGCTGGAATAGCGTAGATTATTGGAGAGAATATACTGTCATACGAAGGCATTGTAATTGTTTGTAGTGCCTCTTTATTAGTGGACTTTTTACCCTTTTCGTTAGTGATTAAGATGACTTTCCCATTTCTGGCAAGCACTTCTTGTATATTAGATAGTGATTTTTCAAAAAGATCATCAAATGGAGCAAATGTTATAATGATTAAATTTTCATCTACTAACGCTATTGGTCCATGCTTTAACTCACCACTAGCGTAACCTTCTGAGTGAATATAGGAGATTTCTTTTAATTTTAATGCACCCTCTAAGGCTATTGGGAACAGAGTACCCCGTCCCATAAACAGAACATCAGAGCAATTTGCCATCTTCTCAGCTATTTTTTTGATTTCACTTTCTTTTTGTAAAGCTTTCTTAATTAAATCAGGCAGCTTCAATAGCTCTGTGACTAGTTTTTGTCGCTTATTCTCTGTTAAAGATTGTCTTTCAATGCCCGCTGATATGCTGAGAGCTGCTAATGTAAAAAGCTGACTCGTAAAAGCTTTAGTGGATGCAACTCCGACTTCGTGACCGGCCATAATTGGCAATGCAAAGGTACTTTCTCTTGCTATGGTGCTTGACATGACATTCACGATTGAAAGGGTTTGCTTGGTTTTTTCTTTGCTGTATCTAAGAGCAGCAAGCGTATCTGCTGTTTCTCCAGATTGGCTTACAAATATAGCCATCGTTTTTTCATTCATTGGTGGGTTTCGATATCTAAACTCAGAAGCAATATCTGTTTCGACAGGAATATTAGTTATTTCTTCCAACCAGTATTTGGCAACCTCACATGCGTAGTAGGCGGTTCCACACCCAACCATAATAATGCGATCGGTCTTTTGAAAATCTAAATCTTTAATTTTCAAGTTTATCAATCTATCATTAACAAAATGTTTCGCCAGCTCATTAATAACTGTCGGTTGCTCGGCAATTTCCTTCGCCATAAAATGGCTATAACCTTTTTTGCTAATCATATTTTTTTCGATGTTAATATGTTCTACAGGTCGGGAAATTTTCGTGTTTTCTGAATTGAAAATTTGAATATTTTTTCTGGTTATAAAGGCATAATCACCCTCGTCTAGGTATGTAATTTTATTTGTCAAATCAGATAGTGCGATAGCATCTGAGCCAACAAACATCTCATCACAGCCGTGTCCGATCACCAAAGGAGAGCCTTTTTTTGCGGCAAACAATAGATCGTCTTCGCCCTGAAACAAGAGGCAAAGTGCAAATGCTCCCTTTAATCTAGAAATTGTTTTTGTAGATGCTTCTTTTACTGAATGTCCATTTTCTAAATAATATGAACATAGTGCTGCGATTGTTTCAGTATCAGTTTCTGACTTAAATTGATGCCCTAATTCACTCAGTTCGGTTTTTAGATCTAAATAATTTTCAATGATGCCATTATGGACGACGGAAACTTTACCCACTGAAATAGGATGGGCATTATTTGATGATGGAGCGCCGTGTGTTGCCCAACGAGTATGACCTATACCTGTTTTACCAATTAAGGGTTCGTAGACCAAAAGATCAGTTAGATTAATTAATTTTCCTACCTCTTTCTTTATAGTCACACTACCATCATTGATTATTGCCAGACCAGCGCTGTCATAACCTCTATATTCCAATTTTTTTAGAGCATTGGTTAATAATGGAGCAACTTGATTTTGGCTAAGTATTCCAACAATTCCACACATTTTATCCGTTTGCCTTTTCAGTTTTTGCCTTATTTTTTTTTAGCTTCTTCATTATCTCTTTTGCTCTTCCAAGAAGGTTTTTTTGATCAGAGCGGGCTATGCCTAATGAATTTTTTGGTACATCTTTGGTGATCACAGAGCCTGCTGCAATAATAGAATTTTGTTCGATCTTTAAAGGTGCAACCAAAGATGAGTTAGAGCCAATAAAAGCTCCATCCTCTATAATTGTTATATGTTTGTTCAATCCATCATAATTACATGTAATAGTACCAGCTCCAATGTTTACTTTTTGACCTGTTTTTGCATCGCCCACATAACTCAAATGGTTTATCTTGCTGAATTCACCAATTTTAGCATTTTTAGTTTCTACAAAATTTCCAATGCGTGCAGAATTTCCAATTTCAGTACCAGGCCTAATGTGCGCGAAAGGACCAATTTCTGCACAACTTCCGATGTGGCATGACTCTAGATGACAGAAAGGTTTGATTATTGCTCCGGTCTCAATGGTTACGCCAGGCTCAAAAACAACATTTTGTCCGATAAAGGTATCTCGACCAATAACTGTATCCATTGAGAATATTGTTGTTTCTGGTGATGCCAAGGTTACGCCAATGTCTAAGAATTTTTCACGTGAGCGGTTTTGAAATAAGTTTTCAGCATAAGCTAGCTCATGTCTGGTATTGATACCCATTGTTTCTGCTTCTGAGCAAAGAAGTAATGAACATTTTTGATTTTGAGAATTTGCGATGGCTACTATATCAGTTAGATAATACTCTTTACTGGCATTATTATTCTTAAGTAATTTTACCAACTGCGTTAGATTTTTACAGTTAGTTAGGATTACACCACTGTTACACGACTTAATTTGTAACTCTGTATCGCTTGCATCTTTTGCTTCAACTATTTTCTCAATTTTATCGCTGTTTGTTACTACCCTACCATACGCGCCAGCCTGGCTTGCCTCAAACCCTAGAACAACAATATCTGAACCTTGTTTCTTAGTAGTAAGCATTTTATTAATTGTAACCGGAGTGATAAAGGGAACATCCCCATACAAAATAATAACATCACCATCAAAATCTTTGAGTGCTGGCAGTGCTTTTTGTACGGCGTGACCAGTCCCAAGCTGCTTGTCTTGTTTCTCTATTATAACATCATTACTAAAATCAAACGCCACTTTTGATACTTTATCAATGTCTTTACCGGCGACTATTACTGTTTTGGAAACTCCAAGCTCTTGAACAGTATTCATAACGTGATGAATTAGAGGAAACCCTGCCAACTTATGTAAAACTTTTGGAAGATTTGAATTCATTCTAGTGCCATTACCGGCGCATAAAACTATTGCTGCTAAGGACATAGAGTTAATTACTTTCCTAAAAATTTTCCTGTTCTTACCCAACTCGCCTTCATAGTAAAAGGAAAATTGTATAAAGTAAGGTTTCATACTATTTCAAAATGCTAAGAAATATGATCAATGTGTTTTATGAAAAATATCGTTTTTGATCTTGATGGTACATTAGCTGACACAAGCGGAGATTTAATAGCGGCAGCTAACTTCTGCTTTAGAAAAATGGGTTATGGGACTCTTTTAAGTCAAGAGGCTGATAAATTAACCGCATTCCATGGTGGCAGAGCTATGTTACGAAAAGGTTTAGAAAAAGCAAAAATTACTTTCGATGAGGAGTTAATTGATTCTCAATATTATGTATTGTTGGATTATTATTCAGAAAATATTGATAATGAAACCTATCTCTATGATGGAGTCCTTAATGCTTTAGAGCGTTTAAGAAATGACGGTTATAATTTGGGAGTTTGTACAAACAAACCTGAAGGTCTGGCAGAAAATTTGCTCAGAAAATTGAATATAAGAGATTATTTTAACGCTATGTTGGGCGCGGATACGTTGAATGTGCGAAAACCACACCCAAGACATTTACTTGAGACCATAAAAAAAATGGGCGGTCTCCCAGAAACATCTGTTTTGGTTGGTGATACAGAAACTGACAGAAGGGCTGCACAAAATGCAAATGTAATGAGTGTTTTGGTAACATTTGGGCCAGAGGGTGTAGGAATAAAAAGATTGCAAGCGGATGGATATTTAGATCACTATGATGATTTGGAAAATGTTTTGGCTCATTTGTCTGGGATTAATAAAATTATTTAATTTTCTTTAAAGTTATAATCTGAAAAGCTAAGGTTAAAGTCAGATTTTGAAAAATTGGGATTAATCTGTATTTATGATCAATATTATTGATTGTGAATTACTAGGGAGCTTCGGTGGAAAAGAAATTTTTAGGGAGTTTTACTCAACAACAACCATTGCCAGAATCTGCAATTGAGGCTGCTACCAAAGTTATGCGCCATGGCCGATTGCACAGGTACAATGTTGAAAATGGTGAAATATCAGAAACGGCATTATTTGAACAAGAGTTCGCTCGACAACTTGATGTGAAATTCTGCCTTGCATGTGCTTCTGGTGGATATGCTATGACAACCGCATTGAGAGCCCTTGGTGTTAGCTTTGGTGATAAGGTTTTAACTAATGGATTTACTTTAGCACCTGTACCTGGTGCGATAGCTGCGGCCGGTGGGGAGATAGTCTTTGTTGAAATTAATGATGAACTCCTTATTGATTTTGATGATCTGGAGCGGAAAATAATTTCGTCAAAATCCAAAGTTTTACTTTTAAGTCATATGCGTGGTCACATTTGTAATATGGATACTCTGATGAGACTATGTGATCAGTATGAAGTTCAAGTCGTTGAGGACTGTGCCCATACAATGGGAGCTAAATGGGATAAGCACTGGTCAGGTAAATTTGGTTTAATTGGATGTTATTCTACTCAAACTTATAAGCATTTAAATTCGGGTGAGGGAGGTATTTTAATTACAAATGATCAAGAAATAATGGCGCGAGCGATAATTTTATCTGGAAGTTACATGCTCTTTGATCGTCACATATCTAGACCTGAAATCGATATTTTTGATGAAATTAAATTAGAAACTCCAAATTGTTCGGGTCGAATGGATAATTTGCGATCTGCGATTTTGCGACCGCAACTAAAAAATCTTGAGTTTAATTGTCGTGCCTGGAACGAGCGATATGCTGTTGTTGAAAAATGTTTAACAGGGACAAAAGGAATAAAATTAGTACGTAGAGACCCAAAAGAGAAATTTGTAGCATCTTCCTTTCAATTCTTGTTGCCTGAATTGGCGGCCAATCAAATTATTGCAATCTTATCAGGTTGTGCTGAAAGAGGAGTAGAATTAAAATGGTTTGGGGCAAAGCAACCGACAGGATTCACCTCAAGATATACGAGTTGGCAGTATGCTCCAAAGCAAACTTTGGTAAATACTGAGGCAATTCTAGATGGTTTAATAGATATGCGATTACCATTAACATTTTCGATAAAAGATTGTGAAACGATCAGTTACATAATCAAAGAAGAAATCGAGCAAGTAGTTTCTTGAGTGAGTTATAGTTCAATTTAAAGGGAATTTTTCCAAAGATTTATTTCTTAATAAACTTGACTTAAATCATTTTACATTATAAATTAATGAATGAACATTCATTTTTATTTCCACTGAGGTATGATTAGTTAATGAGTAGTAAAGGTGAAAGAACAGCAAAAGGTTTACTTGAGGCTGCTAGAGATTTGTTTGTTATTAACGGTTATGCAGCTGTTTCAATGAGAGAGATTGCACTTAAGATGGGGATTAACGCAGGGGCCATTTATAATCACTTTCCCTCAAAGCAAGAAATATTATTTCGATTATTACAAGATCATATGCTCGATTTACTTGAACAGTGGAAGATTTTAGAAGCGAAGCATGAACACCATTCTGACCAATTAATTTTGCAAACATTTGTAAATTTTCATATTGCCTTTCATGTTAATAAGTCAAAAGAGGTCTTCATTTCGTATATGGAGCTTCGAAGTTTGAATTCTATGAATTTTTTAATAATTTCTAAACTAAGAGATGATTATGAAAATGGGTTAAGGAAAATATTGGAATTAGGGAAGAAAAATAAGAACCTAGATTTTAAGGATGCTGAGATAACTACTAAGGCAATTTTAGGAATGCTGTCCTCTATAACTCATTGGTATGATATTGGAGGGCGCCTTAGTACAAGGGAAATACAAAAAATTTATTGGGAATTAATATATCAATCTGTTCAAGGAGATAAGAAAATTAATGTTTAATCATTCTATGAATTTTGCGCTTGGAGAAGAAATTGAGGCATTAAGAAGGTTAACGCACGGTTGGGCGCAAAAAAATGTAAAATCTATTGCGTCTAAAATTGACCAATCAAATGAGTTTCCAAGTCACCTTTGGAGGGAAATGGGAGACTTAGGTTTATTAGGAATTACTGTTATGGAGGAGTTTGGTGGCGTTAACATGGGGTATTTAGCCCACACCGTAGCGGTTGAAGAGATTGCCCGATCTTCTGCATCAGTCAGTTTATCTTATGGGGCACATTCGAACTTATGCGTTAATCAAATCCAATTAAATGGTTCTGATGAGCAAAAGAAGAAATTCTTACCAGATTTAGTTTCGGGAGTTAAGGTCGGTGCTTTGGCAATGTCAGAAGCCGGCGCTGGATCAGATGTGGTGTCTATGTCATTACGTGCTGAAAAACGTAACGGGTACTATAGGTTAAATGGAACTAAGTTTTGGATAACAAACGGACCTGACGCGGAAACACTTGTGGTTTACGCTAAAACAACCCCTTCTGCAGGATCAAAGGGCGTCACTGCTTTTATTATAGAAAAGTCAATGAAAGGTTTTACGACATCTAGTCATTTTGATAAGTTGGGTATGCGTGGCTCGAATACAGCCGAATTAATTTTTGAAGATGTAGAGGTCCCTTTTGAAAATATATTGGGCGAAGAAGGAGCTGGTATCAATGTATTGATGTCGGGATTAGATTATGAGCGGGTAGTTTTATCCGGTATAGGGGTTGGAATAATACACTCTGTACTCGATCATTTAATGCCATACATGCATGAAAGAAAACAATTTGGAAAATCCATTGGTGATTTTCAACTCATGCAAGGTAAGTTGGCAGACATTTATACAACAATGAATTCAGCTCGAGCGTATGTGTATGCCACTGCCTCAGCATGTGACAGGGGTGAAGTAACCAGACAGGATGCAGCAGCCTGTGTTTTATATGCGAGTGAGCAAGCTATGAACGTAGCGGTTCAAGGGGTTCAAGCGATGGGTGGAGCTGGTTACTTAAATGATAGTCCCCTTTCCAGAATTATGCGCGACGCAAAATTGATGGAAATTGGTGCTGGAACTTCAGAAATTCGCAGAATGTTAGTAGGTCGGGAATTGATGAGAATTACTAAATGACTGGTTTTGCCAGAAAATCTGTTATTTTGGTCGTTTCAATAAGCTAGGAGCTTAAAAGTGAAAATTGTTTCAAAATTTGAAAAAAAATCAGCAAAATTTGAAGAAAATCGAATAGCACATGAGTTGAGTTTAGAGAAAGTAGCGAAAGCCGCGCATTTCGCAAGTGAAGGTGGCGGAAAAGAATCTCAAAGACGTCATATAGATCGTGGAAAGATGTTGCCACGAGAAAGAGTTTCAAACCTGTTAGATGCTGGGTCATCTTTTTTAGAAATTGGCGCAACAGCTGCTCATGACATGTATGATAGTGAAGTTCCTTGTGCAGGGATCATAGCTGGCGTTGGGACAGTTCATGATAGAGAAGTAATGGTTGTTTGTAATGATGCTACTGTTAAGGGTGGTACATATTATCCTTTGACGGTTAAAAAACATTTAAGAGCCCAGGAAATTGCTGAGAGCTGTTCACTGCCCTGTGTTTATTTAGTAGATAGTGGTGGTGCTAATTTGCCAAACCAGGATTCAGTTTTTCCTGATCGTGACCATTTTGGTAGGATTTTTTTTAATCAAGCTCAAATGAGTTCAAAAGGTATAGTACAGATTGCAGTTGTTATGGGTTCATGTACGGCTGGAGGCGCATATGTTCCAGCAATGTCAGATATTTCAATCATAGTGAAAAACCAGGGGACAATATTTCTTGCCGGTCCACCACTTGTTAAGGCAGCCACTGGAGAAAATGTTACAGCTGACGAGTTGGGTGGTGCAGATGTCCATACTCGTTTGTCTGGTGTGGCGGATTATTTGGCACAGGATGATATGCATGCTTTAGCTTTAGCTCGCGAATCCATTCGTCAGCTGCCAAATAGAGTAAAATCTGAATTGTTGTCAAAACCTTCCAGTTTGCCAGAATATGATGCGAAAGAATTATTTAACATTATACCATCAGACCTGCGAATTCCTTATGATGTTAGGGAAGTGATTGCGCGTATTGTTGATGAAAGTATTTTTGACGAATTTAAAAGTCGCTTTGGAGATACGTTAATAACTGGGTTTGCTCACATCGAAGGAATCTCATGTGGAATCGTTGCTAACAATGGTGTTCTGTTTTCAGAGGCCGCTCAGAAAGGCGCACATTTTATTCAATTATGCTCTCAGAGAAAAATACCAATAATTTTCTTGCAAAATATTACCGGTTTTATGGTTGGGAAAAAATATGAAAATGAGGGTATCGCTCGCCATGGAGCCAAGATGGTTACTGCAGTTGCAACAACCAGTGTACCTAAAATAACGATGATAATTGGAGGTTCATATGGGGCTGGTAATTATGGAATGGCAGGTCGAGCATATAATCCTAGGTTTGTTTGGAGTTGGCCAATTTCAAGAACAGCAGTAATGGGTGGAGAGCAGGCGGCAGATGTCCTTGCAACAATAAGAAGAGATCGACTAGAGCGTGAAGGTAAAAGTTGGTCAAAAAAAGAAGAGTTAGAATTTAAAAAGCCAACAATTGAGATGTTCGAGGAGCAATCAAATGCTCTTTATGCAAGCGCACGGCTTTGGGACGATGGTATTATTGATCCAAGAAAGAGCCGAGAAGTATTAGCGTTGTCTCTAAAAGCTGCATTGAATGCCCCAATAGAGGATACAAATTTTGGTAACTTTAGAATGTAAGAAAATTTTCAAATTTTTTTAAGTGAGATGACATGTTCAAAAAGATTTTAGTTGCAAATAGAGGTGAGATAGCTTGTCGAATTATTGATACCATAAATAAATTGGGTATTAAATCCGTGGCAGTATTTTCCGATGTGGATACAAATGCCAAACATGTAGAGTTAGCAAATGAGGCAATCAATATAGGGGCTGCAAGAGCTGATGAGAGTTATCTTAATGGTGATAAGATAATAAAAGTAGCATTAAAGGTTGGCGCCGAAGCAATTCACCCAGGATATGGGTTTCTTTCAGAAAATGCAGATTTTGCGAAGGCAATTGAGTTAGCTGGTTTAAGTTTCATTGGACCATCATCATCTTCAATTGAATTGATGGGACTTAAGGACAAATCTAAATCCTTAATGGCTCAATCAAATATCCCGGTACTTCCGGGCTATGATGGAAAAAACCAAAATGATAATTTTTTAGCATCAAAGGCTAAAAAGATAGGCTACCCAGTTATTATTAAAGCTGTTGCTGGTGGAGGTGGAAAAGGAATGAGAATGGTAGAGTATGACTATCAATTTCTTGAGTCCTTAAATTCAGCGCGTTCAGAAGCTTTAAATGCGTTTGGTGATAATAGGATCATGATTGAAAAATATGTACCAAAGCCAAGGCATATTGAGGTTCAGATTTTTGGTGACCAACACGAAAATATTGTACACTTGCACGAAAGAGATTGTTCACTTCAACGCAGATATCAAAAGATTATCGAGGAGGCACCAGCATCCAATATATCTGAAGAAATACGAAATAATTTACTTCAAGCAGCAATAGCTGTTGGCAAAGCTGTAAATTACGTAGGAGCAGGAACAGTTGAATTTATTTGTGAATGCAGAGACGACAATTCCATAAAAGATTTTTGGTTTATGGAGATGAATACCAGATTGCAGGTCGAACATCCTATTACAGAAATGATAACTGGTTTGGACTTGGTTGAGTGGCAAATAATGGTGGCAGCGGGAAAAACATTACCTCTTAAACAAAATGAAATAATTGTAGAGGGGCATTCCATTGAAGCAAGATTATATGCTGAAGATCCATCTAATCAATTCTTACCAACTATAGGGTTAATAAATCACTTATCCTTTCCAAGTGATGTTAGAGTAGATTCTGGAGTGCGTGTTAATGATGAAATTACGGAATTTTACGATCCATTAATTGCAAAAATTATTGTTCACAGCTCTAATCGTCAATTGGCAATCAAAGAGATTAAAGAGGCATTATGTTCGTTAGAAGTAAGTGGGGTTGTTACGAATATTAATTTTTTACTAACATTATTTAATCATAAAAGTTTCAAAAAGGCCCAGTTTGATACGCAACTAATTGAGCGTGAATTGCCAATTTTTTCCAAAGAAATTAAAGATTATGACAAAATTAAAGCTCTAGCCGCAATTGTTGCCCTTGATTTAAGTCTAGAAAAAAGTGTCAGAGTTGGATTTACTTTATGGGGTGCGCTAAAAAGAGAAGTGCGATTGAATACGGGCTCGGTATTTGTCACCATTCTGGATATCAATAATTTCCTAATTGATTTTAATAATAAAAAATATTCAGTAAGAAGAGATGGCTGGACAATAAATAATGAGATAACGAATGCTCGGTTCATTAAGTTAGGGAGGCAGATCAGTATCTTTTATAAGGGATCGTGGAATTTTAGTCTGGTGGACAATTTGAATCCTGAAGTTGATACAAATAGTCGAGGAGACAAGATTGTTGCCCCGATGCCAGGTTTCATAAAAGCAATAAGTGTTAATACTGGTGATAAAATAAAAGAAGGAGAATCACTGATTGTCCAAGAGGCTATGAAGATGGAACACACTCTTGTGTCAGAAATAGATGGGGTCGTAAAAAGCATTAATGTAAGGGTAAACGATCAAGTTGAGGCTGGTACAGTTTTAATAAATATTGATGAGTTTCGTCAAAAGCAGAAAGAAAATGAAGAGTGATATTGTGATGCAGGATTTTGTCGAAATAGTAGAAGTTGGTCCACGAGATGGATTGCAAAACGAAACTCGTAAAATATCAATTAAGAATAAAATAAAATTGATTGACCAGTTATCACAATGTGGGTTTAAGCGAATTGAAACCACTAGTTTTGTCTCACCAAAATGGGTTCCTCAAATGGCCTGTAGTGAAGACGTTTTAAAGGGAATAAATAGAAATAAGGATATTTCATATTTGGCGTTAACACCAAATATGAAAGGTTTGGAGATGGCGATTTCATCTGGAGCTGATGAAGTGGCCATCTTTGGGTCAGCCTCTGAGGCTTTTTCAAAAGCTAATATAAATTGTACAATTGAAGAGAGTATTAAAAGGTTTCGACCTTTGGTAAAATTTGCCCAAAAGCATTCATTGCCTGTCAGAGGATATGTGTCCTGCATTACCGAATGTCCCTTTGAAGGTTTTATTAAACCAGAAAAAGTGCTAGAGGTAACCTCCCAACTTTTTGAATTGGGTTGTTATGAGGTTTCACTCGGTGAAACCTTAGGTAAATCTTCTTCGCAGCAGATTTCAACTCTTTTGGAAAAAATCTTGAAAGATATACCAGTTACAAAAGTTGCTGGTCATTTCCATGACACAAAAAAATTTGCGTTAGAAAATATCAAAGTTGCATTAGACTTTGGGGTACGCACTTTTGATTCAAGTGTAGGTGGTTTGGGAGGTTGCCCATATGCTCCTGGTGCTTCTGGAAATGTTGCAACTGAGTCTTTATTGGACATGCTAATTGATCTTAATTACGTGACAGGTCTTGAAAGAGAGCAAGTTAATAAGACAGCATTATTTGCAAAAACTTTAGTTAAAAATTAATAACATAATGAATTATCGAACACCAATATCTGCAAGGGCTAATGCTAATTCATGTGGTATGGTGTTCTCTTGTGAGTTGAAATTATGAAGATCCGGTGGAGCATCTTTCTGGTCGAGATATCTCCATCCTTGAAATGGGCGTTTTCTTACCGAGGTTGTTAGAAATATCTCTGGGTTTAGTATAATTGCGCATCGTCGCACATTATCTTTACCAAAGGTTTCTTCCAATCCGATTATTTTTTGACGCGCTTGTATAAAACCTTTGATCACCCAAAACAGTGAACCCCCATTTAGAAGCTCTTCGCTTCGCTTTGGCCACATTCGAGTTACATGTTTTTTGACTTGAGATGTTTCTTTACCATTCACTTTTGGATAATCTTGTCTGGAGATGATATCATCGACGGTGTCAGCGCCTACGCAAAGTTTTACTAAATTGACTAAGTTCTTTTTAGAATTGGTTCCCATCACTTGATGGTAGTAATCTTGTTCAAAAAATCAAATATTATTTATTAAAACTTTTTTTAAGCCTTATTGACCCAAATACTTTTAATGGTTATCTTTGTTGTCCTTCTTATTTTTCATAATGGATAATTCCTATGAGCTCTTTCTCAACATCAATTGCCGAACAGATATGGAATATGAAATATCGCTTTAAGGAAGCAGATGGATCAAATGTAGATCTTGAAGTTCAAGACAGTTGGCGTCGAGTCGCGAGCGCATTGGCAATAAATGAAAAAGATAGGGATTTTTGGGAGGGTGAGTTTTATTCCATTCTTAAGGATTTTAAATTCTTACCTGCAGGAAGAATTTTGGCTGGAGCGGGTACTGCCCGTTCAGTAACATTATTTAATTGCTTTGTTATGGGCACCATACCTGATGATATGGGTGGTATTTTTGAGATGCTCAAGGAAGCAGCATTAACAATGCAACAGGGTGGCGGAATTGGGTATGATTTTTCAACCATTAGACCCAGAGGAGCCGATGTAAAAGGTGTTGCTGCAGATGCATCTGGGCCATTATCATTTATGGATGTGTGGGATTCTATGTGTAGAACGATCATGTCCGCTGGCTCTCGTCGAGGTGCTATGATGGCAACAATGCGTTGTGATCATCCTGATATTGAAGAATTTATTGACGCAAAGAAAGATGCGGCTCGGTTAAGGATGTTTAATTTATCGGTTCTAGTTACGGATGGTTTCATGGAAGCGGTTAAAGGAGATAAGAACTGGGAATTAATTTTTAATGGAAAAATTTATAAAACTGTTCGTGCTCTCGATTTGTGGGACAAAATAATGCAGGGAACATTTGAATATGCAGAACCCGGGGTTATTTTTATTGATAGAATAAATCAGATGAATAATCTTGCATATTGTGAGCAAATATCGGCTACAAATCCTTGTGGAGAACAGCCCTTGCCGCCATATGGTGCATGTTTGCTTGGCTCAATTAATCTAGCAAGGTTAGTTAAAAAACCATTCGAGGCTGATGCCGAAATTGATATTGCTGGCTTATCTAGGATTGTAAAAATAGCAGTTCGGATGATGGATAATGTAGTTGATGTAAGTCGCTTTCCATTGAAGGCCCAAGAAGAAGAAGCTCAACAAAAACGTAGAATTGGTTTAGGTGTAACTGGGTTGGCCGATGCTCTATTAATGATGGGGCTGCGTTATGGATCAAACGATGCCGCAAAAAAGACAGAAGAGTTGCTACATCAAATTGCAAGAATTTCATATTTGTCTTCTTCAGAATTAGCAAAAGAAAAAGGCTCATTTCCTCTTTTTGATGCGGGCCTATATTTAGCGAGTAAGACTCTCACCGAAATGGATCAAGATGTCAGAGACCTAATTTCAAAAAATGGGATTAGAAATGCTTTATTAACGTCCATTGCTCCAACCGGTACAATCAGCCTTTACGCTGGGAATGTTAGCTCAGGTATCGAGCCTGTCTTTGCATATTCCTACAATCGAAAGGTTCTTCAAAAAGATGGTAGCCATACAGATGAAGATGTAGTGGACTATGCTGTTCAAATTTGGCGTGAAAAATTTGGGAGTAAGCCTTTTCCTGATTATTTTGTAAATGCTCAGACTCTTGATCCAATTGACCACGTTCGGATGCAATCAACAGCGCAAAAGTGGGTTGATAGCTCGATATCAAAGACAATAAATTGTCCTGTAGATATTGATTTTAATACCTTCAAAGAAGTGTACATGGAAGCCTGGAGGGGAGGTTGTAAAGGTTGTACGACATATCGTCCAAATGAAGTTACCGGATCGGTGCTGTCGGTTTCAGAAGATCCAAATAAAGTCTTAGAGTTAGAAAAAAAAGCTGATGTGGTATATATTGGAGAGCCTTTAGCCCGGCCAGAAAGTTTGGAGGGAAGCACTTATAAGATTAAGTGGCCAGACACGGAACACGCTATTTATATTACGGTAAATGACATAGTCTTAAATGAGCGGCGAAGGCCATTTGAAGTTTTTATAAACTCAAAGAATATGGAGCATTTTGCTTGGACGGTTGGTTTGACAAGAATGATTTCAGCAGTGTTTCGCCGTGGGGGAGATGTAAGTTTTGTTGTTGAAGAAATGAAGGCTGTCTTTGATCCGAGGGGTGGTGCCTGGATAAAAGGCAAATATGTGCCAAGTATCTTAGCGGCAATCGGAGGAGTAATTGAACAACATATGATTTCAATTGGTTTTCTTGAGGCAGAAGGAATGGGATTAAAAGGTGATCCTCAATCAATCGTTACTGAGATCACTCAAGTAAATTCTAGGATATCATGCTCGAGTTGTGGTTCTTTTGAGGTCCGAAAAATTGAAGGTTGTGATACCTGCGTAAACTGTGGTTATTCCAAATGTGGGTAGATTGTTTAACCACAGCATGACTTACCTAAAACTTTGAGGCGCCAATAATTATATGGAAGCGGTGTCACATAACCCGCTAACAGCATGAATGGAATAACCCACCAATTCAATTTTGCTCCTCCGGTTAAAAATACATCAACCGAATTCATTGCGACTTCCATTGATATCATTGATATTAATGACATTCCTATTGCAGTATTCAGTGCTTTGACAAAGCTTAGTTCTCGCATCAGAATAACTGTTTCGAGCAATATAGAGGTAATTAATCCATTTATTATGGCTAAAATCATTATTGAAAGCACAGGCCAGCCAATACCAGTAAATTGAAAAAATGCTATAGTTCCAAAATCTCCAATTGAACAGCCAATTAGACACCATAATGTATTATATCTGGCTTTTGCCCATAAAACAGAATCTTTCCAATCGATATTGAAATTTTTTACTAAACTACCCATCGCCTTACTCTCTTGAAATTATTGTTAAAGATCATATAATCTCTCCATCAAGTGGAAGGTCAAGAAGAAAATGAATATTGGTGAGGCAGCAAACCAAGCGGGTTTGCCTGTCAAAACAGTTCGGTATTACTCTGATATAGGATTGGTTTTGCCAAGCCATCGCAGTACTTCTGGGTATCGAAATTATGATTCTACATCTGTGAAAAAATTAATATTTGTGAAAAGAGCTAGAAGTTTTGATTTTTCAATTGAAGACTGTCGGGAATTATTGGATTTGTATCAAGATAAAAATCGCACAAGTTCAAATGTAAGAAGAATCGCGAAAGAGCATCTTGTACAAATTCAAAGGAAAGAATCTGAATTGAAAAACTTACGCCTGGAGCTTAACCATTTGGTGAAGGCTTGCGCTGGAGATGACAGGCCAGATTGCCCAATAATTGATTACTTTTCTTAGAAATTTTGATTAACCATTTGGCAATAACATCTGTTGACATCATTTAAGGAGTCTTTATAAGCCAGTATTCTTGATGTTAACAAGATATTTGGTGTTGGTGGCTCTTGCAAAAGAATGCCTGTCGCCCCTCTGGGAAAGGACAACGCCCTTTAGAAACAAGCCACGTTTAAGTGGATAACCAACTGAAGGAGAACAGCCGTGACAAAACGCACCGCTGCCAAGCATAAGATTGATCGCCGAATGGGCGAAAATATTTGGGGAAGGCCCAAATCACCAGTAAATAGAAGAGAGTATGGTCCTGGTCAGCACGGTCAGAGACGAAAAGCTAAGCTGTCTGATTTCGGCTTGCAGTTAAGAGCTAAACAAAAGCTTAAGGGTCACTATGGTGATTTAACGGAAAAGCAATTTAGAAGGATTTTCTCGGACGCCGAGCGCGTAAAAGGAGACACTGGTGAAAATTTAATAGGGTTATTAGAGCGAAGATTAGATGCTGTTGTATATCGTGCTAAGTTTGTTGCTACCGTTTTTGCGGCTAGACAGTTTGTCAACCATGGGCACGTTATGGTTAATGGTAAAAAGGTAAATATTCCCTCGTACCGGGTGAAAGAAGGCGATATTGTTGAGGTCAGAGAGCGTTCAAAACAAATGGCGTCAATTTTAGAAGCCATTTCTCTAGCAGAGAGAGATGTGCCGGATTATATCGAAACTGATTATTCAAAAATGACGGCAAAGTTTATGAGGACGCCTGGTTTAGGAGATGTCCCTTTCTCTGTAGTTATGGAGCCGAATTTGGTTATCGAATATTACGCTCAAAATTAATTGATTAACGCCTGTGATTTTTAAAGCCATCTATTTTTTAGATGGCTTTTTTTATGACTCAAAAAGTTGGCTCTCGTAATCACTATAAAAATTGATTACCGATATTCATAACAAGATAGGAAAGAACCTGACATGAAGACTGAGGAAATTTCAGATTTACCAGTTTGGCGTCAACCAATTTTTCTATTAATTCTGATGTCAATAGCGATGCCAATATCATTTTCAACTTGGTCAGCATTGCTCAATAATTTTGTGATTGAAATTGCTAAATTTGATGGAGTTAAAATTGGTTGGCTGCATGGGGTTAGAGAAATTCCAGGGTTTTTAGCTGTAGGTGTGATTGTTCTAATTTTATTTCTAAAGGAAATAAATCTAGCTCTTTTATCTCTTTTGGCCCTTGGATGTGCAACAGCAGTTACTGCGTATTTCCCTTCATACTCTGGGTTGTTGATAACAACTTTCATTGCCTCCGTAGGTTTTCACTATTATGAGACTGCAAAACAATCTTTAGAGCTTCAATGGATTGAAAAAGAAAATGCTCCTAAAGTAATGGGTTGGATTTTAGCAGCTGGTTCTGGTGCTTCATTATTTGTTTACGTATTTATCGTGCTTGGGTGGCGATATTGGGGTTTGAGTTATGAATTTTCTTATGGAATAGCTGGTGGAATGACTATTTTACTCGCTATTTTATGCTGGCTTATATTCCCTTCATTCCAAAGTTCCAATAAACAGAAAAGAAAATTAATATTCAGAAAAAGATATTGGCTTTATTACGCATTAAATTTTGTTGCAGGTGCTCGAAGGCAAATTTTCTTGGTCTTTGCAGCCTTTATGATGGTTGAAAAATTTGGATTTGAAGTTCATGACTTAACTTCTTTGTTTATAATAAATTACTTAGTAAATATTTTTGTTGCCCCGCTTATGGGCATCTTTGTAAATTATTATGGTGAACGAATTGCTCTCAGTTTCGAATATTTTGGACTGACTTTAATTTTTCTGGCCTATGGTGGAGTTTATTTTTTTGGTTGGGGCGCAGGCATTGCGATGATCCTTTACGTTTTAGATCATTTATTTTTTGGTTTGGCATTTGCACAAAAAACTTATTTTCAAAAAATAGCAGATCCATCAGAGATTGCTTCAACAGCTGCTGTGGTCTTTACCATAAATCACATACCTGCAGTATTCTTACCAGTTGTATTGGGCTATATATGGATTGTATCTCCAGGATTGGTTTTCATAATTGCAACATGTTTGGCGTTTTGTTCGCTATTGCTTGCTTTGATTATTCCAAAAAATCCTTGTATGGGAAATGAGACTATATTTTCAAAAATGATGAACAATGTCTGATTATAATGCGAGATTTTTGCAAGGATCTATAATGTCCCATGTGATCAGAATGACTGTTACAGGTATGCTTGGTTTGACTTTCATGTTTGTAGTAGATTTGGCAAATTTATTTTGGATCTCAAGACTTGGTGATGAAAGATTAGTTGCTGCTCTTGGTTTTGCGTGGAATGTGCAATTTTTTACTATTGCAGTTGGAATCGGGATTATGATTGCAGCAACAGCTCTAGTAAGTAAAGCCCTTGGAGAGGGGAAAAAAGTAGAAGCCAAAAAATTTGCAATGGGTTGCATGTCTTTGGGTGTTGGTATTCAATTTATTCTAGCAATCTTCATTATAACTTTCAGATCAGAAATTGTGAAATTTACAGGAGCATCAGGTCAAACTGCCCAACTAGCTGAACGTTTTCTTTTGATTTCAATTCCAACCTTACCATTAATGGCATTAGGAATGGTTGGCTCAGCTATTCTTCGGTCTGAAGGTGACGCATATAGATCAATGTTTGTTACAATGTCAGCTGGTTTAGTAGCATTGATAGCAGACCCTATTCTTATTATTTGGCTTGAACTTGGACTAGATGGAGCTGCAATAAATACAGGTCTGTCAAGAGTGGCTTCTACTTCTTTTGCTCTTTATTCGGTCATAAAAGTTCATAATTTATTAGCAAAATTGACTTTATCAGTAATTCGATCGACCTTATTTCCATTTCTCATCATTGCATTACCCGCAATTTTAACCCAATTATCTGGCCCATTTGCTAGTTTTGTAATAACCAAAGTAATAGCTGAGTTTGGAGACAGCGCAGTTGCTGGATTGTCCGTAGTTAATCGTCTGACAGTTGTTGCATTCGGAGGAATATTTTCTTTGTCTGGTGCTATTGGAGGGATATTTGGGCAGAATTATGGAGCCAAGATGTTTTTTAGAGTTCGCTCGACGTATTGGAATAGTATCATTTTTTGTATCGCTTATACATTAATTGCTTGGTTCATTTTAATTTTATCAACAGAATGGATCATTAAGCTATTTTTATTAGGAGAAATAGGATCAGAGGTTGTTAGATCCTTTAATTATTTTGCCGCAGGAGGATTTCTGTTTACTGGAATGATTTTTGTGGCAAGCTCAGCTTTTAACAATATGGGTAAGCCTGTTTATTCGACCATTATGACTTGGTTAAGAGATGGTTTAGTCATGCTCCCAGCTGTTCTTTTGGGAGCAAGTATGTTTGGTGCGATAGGTGTGGTTTACGGAAATGCATTTGCGGCCTTGATTATTGGCTTACCCAGTTGCTTTATAGGTTGGCTTTTTATTAAAAAATTAAATCCGGATGAAACTTGAAAATTATGATTAATGTTCTATCGTCTTCGTAATGTGACAGGAGATTTTTATGTTTTTTTTAAAAAAAAATAGCATGCCTTCCAAAGAGATAGCTTTGCCAGGGAGAACTGAACCCATTGAGACGGCAGAAAGACATTTTGTTTCTGGGCGGCTATTGAAAGGACCGTTTCCCAGTCAAATGCAGATTGCCGTATTCGGTCTTGGGTGCTTTTGGGGGGCTGAACGTAAATTTTGGACTCAGGAAGGTGTTTGGGTTTCGTCCGTAGGGTATTGTGCAGGCTTCACGTTGAATCCGAATTATGAAGAGGTTTGTACAGGTCAGACAGGCCATAATGAAGTGGTTCAGGTCGTTTTTGATCCAGGAAAGATTTCATATCTTGAGCTGTTAAAAATCTTTTTTGAAAGTCATAATCCAACACAGGGAATGCGTCAGGGAAATGACGTTGGCACACAATATCGGTCCGGTATATATTTTACTTCTCGGGAACAGAAAACTGATGCAGATGCAATAAAAGAAAGTTATAATAAAGTACTTAGTGCCGAAGGCCTCTCGGAGGTTACTACCGAAATACTCCCTTTAGAAGAGTACTATTATGCTGAAGATTATCATCAGCAATACCTAGCCAAAAACCCTAATGGATATTGTGGTTTAGGCGGCACGGGCCTCAAGTGTGAGTTAAATTTGTGAGGTTATTTTCATTATTTAAAGCCATGTGAGCATTTATAGATAATGATTACCTTTTCAGCATTTACAATTTGCAAGACTAGAGAAGCTGCAGAATTATTAGCAAGTGCAATTGAAAAAATTGAACCAGTACCGTTTGGTGTGGGGGTATTTGAAATTGAAGATGGGTCAAATTCTTATGAGATTGGAAGTTATTTTTACGATAAACCGAATGATATTGCTCTATCTTTACTTAGTTCTGTCTTTGGAATTAGAGAATTTGTTGTGTCAGAAATTCCTGAAACGGACTGGGTTGCACATGTAAAGCGCGAATTACCACCCGTCAATGCTGGGAGATTTTGCGTGCTTGGCAGCCATGATGCTGATCTTCTTTCTGATAGCAAGATTAATTTGATAATTGATGCGGCTATGGCTTTTGGAACTGGACATCACGCAACGACAAAAGGTTGTTTATGTTCTTTAGAAAAAGTAATTGTTGATGGTATCGAGCCAAAATCAATTATAGATATTGGAACCGGTACAGCTGTTTTAGCAATGGCAGCGGCAAAGTTCTGGGGTCAAGAGGTTATAGCGACAGATATTGATAAAGTCGCAATTGAGACTGCAAACGCTAACGTTGAGTTTAACCAATTAAAGGGAAAGGTGAAATGCATACATGCCAAAGGCTTTGACAACCACTTTATTCAACAGCGTGGAAAATACGATTTAATTATGGCTAATATACTTAAGGGTCCATTGATTTCTTTGGCGTCTGAAATGACAACTTTATCTGTGAAAAATAATACTTTAGCAATATTATCGGGTATCTTGAGCTCACAAGTAGATATAGTGGTTTCTGAATATTCTCAAAGAGGTTGGATTTGCAAAGATAAAATAACTATTGGTGATTGGACTACCATTACCTTATTTTTAAAGTTATGAAATAACATGATTACAGATTACGGAACAAAAATGAGATGTATCGGGTTTGATCCAGGATTGCGTAAGACCGGTTGGGGGATAATAGATATTTATTCAT
The DNA here is from genome assembly GCA_029246285.1 of Paracoccaceae bacterium. Lineage (GTDB taxonomy): Bacteria > Pseudomonadota > Alphaproteobacteria > Rhodobacterales > Rhodobacteraceae. The sequence goes on along the minus strand of JAQWNW010000075.1, from coordinate 27,750 downwards.
CTAAGATTTCTCATGTAGCAAATGGGGTTTGCGCTTCAAGTGGTAAAGATTTGCCAAGTAGATTAGTATCTCTATATGAGCAATTGGAAGAAATTCTTGCCAAATATCATCCAGATTCTGCGGCGGTCGAGCAAACATTCGTTAATAAAGATGCTGCTGGTACATTAAAATTAGGTCAAGCTAGGGCAGTTTCTTTACTTGTTCCAGCAAGAGCGGGGCTATCAGTGGCTGAATATGCTCCCAATACTGTAAAGAAAATTGTTGTTGGTGTGGGACATGCTGCAAAAGAACAAGTTGAGCACATGGTAAAGTTGCAGTTACCGGGTGTAAAAATTAGTGGATCTGATGCATCTGATGCTTTAGGCATCGCTATTTGCCATGCTCATCATATAAGATTTGAGGGTAAGTTAGAAAAAGCTATTGAAAAGGCTATTGGTTAAAAATGATAGGAAGTTTAAAGGGGCGAATTGAATATCGAGGAAATGATCACATTTGCGTGGATGTCGCTGGTGTAGGCTATATCGTTTATTGTTCGGAAAAAACTCTTTCAACCTTGCCAGTTGATGGTGAGTTTATCACCTTATTTACAGATTTGGTAGTAAGAGAAGATTTATTGCAATTGTTTGGATTTTTAACTTTTGCTGAAAAGGAATGGCACCGATTATTATGCTCTGTTCAAGGTGTGGGAGCCAAAGGTGCTTTGGCAATTCAGGGAATTCTAAGCGTTGAATCCTTATCGCGAGCGATACTTCTTTCAGATTGGGCTACAATAAAAACAGCTCCCGGGGTAGGTCCTAAGATCGCTCAACGAATTGTTAATGAACTGAAGGAAAAAGCTCCAAAAGTAATGGCTATGGGTTCTATAAAGTCTAAGAAGGAAAATCAAAATATTGATATTATAGATAATATGGATAACGTTATGATGAATGAAGTTTTAACTGATGGCAAAATAAGTAAGAAAGAGAACTTCCAAGAATTACAATCCGATGCGTTGTCTGCCTTGGTAAATTTGGGATACTCTCAAGGTGATGCGGCAAGTTCAATAGCTCAAATAATGCTTGAAGAAGATGATTATAATGTACAGGACCTGATCCGAAATGCTCTTAAAATATTGGCTCCAAAGGGATGATAATGGAAGAGGACACACCAATTGATCCAAAATATCAAACCAATGACGGTGATAAGGCTCTAAGGCCAAAAAAGCTTGAAGATTTCACAGGGCAATCAATTGTAAAAGAAAATTTAGCAATTTTTATAGAAAGTGCAAGAAAAAGAAATGAAACAATGGATCATACTTTGTTTCACGGACCACCAGGGCTTGGGAAAACAACATTGGCACAAATTATTTCCTCAGAACTTGGAGTGAATTTTAGAATGACTTCAGGTCCAGTTTTGGCAAAAGCTGGTGATTTAGCGGCAATTTTAACTAATCTAGAAGAGAGAGATGTTTTGTTTATCGATGAGATACATCGGATGAATTCTGCAGTTGAAGAAGTCTTGTATCCAGCATTGGAAGATTTTGAATTGGATTTAGTGATTGGAGAGGGGCCCGCTGCTCGAACCGTTAGAATTGAACTTCAACCATTTACCTTAGTTGGAGCAACTACAAGATTGGGTTTATTGACAACGCCTTTGCGTGATAGATTTGGAATTCCGATACGTCTTGAGTTTTATAGTCCAGAAGAATTGTTAAAAATTATTATTAGGGCTTCGAGGTTTATGCAGATAGAGCTGGATTCTTCTGGTGGGCGTGAGATTGCAAAAAGATCGAGAGGAACGCCTCGTATCGCAAATCGATTACTGAGAAGAGTGGCTGACTTTGCTGTTGTTGAAGGAAATGGCGTAATTACTCAAGAGATAGCAGATAGTTCATTGATAAGGATTGGTGTTGACACTGCTGGGCTTGATTTGGCAGATAAAAAATATCTCAAAATCATAGCAGAGAATTATGGTGGTGGTCCAGTTGGGGTTGAGACTATAAGCGCTGCTATGTCTGAAGCACGTGATTCCTTGGAAGAGGTCATCGAGCCCTACCTTTTGCAACAAGGTTTTATTCAGAGAACGCCAAGAGGTAGAATGCTTACAAAGAAATCTTGGGACCATCTCGGATTAGAGCAACCAAATTTAACTGAGCAGCCTGATCTACTGGATTCGAATTAAAGGTTCGGTAAGGAGGCTGATTTTGTCTATAAAAGATCATTTTCATTTAAAAATTTATTACGAGGATACAGATCTTGCAGGTATCGTTTATTACGCAAATTACTTAAAATTCATTGAGCGTGCTAGATCTGAAATGTTAAGTAACTTAAACATAAGTCAAAAAGAACTCTTCGAGGATGGTAAGTTTTTTGTAGTCAGCGAGTTAAAAGCTAAATATTTATTACCAGCCTTTTTTGACGATAATTTAGAAGTAGTCACCGAGGTTAAAGAGGTTAAGGGTGCTTCATTATTACTGAGCCAGAAAGTCTTTAGATTCACAGAATTGTTATTTGAGGCATCCGTAAGTCTCGCATTTTTAAAAAATAATGGAAAAGTAACCCGGTTACCAGCGAATATCCGCCAATTGTTGGAAACATAAATTAAATTATGAAAATACGCTAGTGATGAATTGGCAAATCAAACCAAAAATGCTTAGATAAGAGTTATGAATTTATCAGTTAAGAGATTAACAACACATTTTATGTTTTAAAGAGAATATTAGATTAGGCAATTGAATGGAAACGGAAGTTTTAGTTACGGTGCAAACAATTGATTTTTCGCTACTGGCTCTTTTTTGGCGGGCTACAATAGTTGTAAAAATTGTAATGATAATTTTAATTCTAGCGAGCTTTTGGAGTTGGTCTATTATTTTTCAGAAGTTTATTAATTTTAGGATTGCTCGATCAAATACGAATCGGTTTGAATCAGCTTTTTGGTCGGGTGACCCGCTAGATGAGCTTTATGAGAAAATTAAAGACAAACCGAGAGGAAGTGCTGAAAGAATATTTGTAGCGGGTATGATGGAATGGGGCCGTTCGCAGCGATCGGATGGGCAAATGATACCAGGTGCGCCTTCAAGAATGGAGCGTAGTATGGATGTTGCCATCGTAAGAGAGCACGAAAAATTAAATAGAGGTTTGACGTTTCTTGCTACAGTAGGCTCTATAGCCCCCTTTGTTGGTCTTTTTGGAACAGTTTGGGGGATCAAAAATGCCTTTGAGGAAATTGCGATAAGCCAGAGTACCAATTTAGCAGTAGTTGCTCCTGGAATTGCTGAAGCCTTGGTCGCAACCGCACTTGGCCTTTTAGCAGCAATACCGGCAGTCGTTTTTTATAACAAACTTTCTTCTGACTCTGAGCAGATAATCTCACGATATGATGCTTTTGCTGGTGAGTTTTCGACTATTTTGTCTCGTCAGTTAGAGGATTGATGAAAAGTTTGAAGAGAAATCGGAAGAATTTAGGAAAACGTAATCGTTACTCTAATGGGCTAATGGCAGAAATTAACGTGACTCCTTTTGTCGACGTAATGCTTGTGCTTTTAATTATTTTTATGGTGGCAGCACCACTTTTAACGGTTGGGGTGCCAGTCGAATTGCCAAAAACCTCTGCAACACCTTTGCCGAATGAACAGGAAGAGCCTTTGACAATCACATTGACAAAGGACGGTAGTTTATGGCTTCAAAAGTCAGAAATTCAATTTGAGGAACTTGATACTAAACTAAGGAGTATCTTGGTAGAAAGAAATAATAACAAAATTTTTCTAAGAGCTGATGGAACTAATTCTTATGAAGTTGTAATGCGATTGATGGGAGCTCTTAATAGTTCTGGATTTAACAATATAGGTTTGGTTACTGACACGGGTGGTCCCACCTTTAATGGAGGCTTTTAGCGAAACAAACATGCAAACAGGAGCCATCATATCTGGCTGGGGTCATTTGATAGTGATAGGTCTAGCTGCCTTGAGTGGACCAATTTTTGAGGATTCAAAGGATAACGAGTTATCTATATCAGAGGTATCAATAGTATCTTTATCGGAATTTGATATTCTGCAGAAAAGATTTGAAAAAGACTTTGATACCCCGGTAACATTAATTAACAAAAACAATGACGAGCTGCTAGATGATCAATCTCAACAAGACAATGTGAATAAAGAAGATACTGAAAACCTAGAAAACGAAATCGAAGTTGATCAAGATATTGCCGCAACATCAACACCTTCAATAGACTCGCCAGAATTACCTGAAGTTGTTAATTCTACTCCGTCGGGTTTTGATACAAATGTATCAATCGTGGGAGAAGACGTCGCTTTGAATTTGGATGTTCCAGAAGGGGTAAAACTTGAATCTCCCGATCAAAACTTTGATATTAATGTTGATACTAAACCATATCCGAAGTTGCTAGAGGATGTTGAAAAAGCAGAAGCGATTTCGAAAACTAATTCTTCCGAGATATCTAATATTGAAGAGGTATTAGCTGAAGATAATTCCGTTCCAGAACAGACTATTACACAACCGATCATTGATGCATTAATTGCCGAACTTTCTTCTGCTCCAATGCGTTCTGTTCGGCCAAAAGGTCGTTCATTGGATGACTCAATATTGCAGGTTGAACCCGCTGAGCAAGTGGCACAGAATGAAATAATTGCTTCAATTAGCAATGAACCGATACAGAGTGCCCGAAATGCTCCGGCTGGTCCTCCCTTAACTCAACGAGAAAAAGATAATTTGAGAGTTTCCGTAGGCCGTTGTTGGAATAAAACTTCCTTGTCTCGGGAAGCGTTGGAAGTTACTGTTACTATTTTATTTAACATGTCAGAAGCTGGTTACCCAGAAAGTGATAGTATCAAAATGGTAGATTCTTTTGGGGGTGCCGCGAATGCTACGAAGATCGCGTACGACACGGCGCGGAGAGCTATTTTGGTTTGTGGGAGGCGTGGTTTTGATTTGCCAGAAGAAAAATACGCCCAGTGGAAAACGATAAAGATGGTGTTTGATCCAATTAAATTGAGAATAAAATGATGAGATACCTAAAATTATTTTTTATCATACTTTTTATTTTTCCCTGTTTTGCGTTAGCTCAGGATAAACCTCTTCGAATAACGATCACTGATGGTGTTGCGGAGCCTTTGCCATTGGCGATACCAAAGTTTCTCTCAGAAGTTATTGCAGTTAAGGAAGTTGCAAAAAATATATCCTTTTTAGTTTCTGAAGATCTTACTAAAACTGGTTTATTTAGAATAATACCTGATGACGCACATATTTCGAAAATAACTAATTTCAAAGCTCTTTTGCTTTACTCAGATTGGAAGGCGATTAATGCTCAAGGTTTAATCTCAGGAGCGGTAACAATAACTAAATTAAAAAACCGTGATTGTGAGGACCCTCGAGGTTGTTTGGTGGTAAAGTATAAGCTATTTGATATTTTCTCTGAAAATATAATTTCTGCAAAAGCCGTATTTTCGGAGCCGGGAGATTGGCGAAGTATAGCTCATAAGATTGCAGATGACATCTATTTTCATTTAACAGGTGAGATTGGCTATTTTAACTCAAAAATAGCATTTATATCAGAATCTGGTATGAAGAATGAGCGTCTAAAAAGATTGGCTTTAATGGATTATGATGGCGCTAATGTGGAGTTTTTAACTGATCAAAGTGATATAGTGCTTACGCCAAAATTTTCACCTGATGGTTCACACCTTATTTATACTTCTTTCAAATTGGGTATGCCTCAGGTTTATATAATGAATTTAAGAACAAAGAAAGCAGATGTTTTAGATGAGCGCATTCAAATGAGTTTTTCTCCTGAATTTTCACCTGACGGTAACAGCATTGTTATGTCTGTTGTTAATGACGCTAATACTGATCTTTATATAGTGGATATAAACTCTGGTATTAGGCGTCGGTTGACTTCTGGTCCTGCTATTGAGACTAGCCCAAGTTTTTCTCCAGATGGTTCGAAAATCGTGTATGAAAGTGATCGTTCTGGCACGCAACAACTTTATGTTCTGCCATTAGGTGTCGGTGAAGGACGCCGCATCTCATTTGGAGGTGGTAGTTATGGAACTCCGGTTTGGTCACCTAATGGGGATTTGATAGCATTTACAAAAAAAAGTGGCCGGAGGTTTCATATAGGTGTGATGAGAACTGATGGAAGTGAAGAACGGCTACTAACATCTTCGTTTCTGGATGAAGCGCCAACCTGGTCACCAAATGGGCGAGTGATTATGTTTTTTAGGAATAAAGCTGGTAGTCGAGGGAGTTCCTCAGTTTTTTCAATCGATATATCTGGGCGAAATCTTAGAAAAATTGTGACGCCAAATTCTGGATCTGATCCTTCATGGTCGCCTTTACTGAATTAAGTTGTGAAAATTAAAAAAAATGCGTTATCAATGTCTATGAGATTAAAATATTTATTACTGTTGATTATCGTTATTGGCGTCACTGCTTGTGATCAGGATGATCTATTGAATGGTAACTTTTCAAGCAGTAATGATGTTAATTCAAGTATTCTCAACGAGACAGAAGACTATTTTATTGAAAAAATTGGTGATGTCGTATTATTTGAGGTAGATAATTCTGGCTTGACGGCACTTGCAAAATTAACCTTAGACAAACAAGCAGACTGGTTATCTCTCAACATTGGTTATCAAGTATTAATTGAAGGGCATGCAGATGAACAAGGGACGCGAGATTATAATCTGGCGCTTGGCGCAAGGCGGGCCCAGATAGTAAAAGAATATTTAATAAGCAGGGGTGTTGATCCTAGTAATATTTCAATAGTAACATACGGGAAAGAGCGACCAATTGAAAATTGTTCAGCAGAAGTTTGTTGGTCGCAAAATCGTAGAGCGGTTACGGTCGTTAATGCACTGTCGAAGGGTTAAAAGATGTTTCGTATTATTATAATAACTTTCTTATGCTTACTGCCAATCATGTCTCAAGCAGAAACTCTTAATCAGACTTTAACCGATATTGGTCAAAGACTGAAAAGTTTAGTCGTTGATATTCAACGCCTTAGTTCGGAAGCTGATCGGTTAAGTGCTGAGGCGAAAAAGGCAAGAGAAGAGAAAAGTGAAGCGCTTTCAAAAAGCTCGTTGGACAGGATTCAAGCTATTGAAACTGAATTACAGTCGATGACTGCAAAAGTAGAAAGTTTAGAGTTTCAACTAAATAAACTAACGACTGACTCAATAAAGCGATTCGATGATATTGAGTTTAGGCTTTGTGAGCTCGAAGAGGCTTGTGACATTGGTCAGATGAGTTCATCTACGCTCTTCGAAGGGGAGTTAAAAATTGTTATTCCGAAAGCAGACCGGAAGAAAGAGGAGATAAATGAGTTAGCGGTCGCAGAGGAAAGTGATTATGAAGAAGCTAAGGCGGCTTTCGATAATGAAGAATTTGATATTGCCTTGGAAAGATTTAGAAGTTTTATGGAGGCCTATCCCGAAGGTGATCTAACAAATAAATCACATTATTATATCGGTAGTGCTCTCTACTCGTTGGAAAAGTGGCAGGAAGCAATAGATGCTTACAATATGTTTATAAATTTAAACTCTGAGTCCTTGCTTTTAGGAGAGTCATATTTACAAATTGGTAAAGCCTTTTCTGCTTTGGAGCTGTGGACCGACGCAGCTCGCAGTTACCTGAGCGCATTTCAATATGATCGAGAAGCTGTAGTAGCTCCTAAAGCATTATTTCACTTAGGAATTAGCTTAAGCAAGATTGGACAAAGGCAAGAGGCCTGCCAGACTATAAACGAAGTAATTATTAGGTATCCAGATGCTCCTATCGTATCCACTGCGATGAAAGAGATGCAAATAATGGAATGTCAGTGAGTAAAAAGCTTCAAAAAAGTTTACAAAAAAAATTAACAGAAATTGCAGGAGATGGAAAAAAGTTTGGAGTAGCGGTTTCTGGTGGAGGAGATAGCGTTGCTCTACTTCATTTGCTTTTGCCTTGGGCAAAAGAAAATCAAAAAAAACTGTTTGTGGTAACAGTTAATCATAATTTGCGCAAAAACTCCTCTCAAGAAGCTATTTCAGTTCAGGAGTTATGCGCCAAATATCGTATTAATCATTCAATTTTGGAAATACACGAAGATGTGTCAGGTAACCTACAATCATGGGCTCGCGAAAATAGGTATCACTTAATTTCTGAATGGGCTTCTGGAAATGGAATTGAAAGTGTCTTTCTGGGGCACACATCTGATGATCAGGCAGAAACATTTTTATTGCGGCTGGCTCGTGGTTCTGGTGTTGATGGTCTTTCAGCAATGACTTCGAAATCTTACAGAAACCGTATTTACTGGTTACGGCCTCTTTTAAAAACAAGTCGTAAAGACCTTAGAAACTTTCTTGATGAGGAGGATATACCTTATGTTAACGATCCATCAAATGAGGATCTACGTTTCGATAGAATTAAGGTTCGAAAGGTTTTAGAATCTTCTATAAAATATGGTCTTGAAACAGCGCGACTTGTAGAAACTTCGCATAGAATGGCCCAAGCACGTGATGTTTTGAATAATGTGGCCTTCCAATTTGCTAGGAAGCATGTTTTCCAAACTAAAATTGGGACAGTGGCTGTCGACTTGCAGGAATTGAAATTATTATTACCAGATACTCGGCATCGTATTTTATCTTATGTGGTTAAATGGGTCTCAGATAATCCATATGGTGCTCGTGCTAAAACCTTAGAAAATACTTTGATATCTGCAATGGAAGGGAAGTCGAGAACCTGTTGTGGTTGTGTTTTATCAAAGTTTGATGAAAAATTACATATTTCTCGAGAGTTTAACGCAGTAAAGAATAGCGGCACCTCAGATAATATTTGGGATGGGCGTTGGACGTGCCCCAATAATTTTAGTATCAAAGCTTGTGGGGAAAAGGGTTTAGAGCAAATAAAAGACTGGAAAAAATTTAAGCTACCTCGCCATGCTTTATTAGCAATGCCAACTATATGGCGAGAAGAAAAATTGTTTGACCATTTGTTGAATGAGGGGCATTGTTCAAAAATAAGGTCGATAAAAAATGATAAAGACTTTTACAAAGGAATTTTATCTTATTGAATTTTCTCTATTCATCACTATTTAAAGCTTCAACAGCTAAATTTTAACAAGATCAATTATTGGAGACCTCCATTGGGTAACATAAAAAATTTCGCGTTTTGGGGAGTGTTGTTTCTTCTAGTATTCGCCCTTTTTAATTTAATGAATTCTGGTTCACCGCTTGGAGGAAATACCACGGAGATCACTTATTCAGAATTTATTAGGCAAGCAGAGTCAGGAAACGTGCAATATGTAACGGTTGATGGAGAAAAGTTGATTGTTTCTGGGATGGATGGGAAATCTTATTATACGATTAATCCTCGTGATGATCAAATGACTGACCGATTATTAAAGTCTGGTGTCGAAGTTAGAGCAGAACCTCAAGAATCAGGAGGGTTATCAATGTTCTTAATGAATATTCTACCATTTCTCCTTCTCATTGGAGTCTGGATTTTCTTCATGAACCGAATGCAAGGTGGCGGACGAGGGGGTGCTATGGGTTTTGGAAAATCCAAGGCAAAGCTGCTGACTGAGGCATCTGGAAGAGTGACTTTTGATGATGTGGCGGGTATTGATGAGGCGAAGGAAGAGTTAGAAGAAATAGTGGAGTTTTTGAGGAATCCGCAAAAGTTTTCGAAATTAGGTGGGAAAATTCCAACTGGGGCGTTGCTGGTGGGACCCCCGGGTACGGGTAAGACACTTTTGGCAAAAGCTATTGCTGGTGAAGCTGGGGTTCCTTTTTTTACAATCTCTGGATCGGATTTTGTAGAGATGTTTGTAGGGGTAGGTGCCAGCAGAGTTCGCGATATGTTCGAACAGGCTAAGAAAAATTCACCTTGTATTGTATTTATTGATGAAATTGATGCGGTTGGACGTCATCGAGGAGCGGGGTACGGCGGTGGAAACGATGAAAGAGAGCAAACCCTAAATCAACTCCTAGTAGAGATGGATGGTTTTGAAGAAAACGATGGTGTGATAATCGTAGCAGCCACAAATAGAAGAGATGTTCTTGATCCAGCATTGTTAAGGCCAGGTCGGTTTGACCGGGAAGTGCAAGTGCCTGTGCCTGATATAAAGGGCCGTGAGAAAATTCTTAAAGTACATGGTAAGAAGATAAAAATTGGCCCAAATGTTGATTTGCGAATTATAGCTAGAGGAACTCCGGGGATGTCTGGCGCTGACCTTGCTAATCTGGTCAATGAGGCGGCCCTGATGGCTGCCAGAGTCGGTAAAAGAATGGTTGGAATGGAAGACTTTGAGAAGGCTAAAGATAAAGTAATGATGGGAGCTGAGCGTCGCTCGATGGTTATGACGCCTGCTCAGAAAGAAATGACTGCGTATCATGAGGCAGGACACGCTTTGGTGGGGATAAGTCTACCAGAGTGTGACCCAGTTTATAAGGCTACAATTATTCCTAGAGGTGGTGCGTTGGGCATGGTAATGTCTTTGCCAGAAATGGATCAGTTGAATTGGCATAAGAATCAATGCGAACAGAAGCTTGCAATGACTATGGCTGGAAAAGCAGCAGAGATAATTAAATACGGAGAAGACAGAATCTCTAATGGCCCATCTGGTGATATACAAATGGCAAGTCAACTGGCGCGGGCGATGGTAATGCGTTGGGGAATGTCGGATAAAATTGGTAATATTGATTATGCAGAGGCTCATGAAGGATATTCAGGGGGCACTCCGGGATTTTCAGTTTCTGCAAAAACTAAGGAAATTGTTGAAACAGAAGTAAAGAAATTGATTGATAATGGCTATAAGGTAGCCAATAAAATATTATTGGAAAAGAAAGATGAATTTGAAAGATTAGCGCAAGGTTTGCTCGAATATGAAACCTTAACTGGAGATGAAATAAAAAGGGTAATGAAGGGCAACCCACCTCATGATGACAATGAGTCCGATGGGCTGTCATCTTCAGAGGAATCAATAACTTCAGTGCCAAAAAGTAAGAAAAATACGAGTAGTAAAGGTATTATGAAACCCAAAACTACTTGACGAAAGTAATTTAGTATCAAATTAAAAGATCACCTTTTTTGGAAACATATAATGTAGTACATTTTCAGTGTTATCGACCTGGAAGTCTATAATTTGATATATATCGTCTACTTTTTTAAATTGTTTTTTCAAGAATCTAATTTATACGAGCTTATGTAAGAGACATTAACTGGGCTGGGAAAATTATGAGTTACAAATCTGATATTGAAATAGCAAGAGAAGCACACAAGCTGCCTATTCAGGAAATTGGTTCTAAGCTTGGAATAGATTCCAATGATCTACTTCCTTACGGACACGATAAGGCAAAAATAAATCAAGATTTCATACAGTCTTTAACGAATAAGTCTGACGGAAAGTTGATACTTGTTACAGCTATTAATCCAACACCAGCAGGAGAGGGAAAAACAACAACAACTGTTGGTCTTGGAGATGGCTTGAATTCAATCGGTAAGAAAGCAGCGATTTGTATTCGTGAGGCATCTTTGGGTCCATGCTTTGGTATGAAAGGTGGTGCAGCAGGTGGTGGTTATGCGCAAGTAGTCCCCATGGAAGATATGAATCTACACTTCACTGGAGATTTTCATGCGATAACTTCAGCGCATAATCTTTTGTCTGCGATGATTGATAATCATATTTATTGGGGTAATGCTCAAGACATTGACACTCGACGAGTAGTTTGGCGACGTGTTGTGGATATGAACGATCGAGCATTAAGACAAATAACAGCATCTCTTGGGGGTGTATCAAATGGTTTCCCCAGAGAAGCAGGATTTGATATAACAGTTGCATCGGAAGTAATGGCTTGTTTGTGTTTGGCTAATGATTTGAAAGACCTCGAAGTGCGTTTGGGAAACATTATCGTTGCGTATCGTAGAGATAAAACACCAGTTTTTTGTAAAGATATAAAGGCTGATGGAGCAATGACTGTACTTTTGAAGGATGCTATGCAACCTAATTTGGTGCAAACTTTGGAAAACAATCCAGCACTTGTGCATGGTGGTCCGTTTGCAAATATTGCTCATGGGTGTAATTCAGTAGTAGCAACAAAAACTGCATTAAAGTTAGCGGATTATGTGGTTACAGAGGCGGGATTTGGGGCTGACCTGGGAGCAGAAAAATTCCTAAATATTAAATGTAGAAAAGCGGGTATTTCTCCTTCAGCCGTGGTATTGGTGGCTACAGTTCGTGCGATGAAGATGAATGGTGGCGTAGCTAAGAATGATCTAGGTATGGAGAATGTAGAAGCCGTAACAAAAGGCTGCCCAAACCTTGGTCGGCATATAGAAAATGTGAAGTCATTTGGAATACCTGTAATTGTAGCGATAAATCATTTTGTCACTGATACGGAAGATGAAGTCCAAGCTGTAAAGAATTACGTATTATCTATGGGATCGGAAGCAATTGTATCTAAGCATTGGGAGTTTGGTTCTAAAGGGTCAAAAGATCTTGCTGAGAGGGTTGTCGAGATTGTAGATAGTGGATCTGCTAATTTTGCTCCAATTTATCCAGATGATATGTCTCTGATGGAAAAAATAGAAACAATTTCGAAGCGAATTTATCGAGCTGATGAAGTGTTGGCTGACAAAAAGATTCGTGATCAATTGAGAGCTTGGGAAGATCAGGGTTACAGGGACTTACCTGTTTGCATGGCAAAAACTCAATATAGCTTCTCAACTGATCCTAGTTTGCGTGGAGCACCAACTGGACACTCCGTTCCAGTTCGAGAAGTTCGACTGTCAGCTGGTGCAGGTTTCATTGTTGCTATCTGCGGGGAGATAATGACTATGCCAGGATTACCCAAGAAACCTGCGGCTGAGACTATTGGTTTGAATGAATTAGGGAATATTGAGGGTTTGTTTTAAAAGCATTAAATTTATGCTTCTAAGCAATTTTGACAAGGATATCCAAATGATTGGAAAAGTAATAAGTGGTAAAGAATTCTCAGAGTTAGTAAGGGCTAAAGTGTCTAAGCATGTTGACCAGTTAAAAAATGAACATGGCATCATCCCTGGTTTGGCTGTAGTATTAGTTGGAGAAGACCCGGCTTCCAAAGTTTATGTTAGAAATAAGGGTGAGCAGACTAAAGCAGCGGGTATGAAATCCATTGAGCATAAGCTAGATGAAAGTACGTCGGAGAAAGAATTATTAGAATTAATAGAAAGTTTGAATGAGGATACTTCGATTCATGGTATACTTTGTCAGTTGCCTTTGCCATCTCATATTAATGAAGATCGTGTGATTAATTCTATTGCACCTGATAAAGACGTTGACGGTTTTCACATTTCAAATGTTGGATTATTAGGCACTGGTCAAAAATCGATGGTTCCATGTACGCCTTTGGGGTGCTTAATGATGTTGAAAGATCATTATGGAGATTTGACGGGACTGAATGCTGTAGTTGTTGGTAGGTCAAATATTGTGGGCAAACCGATGGCTAATTTACTATTAAGAGAAAGTTGCACTGTAACAATTGCGCACAGTAGAACCAAGGATATTCAAGAAATTTGCAAAAGAGCTGACATACTTGTGGCAGCTGTTGGCCGTCCAGAAATGATTGACGAGAATTGGATATCGAGTGGTGCTACAGTTATAGATGTGGGCATCAACAGAATTCCACATCCTGATAAAGCCGGTAAATCAAAATTAGTGGGTGATGTTGATTATGAGAGTGCGGTTAAAGTTGCAGGTGCTATAACTCCGGTTCCAGGAGGTGTTGGTCCAATGACTATAGCTTGTCTTTTGGCAAATACTGTCACAGCCTGTTGTAGGGCTAATAAACTACCAGAACCTGATGGATTAGGTGTATAACTTTACTTAATTAAAGGGATTCACAGTTAAATTAAACTAAGGTCGCTTCTGTTAGTGAATGTACTTCTTCCATTAATACATTATCAGCAAGCTCAATAACTTTTAAACCTCCCGGTACAACATCTAAAACAGCAAGATTAGTTATTATTCTGTGAACTACTGCCTTACCTGTTAATGGTAATGTGCAACTTTTCAACAATTTACTCTCTCCACGCTTATTGGCGTGATCCATAACTACAACTACTCTCCCAACACCAGCGACCAAATCCATTGCTCCTCCCATACCCTTAACCAACTTTCCCGGTATCATCCAATTTGCGAGGTCTCCATTTTCGGCGACCTCCATGGCACCTAAAATGGCCATATTAATCTTGCCCCCTCTTATCATTGCAAAACTAGTGTCTGAGCCAAAGTAAGAAGTCCTTTTTAATTCTGTAATTGTTTGCTTTCCCGCATTAATTAAATCTGGGTCTATTTGATCTTCTGTTGGAAAAGGCCCCATTCCCAACATTCCATTTTCAGATTGCAAGGTTACATCGATGCCGTTAGGGATGTAATTTGATACTAGGGTGGGGATTCCGATACCCAGGTTAACATACCAGCCATCTTGTAGTTCCTGTGCTGCTCTGGCTGCCATTTGATCACGGGTCCACGCCATATTTTTCTCCAATCTTTTCCAGTCTATAATAAATATTTTTTTACTTAAGTTTTTGAACCTTATTTAATTCGTCCTGACTGTCCTTTGTTCTATCCTCTTTTCATGAGCACCTTGCACAATTCTATGTACGTAAATCCCTGGCGTATGAATCAAATCAGGGTTTAATTGGCCACTTGGTACGATCTCCTCTACTTCCGCTACACAGATTTTTCCACACGTGGCAGCAGCAGGATTGAAGTTTCGACTAGTTTTTCGATATATAAGGTTTCCCGTTTCATCTGATTTCCAAGCTTTTATTATTGCTAGATCAGTTTTTAGCCCCGTTTCTAGGATGTAGGTTTCTCCATCGAAGTCCTTGTGTTCTTTACCCTCTGCAATGACCGTACCAACCCCTGTTTTTGTGTAAAAACCGGGTATTCCAGCACCGCCAGCCCGCATTCTTTCAGCTAGTGTTCCCTGAGGGTTGAATTCTAACTCTAATTCACCACCTAAATATTGGCTCATAAAGGTATCATTTTCACCCACGTAGGAGGAAATCATTTTTTTAACTTGTTTTGTTTGTAAAAGGATTCCTAGTCCGAAATCATCGACACCTGCATTGTTTGATGCAACGGTTAGATTTTTAACGCCGGCATCCTTAATAGCTTTGATCAATACTTCAGGTATCCCACATAAACCAAATCCACCGGCTGCGATGGTCATTCCATCAAATAATACATCCTTAAGTGCTTCTTCAGGGGTATCATAAATTTTACGCATGAGTCTCTTTCTTTGTTATTTTCTTGAATACAACATAATTATTAGTTTAAAAAAAACTTTTCCCAATCATTTAACACTTCATTTATCATATTTTCGAAGCGACTACCTGGTTGCCTTAAACTGAATAACTCTTCGTAGGGATCTTTAGCAATTATTTGACTTCCAGATAACTCTTCTAAAACCGCGTGACCACAAAATGGAACATAAACCTCTGAATACCCTCCTTCATGAACTAGTGCCAGCTTCCCATCACACTGTTTGTTTGCTAATTTTTGCGCTTTCCTTGTCAATAATCTAAATGTTTCTGCAGAGCATAACATACTGGATAGTGGATCGATCATTGCAGCGTCAAAACCACATGCAACAATAATAATGTCGGGTGAGTAATTGCTTACGATCGGATCGATTATTCTGTCAAATACATTAAGATATGCTTGATGTCCAGATCCAGCCGGCAATGGTAAGTTAACGTTAAAGCCTAAGCCCTCTTGTTTTCCTTGATGTGTCTCCATACCCGTATCAACAGGATAGTTACGCTCTTGATGAATTGAAATGGTTAAAATATCATTTCGATTATAAAAAATAGCCTCTGTTCCATTGCCGTGATGAACATCCCAATCAATGACGCAGAATTTTTTGCCTAATTTATTTTTGATGGAATATTCAATCGCTATCGCGATATTGGCCAGCAAGCAGAATCCATTTGGATAATCAGGTAAACAATGATGTCCAGGTGGTCTAGATAAGGAGTACGAATTTTTATATTTCCCCTTTAAAACATCCGAAATCGCTGAAATAGCGAGGCCACTTGAAAGAGCTGCAATGTCAAAGCCACCTCGAGCAAATGGCGTTCTCAAGCCGAGCAACCCACCGTCTAAGTCTGATAGGGCTTTAAATTCCTCTAGATATTTTTTCGGATGAACAGCTAGCAGATCTTTCATAGATGCTGGATTGCTGGATTGCATATCAAGATCCTTAGTAATGCCAGTTACATCCATCAAATTTTTTAAACGTCTTTTTGTTTCAGGATTTTCAGCCAAACCACCTGCTGCAAGCGGCTGAACAAGACCACCAACTGGTTGAGTAAAAGCATAGTTTCCACCTCCATGCCAAAAGCATCTTTCATCCCAGTAAAACCCTGTTTGTGACATGTATGTGCTACTTTCAATCCATTAGAATAAAACAATTTTAATCAAATCTTAATTTAGTAAAATATATGATGGAAATAAAAGCAACCAAATAGTGATGAATATAAAAATAACTAGTTCATTATACATTCATTTTATATTGATTGATTATTAAAGTATTGGTAGTTGCTGGATCTAGGATAAAAAGGTTTGCCAAATAATCGTAATCAAATGTGAGGTTATTTTCGATTATTATTTTAAGGAGAAAAAGTAATGTCCACTGCTAAAACACTCTATGACAAGATATGGGATGCACATATTGCGCATCAAGATCAGGATGGAACATGCTTATTGTACATTGATAGGCATTTGGTTCATGAGGTTACAAGCCCCCAGGCATTTGAAGGACTAAGAATGGCGGGAAGGACTGTTCGAGCTCCTCACAAAACAATTGCAGTCCCCGATCACAATGTTCCAACTACTTTAGATCGTGTTAAAGGAATCGATAATTTGGAGAGTCGCATACAAGTAGAAGCCCTGGATAAAAATGCAAAAGATTTTGGCGTGCATTACTATCCTGTGTCAGATGTTAGGCAGGGAATTGTACATATTGTTGGTCCTGAGCAAGGGTGGACACTACCAGGAATGACCGTCGTTTGCGGCGATAGCCATACAGCAACTCATGGAGCATTTGGAGCTCTAGCTCATGGCATTGGAACATCTGAGGTCGAACATGTTTTAGCCACCCAAACTTTGATACAAAAAAAATCACTAAATATGAAAGTTGAGATAACGGGTTCTCTTAAGCCTGGTGTTACCGCAAAAGATATAACACTTTCAGTGATTGGAAAGACTGGTACCGCTGGTGGAACTGGTTATGTTATTGAATATTGTGGTGATGCAATCAAAGAGCTTTCGATGGAAGGTAGAATGACTATCTGTAATATGGCTATTGAGGGAGGTGCCAGAGCAGGCCTTATAGCACCTGATGAAAAGACATTCGCATATTGTGAGGGCAGGCCACACGCACCAAAGGGTGAAGAGTGGAAGCAGGCTTTAAAGTATTGGCAAACTTTATTCTCGGATGAGGATGCACATTTTGACAAGGTTATTACTATTAAAGGAGAAGATATTGCTCCAGTTGTTACTTGGGGTACTTCTCCAGAAGATGTTTTACCTATTAACTCAAAAGTTCCAGCACCAAATGATTTTGAAGGTGGTAAAGTTGAGGCAGTCAAAAGGTCACTTAAATATATGGGGCTAAATCCTGGAATGTCCCTGGAAGATGTGACTATAGATACAGTTTTTATTGGGTCTTGTACTAATGGAAGAATTGAAGATTTACGAGCGGCAGCCGAAATTCTTAAAGGCAAAAAGATTAAAGAAGGATTGCGTGGGATGGTTGTGCCTGGTTCTGGTTTAGTGAGAGCTCAGGCTGAAGAGGAAGGTTTGGCAGATATCTTTAAGGAGGCAGGCTTCGAGTGGAGATTGGCTGGCTGCTCAATGTGTTTGGCCATGAATCCTGATCAACTTCAACCGGGTGAGAGATGTGCAGCAACGTCAAATAGAAATTTTGAAGGCCGACAGGGAAGAGGAGGTAGGACTCATTTGATGAGCCCTCAAATGGCTGCTGCAGCTGCTGTAACTGGAAAATTAACGGATGTTAGAGACTTGTTATAAGGTAATGCTTACAAGCAATTTATTGTCAAAAATGGGACTGGAAAAAATATGGAAAAGTTTAATAAGTTAACTGGAATAGCAGCTCCAATGCCTTTGGTTAATATTGATACGGATATGATTATTCCGAAACAATTTTTAAAAACTATAAAACGCTCAGGTTTGGGAGCTAACCTTTTTGATGAGATGCGATTTGATAAAGATGGAAATGAGATTCCAGATTTTGTTCTAAACAAAAAGGCTTATAAAAATGCTGAAATAATTGTAGCTGGTGAAAATTTTGGTTGTGGCTCGAGTCGAGAACATGCGCCATGGGCTTTGCTTGATTTTGGCATAAAGTGTGTAATTTCTATAAGCTATGCTGACATTTTTTATAATAATTGTTTCAAGAATGGTATCTTACCAATAGTTTTGAAGCCAGAAGAGGTTGATTTGCTGATGGAAGATTCTAAGAATGGAGAAAATGCAAGAATTTCAATTGATTTGGAAAGGCAAATTGTTCAATCAAGTGAAGGTATTGAGTTTTCATTTGAAATCGATGAATTCAAAAAACATTGTTTGTTGAATGGTTTGGATGATATTGGTTTAACTATGGAAAAGGTTTCAATTATTGATGAATTTGAAGAGAATTATCAGAAAAAAATGCCTTGGGTGTAGATTATTTTGATGTATTTATTTTTTTAAATCTTTAAAAATTGAATATTTATAGTAAGTAGAAAAAATTTAACATAATTATTGATTGTAAATTTAAGTCAAAGATAAGGATCACGAAAATGTCTCAATATTCCATATTAATACTTCCTGGAGATGGCATTGGGACCGAAGTTATGGATGAGGTTCGTAAAATAATTGATTGGTTTGATAGTAAACGAGGTCTTGATTTTGATGTGATTGAAGATCTGGTTGGTGGTGCGGCATATGATACTTATGGTACCCCATTAGCAGATTCAACTATGGACAAAGCGCAAGAAGTTGATGCCGTTTTGTTAGGTGCCGTAGGAGGTCCAGCTTATGATGATTTGGATTTCAGTTTAAAACCTGAGCGTGGGTTACTTAGAATTAGAAAAGAGATGGATCTATTTGCTAACTTACGACCGGCACAATGTTTTGATGCTTTGGCAGATTTTTCAAGTTTGAAAAAGGATATTGTATCTGGTCTAGATATTATGATCGTCCGTGAATTGACTTCTGGTACCTACTTTGGAGAGCCAAGAGGAATAACGACTGAGAACAATGAACGCGTTGGTGTGAATACGATGCGGTATACGGAGTCTGAAATAGAGAGAGTTGCACGTGCTGCATTTGAACTAGCAAAACGGCGTAATAATAAATTATGTTCGATGGAAAAAGCGAATGTTTTGGAGGTTGGTGTACTATGGCGAGATATTGTAGAAGAAGTGCATAAGTCTAATTATCCAGAAATAGAACTAAGCCACATGTATGCAGATAATGGAGCCATGCAATTGGTTCGGCAACCGAAACAATTTGACGTTATTTTAACTGATAATTTATTCGGTGATTTATTATCAGATTGCGCTGCGATGTTAACGGGATCTTTAGGGATGCTTCCTTCAGCTTCGTTAGGAGCAAAGATGGAAAATGGTAGACCTAAGGCAATGTATGAGCCAGTGCATGGATCTGCTCCTGATATAATGGGTCAGGGTAAAGCCAATCCATCAGCATGTATATTGAGCTTTGCTATGGCTCTGAGATATTCATTTGATCAGGGAGATGAAGCTACACGTTTAGAAAATGCGATTCAATCTGTGTTAGCAAGTGGAATACGAACACCAGATTTGATGCAAATAGAAGGGGATGTTCCCGTGAGCACAACTGAAATGGGTGATGCGGTTATTGATGCTTTAAATAACAGCCTTTAGTCTGAGCAAAAAAGGGGATCGTTAGCCACCTTTTATGCGTTGCAAAAGGTAAATCTCATTTTCACTATTCACTGGTTCAGTCAAACTATAAGCCATTACTTTACCATCAATAACTATGGATACTCCGGCATCGATTGTGTCTTTAAGGGAAGGAAATTGCTCAACTAAGGATGTTAAAATATCTCCTGTTGTATTCGCATAGATTTCCACCTCAGTTGACCCATCAGCGAGGTGTTTTAAGCCAGACCATAGATTTACTTTTATTTTATGTTTTATTTTTAATAGCCTCAAGTATTCTGACTGGGGACATTGGCAATTCTTTTAATCTTACACCGGCGGCATTTGATACCGCGTTGGCGATGGCCGCCAAAGGTGGACAAATTGATGTTTCACCTACACCTCTCACTCCATATGGATGCCCTGGATTTGCAACCTCAATAATTACAGTATCAATCATTGGTAGATCTGACGCAACAGGAATGCGGTAATCTAAGAAACCAGTATTTTGTAGTCGACCATCTTCACCGTAAATGTATTCTTCATTTAAAGCCCATCCGATACCTTGAGCAGCTCCACCTTGGTATTGGCCCTCTACATAAGAAGGATGAATTGCTTTTCCTGCATCTTGAACAACCGTGTATCTTACAACATGGGCTCGACCTGTCTCTTGATCAACTTCAGCATCTACAATATGGGTTGCAAAGCTAACACCTGCCCCTTCTGGGGTGGCTTCAAAATGTCCAACGATAGGTCCACCTGTTCTTCCCATGCTCTTTGTTAATTTTGCTAACGGTATGGGTTCAAAGTCACCTGCATTTGGACCTGAGGGTTTTGCAAATCCATCTTCCCAAATTACTGCTTCTTCATCTATGTTCCATTTTTTTGCAGCCCGTGCGCATAATTTTTTTACAGCATCCCTTGCTGCTTTGATAGTTGCTAAGCCGCTTGCATAAGTAACTCGACTGCCATGACTCACTTCATTATATCCCAATGTAGCGGTGTCTGCGATTGTGGTTCTCACCTTATCATATGAAATTCCCAATTCTTCTGCCGCCATTTGACACATCGAAGCGCGGCTTCCTCCAATGTCTGGAGTTCCAACTGAAAGGGCAGCCGTTCCATCTTCCGATAAAGCTAGAGTAACAGCTGTTTCCCCACCATGATTAAACCAAAAACCAGAAGAAACCCCTCGACCTTGCCCTTTCTTAAGAGGTGCTGAATAATGAGGGTGTTGCTTCGCTGCTTCCAAGCATTCAACTAATCCAATTCGATCCCATTTTGGCCCAAAGCTCGCCTTGGTTCCCTCTCTAGAGGCATTTTTTAATCTTACTTCTATTGGGTCTAATTCAAGTCTGTTACACAACTCGTCGATAATAGATTCGACTGCAAATGCAGCCATGGGGGAACCTGGCGCTCTATAAGCGGCTTGTTTGGGTCGATTGGAAAGCACATCATAACCGATTTGTTTAACATTTTCCAAATTATATGGGGCAAATGCACACATTGCTGTAAATTCCATTGGCGCTCCAGGGAATGCACCACCTTGCAATCTAAACACCCCAGATCCTGCAGTGATTGTCCCATCTTTTTTCATACCAATTTTTATGTCCATTGAGGTTGAGGAAGTTGGTCCAGTAGCTCGAAAAACTTCGGAACGGTTCATAACTAATTTAACAGGTCTATTTGTTTTTCTTGATAAAGCTAAAGCAACGGGTTCTATGAATATTGCTGTTTTACCACCAAAACCTCCACCTATTTCTGAAGCTGTTACACGAAGTGCACTTGTTTCTATATCTAACAGAGCTGCGCAGGTTTTTTGAACGTGAAAATGTCCTTGAGTACAGCACCAAAGCTCACCTTTTCCGTCTCCACCCAATTGAGCAAGACAGGCATGAGGTTCTATATATCCCTGGTGCGTAGCTTCCGTTTTGAAAGTATCTTCAATAACTAAATCAGCAGCCTCAAAACCAGCGCTCAAATCTCCGTGCCCGCTTTCATGATAGCGAACAACATTAGGATGCAAGCCTTCTGGCACAGATTTATCAGATGCACCGGCTCTTATAACCGGAGCACTTTTTCCCATCGCCTTATCAACATCCGTAACATGTGGTAAAATTTCATATTCTACTTCCATTAATTTTAAAGCATCTCGCGCTATGAGGCTTGATGTCGCTGCAACTGCAGCAATAGCGTGACCATCGTAAAGTGCGGTATCGCCAGCCATAACGTTTTCTAACACATTCCAGTTTTCACCAGTTACTTTTTTAGAAAAATCTTCTCGTGTAACTATAGCTTTTACTCCTGGTAATTTCTCAGCTTTTTCAGTGCTGATTCTTATTATTTTGGCATGAGCGTGAGGAGATCTGAGTATCGCTGCGTGGAGCATTCCAGTTGCGTATGCGTCTGCACCGAATTTCGCTCGGCCAGTTACTTTATCCAGTCCATCTGGTCTATCTGGTCTAGTTCCAACTATTTTAAATTCTCTATTTTTTTGATTATCGAGTGCCATCAAGAAGCCTCCCTAAGATCACGAGCAGTGTCCATTACTGCTTTAATTATTTTATCATACCCCGTGCACCTGCATAAATTACCAGCCAGCCAATATCTAACCTCAGTTTCTGTTGGATCAGGATTTTTCTCAAGAAGGGCTTTAGTGGCTACTAATATACCTGGTGTACATATTCCACATTGTAGTGCGGCATGTTCAATGAACTTTTGTTGCAAAGGATGCAGATTTTCTCCTTCTGCTATACCTTCGACAGTCCCTATTGATTTACCCTCTGCCTCTACACCGAGCACTAGACAGGAACAGACCAGTCGATCGTCCAATGTCACGGAACACGCGCCACAGTCACCTGTACCACATCCTTCTTTAGCACCTGTCAAATTTAATCTATCTCGTAAGGCATCTAATAAGGTTTCTCGGGGATCACATAAAAACTCTAAATTATCACCGTTTACTGAAGTATTCACATGTATTTTATTCATTTATTTTCCCTCGCGCGGTCGTAGGCAATTTTTGCTGTTCGTTTAGCAAGAACACCTGCAACATGTGTTCTGAATTCTATTGTGCCTCTTTTATCATTTATTGGATTGCAAGCTTTTGATGCTTCCTCAGCCAAATGTTCAAGTGCCTTATTTTCTAATTTTGAACCAATTATTTTTTCTGCCGCATTTTCTAATAATAGAGCTGTTGGTGCTACAGCACCAAGAGATACTCTAGCTTTGATTATGATTTCGTTTTTAATTTCTAAACTTACTGCACAGCCAACAACTGCTATATCCATTTCTGTTCTTGGTATAAAACGTAGATAAGCATCACCTTGGTTATTAGTTCTCTTGGGAAGATGTATTGCAGATAGAACCTCTCCCTTTTTTAGTGATGTCTTTCCAGGGCCAATTGGGACATCTTCTACATTAATTTTTCTAACACCCTTCGGTCCAGTAATGCTCACCTGTGCCGCAGCTGCTATTAAGGATGGCACACTATCTGCCGCAGGAGATCCATTGCATAAATTACCAGCTAAAGTTGCCCGGCCTTGAACTTGGGTTGATCCTATGAGATCCATTGCTTCAATTATTCCTGGCCACTCCTGAGCAAGTTTCTCATGTTCGCTCATTTCAGCGCCTGAGACAGCTACGCCAATCTGCCACTCGTCATCATTTTCTATAATGTCTTTTACACCATTTATGTACTTCATATCTATAAGCACATCTGGAGTTATGATATCACTTCTCAACTGCACAAGTACATCTGTGCCTCCGGCGAGAAATCTAATAATACCAGCATTTTTGTTAGCTAATTCAGTAGCTTCTTCAAAACTACCTGGTTTATGATATTCCATTGTTACTCCTGCCAACGTTATCGGTTTTTTCTAATTAATATTGAGCCTAAGATTAAAGATAAGTTCAAGCAAAAAATGACTTTTTTCCCAAACAAAAATTATTTCTCTTGAGGTTTGATAGTTTGGAAGGTTAGAGCTATATAAATTATAGACTAAAATGTGAGAATTTATTTGAGAATTGATAACTTACAATATGTGAACTGGTCGCCAAAGGTTTTTAGGCAATTGCGAGCTGGAAAGATTGATGCAGTTCACGTTACTATCGCTTACCATGAAAATTTCCGTGAAACTGTTTTGAATTTTGAGAAATGGAACCGGTGGTTTGAGTTATATCCAGATTTAATAATGCCTGGATATCATGCCAAAGATATTGACGTCGCTCGAAAGTTAAATAAGACAGCAATTTTTTTTGGATTTCAAAATCCTAGTCCCATCGAAGACGATATTGGGTTAATAGAAATTGTACATCGACTGGGTGCGCGCTTTATGCAACTGACTTACAATAATCAATCTCTGCTTGCGAGTGGTTGTTATGAAAGAGAAGACTCTGGCATTACGCGCATGGGAAAGCAGGTTATCAAAGAAATGAATCGAGTTGGGCTAGTTATTGATATGAGCCATTCGGGGGATCGAAGTACGATTGAGGCAGCTGAGTTGTCGGAAAGACCGATAGCAATTACACATGCAAATCCTTACTCTTGGCATCCGGCATTGAGAAATAAACATGATCGAGTGATCGAGGCTGTTACATCTAATGGCGGGATGATCGGCTTTTCACTTTATCCTCACCATTTAAAGGATAAATCTAACTGCACCTTGGAAAGCTTTTGTCAAATGATTGCTGACTCGGCAAATAGATTTGGAGTAGATAAAATTGGCATTGGTTCCGATCTGTGTCAGGATCAGCCTGACACTGTCGTGGAGTGGATGCGCGTTGGGCGGTGGTCAAAAGAGGTTGATTATGGAGAAGGATCGGCAGCTTTACCGGGCTTTCCGCAGCAACCTTCTTGGTTTAAAGACAATAGAGATTTTGTTAATATTGAAAATGGATTGTCGGCAGTAGGAATGCATTCTGAGGAAATTGATAAAATAATGGGAATGAATTGGTATAATTTTTATTCCATAAACTTTACTCCTAGCGAGGATTCGTTAAATGCTTGATGTTGATAAAAAAAGTATAACTGAGCTGCGAGATCCCTCTGAAGTTATGAAATTGTCTAGAATGGGAAGTTTTCATCAATCTCGTTTGTCATTTATGCGGATCTTAATGCGACAGATTAGGGATGAGAATTGGAAATTTAAGAAAGAAGAGTTTAATGTAAATAATAAAGGTGTAGGACACGCAATTTATAGTGCGACGGGTCCTAAGAATACCTATTCTTTGATAGCTTTTGCGCATGACCTGCCAGACGAAAAGAGATCAGATCGTGTAATAGCAGATGCCTGGGACGCTACTTTTACCTTATATGATGGAAGCCCATCAGAAGAAGATATAGAGCGATTAAAAAAGAATGTACCTCTTCAAGAAGTTGGAAGAATTTCAGAAAATGAATTATGCTTAAGTCGTGCTAACAAATCTGTTCGATTGTGGGATCATATAATTTCGTCGCTTTCCGCTGGATGTCAACCCGATGTCAAGCAAATAGACTCGGTTGGATATCTCATGCGTACTACGGCAGTTTATGGATCTGGAAAGTTTGGTGCCGTTGATCGAGAATTTGTTTCAGACCGCTCAGAATTTAAAGCCCCGTTTCAATATGAACTTTTATCTGTTTTTATGATTCGGTGGTTTGTTTTAGATTTAGTAAATCATATGGCTAAGGTTCAAAATCCAGATAAGGCCGTGCAGCTTGATTCTAAACTTAGTTATCGATTGGGCATTGGGAATTCTACTGGCCTAGGAATGGCCCCATTCTTATTAAATCATCCTGTCCTGTTGAATAATTGGATTTTAGCAAAAGAAACGGCTCTTTCTCGAGTGCGTTCCGTTCAAAAGTCTTCAACGGAAGAAAGTAGATTATTTTTGGAATTATATGAAAAATCTATTATTTTGTTTGGGTTATGGCGTTCAGATCATCCGTTGCAAATAAAAAAATTAAAAGAAATTTCAAATGATTTAGCTTGTTTAAGTAAATATTTGGAAAAATTTGATTTTGAAACAACATACCCTTGGGATAAACTTTTTAATTGGTCTAAGGAAAATCTTAGTATGGAAGGGCAAGAGTTTATAATTTCATTGATGATGGAACCTTATGGTAATTTGGTTGATGAACTCGCTTTCACAATGTCTGACAACAAACAGTCATATGTAAAGATTGATGGATTGAAATCTATCGGAGACATTCGCAAACAGCTAAATGAAGTTTACGGGTGGATTTTTAATATTGATTGGGAATGTACGGATTCAAATGCTAGAGCTTGGTATGTATCTCAGGAGAAGTTGGAGCCACGACTAGGTGAAAGATTTTCTGAGCCAATCGAAAGTTATGAACAGCCTTTATCGCCTGCTAGAGATGCTTATAGACTCTCAAAAGATTTAGATAATTTTGGTGGTGATGAGCTTATCGCAAATTTTTTAATATTAAAGCCAGAACATCGACACACGATACGCCGCCTTCAGATTATTTCAAATCATCCTTATTCTGAAATTCATGATAACACAATTGGCTCCCAATTACTCCCGATAGATATGCTTCGATGCAAACTATCATTTTTTGGAGCGGTTCATTTTGATCCAAGATCAGATCGTTGGGTTCGGATTTGCATGTTCAAAGGTGCCCCTTATCCCAATCAAATTTCAAATTCGATCTCTGATTATTGGAGTTATCTTGAAGGATTTTAAGTTAAAAAATGAATGTTTCATTTAATGAATTAAAGTCTATGTCTAAGGGAGCAGCTCGAGGTGCTGGTTTTGACTGGGGATATGCTGAAGAAATCTCTTTTGCTGTAGTTTGGCTGGCAAAGAATGGGTATAATTCGGCAACAACCTTGCTAACTTTTTTAGATAACAAAACGATCTATCCTCCCACCAATATTAATGAAAATATCTGGACTAATGACAAAGGGGATTTAGACCCAATCAAGACAGGTGTGGCATTACTAGATTTGAATATTTCGAAAACTATTGTACTTAAGGGTATATTTTTGCCACTTTTGATAGTTCCTTTTGTATCCCAATTAAAAAATGTCATGTTATTGGAGGGGAATAATCTTAAATTGGTTGCTGAGAATGGCTTCTTTGATAGCAAAGTTAAGTATTTACCTGCAAGAGCTGATGTTTTGAAAATATCTTCAACACAAGGAACACAGGTTTTTAATAAGATAGGGGAATATCCTTTAACAAAAAGATGTGAGGTTGATAACGACGTCTGGAACAGGCTGAAAGAATTTACTTATCGCACTTACGCTCCGGTAACTGATGAAAGTAGAATGTTGGGTGCTGGATCTGGTTTGTCTGATAACGATTAGTTCAGCTTTAATAATTGGCGTGCTTGCGTAGGAGTAGCCACGGGTCTCGAATATTTGTCACATAATGATGCCGCCAATTCAACAAGTTGTGCATTTGATTTGGCTAGTTCTTCCCTGTTAAGGCGGATATTATCCTCTAAACCTGTCCGGGTGTGTCCTCCTGCAGCAATAGACCATTCGTTTACCAATAGCTGTCCAGCACCAATACCTGCTCCACACCATTCAGTATTCGGTGCAAGTCGTTTTACTGTTTCGACGTAATAATTAAATACATCTTGATCAACTGGCATTGCATTTTTAACGCCCATGACGAATTGAATATATAATTTTCCGTTCAGTATTCCCTCTTTTGACATTTTAATTGCCTGATGAATATGGCTTAAATCAAATGCTTCAATCTCTGGTGTGATGTTATAGCTCTTCATCTCGTCTGCCAACCAATGAATTAATTTAGGGCTGTTTTCATAAACCCGAGTTGGAAAATTGTTAGACCCAACCGTTAG
>JAQWNW010000056.1 GCA_029246285.1 Paracoccaceae bacterium | reverse complement strand
AAATCCATAGCCCGGTGAAAAACCATCACTAAATCTATATAATTGCCCAAGACCGTGTGAAGCGCCACCTATCCCACCAATTATCCCAGATAAAACCATTACCAGAATTAATGTTTTTTGAACTGAAATTCCAACCGCTCGGGAAAACCGTTGATTTAAACCTATTAAAGCGCTTTCAAAACCACTCGATGATCTATTGCACCAAAGACCATAGATTAATACCGAAATTAATCCTAAAATAAAACCACCGTGCAGAGTTGAAGGCGGCATCAAGCGGGGCAACTTTGCAACATCGTGAATAACGGGCGTTACGTTGTTTCCAGATGTTGGAGATAACAAAGGACCATTAATTAGATAGCCGGTTATTGCTATTGCAATAAAGTTTAACATTAGAGTTGACACCACCTCATCAACCTCAAATTTTGCTAATAAATAACCTGGAAAATAAAGCCAAATTCCTCCCAAAATGCCAGCAAATATAATAGCAATTGGTATTATCGATAGACCCAGTTGAACAGGGAGAAAGAAGCCACAAAAAACTGCTCCTAGACCACCTATTAAAAATGCACCTTCTACGCCAACATTAAACGCACCAGATCTGAAACAAATTGCCGTCGCGACTGCTGTAAATAGCAGCGGTGTAGAAGCTGATAATGTGGCTGCTATCCTCCGTGAAGATCCAAATGATTCATCAACAAGCATTGAGTAGATTTTTACTGGGTTTTCACCAATTATCACCAATAAAACACCGCTTACTAAGAAAGCAACAATTAATGGCAAAGCAAAGCCAATTCCCTTTTGGGCGTAAGAACTAAGCATTACCACCACCTTGAACAACCATCATTCTACCAATTTCTTTAATATCTGAGTTTTGTCCATCAACTCGGCCAACTAACTTACCATTAGAAATAACGATGATCTCATCGCTTAATTTTTGTAACTCCTCTAGCTCTTCAGATGTTATTAAAACGGCTCCTCCGTTTGAAGCAAAGTCTATTATTATATCATGAATGGCTTTTATTCCGTTAAGATCCACTCCTCTAGTTGGTTGAGATACAACCAAAACAGATGGATCATTGGAAATTTCCCTAGCAAAAACGAGTTTCTGTTGATTTCCGCCAGATAAGCTCGATGCAGTTTCATTCAGGTTACCATATTTAACCGATAACCTGTCCAACCTTTCGACCGCGGTTGCCCTCATTATCCTTTTATTTAATGTATGGCCATTAGAAATTGGTGAATCTCTGTGGCTTCCTGCAATAATATTATCTTCGATACTTGAACTTAAGCTAAGCCCTTCATTTGCCCTATCAGAACTCACGTAAGATATTCCTAACCTTCGCCTATCAAAAACTCCAAGTTGTGTTATATTTTGGTCTTTTAGATTTATACTTCCCGCCGAGGCACCTCGTAATCCTATGACACATTCTAATAACTCAATTTGACCATTACCCGAAACTCCAGCAACACCTAAGATCTGCCCAGAATGTAATTGTAGAGAAATGGCACTTAACTCTTGAGATTTGTTAATTGTATTTGATGATAGATCATTTATCTCCAGCAAAATATCACCAATATTCCTATCACACCCCTTTAAGTTATTAGTCTTTTTTTCATTATCACCAACAATATGAAACGCAATTTCTGAAATTGAAGTATTATCAATGGTATTTGAAAATGAGATTTTTCCCCGACGCATAACCGACACGTAGTCAGCAACTGCAACTACCTCATTTATCTTATGACTTATAAATATTATCGTCGTGCCAGACTTACTCAATTTTCTTAGAAGATTAAATAATTCCTCAACCTGAGGTGGAGCGAGGACCGCGGTTGGCTCATCTAAAATAATAATTCGACAACCTCGTCTGAGAAGCCTTATTATTTCTACAAATTGCAAAATATGTACTGGTGTACTGTTAGCTTTCCTTTCCCAATCTATAGAAACTCCAATATTTTTTGCTAACTCATCACCTTCTGCTCGTGCTTGTGTCCAATTAATTCTAGAAAATACCCCTAAATTATTTTGGAGTGGCTCTTCCCCTAAAATCAAATTTTCTAATAATGACAAATCTGGAGCCATCATAAACTCTTGATGAACCATCCCAATTCCCATTTTTAAAGCTTGTTTAGGGTTTGTAAAATTTACCGCTTCATTATCAACAAAAACCTCCCCCAAATCAGGTTTTTCAATTCCTTGAAAAATACGCATTAAAGTAGATTTACCCGCACCATTTTCACCAACAAGAGCATGAATGGTTCCAGAAAAAATCTGTAAATCGATACCATCATTGGCTTTAACTAAGCCATATGATTTGTGAACATTCGTAGCCTGAAGCGCCTCTGTCTTCTTTTTCACGGGTTTCTCATTACAAAAATTAAAAAAATAGAAGACCGAAGGTACAACCTCCGGTCTTAAAAAATACTATTCAAAAAATGATGGATAACCTTGGGTTGACACATCCCAAACATCAATATTCCCAGCTATTATTTCAGCTTTTAAAGCATTTACTTTGCTTAGATATGATGATGGAATTAGGTGCTTTGTGTGCTTCATTTCAGATAAAGCTACGCCATTCTCAACCAAACCAAAGCTGATGACTTCACCACCTGGAAAATTTCCAGCAGCATGACTTTTCACGATATTCTCGACCGCGACATCTACACGCTTTAACATTGAGGTCAGGACGTGTCCTGGAGCCATTGAATCTTGGTCCGTATCTACCCCAATTGCATAATGCCCTTCGGCTTTAGCTGCTTCAATTATTCCAATTCCAGTGCCACCAGCAACCTGATACACAATGTCGGCGCCACCTTCAAACATCGCTAAAGCCATCTGCTGCCCTTTAGCTGGATCGCCAAAGCTGTCAGAATATGCGACCTTGACTTCAATACCAGGATTTATTGCTTCTGCTCCCTGGATGAAACCAACAATAAATTTATCTATACCAGGTGCTTTAAATCCACCGATCACACCAATTATAGCTTCCTTATTTATTCCAGGTATAGAAGTATCCGTTGTCACCTGAGCCGCTAAAGCACCCGCTAGATATGATCCCTCATGCTCCCCAAAAACCACAGACGCGACATTATCACCTGTCCTAGTCTGGTTCATTATTACCCAATTTGCATCAGGATAATCTTTTGCAAGGTTTTCCATTGGCTCACCATGAATCCATTCTAAACTCATAATCAACCCAAAGCCGCCATCAGCTGCCCTACGCATAATCTCTTCACCTTGAGCTACAACATCTTTGGATTCAATAGGTCTTCCTTCCAAACCAGTTGCCGCTAGACCTGCAGTAAATCCAGCATATGCAGTATCATTCCATGATCCATCACCTAAACCACCTTGAGAAATAATAAGCGCTGCTGGTGAGTCATTTGCCATTACTGATGTTGCAAACATCATAGAAACAGCTGAGATCCCCACAAATATCGATTTCTTAATCATTTTATTGCCCTTTCTTAGTTAATATTAATAGTTTCATTTCATTGATACTATATTTGCTACTCCTCGAGCTAAATTCACTTCATAGGAATAGAAATCACTTAAATAAATCGCCTCGGATGCCTCGATGAGTCTTTCAGTTTGATTGAAACTTGTACGAAACACTACTGTTACTGCAGCAGGCAAAACTACTGAAAGAATCTCGGCCTCTTTATTAGAAATTAACCTTGATGAAACACGTTCATTTGCACTATTCACTGTATGACCAGCGGACTCAAATGCTTCATATAATGAGAATTCGGACACAGTATCTACTCTCAAATTATCTAGCTCATATTGAGAAAAAGATTCAATTATCGCTTTAGGAATTAGAGAGGTATGTAATGAAGTGGTTATTCCATCCACCAAACGCAGTCGAATGATACACTTGCAGCTTTCAAAGCATCCAAACGATTTACACTGTATCTCAGTTGCATCTTTGATAGATAGTATTTGCTGCGTTGCAACCTTACCTTGGCGTGCAACCCCTTCTGAAAAACTTTGTAACTTTGCTGTTTTTCTTTGCAAAGATGGTCTGGCAACAAAGGTGCCAGTTCCCTGTTTTCTTATTGCAATACCTTCTAGAACTAATTGCTCTATCGCCTTAACTGCAGTACCTCTACTCACTCCATAAGTTCTGCACAGTTCCGTTTCACTTGGCAATTTAACACCGAATTTATAATTACCGTTTTCAATACCTTGCCTCAGATAAATCGATAATTCTAGATAACGAGGAATTTTATGTCGATTCTGCATAATTTAAAACTTACTTAAGCAA
>JAQWNW010000050.1 GCA_029246285.1 Paracoccaceae bacterium | reverse complement strand
AGAGATCCACAGATAAATATCTTGGTCGTTTTCAATTAATAACTTTTCATATTCATCTAATTCATCAAAATTGAGTTTGCCAATATTATTCTTAGCAAAATCGCCAAGAATAATATCATTTTCTTTCATTCCTCTCCTATTTGACTGCATAATTAATCGCTTTAATTTATTCTCATGCAACTCAGTCATAGAAATTCCTTAGTCCTTGAAGTTTTAACACTCTCGCAATAAACAAATAATAACTTTTAATCAAAACAAAATACGTTCACTGAGATAGAGGATACATATATGGCTTTAATTTCTAAAACCTTGTCACTCGTAAAACCCTCACCAACCATCTCAATATCAACATTAGCCAATGAGTTAAAGAGTAATGGGCGCGATATAATAACATTAAGTGCTGGTGAACCAGATTTTGATACGCCTAAGAATATCAAAAAAGCAGCTATTGAGGCAATTCAAACGGGCAAGACAAAATACACAGCCCCAGATGGAATGCAAATACTAAAAACAGCTATTGCGAAAAAATTTTTCGTCGAAAATCAACTTCAATACAATGAACAAAATATCTCCATAGGTAGTGGTGGAAAGCAAATAATTTACAATGCTTTAATGGCAACCTTGGATCCAGGTGATGAAGTTTTAATACCAGCCCCTTATTGGGTGAGCTATCCTGACATGGTTATATTGGCAAAAGGTCAACCGAAAATAATTCAAACAAACATCTCAGATAAATTTAAGCTTACGCCTCAAAAACTAGAGCAAGCTATTTCAAAGAAAACAAAATGGTTAATACTTAATTCTCCATCAAATCCAACAGGAGCAGGATACTCGTTAAATGAGTTAAGGGAATTGGCATATATTTTAGAAAAATATCCTCACGTTTTTATATTAACAGATGAAATCTATGAACACCTTTCATACGAACCCTTTAAATTTAATTCCTTCGCCACGGCAGCACCAAGTCTATTTGAAAGAACCTTAACAATGAATGGCGTATCAAAGGCTTATGCTATGACAGGCTGGAGAATAGGTTATGCGGGTGGCCCAACAGAATTAATCTCTGGGATGCGAAAAATTCAATCACAATCTACATCGAATCCATGTACAATTTCACAATGGGCTGCCGTTGAAGCATTAAATGGCCCTCAAGACTATATCAAAAACAGCCTATCAATTTTCAAAGAGAGAAGAGATTTGGTTGTCTCCAAATTGAATGATTGTGAAGGTATTACCTGCCCACTGCCTGATGGAGCATTTTATGCATATCCATCTATTGATGGTTGCATAGGCAAAACTTCAAAAACAGGAATTAAGATTATAAATGACGAAGTTTTTACTAAAGCTCTACTTGAAGAAACTGGCGTTGCAGTTGTCTTTGGAGCAGCATTTGGAGGATCTCCGGCATTCAGAGTTAGTTACGCGGAGTCGAATGAAAAACTAGTATCTGCATGCGATCGAATAGAGCAATTTTGTTCAAAGCTGCAATAATGAAGATTTGTCAGCTAAAGAAGTCTAGAAATGAGTGAATTAAAAACATATTCACAATCACCCGTTGAACATAAATTTGTGCAGGATCCGTACAGCTTTTATACTAAAATAAAAAAATCAGGTGATTATTTTTTTTGGACTGATTTTGATAGGCTATGTGTACGCAGTCAACGAGCAGTTTCTGCCATCTATAAGGACAAAAGGTTTGGACGAGAAATCCCGCGGTCTTTAAAGTCATCTCCCCCTACTCATCTTGAAGACTTCCACCGAATAGAAGAACACTCCATGCTTGAAAAAGAGCCACCAACACATACTAGATTAAGGAGCCTTGTTCTTAGGGCGTTTACCTCAAGAAGAATTGCACAATTTGATAAAGAGTTAGAGATTTTATGTAGACAATTAATTGATAATTTCTCAGGAGATAGCGTTGATTTATTACCTTTATACGCTCAAAAAATCCCAATTATTATAATTGCACGGCTTTTAGGTGTGCCAGAAGAAATGTCTGACCACTTATTATCGTGGTCAAATAAAATGGTAGCAATGTATCAGGCGCGGCGAACACGAGAAATTGAAATAGAGGCAAATACTGCTGCAATCGAATTTAATGCTTATATTACAAACTACATTAATAAAAGACGGCGATCACCAAAAGATGATTTGTTGTCTAATTTAATAAGCGCCGAAGAAAAAGGTGAGAAGTTAACTACGGCTGAACTCGTGTCTACAGTAGTTTTATTACTAAATGCCGGACACGAAGCCACAGTTCACACGCTAGGAAACGGGATAAAAACTTTAATTGAAACACAACGTGCTACAGAATGGGTTAAACCAGAAGTAATTAAGCAAACTGTCGAAGAAATAATGCGCTTTGATCCACCTCTTCACATGTTTAATAGATATGCATATCAAGACATTGAATTATTTGATTTAAAGATCAAAAAAGGTCAAGAAGTAATGCTCATGCTTGCGGCTGCTAGCCGGGATCCTGAAGCTCTCGATGAGCCAAATATCTTTAACCCTTTAAGAAAACCTTGTGCTCACTTTGCATTAGGAGCTGGCATTCATTTTTGCGTTGGAGCACCACTTGCTAGATTAGAATTACAAAAATCACTTCCAGTACTTTTTAATTGTTTTCCAAAATTAGAATTAAAAGAAACTCCAATTTATGCTAACCTGTATCATTTCCATGGATTAAAATCTTTGAAGGTTAATATTTAAAAAGGCACAGAATTGACAAAAAAATCAACAAACCCAGATAATTCTATAGCTTTTAATCATAGTATAGAAAAACTGCTAAATATAATGAAAAAACTAAGAGACAAGGAAGCAGGTTGTCCTTGGGACCAAGTCCAAAGTTTCGAAAGTATTGCCAGTTATACGATCGAAGAAGCATATGAAGTTAACGATGCGATAATCAATAAAAATTGGGAAAACCTCAAGGAGGAGCTTGGAGATCTCCTACTTCAAGTTGTATATCATTCAGAGATTGCTGATGAACAAAAGTTGTTTAACTTTGATGAGGTGGTCGAAGGAATCTCTAAAAAAATGGTTAACCGACATCCCCATGTTTTTAAGAATGAGTCTAATAACAGCCAAATTGAACAGCAAATACCTGACTGGGAGGATATAAAACAGGCAGAAAAAATAAAGAAAGGAGAAGCCTCTGTCTATTTGCTCGATGATGTAACTAAATATTTACCGGCCTTAAGCAGAGCTGAAAAAATCCAAAAAAAAGCGGCAATGGCGAATTTTGATTGGAAACACACAGAAGATATCTTTGACAAATTAGCCGAGGAAACTGAAGAATTACTAGTAGCAATAGCAAATAAGGACAAATTGAACACAGAGGAAGAAATCGGAGATATTTTATTTACTATAGTCAATCTTGCTCGAAAACTTGATGTAGATCCAGAAGAAGCACTCAGAAGAACTAATCAAAAATTTCAAAAGCGGATCAATGGGATGGAAGATGATTTAAGAAAACATTCCAAAAAACTCAACACGCAAACTATAGAAGAGCTAGAACATTTATGGCAAGTACAGAAAAATAAAAATTAATTGCCAAATATTGTTGATCTAACTCGTTTTAAACTTGATATTTTCACTTGATTGGTTTCTTCTTTAAGGATGGCAAAAAAAATAATCATAGACACTGACCCTGGTCAGGACGACGCAGTTGCAATTCTTCTAGCCCTATCTAGCCCAGAACTTGAAATCCTTGGTATAACTACTGTTGCCGGAAACGTGCCATTAAGTTTAACCACAAAAAACGCTCTTATAGTCACGGAGTTGGCGGAACGGCAGGATATTGGAGTTTTCGCTGGCTGTGAAGCACCACTTTTCCGGCCATTAGTTACCGCTGAGTATGTGCATGGGGCAACAGGATTAGACGGACCAGAGCTAAAAGAACCTATTTCAAAAAAGAGATCAAAGCATGCAGTCGATTTTATAATTGAGACTCTTCGTGAAAACGAACCTAAGTCAATCACTTTATGCCCTCTTGGACCTTTAACAAATATCGCTAGCGCATTTCAAAGGGCTCCCGACATTATTGAAAGAGTAAAGCAAATTGTGTTAATGGGAGGAGCATATTTTGAAGTCGGAAACATAACACCAACAGCTGAATTTAATATCTTTGTTGATCCCGAAGCAGCTTCATTAATTTTTAAATCAAATGTTGATTTGGTAACAATTCCTTTAGACGTTACTCATAAAGCTCTTACCACCCCTGCTCGGATTGAGAAATTTTACCAGATGAATACAAAATGCGGAAAATTTGTAGCTGAAATGACGGCTTTTTTTGAAAGATTTGACAAAGAAAAATATGGGACTGACGGCGCACCTTTGCACGACCCCTGCGTTATAGCCTACCTGCTCGAACCAGATATATTTTCTGGCAAAAAAATAAATGTAGAAATAGAAACTCACTCGCAGCTAACCTTAGGCATGACAGTAGCTGACTGGTGGGGGGTAACCGAAAAGAAAGCAAATGCTTTATTTATTGGAGATGTTAATTCTGATAAATTTTTTGATCTTCTGACAAAACGAATTGCTAGCCTACCCTGATCGTGGTTTCCAATTCATTAGCATAATTCCTAGTGATACGAGTAATAATGAACCGATTATAGCGATGCTAATTTCCTCACCAAGTATTAACCATCCAAATATGACCCCAAATACAGGCGCTAAAAAACTAAAGCTCGCCATGTCACTAGCCGGATATATTGACAAAACCCAAAACCAAAGAACAAACCCGATAGAGACGACACCAACAACTTGGATGAAAAATAAAACTAAATGAAAAAACTCTAACTCCCTTATAAATGGTCCAAATAAAAAGGCTGCTGGAATTAAGATAACAGTAGAGACCGCTAATTGATAAATTAATTGCATTTCAGGAGCAGATTTTTGTAAATTCGATAATCGAGCGAGTAGTACAATACCTGCCCATAATACTGACCCAATGATACACATAATATCACCTATCAATGCATCACTATTTTTTGAATTATCACTTAATGCCCAAGCCATACCAAAAAATGCACTTAACAATCCAATTATCCGAATAATCGAAATTTTTTCGTTGGGTATTAAAAAATGCGCTGCAATAGTAATCCAGACAGGCATGCAATAAAACATTATACTCGCTCTACCCACTGAAGTATAATCTAATGCCAAAAAAAGTAAAATAAATTCAAGGCCAAAAAATATTCCAGCAATTACCCCTGGGATTAATGAACCATCCTTAATATTTATTTTATTTCGACAATATCTTGCGTAAGCATAAACAATAAAAAATGCCAAGATTGACCTCAAACCTGCCTGAAATACGGGCTGCAAGCCATCATTAACAATTTTTATCATAACTTGGTTTAGACCCATCGTTGCGGAAAAAACAATCAAAGCTAGAGCACCAATTGAGTCGATTTTTTCTTTACGTATCATCAAATCACACGACAACTTACTTGCAATACTGTCAAGTAAATTGATTGTTTCAGAG
>JAQWNW010000046.1 GCA_029246285.1 Paracoccaceae bacterium | reverse complement strand
TTATGGCTTAGCGGGTAATATTCAAACTGAGAATGGAATGGTAAATGACCGTGATATAGCGGGTGTTTTGGATAGTTGTGAGATACCAAATTATGGGTCAGCCCGAGAGGCACTCCATGCGCAACCGGTAAATTTTACTCTTGATGATAAAAATGGGTTACTAGATCCGAGAGGACAGATTGGTAAGAAGCTTCTTGTTGATATGCACCTATTAACGGTTGATATTAGTTCAATCGAAACTATGTTACACTGTGTAAAACGGTGTGATTTGGAGCTTGCTGGGGTCGCCTCTTCAGCATACGTCGCAGCAATTTCATCTCTAGTAGAAGATGAGCAAGAAATCGGTGCTGCCTGTGTTGATTTGGGTGGTGGTAGTACCGGCGTATCGATATTTCTTAAGAAACACATGATTTATGGTGATTTTGTGAGAATAGGAGGTGACCATATAACCTCGGACATTTCACATGGACTGCAAATTCCGTTGGCTTTGGCTGAAAGAATAAAAAATGTAAATGGCGGACTAGTAGCGACAGGAATGGATGGTCGCGAAATGATTCAGATAGGAGGTGATACAGGTGATTGGGAGCATGATCAACGAACAGTTACTCGTTCCGAACTAATTGGAATTATTCGTCCTAGGGTTGAAGAAATCTTAGAAGGTGTTCAGGAGACTCTTGTTGCAGCAGGTTTTGAGTTCTTACCGAGTCAGAGAATAGTATTGACAGGTGGAACAAGTCAAATACCTGGATTAGATCAATTAGCATCTAAAATTTTGGGCCAACAGGTAAGGATGGGCAAGCCTTTGAGAGTTAGAGGGTTGCCTCAGGCCGCTTCCGGCCCTGCCTTCTCCGCTATAGTAGGCTTGTCACTTTTTGCTGCTTACCCACAGGATGAGTGGTGGGATTTTGAGATGTTGAACAAAAATTATGCTGAAAAATCTATTCGAAGAATGGCTAAATGGTTACGTGATAATTGGTAAAAATGGCAAATATGTCTAAATCTCGGGGTAATCTGGATGAAAAGTTACTATATATTGAAATTTTTTCGTGACCAATGACTTTATATTGGTTAATATAAATTTTAATAATATTATAAATAATAAAAAACATAGCTATAAGCGGAGCAGCGCATGACACTCAATTTAAGTGTACCAGGACAAAATGATTTAAAACCCAGAATTTCCGTATTTGGCATTG
The DNA here is from genome assembly GCA_029246285.1 of Paracoccaceae bacterium. Lineage (GTDB taxonomy): Bacteria > Pseudomonadota > Alphaproteobacteria > Rhodobacterales > Rhodobacteraceae. Next base: position 3,916 of record JAQWNW010000046.1, on the reverse strand, counting down.
GCGGTGCTGGTGGAAATGCTGTTAACAATATGATTGAGAAAGAGTTAGAGGGGGCTGAATTCGTAGCAGCAAACACGGATGCCCAAGCCTTACAACAATCAAATGCAAAAAATAAAATTCAAATGGGAGTGAAGGTCACTGAGGGCTTAGGAGCGGGTGCACGAGCTTCGGTTGGAGCGGCGGCAGCTGAAGAGACAATTGAAGAAATCGTTGATCATTTAGCTGGATCTCACATGGCTTTTATTACCGCTGGCATGGGAGGCGGTACAGGTACAGGTGCAGCACCAATAATAGCTCAAGCAGCGAGAGAACTTGGGGTGCTTACGGTTGGGGTTGTTACTAAACCTTTCCAATTCGAAGGATCTAAGAGGATGAAGCAAGCGGAAGATGGTGTTGAAGCATTGCAAAAAGTAGTAGATACGCTGATAATTATCCCAAATCAAAACTTATTTAGAATTGCTAATGAGAAAACAACATTTTCAGACGCTTTTAATTTGGCAGATGATGTACTCTACCAAGGGGTTAAGGGAATAACAGATTTAATGGTTCGCCCAGGATTGATTAATCTTGATTTTGCAGACGTTCGAGCAGTTATGGATGAGATGGGAAAAGCAATGATGGGTACTGGAGAGGCTTCAGGAGAAGATCGCGCAGTCCAATCTGCTGAAAAAGCAATTGCTAATCCGTTATTAGATGAAATTTCTTTGAGAGGGGCTAGAGGTGTTCTTATAAATATTACCGGTGGTCATGATCTTACACTATTTGAGCTAGATGAAGCTGCGAACCGAATAAGAGAAGAAGTTGATCCAGACGCTAATATTATAGTTGGGTCGACAATAGATGAAGAATTGCAAGGTTTAATGCGTGTTTCAGTTGTTGCTACTGGAATAGATGCCACTGACGCAAGTAAGGAGACTCCATTACCCAGACGCTCAATGGCGGAGCCGCTAGCAAAGGATGCCGAAAATAATCAAAGTGCACCAGATGAGTCAAGTTCAGAGAGCCAAAATGCATTGTTTAAAGATATCAACATTGCAGATCAGAGCGAAATGGATAATAACCTAGAGGGAAAGTCGCAAATTTTCCAAGAAAGCTCGATACCTGAACCCATTTATCAGCCTGAGAGTGACGCGACTTCAGCACCAATGGCGGAAGAAACGAATGATGAAGACCTTTTACGTTTTATTCCACCAATGGCGCCAAAATCCAGCGTGCCATCCAAAGATACATTAAAAAAACTACAAGATGTTGTTGGATCATTTAAAGAAGATAGCAACGTTACAAACAGTAGTTCTTTAGACAATTCTAAATTCGCAGGAGACAGTTATCGAGATGATGTCAATTCAATGTCGCCTGTTGTTGAGAAGAGTCACTCTGAGACACCTCAAAAAGAGCCTTCTAGATTTGGAATTAATAAACTAATTAATAGAATGACAGGATCATCAGACTCATTGGCAGCGAAACTTGAGGTTGAAAGTGAGGAGGTAGAAATGCAGTCTGAATTGAAAGATACTACAGATATTCCAGCCTTTTTAAGGCGGCAGGCAAATTAAGCTGATCTAATAATAATGCGATGTAAAATAAGACTTGATATTCAACACTGAGATCGAGTGGTTTCGATGTTACAAAACGACATAATCTTTGAATTGTAAAAAAAAGGAATTTCAGGTAACGAGCTTCTAATAATAATGATCTGAATTTGAATTTTAGGCGCGATTTTGGAGGATAGAGTTGCAAACAACGTTAAAACATGAAATTAAATGTGATGGTATTGGGCTCCATTCGGGATCTAAGGTATCATTGCATGTCAAGCCCTCAGCTGCTCAATATGGTATTTGGTTTAGACGAACAGATATTAATACTAAAGATAATATGATTGCGGCGCATTATTTAAATGTCAGTGAAAGCGAGCTTTGCACTACTCTTTCCAACGAAAGCGGAGTAACTATTTCCACGGTTGAGCATTTGATGGCGGCTTTTGCGGGATGTGGAATCCAGAATGCACTGGTGGAAGTAGACGGACCCGAGATACCGATCATGGATGGGAGTTCTGATTGGTTTGTTAGGAAAATAATTTCTGTAGGTATAAAACAGTTAATTGAACCATTGAGGGTTATACATGTTAAAAAAGAGATTTCAGTAAAAACTGATAATTCTTTTGCAAGTATTGCTCCATTTGGTGAACTCTCCATATCATTTGAAATTGATTTTGAGGATGAAGCGATTGGATACCAAAAAAAGTCACTGAACATGGCAAATGGTTCATTTGTTAAGGAACTTTGTAATAGCAGAACATTCTGTAGGAATTCAGATGTTGAAGCCATGAAGAAAAATGGTTTAGCCCTTGGGGGTAGCTTACATAACGCGATTGTAGTTAGTGGTGAGAAGGTTCTAAATCCTGAAGGGTTTCGATATACGGATGAATGTGTACGTCATAAAATGCTTGATGTGTTAGGTGATTTGGCACTTGCAGGGGTTCCAATAATTGGAGCATTTAAAGGTAGTAAGTCAGGGCATTCGTTAACGAATAAGCTACTTCGAAAGTTGTTTTCCGACTCCTCTGCTTTCGAAATGAGCGTTTGCTCTGAGAAAACGGCTTCAGTGTTGCCAGGAGTTGGAATAGTGAAAGATGATTTACCATCATTATATTAAGTTTTACTTACTGGTTTTATCTAAATATAGCTTGAGCATGCTATTTTCATTCATATATTAATCGTAAGTAAAGTTTAATAATGAGGGGCTAATGCCTATGAATTCTTCAAAAAACTTTGTCTCAAAAATAAATTTAATTTTGAGTGTAACATTATTTTTTATGTTAGGATGTGTTAATACAGATGAGGACATAGTTTTAGAGGATCTTTCTGCTCGTGAGATTTTCATTAAAGCAGAAAAAGCATGGGGTAACGGTGATAATGAAAAAGCTGCTGAATTGTTCTTGGAGATTGAGCGAATTTATCCTTATTCTGAATTGGCTAAGCAAGCGCTATTAAATAATGCAATAGTACTTCAATTAGAGAAAGACTATGAAGGAAGTCGCCTCTCTGCAAATAGATTTATAACTTTTCACCCTGCTGACAAAAATACGCCGTATGCTTATTATCTGTTAGCTTTAAGTTATTATGATCAGATTGATGAAATAGGTCGAGATCAGGCAAATACTTACGAAGCGCTTAAGTTATTTAGGATCATTATCGAAAGGTATCCCGAAAGTGAATTTGCCAGTGCATCATCTTTAAAGAAAGACCTCGCTTTTGATCATCTAGCGGCAAAAGAAATGGAAGTAGGTAGATATTATTTAAAAAACTCTCATTATATTGCGGCAATAAATCGTTTTGAAACGGTTGTTAAAGAATATCCAACCACCAGTCATACCCCAGAAGCACTTCATCGCTTAGTCGAAGCATATTTGTCTCTGGGATTAGAAGGAGAGGCTACAGTTGCGGCCGCAATCTTAGGGCATAACTTTAAATCATCTTTATGGTATCAGGAGTCATATAATTTATTGGGAAATGAGGGCAGTAATACAAATTTGACTGGATTTAGAGGTTGGTTAGGTGACATCTACAGACAAGTAATTCGCGGTGAGTGGATATAAAATTTAGGGATATTTGAATAATGTTATCTTCTTTAGAGATAAGAGATATACTTTTAATTGAAGATATAAAAATTGATTTCACTGATGGATTGAATGTTTTTACCGGAGAAACTGGTGCGGGGAAGTCAATTCTCTTGGACTGTATTAGCTTTGTGCTAGGGTTTCGAGGGCGTTCGAGTTATGTCCGCAGAGGGGCTGATTATGGTGAAGTAATCGCAACGTTTGAATTACCTGCCGATCATAAAATATGGCAGAAATTTGAAGATGCCGGTTTTGAAAATATTGATTATGAACTTGTGGTCAAAAGAAAGAGCTTTCGAG
>JAQWNW010000043.1 GCA_029246285.1 Paracoccaceae bacterium | reverse complement strand
AGTTAACGCGTCTCCTATTTCGATGATCCTAACAAATGCCGATGATTCCGAAGTAGGTGAAACTGTTAAGCAAGTACAATACCAGTATTGGCAGAAGGGCATAGAAGAAATTATAGGCAGCAAACATCAATCCGCTATGTTCTTTGGTGCCATGATGGGTTTTTGTGTAGTACAAAAAAGTTTGCGCATGGACGGTGTAGCGGAGGTCGGAAGTAAAATGTACCGCGATCAGCTTCGACATATGTTGGAAACAGCAATTCAATCGCCAGAAAAATAATTCTTTTTTTGTCAGGAATGAAGGCGCATATCCTTTCACCAGGTGTCTTTTAAATCTTACCTTTCTCGACGTAATCTTTGACAAATCAGTGAATGAATGAGTTCTAAGTTTTTAATCTTCCCAAATTGGACTAAGACCCTCGATCAGGTAGTCTTTACAAATAGAAGGGGCAACCTTCTTATAATCTTCTATTGTCTTAACCTCTGGGCGTTCTTCACGAAATTTTGTCAAAAATATTCTAGCTTTCTCAAAATCTTCCAGATGAACATAGATTGCTGCCCTCCAACCATTATAACGACTGTGCGAACCCCTATCATACAGGATGTTGCACCACTCTAAGCTCTTATTCGAATTAGCCATTGCCATATAAAGAAAAGGCATCAATCCTTCATAGCCTTTCCTACCAATTGGATTCATTTCCATTGCTCTCAATAGATAATATTCTGCTTCTTCAAAACGCTTATCATTGCATAGAGCCCAGCCATAATCATTGTTCGAACCATCGTGGCTTGGATTCAGGTCCAATGCCTCTCTGGCATATTTCAATCGCTGTGGGTAATCTTTTTTAAGATTAAAAGATCTACTATACATAGCAACTGCTTCAGGATTATTAGGGTCAATAGAATAAGCTTTGAACGAAAGATCATGAAATAATGACTCGTTTTCTTTACGTTGGTGTTGATGCACAGCCATAAATAAATTGCCATAAATGCGTCGAGCTTTAATTACATAAGCGTCACACAAATCTGGATCCTTAGCTATTGCGGTATCGCAAAGTTCAAAAAATGCCTTGTTTGCAGCTTCATCTGGATCGTCACCAGCCCACGTCTGGTTATATATCGCCAGCGCTTTCAAGTAATTGTCCCAAGCAGACAAATCTGAAGGCGATTTGGTTCGTATGCGTTCGTGCTCTTTTCCTTTAAGAGCTGGAAAAATCAATGTTGCCACCTCCTGCGATACCTCGTCTTGCACCTCAAAAATATCATCCAATGAGCGATCCCAACGTTTAGACCAAACTTGTTGATCATCTTTTGAATCTACCAAGCTTGCTGAGATTCGTATCTTATTGCCACCTTTGCGAATACTGCCTTCAACTATATAGTCCGCGCCCAATCGCTGACCCAGATCTGATGGTTTTATTTCTTTTCCTTTGAAACTAAAGGTAGAGTTTCGAGCAATAACTGGAAAAGATTTCCAAGAAGAGAGATTAGTAATTATATCTTCTGTAACACCATCAACAAAGTATTCTTGCTCTTCATCGTTACTCATATTTTTGAACGGCATTACAGCAATTGTTGGTGGCTTACTTTCAATTATTTCGCTTGAGTCTATTAAAGAACCTGTGGCCCGCGGTTCTAAACCTTCTATGATCACGTCATAAGCATGTAAGACAGTATTTTTTATTTTCTGAATACCGAGGTCAGTAAATTTAAATTCCACTTTTTTATTCGCAAAATCATATATTGCTTTTGATAAAGACACCCCCCCTGGTTGGCTTAATACTTCTAACCGTGCAGCATTATTTACCCCCTCACCATAAAGGTTTGTCCCTTCTACAATTACATCTCCTACATTAAGACCAATACGAAACTGCATCTGTAAATCTTCTGAGACAGAAAGATTACGTTCCCTAATCATATTTTGGAATTCGGTAGCACAAACTACTGCAGCTACTGCACTCTGAAATTCAGCAAGAACTGAATCTCCTGCCGTATTAAAAATTCGAGCATCATATTTCTTGAAGAGTTGGTCCATAATATCACGACAGGCCCGAAGACTTCTCAGCGTCGAATTCTCATTTTTTTCCATTAGCGTGCTAAAACTAACAACGTCTGTGACGAATATAACAGCAATTTTGCGAATAATCTGATCTTCAGTCATCTAGGTTCTCGTGAGATAAAATAATGTTTGGACAAAGAAATATGATCTCTTACAGCGGTAAAATTCATTGATTTAAACTAACGAGGGTTAACAACTTCACTACGATTATAACCACAGTGATGCATTTGAAAATTTGCACCCCAAGCTGAAAGTGCCTCTATCGCATCCTGCTTTGCATTTCCAAGACATAGAACACTTGTAATATCAACTTGCTCAAAAACCTCTGTAGCAATTGGGCTTGCCCCGTGATTTGCCAAACGCACCATCATACTATCACTGTCCATAAACGATTCAATTAAGGTTGCTTGACTACCGTCTGCAGACACATGCCATTCATAACTAATGCTGTTTTCCTCTTTAAGGTCGTAAACATATTTTGATGCACGATCTCGAGCCCATTTTTTAAATCCATCTGAATTTTTTACGCTACATTGAATTATCAAAACCATACGATCTGAGTGAGAATTTAGCTGAGTCATATTTTCTCCTTTAGCTAGATATTTCATAAGTTATACTTACTAACCTACATGAAATTAATCGTTTGTCACACCTTTGATCTGCTTGGAGCGGTCACTCACCAGGTTACAAGCAGTATCACCCTTGTGAATTTACAATCGAGAATAATAGTATGTAGTTTTTTATTGAGACTTACGTCCATGCAGCGGTCCCTATAAAAATTTCAGTCTCCTAATCGTACCGATCCAGAGTTTTCTTGATCCAATTTGAAAACAAGTAAAAAGCTTATGCTATCCGAATACTGATGATTTTGTCCTTAGGCTGCGATATATGCTTCAAAACTATGATCATACCTATCGATAGTTGCGTGACTTGAGCCAATGTGGGTGGACTCTTTAAAAGATGAAATAAAAACTTGAAGCTCAGAAATTTTATTAGTCCATCATTAGATGCCTGATAATATTATATTCCCCTTAAAATCAAAAAAACTGTATGTTAATAGCTTGAGTACTAATAAAAATGGATCATTTCTGCGATGGAAAAAATACAAAGCGACTGCTTAATAATTGGCGGGGGTGTGGCTGGGCTGGCAATAGCCCAAAGTTTGGTTAAACAATATAAAAATGTGTTCTTAATTGAAAAAAATAACTCTTTGGGGCAAGAAGTTTCTAGTAGAAATTCAGAAGTTATTCATGCAGGAATTTATTATAAAAAAAACTCACTCAAAGCCAAGTTATGCGTTGAGGGCAAGCACCTGTTATATGATTACCTAAATAAAAACAAATTACCCTTCAAAAAATGTGGTAAGTTCGTAGTTTCTGTTAATGATCAAGAAACAAAAAAGCTTCATGAGATAAAAAATAATGCTCTCGAATGTGGCGTTGAAGATTTAGAATTCAATGATAGTGAATTACTAAAATACCCATTTATAAAATTTTCAGAAGCATTATATTCTCCGTCTTCAGGTATATTTGATAGCCAAGCCTTTATGATGTCATTGAAAAATGAGTTTGAGCAGAATGGTGGATTAGTACTATTGAGCAATGTAAGTTTAAAAATTGAGAAAAGTGCGACGGGTTTTGAGGTTCTAGTTAAAGATAAAAATACAGGTGAAGTATTTATTATTAAAACTAATTTATTGATTAATAGCTCAGGTTTAAATGCCGCGAGAATTGCGAATGACTATTATGGTGAAGAAAAATTCAAAAATAAATATATAAAAGGTGAATATTATAGTTACCAAGGTAAAGAGCAGCTAGGCCATCTGATTTATCCTCTTCCGACTGAAAACAGTCTAGGGTTACACGCAACTTTAGATCTTGGAAAAGGTATAAGATTTGGCCCATCAGCCTATTTAACAAACGAGATCCATTACTCTCTTGATAAAAACAACAAAGATTTATTTCTGAAAAAAATTAAATCCTATTGGCCATCAATTATAAAAGAAAATCTGTTACCTGCCTACTCTGGCATTAGACCAATACTGGAAGGTCAAGATGATTTTTTGATAGATTTTTCAGAAAATACTGAAAGCTTATTAGTTAATGTACTTGGTTATGCTTCTCCTGGCTTAACATCTTCCCTAGCACTTGCTAAATATATAAAATCTAATATTTCTTATATTGGTATTTAGAAACTTTAAAATTATCGACTTGATACACATTTGGAACACGTCAAGAATTCGCTCATCAATTGACAGCCACTATAATCCGTGTGAATTTTTAAACGGAAAAACCAGCAAGCTATTCTTTAAAGTCCTTTTATCCGAGTGGGGCACAATACTTTATGATAATCCATCAATGAAATCATACTCTTAAAAAAGTGCAATAAATTGTTTAACGATAATTATCAAAGAAATCTTATCTCTCAAAATTCTATATTTAGTCTTAAGGTTTGAAAGGAAAGTATGTTTATCCCAATTAGCTTTAAAATTCCAAATAGTTTGTCTAATGACCAGTTTCACTTTGAAGTGTTAAAGTCAGAATTCTGTGAACTCGATTATGAGGCGGTGATGTCGAGTAAAGAAAGACTACGCCATGTTTTTGCTAAGAATGACGAATGGCCAGAAAGTGACATGAGTTTTGAGTTTAATAAAAATGACTTAATCATGCATGAAGACGAATTTAATCATAGAAAAGCTTTTGCCTACGCAGTTTTTAATCCAGAAAAAGATAATTACATTGGATGCGTGTATATCAGACCGACAGAGCAAGAAAACTACGATTGCGAGGTATACCTATGGGTGAAAGACAGCCAGGCTTTATTAGATGAATCTCTATTTGAAACCGTGGAAAATTGGCTGCAAAAAGAGTGGCCATTCAAGCGATGTGCTTACCCTGGGCGTACTATTACTTGGGAAGAATGGGAGCAGTGATGGGTTTGGTAGTTAAGACCATTGATTATGGCAGAGAGGTATAAAATATAACATGCACCATCAAAAGTTTCTGAATGGCCTATCAAATGAGGTGCGTAAAAACCTCACGCAACGGCTTGATGGGCCAGGGTTGTTGCGACTCACAGTTCATTGCGGGTTAATTGTTGGGTTCGGTTTTGCTATTTATTTAGGTTTGCCCGGGTGGGAAATATTTATGATACCGCAGGGTATATTGATTGTGTTTTTGTTTACACTTTTACACGAAGCTGTGCATCAGACGCCATTTAGAACTCGTTGGTTAAATAACTTGGCAGCACGCATGAGTGGGTTTTTAATTTTTTTGCCGTCTTCGTGGTTCAAATATTTTCATTTCGCACATCATCGCTTTACACAGAATCCAGAAAAAGACCCTGAATTAGCAATTGAAAAACCCAAAACTACATTAAGTTATATCCATCATATTTCGGGAATTCCAACATGGGTTGGCCACTTTAAAATACTATTAAAAAATGCTCTGGGTGATTGCAGTGCTCACTTCCTGCCAAAAAAGGCAGAGACACGTATAATTAAAGAAGCTCGGCTACTTCTTTTAGCTTATACAATTATTTTATTTGGTGCGATATTCATCGGGTCCGCTACGCTGATCTGGGTTTGGATTCTTCCCTTATTATTGGGTCAACCTTTCTTAAGGCTTTACCTTCTAGCGGAACATGGACTTTGCCCAATGGTGACAAATATGTTTGACAACACGCGGACGACTTATACTAATTGGATTGTACGATTTTTCGCGTGGAATATGCCATTTCACACCGAACACCACACATACCCAACTGTCCCATTTCATAAGCTGCCTGAACTTCATGACCTTATAAAAGGCGAACTGATACATAGAGAAACTAGCTACACGTCTTTTACGGGCAAATACATCACGAAGATAAAAAGATAGTTTCAGGTTGTTCTATATAAGAAAATAAATAAAGTATTATTAAGATAATTGATTAAAAGAGGTTAAACATGGCTATAATAATGAAAAGTTCAATTAAAATTACAAAAGGTTTTGATACTTGGCAAGCAATGGTAAAATCACAAGAAGATAAACTAAACGAAATGGGAATTAAGTTTTTATTTGCTGGTACCGAAAAAGACGACTCCACTCAACTTCACGCAATTATGCTATTCCCCAGCATGGAAGTGCTGCAGGCTTTCGGTTCAGACAATGAACTGACTGAAATAAGACGACAAGCAGGTGCAGTTATCGAGACTGGTGTGATGACACCGATATCAGAAGATTATTTCACGAACTACCCTGATGCTTTTGTGAAGCACTAAGATTTAAGAGAAGGCAAATTTTTTTACCAATTTTAATTATATTATTATAAAGTTTAAATTTGCGTAAACTACAGACTATACTTGAGTAGTAACAATGAGCGATAAATATTGTATGCCAGCTGAATGGTCTCCACATGAAAGGTGCTGGATGGCTTGGCCATGCAGAGAAAATCTGTGGGAAAGGCCTGAAGAAACGTGTGAAACCTATACAACTGTTGCTCATGCTATTAGAGAATTCGAGCCTGTATCGATGATAGCTCCACCCCATCTTTTGGATCAAGCGCAAAATTACCTCGGTAAAGATATAGAATTAATCGAAATGCCAATTGATGACTCTTGGACTCGCGACAGTGGTCCTAATTTTGTAAAAAATCAGTATGGAAAAATAGCAGGCGTTTGTTTTAAATTTAATGCCTGGGGGGAAAAATATCCTTCATACAGTCAGGATGCACAAATGGCTGAACGCATTCTTTTAAATGCTGAGATACCTATCATTAAATCAAATCTAATTGCAGAGGGAGGAGGAATCTGCGTAGACGGAGAAGGTACTCTTCTTACTACTGACACATGTTTCACAAACAAAAACCGTAATCCAAATTGGTCAAGGCAAGAAATTGAACATGAGCTAAGGGAATTGTTAGGAGTTAACAAAGTAATTTGGCTACCTGGAGATCCACTCGATGACGAAACAGACGGTCATATTGATGGTATCGCCGCCTTCGCCTCTCCAGGTCGTATTATTCTAGAAACTTGTACTGATAATGACAATCCACGTAAACTTTTTTTTGATAACCTTAAAATGAAGTTAATGCAGGAAATCGATGCGAAAGGTCGTGAATTTGAGTTATTAGAGCTACCAGAAGCAGACGCTGAATGCTCAATAGGTGACAAATTTTGTCTTTCCTATGTTAACTTCTATATCGCTAATGATGGCATAATCGCACCCAGTTATGGATTAAAAACTGATGATGAAGTAAAGGAAAAATTACAATCTTATTTCCCCGAGAGAAAGATAAAACTGGTTCCAATTGCACCAATCGCGGAAGGTGGAGGTGGAATTCACTGTATCACTCAACAACAGCCAAGTTAATTTTCAAGGATTTGTCATTCCACGAATACTACGTACCCCTCCTCCAGTTCAAAATATGTTTGAGGAAGTTTAAAGTTCTTTTCGAAAAAAAAAGAGTATCGCAGATAATGCCTGATGGCCCCTCTTAAATGGTTGGGCACAACATTTAATCCATCATCAAGACAACGTCACCTTGCATAGCTCCCGTTACAGACATACCTACTGCTGAACCAGCTGCAGCTCTTATTTTATCTAGGTTTGCCTCAACATCTTCTTTGCTGCTCCACAACGTCATTGTTCTGATCGAATTTGGGCCAGTGACAGTAGCACGCATGTCAGTTGCGCCAGCCGCTTTCATATCAGGCCAAAACTTTTGTGCGTTCTCTTTAGCGGCCTCAACATCTCCATCAAATTCCCAGTCAGTAAAAGTAGCAAACATTTTTTTCTCCTATCATTATTAAAACATAAAAGTTAAATTTCTGATGGAGTATCAATCATAACGTGACGAAAAGTAAAGTTTAATTCAAAGTTTAAAAAATATCAGGACTCGACATACAGAAATTATCAAAGTTAATATTAAAATAAGTTTACTTTGAAGGATAGGTCATGAATTATGCTCCGATTCGTGCGATAACGCAGGACGAAATTAATACATTTAACGTTGATGGCGTTGTTTGCCTACGACAATTTTTTGACACTAACACAGTAGAACTTCTCCGGGAAATAGCTGAAGAAAATATCCTAAACCCGAGCCCAATGGCAATAGATGCATCTCAAGGAGGGACCGGACGATTTTTTGGTGATACGTTTGTTTGGGCTCACCACCCACAGCTTAAAGAATTTGTTTGGCACTCACCGGCAGCCGATATGGCTAAGGAGATACTTCAATCAAATAAGATAAATGTAATTTTTGATCAATTCTTAATAAAAGACCCTGGCACTTCCACACCTACCCTGTGGCATCACGACCAAACGTATTGGCCCGTAGCAGGCTCTCAAGTGGCAACCATGTGGATAGCACTCGACCCAGTTACCAATGCAACTGGAGCAGTTGAATATATCAAAGGTTCTCATAAATGGGGAAAGCGTTTTAAAGCCGTATCGTTCAAAGACAAAGATATGTATAAAGAAAATTTGCCGGAGGTCCCTGATATTGCAGCAAATCGCGACAAGTATGAATTTATCCAGTACGAGATGGAAGCTGGAGATTGCACCATACATCATGGGCTAGCTTTGCATGGAGCCCCAGGCAATTCTAGTCAAACCCAAAAGAGGCGTGCTTATATTATTCGATGGGCAGGCGATGATGTCACCTATGACCCACGTCCTAACCTGCAACCAATGCTTCGTGACCCAGGCATTAATGTAGGTGACCCATTAGATTGTGAATTATTCCCGGTCGTAAGATGAAAAAAGCTAAAAAAACATTTTCATAATAAGAAACAAGTTAGGCAAGATAAATCAATAACAAATCGCTGCTCTTAAATCGGGCATTCAGAAAATTTTGAACCAACCGTTTCAGTCACTTCACTTATTTTTCCCACTTCATTACATATTCCAACAATGTTGGGATATTGCTCAAAAGGATCCCCGTTGCATGCATCTCTCAAAATACCGAAACCTCCTGTCTCTTGAACAGTACGTACGCATGTATATAAAAATATATCAGCATAAGAACATCTGGATCCAGTTAAAAAAGGTTTTGAAGCATCAGATCCTGCTAGATTATTCTCAAGAAATTTTGATCGACTGTGATGGAGAGTAGTTAAGTTTTTTATACCCATCTCTTTTCCGCCATCAGCAAGAGTATCGGTCAACCTGAGATTTCTCCAAAAAGGCTCATTGTGACCAGTGATAATATCGTGAAACGGTGATAGAACAAATGAATAATAATCTTGAGACCAAGCCCAATACATCCCAACTCGTGCTGCGTCTTCTGGATTAGACGGCGTCAATGGTCCGTCGTATTTTGTTACCAAATACTGAACAATCGCCATTGAGTCGTTCAACTCAAGTCCATTAGAGTGATCCTTCATCCATGGAACTGTTCCGAAAGGGGCTTCCGTATCTTTATCAAAATCTTCACCCATAGGCTTCGAATTCATCGAATTAACTTTAATCCCGTGCATTGCACAAATAATATTAATTTGCTCTCCACGACCTACAACTGGAAGATAGACTAAATCAATTTCTGGCATTTTCACTCCTTTAATTGTTTTCGCTTAAGTTTAGGCTAATAATAGTCAAAATTCAAATCAAATTCTTGATTGGTTATAGGTATTTTTTTTGATCAATCTGAAGGTTTTGACATGTGCAAAGTGCTTGAAGAGAAACATGAAACATCCTGCCCAACCTCAACCGGATTAAATGCTGTGGAAACTATAAAATTAAAGCGCAGAATATCCGCGAAAGACAAAATCGTTATATTAGCGGATGATACTAGCTTAACCTATCTTTAAAAATTAATCTCGCAGGAAACTTGGAAGTATCTTATTTAGAGGATTCCAATTCAAACTGGCATAACGCCCAGACCCCATCAAAACTAAGGCGAGAGATATTACAGTTAAGGAGGCAGCGTATTCCCATCCGCCACCCGCTGCCGAATGAACCCAACCATTATCGAAACTAAAGATACAAGCGCCGAATACAATAGGAATGGCAAGCATAGCAGCTAGTCTCGATTGAATTCCCAGTACGAGAGCCAAACCTCCAAATAACTCACCGAAGATCACCAAATAGGTTATCATTGATGGCAAGCCCAGGCTAGCGAAATAACCTACGGTCCCTCCAATTCCAAAGACAAAAAGTTTAAGCCAACCATGCGCAAAAAGAATAATTCCAAAGTGAATCCGGATCAGACTAATACCGAATGACCGCGTATTTACCTGTTCTTTTGTTTCATTCATGACACGCTCCTTAAACTTCTATCGATGCAATCTATTTAATCTTTTGACCTTATTAGATAATTTCCAAAAATATTTTTAACCATCGACTGCCCGCTCTAAAGCAGTTTTTAGTAGCTTCTCTTCTTCACAAGCAAAAAGCCAACAAATTTTTTCAATTTTTGCCAAATTTTGCTGCGCACTATCGTATTCACCCAAGGTAATAAATAACTCACCTTGGTATTGAAGTGCACCAACGTGCCTTGCATTGATGCTCAAAGCTTTCTCATAGTGCTTCGCTGCTATTGCTAGGTTTCCTGATTTCCTAGCAGTAAAACCCAAAAGATTATACAGATCATCCTGCTTTCCCGGCGCCTCTATATTTTTAAGCTCCTTGTAAGCCGAATCGAATTTTTTATCTTCTATGAGTTCATATACTTTAGAAAATAGATTTTGTGGTTTATCCATTGAAGTGGAGTATGAGCTACCACTTGAAGAAGAACCGCCACTATCACCAGAGTAAGAACCACCTCCACCTGCAGCCCAACCCAACTGAGTGCCCAGAACTACGCAACCAATTAACATCACAAATTTCTTCATCTCGATCATCCTTTAAATTATATAACAAGAGAAGTAATTCGTTTTTAACCATTGTCCAGTTCTCTAATCCAAATTGTAAGATACGCCTGTTAAAGACTCAGATAACTTCCAAAGCTTGGATGCATTTTCTTTATTATATGATAACCTATTAGATCTGACCAATGTTGGATATCCCCAGATCCCCCCAAATGATGGCGAACCATAGTACTGACCAGATATTATATCAGGATCTACCGCTGCACGAATACCGGCCAATGCACCAATAGCTGATTTTTGGGCAACTATTTTATTTAGAAACTTAAAGAATCCTGAATAACGTTGAAGATCGGTGTCACTGTATCCTGGATGAGCTGCCAATACCTTCAGATTAGAATTCGTAGCCAATAACTTTCTTGAAAGTTCATAAGTAAAATATAAATTAGCGAGCTTACTATCACTATAAGCACTCCACGTTCTATATTTTCGTTTTTCCCAAGCCAAATCATCAAAGTTAATTCTACCCGATCGATGAGCAATACTAGAAATATTTATTACTTTCGCATTTGATTTACTCTGCAGAAGCGGCAGCAATAAACCTGTCAATGCATAATGACCCAAATGGTTCGTACCCATTTGTATTTCAAAACCATCTTTTGTCTTTGAATAAGGACACGCCATAATGCCAGCGTTATTTATAAGACAATCTATTGCTGAATACTTTTTTTTAATTAACTCGGAAAAATTTTGAATGGATTTTAGGTCAGCTAAGTTTAACTCCTTAACATCTATTTTTGCAGTTTTATTTTTACCAACAATTTCTTTTTTTACTTTTTCAGCTTTTCTGACATCCCTTGCTGCCATAATAACTATCGCATTTTTTTTTGCTAATATTCTTGAAGTATCAAAACCCAGACCGCTCGTCGGCCCAGTTACAATAAAAACTTTATTTCTTTGATCTGGGATGTTTGATTCATCCCATTTTTCTTTTTCCATTATTTTCCTAAACCACCGATAATTATCTTCGTCAAATTTGGGCACAACTGACTAACGTTTATCATTTCAGCACACACCAAGCCAACCAAGCATTTACGGGTTTATTAAACAACAGAAAAGGCATCTGCATAACTAATTTTTGCCTGTAAATCACTCAGACAATTGCTTTTAAGCTGCAATTCTTGGAAATTTGCTGCATTATAATCACTGCTTATCTTTGAAACTTCAAAACTGAATCTTTTATAATAATTAGGATCACCAAGAACAAACAATGCATCGACACCAAGATTACTGCATTCAATGATTGCAGCTTTCATCAACTGACTGCCAATCCCTTTAAACTGATGACTTGGTCGTACAGCTAGAGGCCCAACACCAACACAGAACAAACCAACATCTGGATACATTTTTGTTTTTGAAATTATTACATTACCTAGAATTTGATCTTGCGACTGATAAACCAAGTTCACCAATATATCCTCTCCAGAGAATAACTTTCTTACCAAATTGCTTTCTACTTCACTTGAAAAGGACTCATGCATTAATTCCGCAATTTTTTCTAAATCTGTCTGCTTGCTTTTTCTGATCATTTTTGCCTACAAAGATCTTAAAATAGTTTAGATTATCAATATCGATAGAATTGCAATATTTAGCAATAATTAAAACAAATTAGTTATACGTAAAATTTATAATTTAAGCGAGCTTCAGGATGGCAAAAAATAGAAAATCAATACCAATAATTGATGTAGCGAAATTACTGAAAAACAGTGCTTCGCCTGACTTATTAAAATCATTCTATGAGGCTTATAATCAACTTGGTTTTGGTTACATTATTAATCATGGAATTGATTCAGCATTAATAGAAAAAGTTTTTGATGCATCCAATAGATTTCATGCAATGCATTTGAGCGAAAAAATGAAAGTTGCTCTAGATCACAAACATCGCGGATACATTGCGATTAACACCTCCACAGATGTTAACTCCAAGCTTGAAACAATAAAAAAGCCAAACCAATCAGCAAGTTTTATGACAATGCGTGAAGATAAAATTGAAGATCCAAAAATTTATCTTTCTGGCCCCAATCAATGGCCTGAATTGGAAAACTTTCGTGACGTTATCGAGGAGTATACTACAAAACTCGAAGAACTCGCCAATAATCTTTTACGCGCAGCATTACTGTCTACAGGTGTTACGGATCTATCCGTTATGAAAGCATTTGAAAAGCCCACGACCTGGCTACGGCTCTTACATTATCCCTCACTAGCCTCAGATAGCCCGGCAGACTTATATGGATCTGCTCCGCACACAGATTTTGGTTGCCTGACGTTTTTGGCGCAGGACAATATAGGTGGTCTACAAGTTCAGGCACCTGACGGCGAATGGTTAAATGTACCAAAACTTGAAAACAGTTTCGTGGTTAATGTTGGAGACATGTTACATAGAATGACGAATGGCCTTTTACGCTCAACTCCTCATAGAGTCGTTAACCGTTCAGGGTCAGAGCGATATTCATGTGTTTTCTTTTACGACCCTAATGTTAGTTTCAATATCAAACCATTAAAGGGTACAGGAAAACCTAAATTCAAAAGTTTGAATTTTGGTGAGTTCTTGCGAGAAGAACTAGTTGCTTCATATGAGAAACATAAAGCCTCGTGATTTTTTAAAATTCAATAATTTCTATATGAAATCGTTACGATTCTTGAACTAGAAATTAAACAACTTCACCAATCCAATGCCCCGCTCACCTCCACCCGAGTAAAGCAAATATATTTGGTTGTCAGTATCCTGGAATATGCAGGGATCTCTTAGCTCTCGTGCCTTCTCTTGGGCTATACCAATCACAGATTGCGAAATTGGCATATTGGCTCCCTCCCAGTTTAATTCTGGCTCTAAAATTGGACAACTATTATCTGTTTTCCATTCATTCCAATATTCTGATAGTTCTATTTTACAATATAATATGTGTTCTGGTGCATCTCCTATATTACTAAAAAAAATATGTAATAAATCTTGCTCTCTAAAAACCTCACCATGTCTAAAGCAAGGTGTTGATTTATCTTTGCTGTTAAATGGTAGTATTTTTGGACCTTTTTCAAATGGTGAAAACCAATCTTGTGATCGCCATATTTCACCACCCCAGCAAATAGCAAAAACTGATTCCAAATACTGAAAAACGCGGAAATAAGGAGGTCCAAGAATTTGCTCTTTCACACAAAAGGTAACACCATCTTGTGACGTCGCAACTCGTGTTACTTGATCACCGTTACTCAGCTGACCATGAAAATACATGACAATGCGACCATTCTCATCATCAACGTGAACATCTGGTGAAGCAATATGCGCGTATAAAGAGCCATCAGAAGAATCTTGTAACATAAAGTAACTATCATTTAATTCTAATACCCCATTATAGTAGATTTCCCATGGACCCATAAGAGAATTTGAAAACGCTAATCGAATATAGGTTCCCTTATGATTAGAAAAATATAGATAATATCGTCCCAAAGGTTTTTTTAGCCAATTAGGAGTTCTTATTAAGGATGGGCCGTTAATATTGTCTCCCATTCTATCATCCATATGCGGATAAATAATAGGTTTATTCAAAAAGCGTTTTACGGCAACCATCTAGGCAGTACCGCGAGCAGGATATTTCTTAGGCACAACAAACTTAATCATCTCAATCAAATCTGTAAAAGCTGATCTCGCAAAAGGCATAGACTGCACCGATATGTAATACACTGTGTTATCAGGCCTGATCAAAAAAATACCCGGTTCAGGAAATAACTCTGGCTCTTCAAATTTATTAGAACTATTTTTTACACCTTTAGAAATATAAAGGCCCCATTCGCGCGCTACTGGAATACTTAAGTCATAACCATAGCGAATTTGATTAGCTTTAATCAATGACGCTGTTTCCTCCGATCGAGCTTTGTTGTCACTTGAAATTACGATCTGATTTACCCCATTCTCGAAAAATTCACTTTGAAGACGAGCCAGTTCTGACAAATAGTTTATACAAATCGGGCAATGTAGGCCGCGAAAAAAAACAACCATTGTAAAATTTTTAGACTTTTCTTTTGCTAGATCAAATATTCCGTGTGACAAAGTGGGTACAATCAACTTCGGCGCCAATTGATTAGGCAATAACATTTATTTCACTCCTTCAATTACTACAATTTTAAAACTGCATTATTCCAGTAATTCAAAAGTACAATCAAACTGTTAAATAGACAATATAATCAGGTTTAAAGAACATGGCTTATCAAAAAAGATTCAAACTAAAGATAGAGCAGCTTTTGAGAGAGATTTTATAAATCCATCTAAAAGCTTAGGTGAAGTCACAGAGGGAGTTACATCAGCTTCTGTGTGAAAATAGGGGTTTGTTCCAGCTACCGATAACATAGGTACATTCTTTGCTGCCCAACATTTACTTTCACCAACCCATTCATTCTCAGAAATATTATTGTCAGGTGATTTGGTTAAAATTCCCAACTTAGCCAAATCATTAGAAATATCCTTAAAATTGTTAGAGTAACATGTCCCGGTAAAGTCGGTATTTTTATTCGCTAAACATGACCCCAAGTGCAAAACCGCTTTAGGTTGTTTATCGTAAGATTCTACAAACTTATAAGCACCTCGATATCCTAGCTCATGGCCATTAGCGAAGACTAAATCAACAGAATGGTATTTTGCGATCTCCCGCGCAACCAATAAAGCAATTGAAATACCGCATCCCCTCTCACCAGCGCATGAAAACCATCCTGAAATTGGTGTAGTTATTACGAACGGACATTCTTTTTTTCTAATATTACAAGTTGCCAGAATATTAGATGACTGATTTTTTACGACGGAAGCCTCATAAGAAATGCTAAAATCTCTTTTATCCCTGATGTAACTGAAAGTTTCTTTATCCACTAAAATAATTGGAAAATTTAAGTCATAGGCGCCGTGAGAATTGATTGCACTTAAGTGCTCAGACTTTGAGATGCTTTCCAGTATTAATCCATCATAACCAGATAATTGAGCATCGCTAACTAATTTCTGAATAATTAACTCTTCAACTTCATGTAAGTTTGACGAATTAATCAAATTACTTTCCATACCGTCATCAAGTCTGAAAAATAATGGATTTTCTATTTTTCCCTTTCCTAACACAGAATAATATAGCAACATACCTTCAATTTGGTACGTTTGACTTTTAAATTCACCTTCATAATGCTGATAACTAAAATCTTCTAAGTGAACTTTCCAAGACGAAACTCTGAGATAATTTGTCAGCCAATCTATTACTTTTTGATTACCAACTCCACCAGTTCTGTGAGGAGAAAAGCTTTCAAACTTTGTTACCAAATTATATGCCTCTATCCCTAAAGACATCTATTCCTTCCAATTCAGAAGTTCGTCAATTTCTAATTTATTCACTAAACCAAACCATTAATTATTAGTGGATTTACCAATTTAGGACTCGTAATTGGAGCCATATGCCCTCCACTATAGTTTTTGAAGTTCCAGTTAGGACAATTCAGTCTAAATAGATCGTTCAACTCGCGAATTGTGCGCACTGTATTTGCGGCTCCTATTAAAGTTGTATTGATCGGAAGTAACTTTTTCCAGGTCTCTAAAGAGGTTTCCTCAGAAAAAACAGCATCCCACTCATAGTAATTTGGTTTTAAAATAATTGAAAACCTTTCCTTCTGAATTTCAGATAAATTGCGCCAAGTACCCCTCCCATTCCAATAATCAGCAAAGAAACTAACTGCCTTTTCCCAGTCTTTGTTAAACTCATTCTTTATCTTATTTCTTAATACTAATACTTCTGCAAAAGCTTCTGTTCTTTTTTCCTGTCCCAATAAGTAAAAAGGATTTGGCTCAACTAAAACTAATTTTTCCAACCGGTCACGATAATGCTTTGCTGCTTTCATAGCGACACTCCCACCAAAAGAATGCCCCACAATAGAAAACCTCGATCCAGATAAGCTTGGTATTTTTTCTAAAAGTTTTACCTGATCTAATAGTGTTTGAACCTTATCCTGGGTCCAAGCAGTGGTCTTACCATACCCTATTAAATTAACTGATATAAAATGAAACTTTTCTTTAAAATGATCCATAAGAACTTTCCACTGCCCAGCACCTGAAGCACTAGAGTGAAACAACACAACTTTAGGACCACTCCCTTTTTCAAAAAACTCTACGTCTTGCAATTATTTTGCTCCCAAATCTGAAAATAAAATTGAAATTATAGGAATTCCATTGCGATAAAGTATTGTAATAACTGATTAATAAAGATCCAACCTAAATATACTTTAACAGGGTTATGTTTTATTTAAATTTTCTCTCAACTCTACACGTCGAATTTTACCAGAGATGGTCTTTGGTAAAGTTTTAAAGAACTCAACTTCTCTCGGATATTTGTAGGGAGCCGAATGTCGTTTTACAAAGTCCTGAATATTGACAACAAGTTCATCCGAAGGCTCGTAACCTTCTGCCAAAACAATGCAAGCTTTCACTATTTCTCCTCGTAATGTGTCCGGTTTTGCAATTACCGCGGACTCCGCTACTGCTTCATGCTCAACTAGTGCACTTTCTACCTCAAACGGACTTATACGATAACCAGATGACGATATCACATCATCAGACCTACCAACAAACCAAATATAACCATCACAATCACGTGTTGCAGTATCTCCTGTATAATACCAACCATTCTTAAAAACTTCTTTGGTTTTTTCATCATCACGATAATAACCATTAAATAATCCTGGTGGATATGGTTGTGTTATTTTAACGCCAATATGGCCTATTTCGTCGTCTGCTAAAATATTTCCAGCGTCATCAATGATATCCACTGTTAATCCTGGACAAGGTTTCCCCATTGACCCACGTCGAATTTCCATACCTGGAAAATTTGCAACAATATTGATGGTCTCCGTTTGTCCATATCCGTCATAAATATCGCAGCCTGTCGCGTTCTTCCAAACCCGCATTGCTTCAGGATTTAATGGTTCGCCCGCGCCAAAACAATGTCGAACAGAACTAAAGTCTACCTTAGACAGATCAGCCTGTGCCATTAAACGATAAATTGTCGGCGGAGCACAAAAGGTCGTAACTTTATAAAGTTCAATAATTTTAAGATGTGTTTCAAGATCAAAACCCTCACCATCAAACAAAATTATACTACACCCCGCAAGAAGCTGTGGGTAAAGAAGTCCCCATGCTGCTTTTGCCCAACCAGTATCTGTCAATGTCCAATGTATATCCTCAGCTTTTAAATCTTGCCAAAAAGATTTTGTTATTACGTGAGAAAAAGCATATGCGTGATCACGCTCAACCATTTTCGGCATGGCAGTGCTACCTGAGGTGAAATAGATTAGCATCGGATCAGAAGAAGCTGTCTCTGGCACCATTGTCCTGTCAATATAATCAGAGGACTCTAAGCATAAAGCTTCAAAACTATGCCAATCTGGCTTTTCACCTCTCACAATAATTAGATTTTCGAGAGTTGGGCATTTATCCTTTATATTCTCGACTACCTTCGCATGAGCTTCTGTTACAATCACAGCTTTTGCACCAGATCTATTGATACGATACTCAATATCATTTTGAGTAAGTAAATTTGTTCCCGGCATAGCAACTGCACCCATTTTAGCACACCCAAAAAGAACATAATACCATTCTGGAATTCTTGGCAAAACTACCAGTAGATTATCATTCTTGGAAACACCTAGGCCCAACAATGCATTAGCAAATTTGGAGGAACAAGTATCCAGTTCTTTGTAGGTTATATCTTTTAGATGATCACCATTACGATCAATTGAAATCAATGCTATTTTGTCAACCTCTTCTGCCTTTTTTGATAGTACATCGAATGCAAAATTAAAATTGTCCGGACATTCTAACACAAATGACGATCGAATTTTTTCGTAATCAAAGCTCATTAATTTTTTTACCCCCGACTATCAAAACCAAATACCTAGGTTAAACGGATTGTGCTTTGACATCAGCTGTTGTCAAGATAGATATTCTTAAATAACAGTTAATGACGGATCACAGTTAAGGCTTTGCTTCACGATAATATAAATCTTGATCACTTTATTATAGAGTATATTAACACAAAGGTAAAAACATGACCCTCAATACTAAATTTCTAAAAATCAAAAAAGGGTTTTCAAAGCAAAACTTTATGGCGACCTTAGGAGCAAAAATTAGAGAGAGTGAACCTGGAAAATGTACTATTGTTTTACCTTTCCATTCCAAATTAACTCAACAACATGGTTTATTTCATGGCGGCACAATCGCTGCGATTGCGGATAATGCTGCAGGTTTTGCTGCATATTCTCTCATGATAGAAGATTATCAACCTCTTACAATTGAATTTAAAATTAATTTTTTATCAACCGCAAATGGTGAAAAATTAATCACAGAAGCTGACATACTTAAGGCGGGAAGAAGCATATTTCACGCCCGATCAGATGTGTTTTGTGTTTCAAAAACTACCAAAAATTTAGTTGCCAGTGCTCTTGTGACTGTAAAAGCCACTAAAGCTATTTCAGAAATATAATCTAAAATAAAAAGAATTTAAGCAGCAATCTCATAGTCACATTTCAAATGTTACTAACAAGCGCGATAAAGTAATTGATTTTTGCTAAACCTGCCAAGTTTAGACCGTCCTAATATGGTAAACTTATATTTTGTCTCGACACCAAGATCCTAATTGTTCAAGCATAAAATTTAAATATAGTAAAAATATTTTACTCGATTCCAAAATGTATGCTATCGATAAAATTTAACTTATTGGAGAACACGAGTAAATACGCTATCCTCCAAAGCAACGCTATGGAACAATGCTAAACAATAAGAAAGTTAGAGGTAAGGTAAAAAATGATTAAAACAATCGAAGATCTTCACGAGCACCTGCAATGGGCGATTGAATTAGAACATGCAACCATTCCCCCCTATTTATGTGCACTTTATTCAATTAAAGATGGATCAAACATTGAGAGTGTAGAGGTCATTCAAAGTGTATTTATAGAAGAAATGCTTCACATGGCACTGGTCGCTAACATTATGATAGCAACTGGAGGTTCTCCAAAATTAGATTATCCTGAATTTATTGCAAAATATCCTACGCCCTTGCCCCACAGCGATGAATCATTTCAAGTTGATTTAAATAAATTTTCTCCAGAAAGCATCGAATGTTTTTTGAAAATTGAGCGACCAGCAAATGCTGATGCGCCTTCTCAGGATGAAGGGTTTGCCTCGATTGGGCAGTTTTACAAAGCTTTAGAAGAAGGTTTAGTTTATTTATCTCAAAAATTAGGTGATAATCTTCTTTTCACAGGCAACCCAGACCACCAAATTACGGCTGAAACGACCTATTATGGTGGGGCAGGTCATTTGATTTGTGTTACTGACTTAAATTCTGCCTTAAAAGCTCTGGAGGAAGTGGTCGAACAAGGTGAAGGTTTAGATCACGAAAATATCTTTGATGGTGATAAAAATATGTTCCACCCTGAAAGAGAAGAGGTAGGGCACTACTTTAGATTTTTAGAAATTTTAGAGGGCCGTAATTTCCAGATAGGGGATACAGCAAAATCTGGACCGAGCGGTGAAAAGTTCGTTGTAGACTGGGATCAGGTACATCCTATGGCAGCCAATCCGGCTTCAGAAGATTATAAAGACAATCCAGCGGTGTTGGAAAAGCTCACTACTTTTAATCAAGAATATAGTGATATGCTACGAGTAATTGAAAAAAGCTTCAACGGCGAACCAAAACTTTTAGGCCAAGCTGTAGGTGTGATGTATGAGCTAAAAATTCTTGCTAAAGAATTGATGGAAATTCCAACCGGTGATGGAAAAACGACTGTCGGGCCAACCTTCGAATACCTTCCCAGAAAAATATCTGAATCGGAATTTATAGAAGTTCGTGAAAATGGTCCATATGTCGTTCACGGTGACATACCACTGATCAGAAAAAAACGTATCACTGGACAAAAAGGCGAAGCAATCGCCTGGCAAAAAACTAAAACACATGAAAGTGATACAATATATGAATTATGTAGATGCGGAAAATCTGCCAATAAACCTTTTTGCGATGGAACACACGATCGGATAAATTTTAATGGAACTGAAACCGCGAAAACTAGTAAAATTTCCGAAACCCAAGAAATACTTCAAGGAGATGGGGTACGAGTTAAAGTAGACAACTCATACTGCATGCACGCAAAATTCTGCTTTAATCAAAAATCAGGTATTAGAAAACTGATGGCTAAAGGAGCAGATGATGATGCGAAGATTCATGTTTCAGCTATGACTGAAAGATGTCCATCCGGTACATTTGTGTATGAACTAGAGATAGAAGGAGAGTATCAGGAAATTGAACCAGACTTGCCAAAACAAGTTTCCGTAATCGAAGCTGACAAGCCAGAAGAAAGTGCAGGGCCTCTCTGGGTCAATGGTATGATTCCAGTTTTGCGTTCTGATGGCCAACCACTTGAAACACGAAATAGAATGACACTATGTAGATGTGGTGAATCAAAGAATAAACCTTTTTGCGATGGGTCGCATGCAAAAGTAGATTTTAAGGATTAAATAATACAAATAAAACGCTACATTTGGTAAATGTACTATCAATCCTTATGACTTCGCAGATCTGATTCTAAGAGCGCTTATATTTAACACTCAAATTAACATTTGTTTCACAAGTATCACCAGAGCAACACTCAAATATATTTGATTTGCAGTAAACACATTGCTCATGCCCATGTACATTCACAGTGCTTAATGGGCTTTGACATCTCGGGCAACGAGGTCCAAGCTTACTCTGAAAGTCAAAATTTTCTTCCATATTTCTCCTGCTTAGGAAATCAATGCATTGAATGTCCTTACTATGATTATTGAAATCAAATGTGTAAAGAGTAGTAGTTATATAATCTTTGAATCCATTTATAATAAAATTACAATGTCCCAAAAATGATCTAATACATATGAAGTCTTCTGAATTAAAATCTTGGTTAATACTTACTGGGCTTGCATTGGGTTTAACGGTCACCAATGGATTTGCCCGTTTTGCATATGGTTTGCTTCTACCGGCGATGAAAATTGAAATGGGTTGGAATTATGCGCAATCTGGCTGGTTAAACACAGCCAATGCTCTCGGTTACATAATGGGTGCTGTTCTAACGATGTTACTAATACGCAAATACTCTCCCTCCCATCTTTTTGCTTTCGGTTTAATCACAACAACTTTTACACTTTTAGTGACGGGTTTAAATGCGGAGATGTGGTGGCAAACATTATGGAGAATTCTGGCTGGTATTTTTGGGGCAATGTCCTTCTCCACGGCTGGCGCCCTTACGGCTGGCTTATTTCCTAAAGAGCCCAAGAAAAATGCCTTAGCTATCGCAATATTATTTGGCTCTGGAGGTGGATTAGGAATAGTTTTATCCGGTGCTTTTATTCCATTAATGATAGAAACCTTTGGAACTAACATATGGTCATTTGGCTGGATAATTATAGGAACAATTAGTCTTCTGTTTTTACCGCTCGGTATTTGGGCTTCACTGCAATTAAAGCCTGCAATTCAAAACACAGTTGCGCCTACCACTTTACCAATCAAGAAAATTTGGCCTGAACTAGCTGGGTATGCGGGTTTTGGACTTGGTTACATAGTATACTTGACTTTTTTATCTGCGTGGATGACCGAACAATCGGCTAGTGCAGGCTTTATTACATTAATATGGATACTTCTCGGTCTTAGTATATGTTTTTCACCAATCATTTGGGGACCTATTTTGAAGCGATACGCTTCTGGATTTCCTTTAGCATTAATCCTTACGTGCATTGCAATCGGTTCAGCCTTACCAGTCATATTTAATGGTACTCTCACATTTTTTATATCTGCTTTAGTTTTTGGATTATCAGTATTTATGGCACCTAGTGCAGTTACTAACTTTACTCGCCAAAATTTAAGTTCTGATAGTTGGGCAAAAGCAATGAGCTTATTTACAGTTGTCTTTGCTATTGCCCAAACCGTAGGACCCTATGGTGCAGGTCTAGTTGGAGACATCTTTCAAGATCTTGGAATGAGCTTATTGACTGCGGCTTTTATATTGATAGTCGCAGCAGCAATATCCTTATCACAAAAGCCATTACACAACTCCAACCAATAAATCCTAAAACTATATAAAAATAATAATCGCTTTTTGATTATTCTCTGCTAACGTTTGGATTAATATTACTTACAGTGTTATATGGGGTGATCTAAAAAACTTATGGGGCCGACAATGGAAATAGCAGTACTAGGTGGAGGAAACGGTTCTATAGCCGCAGCAGCAGATCTGACCCTAAACGGACATATTGTAAAATACTGGAGAAGAGACAAAAAGAAAATTAAAGAGCTAAAAGCAGCTAATAATATAATCCATTTGAAAGATTTTAACGGCGTTAAAGAAGTAAAGATACCCACTGTAAGTTCTGATATTGCGAAAGTTATAAAGGGAGTAGATTTAATAGTTTGCCCCATTCCAGCAACTGGACAGCTAGATTTAGCCAAAATTGTAGTACCCTTTTTAGAAAATAATCAGGTAGTTTTGTTGCCTCCAGGAAGCTTCGGTAGTTGGTTATTTGCCAAGTCACAGCATCACATCAAAAAAAATATAAATGTTTGCTACGCAGAATCTGGAACTTTACCATATCTGGCACGCTTAAATGGCACCAATACGATCGCGATCACAACAAGAGCGACTAGATTACCAACTGGTGTTTTTCCTCAAAAAAATAAAGACAGGGCACTATCAATCATCAAAAAAGCCTACCCATCTGTGGAAGATTGTGGAGATATTTTATCAGCAGCTTTGATGAATGCTGGGCCAATAATCCATCCACCATTAATAATAATGAATGCGGGGCCAATTGAGCATTTTGATTACTGGGATATTCATAATGAAGGAACTCAACCTGCCATTAGAAATGTAACTACTGCTCTCGATAATGAACGTATAAAAATTCGAAAAACCTTAGGTTATACTTCTCATCACTTTCCCTTGGCAGATCATTACGACAATAGTCGTGAAGAGTGGATGTATGGAAATGTTGCGCATGAAAAATTGATAGATAGCGGAGATTGGCGAGAGAAACTAATTCTCAAAGAACATAGATATATGCGAGAAGATATAGAAATTGGTCTAGCTCTAATGGTGTCAATCGCAAAATGGGCGAATGTATCAACCCCAGTTGCAGAAGGGCTGTTAAATTTAGGATCTTCAGTATGTGAAATAAACTTTAGTGAAAAAGGTCGTTCATTGAAAAACCTAAACATAGAAAATTACAGCATCAGTCAACTCAAAGAGATACTTGATAATGGCTTTAAATGATAAAAAAATGCAAAACAACTCTATAACCGCGGTTGGTATGGGGCGAATGGGGCGAGGCATTGCAATTTCATTTGCCTTGTCGGGTTACACAGTAAAATTAATAGATCTAAAGAGGAGAAGTAAAAGACAGTTCCTCCAATTATTGGAGGAAACAAACAAAGAAATTCATGAATCTATAAGTTTATTAGAAAAATTTAATGTTTTAACTCAAAATGAAGCCAAGAAAATTATAAACAAAATTTCATTACATGGCCTTCAGGGATGTGAAGAGATATTGAGAAATTCAAATTTAATTTTTGAAGGTGTTCCTGAAACAATTGAAGCAAAAAAACAGGCTCTGACATTTATTTCAGAAAACGCACCTAGTGACGCGATAATCGCTTCAACCACATCGACGATCTTATCCAATGATTTGCAAGTATTTGTAAAATATCCAGACCGTTTTCTGAATGCTCACTGGCTAAATCCAGCTTTTTTAGTTCCTTTGGTTGAACTATCTCCAGGAGCAAAAACACTTAAAACAACAACTAATCACTTGAAAAATATTTTAGAAAAAATTGGAAAAGTGCCCATCATTTGCTCCGCGAGTCCTGGTTATATTGTTCCCAGAATTCAAGCACTTGCCATGAATGAAGCAGCAAGGCTGGTTGAAGAAGGAGTAGCATCAGCAGAGGATATAGATAAGGCTACAAAATATGGATTTGGATTTAGATTTGCGATATTGGGTCTTTTAGAATTCATTGATTGGGGTGGGGGAGATATTTTGTACTATGCAAGCCAATATATGACCAAAGCCACGGGTGATGATAGATTTTCCGCACCAAAAATAATCAACGATAATATGAAAAACAATCGAAACGGGCTTAAAGACCGACAAGGATTCTTAAATTATGAAGGATTGGACATCAAATCCTATCAAGAAAATCGTCTATTTTCTTTTGTAGAGATGTTAAGACATTTGAACAAGTTACCGCCCAAACAATGAGTTAATGATAAATTTACTTGATATTTTTCACCAATTATCAAAAATTAATTTAGGAAAATAATCGATGCTTAGTGTAAATATAAATAAAACTGGAAATTACCTAACCTTAAAGAATGCTAATCGTTCCACTAAATTACACGCGATTTGGTTAAGAGATAATGCCTGGGATGAGAAAACGCGCTCCCCTGAAAACAGTCAAAGATTAATAACGCTCAAAGATATTCCCAAAGACACATATATAAAATCAGCGACCATTAGCGACAGTAGACTAAAAATATACTTTTCACCTGAAAACAAAGAAATTTCTTATGATATCGATTGGCTTTTTAAAAACTCTTACGACGATAAAAAAGATTTATCAAAGGGTTGGACTGCCTCAAACATTGAAAGATGGGATAATACGCTTACGAGAAATATCCCAACTGGAGACTTTAATGAGATCACAAGCAATAGCTCCTCCTTAAAGAATTGGCTTGAGGCTATCGAATGCTTTGGCTTTGCAAAATTATCAAATGGGCCTGTTAAAGACAAAGCCTTATTTGATATCGTAAAATTATTTGGCTATGTTCGTGAAACTAATTACGGCCGACATTTTGAGGTAAGAACCGAAGTCAATCCGACGAATTTAGCTTATACAGGCTTAAGCTTACAAGCTCATACAGATAATCCCTACAGAGATCCCGTTCCTACTATTCAGATCTTATACTGCTTGGAAAGTACAGCAAAGGGTGGGGAAAATATGGTCGTTGACGGTTTTAAAATAGCTCAAAGATTGCAAGCAGAAGACATGGAATATTTTGACATCCTTTCAAGATATTGCTCTAGATTTGAATATATTGGAACTGGACAAACTGCTCTGCGATCAAAAAGACCATTAATTGAACTAGGTCCAGATGGTGAATTAATTGGCATACGTTTTAACAATCGCTCTTCGGCAGCTACTGTTGACGTGCCGTTTGAAAAAATGGAATTGTATTATGCCGCTTATCAGAGAATGGGTGAATTAATTGATGATAAATCTATGGCAGTAACTTTCAGATTAGAGCCTGGTGAGTCCTTTATCGTTGATAATACAAGGGTACTACATGCAAGGAAAGGCTATTCTGGGTCTGGAAAACGTTGGCTTCAAGGTTGTTATGCGGATAAAGATGCTCTTTACTCAAGATTAAATGTTTTAAGATTTCAAAGTTGAAATGAATTAATAAAATGAAAAAATCAATTTTTTTAAGACTAAATTCAAAAAACATAGTCACATTTCTTGAAGACCTTTTTGAACGCAGGGGAAATGAAGAGTATCTAGGAGAACCAGTAACTATGGCACAACACATGTTACAAGGTGCAAAACTAGCGGAACAAAAGGGGGAAAGTGATATTACGATTGTTGCCACATT
Organism: Paracoccaceae bacterium; assembly: GCA_029246285.1. Lineage (GTDB taxonomy): Bacteria > Pseudomonadota > Alphaproteobacteria > Rhodobacterales > Rhodobacteraceae. The sequence continues at coordinate 40,685 of JAQWNW010000043.1, read as the reverse complement.
ACTGCACGATATAGGACATTTTACTAGTGAATTTGGCATGTTTAATATGTCCGACACTTCAGACAAGTTTCATGAAAACTCTGGAGCAGAAATACTCAAAAGATTTTTTCCAAAATTAGTAACTGATTGTGTGCAGTTTCATGTTGCAGCAAAAAGATATTTATGTGCGACTGATCCGTCATACATGAACAGATTGTCAAAAGCTTCTATTCACTCACTCCATCTTCAGGGAGGACCAATGAACAGAAAAGAGATAATCGAGTTTGAAAAAAAACCATATTTGAATGAAATCTTAAAAGTCCGACTTTTTGATGATGCTGGTAAAGATCCTGAAATGAAAACACCACCATTTTCATATTATGCTCCACGAGTTCAACATATCGTTGATCAACATGTAACAGCACTAGAAAATTAAAAAGGAAAGAAAAAACTATGGCTAAATATGCGTTTGTGAAATTTAAAATTAATAATGAGTTTTCCGATTGGGAAAAAGGTTTTTACGCTGCTCAACCAATAGCTAGAAAGGCGGGAATAGTTGAAATTTTCCATGGGCAAGCATCCGATGACTCATCTACATGTGCGTGCTTACTTCATGTGGAGTCACAAGAGAAAATGGAAACGTTCTTCAAAGAAATGGAAATGGAAGTTACAGCCTCTGGGCATATCTTAGAGTCAACTGAGATAACATGGTATGAGAATTAAGAATTAATCACGCAATAAAGGACGGGTCAAACAAGTAGGCCCACCTTCGCAACCAATGCATAAAGCATCTCCATTAAACACCTGAACATGGATTCCAAATTGTTCCAACTTTTTTGTCGTTAAAGGTAAATTATTCAACATAACACATCTTCCAGGAGACAAAGCCAATACGTTTGTACTCAAGGTATTGCTTGTTTCAAATTCAGTGGCTGGTGCTTCGATAATTTGGAAACCCCGAGATTTTAACAATTCATAAAATCCAACTGGCAACAATTGCAAAGCTACCAGAGCAATACGCGTATCAACCAAACTAATGAGAGACATCAAATGCAAACAGGCGTCCGCACCTTTATAAAATGGCAAATCGTATACCAATACTTCCACCCCTAGGGGCTCTAAGATATCTCTTATCTGATCGACTCCTTGCTGGTTCGTTCGAAACCCACGCCCGACTATCAATGTTGAGTTGTCGAGCCATAAAGTATCACCAGCTTCAGCTCGTCCAGTACCAGAAATAGAGCCTATAACTGGAATTTTACAACTTTCATAAAATGCCTGATGTAAATCCTGCTCTCCAGCGCGGAGTACCTTTCCTGGTGACATTAAAATTGCACCGTGCTTAGTCATTAAAGAAGCATCATATGTAAAAACCGCATCGGCTATTCCAGAACTCTTATCATCTATCCAAAACACCTCCACGCCATTATCAATTAACAAATTAGTAAAAGAACCATGTACATCACTAATTTTATTAGGGTCAAAATCGGGCCCATAATGCCATTTTTTTGGGTCAGCTTTGATTAATGCTTCAGACGGCTTGAGCAATGCAACTTTTCTCAATTGCTCAGTCATTGATGACACACCAAACATTACTCGTTACCTTGCACGCGATTTAAATGAGAAGCATTAGCCTCACATAATAAAAGAGCCTCATCTGTAGAAATACCTGTACAGAATTCCCCATGCAAATTAGCGATTGCCATATCGTGTACTAAATCTGGATCATAATCTTTACCGTCATGGCCAAGAACGTTCATAGCTGCACATGCATCATGAACCAAATATGTATCAAAACCCATATTACCCGCCATACGTACCGTTGTTTCAATGCAAACATTTGTAAAAAAACCCACAACTAAAAGACGTTGGACCCCTGCCCGTCGCAAATCCAATTCTAACGAGGTGCCAATAAAACCACTATTAACATCTTTTACTACTACAATATCATCCGATTCAGGCTCCATTCCAGAAAGCTGCTGACCACTTTCTAAATCTAATTTCAATGGAGAGCCTGTCTCTCTGGAATTGTGCTTCGTAAATGCTACTTTTCTATCAGATAAACGCCATTTTTTTAAGATTTTTAAGATGTTGTCTTCGGCATCAAAATTATTTCGTCTGCCATTCAAACCACCATAATATGATGTATCGTTAACACCTTTTTGAACATCAACTAATAAAAGTGCAGTGGAACTATCAAATTTCTTTATCATAAGGTATCCTATAATTCTTTATATTTTGTGTTCTCAAAATCTTACTCAATTCTTATTTTTATTTACCTAGTTTATTTGCAATTGACACAATGCGATACATCTCGCGCATCACGGGTTTTTCAATCAATTTTCCATCAACAACAACAAGCCCAGTATCCGCTTCTTCGAATGTCGTAATTATTTTTCTAGCTTGGGCTATCCTTTCATCTGAAGGCGTAAAGATATCATTTAATAGTTCTATTTGCTTAGGGTGTATTGAACCTTTACCCGCAAATCCAAGGTCTTTAGCCTTTTTTGCTTCAAGACACATTCCATCAAGATTTTGCAAGTCCAAATAAGGGACATCAATAACATCCAAACCTGCTGAAGCAGCAGCATGGACAACTTTTGAACGGGCATGCAAAAGCTGTTCCCAATTGTTTTCACAACGCAGTTCTGCAGCCATATCAACACCACCAAAAAACATAGCCTCAATTCGTTTACTGCAATTCGCAATTTCATATGATGCTTCGAGCCCTGCATTTGTTTCAATAATCACGTGCAATCGCGTTTCATGCCCTCTTTCGGTTAATAATTGGTCTAACATAACCACTTCTTCCGGATGTTTGACTTTTGGCATCATTAAACTTGGTGGTGGGTTTTTTGCTTCTAAAATTGCTAAAATATCTTCGATCCCAAATCGCTCTCGTATAGAATTTATTCTTAGAATTCTTTCCACGCCATCTTCTGCTTGAGGAGCTTCAAATAACTTTAAAGCTTTTATTCGAGCTTCCTTTTTGTCTTTGGGAGCAATCCCATCCTCTAGTTCAATACAAACCATATCGGCACCAGAAGCTAATGCTTTTGGAAACATTTCAGGCCTTAAGCCTGGGGTGAAAATAAAACTACGTCGCGGTCTAGGAATCCGTTCACTCATAAAATTAAATTTCCTTTTTAGCATTTAGTATTTAAGAATTAAAAACAGAACAATATTGTTTTTTAGTTCAACGCCCAGTCACCTTCAAATCACCACGGAATGATCTCTCCTTTGTAATCCATAAAAGAACCTGAAGATTCACGGTTTAATTTACTGATTACATTTATCATTCCAACAACACTCGTTTTAATATCTATCAGAGCCCCTTTTCCACCAGAATCTGTTTTTACCCATCCAGGGCTCATCGCAAGCACATTAACATGATCTTTTTCTAAGTCTATTGATAGTGACTTTACGACTTGATTAAGCGCAGTTCTAGTAGATCTATTGATATACATGCCACCGCTACTATTATCCTTTATAGAAGCAGTTTTTGCACTCATGAAAACCATCTTTTTTTCAACTCCATTTAAAATATTTTCCTTCAATTGTTGGGCGATCATAAGTGGCATGACACAATTCAATTTAAGGACTTCCATCCAGATCTTTTCATCAATTGCTCCGAAGATATTTTTCTCTTTATTAGAGATGTACCCTAAATTTGTGGCAGCATTACTTATAAAAATGTCAATAACATCGTTTTTTAATGTCTTTGAAAGATTTTTCACTGAACCAACATCATTCAAATCCATTTCGACAAGTTTGAGCTTATCTGAAGAGATTGACCTTAAACTAATCAGATTATTGGCGTGTGAAATATTTCGACATGTTGCTATCACTTTATACCCTAGCTTTAAATATTGTCTTACGAACTCATAGCCCAAGCCCTTATTAGTACCTGTAACGAAAACAGTTGCCATTGCCGATTTCCTATCAATTTTATTATTAGAGTTTAAATTTTATCATAATAGTATCATTTACTTTATCTTACGAGCCCGGCTTTTAACCCAAAAGTAAACAACGATTGAATAAAACTCTGAAATAATCGGGTAATAAACTGAAGCTTTGCCACTTAGCTCATTTATATACTGAGTACTTAACTTATTCTCTCGGGCTGCTTGAACAATTAGTTTCAAATATCGGCGCGAAGTTTTCAATTCTGACAATTCTGATTTATAAATTAAGGTTTTTGACAACTCTGTCTTTGAACTTGTTTCTACTATTATTTCTTCTACCGAGTAATCTTCTCCCTCAGAAGCTACTATGCGCTTAAAATCGTCCTCCGATATTTTATGTAACATACCCTCTACTGCGGAACCTTTACAACGAATAATATTGCCAAAACCTGGTTCAACAAAATTAGGTCCAGGCATATTCATCACGAATTGATAATCTTTTAACTTCCCTACCGCACTCCACGAAGTTTCAACATTTCGAAACCTTCTCAAATAAGAAGCAGACATATTAGAACCATAACTAAAATACTTAATTGACATTTTTTCTCCAAAAATGAAGGAATACAAAATTTTTATTATTAGTAGACATGGCTAGATACAACTCTATAATTTCCTGACTACAATATCTTTGCTTAAGGCTTTTTTAGCATGACTACACCTGAACAAAAATTAATTGAACTAGGATATGAGCTTCCCAAGCCCATAACCGTTCCAGAAAACTTACACTTACCTTTTGCATTTATAAATACGCGAGGCGAAAATGTTTTTATTTCTGGCCATCCTCGACACTCTGCTGGTGGGGTCATTAATGGTCCATACGGTAAGGTAGGCAAAGATCTAACTTTAGAGGAGGCTAACCAAGCCGCAAAAGAGATTGGCCTGTCAGTTCTATCAAATCTGAAGAAGGAAATCGGAGAACTATCTCGAGTTAAAAGCTGGTGTCGAGTTTTTGGAATGGTCAACTCTACACCAGAATTTGATCAACAGCATCTGGTAATAAATGGTTTCAGTGATCTCATAATCAATATATTTGGCCAAGATATTGGTAGACATGCCCGCTCCGCAATTGGAGTTTCAGGTCTTCCAATGAACTTCGCTATTGAAATCGAAGCAGAGATAAAAATCATCTAATTAACTCAGGCTTTCGACAAGCTTCTTAAGCTTTTTCTTGGTTTTTCCAAAAGCCTTTGCTTTAGCAATTTGATTTTTATTTGAAAAATCATTACCGACGACTACCAAACCTATCATCCCCATTCCTTTGTGGGGTGTACACCAATAGTAATATATGCCCGGTGTATCAAATGTAATCTCAGCTTTTTTGTTTGGCTTTGATTTATATTTTAAGTTATTTGGTGATGCTATCATTTCAACATTATGACCTTTTGAGGTAGGAAGCCAGGTAACTGTATCACCAACATCAACCATTATAATTTGCTCACTAAAAACCATCTTGTTGCCATCAGCATCTTTATTTAACATTTCTATAATGAAGTTCTCAGCCATTGCTGGAACACATAAAACAGAAAAAAGTACAAATGATAAAATTTTCATTTCTTTCCTTTCAGACATTAAAAGTTTTATTTCACTTGGATAAGCTGAAAGTAGCTCTGGCATAAATCTTACAAAGTGACCAACTGACACAGGTAATAAAGCTCAAGTCTATCAAATAATTCTGTTCTCCCTTCGGCCATGATATTCTGATGAAGAAAATTCATTATCAAATTCAATTGCCGTTTTATACCCACTGTAAATGGCAGCTGCTATATGAGAGGGAGCATCTGCATCTCCAATCTTAATAATTTGTAAGTGGCTTCTATCATCTTTTACTTGGTATTCATTGATTAGATCATGATATAAACCAACACTTGGAATTCGCCGAGTCAAAGGGATTACCTTATCACATTCAATCAAATCTATCTTGGAAGAGTATATACATTTCGCCTGAACGTTTCCATTTTGTACATTGATAATTGTTTTATTTGTAATGACTTCAACTCCTGCCTTGTGAAGAGCAAGATTTGACGACATTTGTTCATCAGTGTATTCACCCCAGCTACATGCTCTGCCAGCGGGGGTTACTAATACAACTTGATATCCACGTTTTGATAAATGTAATGCGATAACAGATCCCATATAATAGTGGTCATCATCATAAATAACGACGCGATTGCCATGTATTTCTTCACCACTTAAAATCCTCTCAGCTCCAAAAATCATATTATCATCAGTGGTTTCAAAACCAATATCGCTATGCCTGCCAAGGGCATCTTCTGCCCACTTAGCCCCCGTGGCAATTAAAATACCATCAACTTCTAAATCGCTAATATCATCAATATTGAGTTTACTCTCTCGATATATCTCAATAGATTTTAGCTTGTTTATTTGAGTTATTCGCCAATCTGTTACGCGACGCCATTCTGCTAGACCCAATAATTGAGACTCCTTAAAGACCCGCCCACCTAAATCTCGGGTAGCCTCAGCTAGCATTACATCGTAACCTCGCTGTCCTAATACCCTTGCTGCTTCTAAACCAGAGGGTCCTGCTCCAACTACCAAAAACTTTTTGGTAGTTGTTTTCTTAACAATTCTTTCAGGATGCCATCCATATCGCCACTCTTCGCCCATCGTAGGATTTTGAGTACACCTAATTGGAACCCCTAGAGAGTCATGAGCATAGCAAATATTACACCCGATACATTCTCTAATATCATCAAGTTTTCCTTGCTCAATTTTTGCTGGTAAAAATGGGTCAGCGATAGACGGTCTTGCCGCCCCAATTAAATCCTGGGCCCCTGCTCGCAACACTTCAGCCATCTTATCAGGAGATGTAAACCTACCTACCCCAACAACTGGTTTATTCGTGAGAGATTTTGCCGCTTTAATACTTGGAATTAAGGAGCCTTCCTTTACAAATCGAGAGTTACCCATCTCAACACTGTAATCATTTACTGTTAAATCCCATAAGTCTGGCAAATCAGCCATAAGAGCAAAGGCGTCATAACTCTCTGGATCCTCTAAATCCACACTAAAGCGTGTCGCCACAGCCGCTTTATCACCTACTGCTTCCTTCGTCTCTTCAATTAATTCCCGCACAAGTCTAACGCGATTCTCCAATCTCCCTCCGTACTCATCTGATCTATCATTTGTTGCTGAATTAAGAAATTCCGACAATAAGTAACCGTGAGTTGCATAAACATAAACAATGTCAAACCCTGCAGAAACAGCACGTAAAGCAGCGTCTTTGTGCCATTTTCTAATATTTTTAATATCTTGTTTGTCGATAACCCTATTTTGACCAGGATGATTCACGCTATAGTCTGTTTGGGGGCGATCCTTTATACCTAAAGCAGGAATTCTAGTTCCCAAATTGACAATCATCCCTCCACCAATCCATAATTCCACTCCCGCCAGAGCCCCATATTTATGTACTCTCTCAGTCATTAACCTATGCGCATCAATATCATTTTTATCCCACAAAGCAGCATATGGAAACGAGTCATTGTCAGAGGTAGGATGAATAGAACAATATTCAGTATTAACTACTCCCCAACCACCTTCAGCCTTCATACCACGCATTGCAGCAGCAGTTTTAGGTCTACGCCACCCCATCCCACTACAATGAGGCACTTGGTAAAATCTATTTTTTGCAGTTACTGGCCCCAATTTTATTGGTTCAAACAATATATCGTGCCGTTTATCACGCATTGAAAATACCTCTTAAATTTCCTTCAATTTCATAATTGTATTTTGAGATTTACAGGTCAATAATTCAACTTACTTAACTTAGATCTACTCTGGAGTAACGCTATCTGTTTCTTCCTTAACAAAACCCTTCCAACCGGACATATACTCTATGAATTTTTTTGATAAGCCCTCATTTCTTAAATGCTGTCTTGAAACAGGATTTTCTATGGGTATGAAACTTGGATCAGTGTGATACTTATTTGGAAAATCATGGTGCAAGATAGCCGCTCGTCCGAGCATTACCCAATCGACACCACTTTCCATAACTCTCTCAGCATCTTTAGGAGTTCTTATATTGCCGGCCACACCAAGCTTGGTGACACCCCGCTCTAGCTCTGTAAAATATGATAAAAGTGATCGGCCTTTGTACTCTTCTTCTTCTGGTTCCTTAAATACATCCCAGAGAGACATATCTAAAAAGTCTATTTTATCTGATATCATTAATTCTTCTGCTAATATTTTAATTTCACCTAACTTTAATCCAAATCGCTCTGGAGATAATCTAACACCCAACATAAAATTTGCTTTGCAGTTAGCTCTTATACCATCGATTATTTTATGCAAAATCTGGGTTCTGTTATCAAAACTTCCTCCATAAAGATCGTCTCTCTTGTTATCTTTTGGGCTTAAGAACTGAGCTAGAATATAACCATGGGCTCCATGAATTTCGACTCCATCAAAGCCAGCTCTTTCTGATCTAATGGCCGCTGAAACAAAATCTTGTATCAAAACGTCTATTTCTTGGTTTGATAATGCTCTGGTGTTATACTTTTTATTAATAGATGGGCCAACAGGTTGCTCGCCAACTAATTCTTTAGGCGATCTAATTCCAGCATGATGAATTTGACAGATAGCAATGCTATCGTGAGATTTTATAGCGCTAGCTAATTTAGTTAACCCTTTAAGATGTGCATCTGAAAACACACCTAACTGACCCGGAAAACCCTGTCCAATAGCCTGAACATGAGCGGCACAGGTCATCGTCAAGCCAAAGCCTCCAGCCGCCCTCATTTCCAACCAATTAAATTCCTCTTCTGACAATACCCCATCACTATGACTTTGAGTGTTTGTTAATGGTGCAAGCATGAAACGATTTTTCATTTCGAGACCACAGTTAAATTTTAAAGGTTGTAATAGCTTACTCATTACGTAAATCTCCAAATGTACAAATATAAATATCCGCTAATATAAATATTAATCAGCTTATCAACACAATAGAATTCGCGCCATTAAGGTTATGAAATGATAATGCAGTGTTAATAGATACAAAGAAAAGATAGATTAATGAACATTAAATACAGATTAGCAATCTTATTTGTTATGACCGCTGGATTTTTTTGGTCAGGCATGGGCACCTCGATACGCTTTATTGACGAAGCCAGCACCTGGCAAATTCTTTTCTATAGATCATTGGGATTGATAATAATCTTACTGATTTTTGTCTCGTATCAATCATCAGGACACCCTATCAAAGCTTTAATAAGCACTGGGTTGGGAGGTTTCACCGCGGCGATTTCTTTAGTACTTGCATTTTCAGGAAGCATATATGCGTTTCAAGAAACCTCAATTGCAAATGCAGCATTCTTATTTGCTACCGCCCCATTAATAACCGCACTACTAGCTTGGCCAATTTTGAAGGAACCCATATATAAATCCACTTGGATTGCATTAAGTCTGTCTATTTTAGGCATCTTGATTATGGTAAGCCAAGGTTTATCATTCACCGGATTCAAAGGAAATATTGCGGCGCTTATTTCTGCCTTAGGCTTTGCTGGTTTTTCTCTCTCACTTAGATGGGGAAACTTAAGAAATATGCTTCCAGCAATAATCTTAGGAGGTATTTTTTCAGCCCTTGTTTCTGGAATAATTCTAACCTTTAATCAAGACGGATTAGCAGTTTCGATGAACGACTGTTTAATCTCATTGGCAATGGGCATAATTTTACTTGGAGGGGGTATGGTTTTCTTCTCAGTTGGCAGTAAAGTTTTGACCGCTTCCAATCTTGCTCTTTTAAGTATGGTGGAGGTAGTATTAGCACCAGCATGGGGTTGGATTGTCTTGAGAGAACAAGCAGAGTTCTCAACCCTTCTTGGGGGTGGAATCTTACTCTTCGCTCTAATTCTCAACGCACTCTTAGGAGTGCGTCAGAATATGCAAAAGAATTAAATCAAACATATTATTTATTGCTATTTTTTAAATGCGAATTGGCAAGTTCTATGAACAGATTAAAGCTTTCTGGGTTAGCCATAGAATCTTTATTAACAACTTTTTCCGCACAACCGCCTAAGAACAGTTTCTTGATTGGGATCTCCAACTTTTTCCCAGACAATGTTCTTGGTATTTGATCAACTCGAACAATCTCATTTGGAATAAAACGAACCGAAACTCCATTCTTGATTGATTGATTTATCAATTTTATCATTTTATCGTCTAGATTGATACCTTGCTCCAAAACTACAAATAAAATCATTAAACTTTCCTTGTTTAAGAATTCTAAATCGATGACAAGGCTATCTTGGACTTGATTTAAAGCCTCCACGGCTTGATAGATTTCTGCTGAACCTAATCTTAAACCACTTCTATTTATGGTTGCATCAGAACGGCCATAGATAATTGACTGACCTTTGGAAGTGAACTCAATCCAATCACCATGCCTCCAAACGCCAGGATAAGTATCATAGTAACTTGAGATAAGGCGAGTATTTTGGTTGTCACCCCAAAAATATAGTGGCATTGAAGGTATAGGTTTAATACATACAAGTTCACCTACTTCACCAATTAACGTTTTACCATTTTCATCGAATGAATAAACAGCCATTCCTAAAGCTTTTGCCTGCATCTCTCCATTTTTGACAACATCCATGGGATTGCCAAGAACAAAGGCTGCAGCCAAGTCGGTTCCTCCAGAAATGGGTGCTAACCAGACATCAGATTTTACATAATTATAAATCCAGTTATAACCATTTGTACTTAATGGTGATCCAGTTGAACCGATAGACTTTAACTTTCTTAAATCAAGATCATTTTTTGGAACCACTTTAGCCTTCAGACAGGCAGTAAAAAACGCCGCTCCAGCACCAAAATAACTTAATTTTTCTTTACTAACATGTCTCCAAACTTCTAACATATCTGGTCTGTTTGGAGCAAAATCAAACAACACAACTGTTGCTCCTTGCGATAATGCGATCCATTGCGCATTCCACATTATCCATCCAGAAGAAGTTAGCCACGCAAAACGATCTGAGCAAGTCAAATCCATATTTAAAGATTGAGCAGCAGCTACAACCAAAATACCACCATGTCCATGAACAATTGGTTTTGGATTACCGGTCGTACCAGAGGAATAAACAATCCATAATGGATGATCAAAAGGAACCTGAACGGGGGCTAAATCAACTGCTTGTTTTAACAAGGAATTCCAACTCACGGCATCTTCTGGTAATGTCCCTATCACGGGCAGTACAATTTTCTTTTCAAGACTTGGTAACCCATCAATAATAGTCTTGAGAACTTCTCGACGATCAATTTTTTTATCAGCATAAATATACCCATCTTGAGCAATTAGAATTTTGGGTTTGATTTGCTTAAATCGGTCTAATACTGCTACATGACCCATATCTGGGGCACAAATCGACCATATTCCTCCTAAGCTTGCCGTTGCAAGAAAAGCAATTAAAGCCGCTGGAGAGTTCGGTAGAACAGCAACTACTCTATCACCTTTCTCAACACCCATTTTTTTGAAATGATCAGCTACACTGGCAACTTGTTGGAAAAGTTCCGACCAAGTTAAGTTCATATTTCCAAAAGTTTCTGAGTAGCTAACGATTGCCGTTTTATGAGGAGTAATATCTTTTCCTCGTAAAAGCTGTTCAACGTAATTTAACTCACAGTTAATAAACCATTCTGCTCCGGGCATCTCTCTATTACCCAGAATTTTTGAATAGGGTTGGCTGGATTTGAGGTCAAAATACAACCAAATACTTTCCCAAAATTGTTCCAAATCATTGATACTCCACTCCCAGAGATCTTGATAAGTGGAAAAATCATGAGAGTAATGCTGCTTCAACCAATTCATGTATTTAGCTAACGCCGCATTCTTAGAGCGCTCTTCAGGCGGCGTCCATAAAATTTCACGACTCATGTCCATAATCATTCTCTCCAGCTTGGCTAAACTAACCGCATACCTTGCTCATAGTCAGTTTTATTTTCTTATAAATGCATTTTGTAATTTGATTGACAATATTCATTCGTGTAGTGAGTTTAGAAATGCAGTTCAAACTACGGAAAGGTGAGCTATGAAAGCGATGTTAAGTAACACTGCTGGAGGTCCAGAGACATTGAAATATACTGATATTTCAATAGGGGAGCCTAAGCCAGACGAAATACGTATTCGTATAAAAGCTGCAGGGGTAAATTTTCCTGATACCTTGATTATAAGAGATTTATATCAAATAAAACCACCAAGACCCTTTGCCCCAGGTGGTGAGATAGCTGGCATAATAGAGAGTATTGGCGTTAATGTTAAAGGCTATGAAGTTGGAGATAGAGTGCTTGCCGTCCCAGGACACGGGGGCTTCGTGACACATATAAATGTACCAGCATTTACTGTGATTAAAATCCCAGACGAAATGCCGTTTGAGGATGCAGCATGCTTTATATTCACTTATGGAACTTCTCATTACGCTTTAAAAGATAGGGCTGCGATAAAAGCAGGAGAAACATTACTAATTCTCGGTGCTGCAGGGGGTGTTGGGGTTGCCGCTATAGAAATTGCTAAAGCTCTTGGAGTGAGAGTAATTGCAGCAGTATCATCTGAAGAAAAAGCTCAATTTTGCAAAAATATCGGTGCCGATGATACAATAATTTATCCAAAGAATATGAATAAAGACGCGCAAAAAGAATTATCAGCAAATATTAAAAAGATTTCCGGTAAAAACGGCATAGATGTTGTTTATGATGCTGTTGGTGGTGAGTACGCCGAGCCATGTATTCGCGCTATGGCCTGGAGCGGACGGTTCTTAGTTGTTGGATTTCCCGCTGGAATTCCAAAAATTCCTCTTAACCTTGCATTGTTAAAAAGTTGTCAAATTGTTGGAGTTTTTTGGGGAGCATTCACGGTGCGTAATCCAAAACAGCATGAAGAATATCTAAAAGAATTATTTAACATGTACAAAAATAAAAAAATAAAACCGAAAATTACCGCTTCTTTCTCTTTAAAAGAAGCTGCTAAAGCTCTTACAAGTGTAGAGGAACGGAAATCATTAGGTAAAGTCGTTCTGACGATGGAATAAATTAATTAATTAATTCGTTCATTCATTCATTTGAGAATATCTAATACTTATATAAGGAAAATAAAATGAAGACGAAAATTACCGAAATGTTAAATATTGAGCACCCAATAATCCAGGGCGGTATGCATTACGTTGGATTTGCCGAGCTAGCGGCCGCTGTATCAAATGCAGGCGGCCTAGGGACAATAACAGGCTTAACTCAAAAAACACCAAAAGACTTAGCAACCGAAATCAGCAAATGTAATGATATGACAGAAAAGCCTTTCGCTGTTAATTTAACATTTCTACCTACAGTAACCTCGCCAGATTATCCCGCTTATGTAAAAGCGATAATAGAGGGTGGTGTGAAAGTTGTGGAAACAGCAGGTCGTAACCCAGCACAGGTTCTACCATACTTAAAGGATGCTGGAATTAAAGTAATTCATAAATGCACCTCTGTTCGGCACGCCTTAAAGGCTCAGGATATTGGCTGCGATGCAGTATCAGTTGACGGCTTTGAGTGTGGAGGACATCCAGGAGAAGATGATATACCTAACATGATTTTATTACCAAGAGCAGCAGACGAACTAGAAATACCATTCGTATCATCGGGTGGGCAAGCAGACGCTCGTTCTTTGGTGGCTTCAATAGCAATGGGTGCTGACGGTATGAACATGGGAACTCGGTTTATGTGCACAACTGAAGCTCCAATTCATCAACGCGTTAAAGACGCAATTGTAGCTGCTTCAGAATTAGATACACGCTTAATCATGCGACCATTGAGAAACACTGAACGTGTTCTAAACAATAAAGCAGTAGAAAGAGTGTTAGCAGTAGAGAAAGAAAAAGGTTCCGAAATACAGTTTGAAGATATTTTGGAAGATGTAGCGGGTGTATATCCAAAGGTCATGATAGATGGCGATATGGATATTGGAGCTTGGTCCTGCGGTATGGTCGCCGGCTTAGTTCATGATATCCCAACATGCAAAGAGCTTATTGACCGAATAATGGCTGAGGCTGAACAAATAATTGAATCGCGCTTGAAATACATGTTGGAAGCAACAGCGTGAAATGAATTTTTAAGAACAAGAAGATGAGCAATAAAAAGAAAAGAAAACTTTAATTGGAGAAGAAATATGATAGGGTATGTGATGGTTGGTACTAACAACTTAGATGCTTCCGCAAAATTTTATGATGCTGTCCTTGATACATTAGGTTTGACCCGAAGGTTAACAGATACGGATTATATTGGCTATGGTTCTAAAACTTCTCCTGAGAACATTGAATTTTACTTAACAAAACCTTTTAATGGAGAGAATGCTACTTTTGGAAATGGGGCTATGATAGCGATGCTAGTAGGATCCAGAGAAGAAGTCGATAATTTTCACGCAACGGCAGTTGCTAATGGCGGAATTGATGAAGGTAAGCCTGGTACGAGAATTGAGGGTGATGAAACCTATTACGCCTATGCTCGTGATCTTGATGGTAATAAAATCTGCGGGTATTGTGTGTAGAAGTTTAAATTTTAAATTAAATTATTTAAAGAAAAAATTATAGGAGAAAAAATGTCAAAAATTTATCAGGTAGTAATATACACATCTATTTTAGATGAAGCCAAACTTGCAAGTTATGCGGCATTAGCCGGACCTGCGATGCAAGCAGCTGGGGCCAAGTTTTTAGCGCGCGGTATTCCGGTTGCGGTAAAAGAAAAGGGTCAGAAAACCCGAACAGTTGTAATCGAATGGGAAAGTATGGACGCTGCCGAAAAAGGTTACGCAAGTGAAGCATACCAAAATGCGCTCGCAGCTCTCGATAATGGTGCAATCCGAGAGTTCAGATATGTAGAAGCAGCTTAATTTTTTTGTGCGTAATTAAAATCACTACTACCAACAGACTATTTAAAAAAAATGGTATAACGCAATTTAGCTCATTGAAATATGATTGTTACAAACTTTTTCATTAAACCAAAAATTTTTCTATCTTGATAAAGTTTTTTTACGTATAAGCAGTTTACGTAAACGTAAAAACTAAGGAGAATAAATTGTCTTTAACAGAAAATTATAGTGACTCCGCTTCGACCCCACCACTGGGTCAAGCTGTGCCACTTGGTATACAACATGTCCTCGCAATGTTTGCGTCCAATGTTACGCCATCAATTATTATAGCAGGAGCAGCAGGCTTAGCATTTGGAGGAGCTGAACAAATCTACCTCATACAAATGGCTATGTTATTTGCAGGAATCGCAACATTGTTTCAAACAATTGGTTTTGGTCCTGTTGGATCGCGCCTTCCAATAATGCAAGGGACTAGCTTTGCATTTGTGTCAGTTTTATTTGTGATTGCTAAAACGCAAGGTTTAGGTGTTGCTTTAACTGCATGCTTAATCGGTGGTATTATACATTTTTTCCTAGGCTCAATTATTGGAAAAATTCGATTTTTATTTCCACCTTTGGTGAGCGGATTAGTAATTCTTACTATTGGCTTGTATCTCATACCTGTAGCAATAAAATATGCGGCCGGTGGTGCTGCAAAATTTCAAATGGAAGCAGCAAGTTATGGCTCATTGATGCATTGGACTGTAGCCGGTAGCGTGATCGTAGTTTCTTTTATTCTCAAATTTTGGGGGAAAGGTCTTGTATCATCTGCTGCGTTATTGATTGGATTGATTGCAGGATATTTAGTCGCCTGGCTTTTTGGAATGGTAAACTTTGCTGGAGTTGGAAAAGCTGGCTTGATAGCAATTCCAAATTTTATGCCATATGGATTTGAGTTTAGTCTAGGAGCTGTAATTGCCGTTACGCTAATCTGTATAGTATCCGCTATTGAAACAGTAGGTGATACATCAGGAACAACCAAAGCTGGTGCGGGACGCGATGCAACAGACGAAGAAATCGCTGGTGCTACCTATGCTGACGGATTGGGCACTGCTGTCGCTGCAGTCTTTGGTGGATTACCTAATACTTCTTTCAGTCAAAACGTTGGAATTATTGGGATGACCGGTATTATGAGTAGACATGTCGTTACAATCGCAGGCCTGATACTTATTGCATGTGGCTTACTTCCTAAAATTGGAGCAATTGTTGCATCAATGCCTATGCCTGTGCTTGGTGGTGGTGTTATCGTAATGTTTGGAATGGTAGTCGCCGCTGGCATGAATATGCTGAGCGAAGTGAAGATGAACCGTCGAAATATGATGATTATCGCTGTCTCTCTCGCAGTCGGATTAGGCTTAAATCTTGAGCAATCAGCGGTTCAATATTTGCCAGGTGTCATTAAGACAATGGCTGTATCTGGATTACTACCCACTGCTTTAATTGCAATTATATTAAACCAAGTGTTACCAGAAGAAGATTGAATTTATTGACGCAGGCTTTAATAATTTTAAAGCCTGCATTTCTTACATAACCTAATTTAGATCTATTCTCTATTTTATAAGTAATATTAATAAGGCCCCAAAGGACGTGGCTATAAAATCATTAGTTTCCGCCACTCCTTCCCCTCGTTTATCAAAGAGTTCTTTTATTGCACCAGCTGCTGTGCCTATAAAAAAACCAGACATCATAGAGCCTGTCGATAAAAATATCGCTTTTGACACGCCAGCACCAGCCAAAAAATGGAGTTGTTTATCTCTTTGTAAAATTATTGGAGCTTGTTCATTAGACAGTTCTATATAACTACCTTCTCTTAAAGGAGCAGCATTAATATGATTACAAAGTAAGTAACCAATTATTATAAAATTCAAAATATAATTTTTCAAAAAATTATCGCTCATTTAAATTTTTTATCGTATCTTTTTATATTAGCTCAAAATAGAAATTAAGTTAACTAATGGCATCCTTGTTAATATCATTATTACTGTGATAATCTAATTTTCAGTTTTATACGTGTGGTTTTAAATGGATTATGTTGCAATAGACGAACTACTAAAAACACAAAATCTAACTATTTTAGGTGGATTTTACCCTACCGCTAACGATGGAACGCCACCAAACTGTAAGACATTAATTTTATTAGGTCCAAGAGAACCAAATTTCTGGAAAGCATTTAAAAACAGTCCAGAATATCAAAAAGATCAAACTAATCCATTAGATAAATGGTCTAGAAGAGTAATAATCAATATAGCATCAAGCTTAAATGCAATACCCTTGTTTCCATTTGGTAAAGCTCCATATCTCCCATTTTATAAATGGGCTATAAAAACACGTAGATCTCATGAGTCCCCAATAAAATTACTCGTTCACGATAAAGCTGGCTTATTTGTATCATTTCGGGGTGCTTTATCTTTTGATAAAAAAATAAAGCTTCCAAAACCACCACCAAATCCCTGCAAAAAATGTTCCGCACCCTGTTTGAATGCTTGCCCCGTATCAGCATTCGCTTCTAACAATTATCATTCTGAACTTTGTAAAACTCATATCTTGGGCAAAGATTCTAAGAATTGCGTTACCTCTGGCTGCGCTGCTAGGCGCATCTGCCCAATTAGTAAAAGTTTTCCAAGATTGTCAGAGCAATCCGCTTTTCATATGAGTGCATTTTTAAAACCCTAAAACAAAATACTTCCTTGATTAATCATCAACAAATAAGCCTTTTAAAAAATCCAGATCAATACTTTTGCAAATTAATCCAGATGGCTTAAATGTAGCGACACTCTCACAAGCGACTAAGGCGTTTACCACTGCCTCCTCCACACATTCAACTGCAGCCAAGTATAGGGGATCTATAAAATCTGGATTTAACTCCGACCTATTTCTAATTATCTCAGATTTCTTCCCAAGAATTGATAGCTTTTGAGTAGAAAATGATAAAAATATATCGCCAGAGTTATTTCCACCTGGTGAACCCCCACGACCCACTCCAATTGCGACACGTTTAGCAATTTGTCTCAATGACAACGAGGATAAGGGAGCATCCGTTGCAATAATGGCTATGATAGAACCACTCTCGCTGTCCATAAACCGACCATCATCAAGCAATTTCCCTATTGGCTTTCCTAAAATATTTAACCATGGACGAATTCCATGATTGGCTTGAACTAAGGCCCCAATTGTATAGCTCTCTCCACCAATATCAATCACCCTAGATGATGTACCCGTACCACCTTTAAATTCATAACATATCATTCCATTTCCACCACCCACAGAGCCCTCTTCCAAAGCCCCAAAGGTAGCATTATCTAAAGCATTAATCGCATGCTCTGGCATAATATTTTGAGCATTTATATCATTAAGAACACCATCATATGTTTCCGCTACTACAGGCATCGCCCATGCATGTTCTCTTTTAAAATAATCTTTATACCGATTTATCATCCATTTTGTTGCACCATGATGAACCATTCCTACTGAGTGCGTATTGGTAATACATATCGGGCCTAAGAAATAACCAGCATCATTAACCCAATGGGTCCCAGTCATTTCTCCATTGCCATTCAAAGTGTATTGACCAGCTAATACTGGCATTGGTTTATTCTTATCTTTACGAGGGATAATCGCGGTCACACCAGTTCGTATGTTTTTTTTCTCATTGGTTAACGTGGAAAAGCCTACACTCAATCCAGCTATATCTGTAATGGCATTATTTACACCTGTGGTCCCAGGAAAAGGTAGTCCTAAATCACGCGCGCGTAATTTCCGTTTTGAAACTGCCAAAATAATCTTCCTTTGCTTTTGAACAACATATCAATATTGATATAATATTTAAAACATTCTTAATTTCTTAAATGATTTTAACTCAAAAATCATAAAATGATATGTATATTTATTCAAATTTTTTTAGCTTATTTTGGTCCCAAAATATTTGTACTTGAAACCGTTGATCTGTTAAGCTTCGCTTCTCTTTGTGTAATATATATTGTGGAAGAAAATATTACTATGCCACCAACCCAAGTCCAGTAGCCCGGAAGTTCAGAAAAAATTAACCAAGCAACCAGAGCTGTCATGGGTAATTTAATAAACTCCAACGGTTGCAAGCTCGTAATTTCAGCAAGAGCAAATGCACGGGTGAAGCTTAGGTGTCCAAGAGTCCCAAAAATAGCTAGTAACCAGAGATAAATCCAAGTTTCTGGTCCAGGCCACTCCCAAACTAAAATTGCCGGAACAATTGTAATTGGGACTATCAAAATTACCATCCATGCAACGATAGCATTGGCAGACTCTTTCGCAGTCATTTTTTTTACCAGCAATCCATTAACCGAGTGAGCCGCAGCAGATATAAAAGCCAATGAAACGCCAATAGAAAGCGCATCAGAGCCGGGTTGAACAATAATTAACATACCCAAAAATCCTATAATTATCGCTATAATTCTTCTCAACTTTATAACTTCTCCAAGGACCAATGCAGCACCAATGGTCACAAAAATAGGTGTCGTAAAACTAATTGCCGTAGCTTGCGCTAACGGTATTAATGTAAAGGCTATAAAACCAGCTATCATGCCGATACTACCGACAATTGCTCGGAAAAAAAATAGTTTAGGCTCTCTCATTTTAAAATTGTGAAGTCCTGATGAGCCCAATACCGGGACGATAATAATGCAAGCCAGAAGGTTTCTAAGAAATATAACTTCCATTATGTGTAATTGCTCGGATGATTTGCGAATAAAAATACTCATGCCTGTAAAAAAAAACATAGCTAACAACATATAGATAAGTGCTTTCTTTTGAGGATTTAGTTTAGAAAATGCGCTCATAATTGAGAGAAGAACTATTATACAAGATGTTCAAGAGCTTTCTTAAATATTCCGTTCAATGATACTTTATTTAGAACAAATAAGACGCAATCCTCCAATAGCTTTCACATTGAAATACTCGACGATTTTCATATAAAAATATTTCATTTGATCAAACAAGTCTTTTCCATGCAAATCAATGAATTCATTTTTTCTCTCCAAGAAATTAGAATATCGATCTCTTGTAAATTTGGACCAGTCAATTGTCATATCCTGACAAACATCAATTTTAAATCCTGCATTTTCAAAATGACTTTTATAATCATCAATGCTAATTAATGAATTCGCAAATAAATCATTTTTTAATAGGTCCCAGTTTATATTTGCATTTTGATCAAATACTGTGAGATCTTCTATGAAAACTTTACCTCCTGGCTTTAAAAGTTCAAAAATTCTTAAACAAGATTTCTGTCTGTTAGGTATATGATATAAGGCTAGCCAACTAACGATATTATTAAAATGATTATTCTTATTTTCATAAGTTAGAAAATCAGTACAAACATGTGTTACTCTATCTGACAGCCCACATCTTTCAGTTAAACTAAATCCAACATCATGATAATCTTTTTGTAATTCTAATGCCTCAACATTTGCACCAACCATATGAGCAATATACCTAGAAGGCCCACCCCACCCTGAGCCAATTTCTAGCAGCTTATCACCTCTCTTTATATTCAGAGTATTAATGCAGGCTTGAACAGATTGGATACCATGGTAATGTAGCTGATCAAAAGCAAATAAACTCTGCACATCTATAGATTCATTTTCTTGAACTCCTAAATTATCCAGTTCACGAAAAATACGTTTCGCCTCAGGATATAATTTCATTGTTTTAATGTTTTTAGGGACAGACAATGTAGCTTCACTTAATTTAATTATAGCTTTAGAACTTACAACAGCATAAGGAATGGTTAAAAGCAATTTAAATAAGCGAATATCTTTTTCTTTTTTAAAAAATATATAATAATTGCGTTTAATACCGAAAGGACATTTGATGGAAATTACTAGTTTAGATATTACCTACCCAAATACTCCAACGGGAATGAGTGATGATGAGTGGAAAGCGCGTGTAGACCTTGCTGCTATTTATAGATTAACAGATTATTATGGGTGGACGAGCGTCGTTTACAATCATATTACTTTAAGAATTCCAAATACAGATACATTTTTAATCAATCCTTTTGGATTGCGATATGATGAAATAAAAGCCTCAAACCTTATCCGTTTAGATTTAGAAGGAAACAAACTGGATGACGTGGACATGCCTGTAAATAAGGCTGGCTATAATATTCATTCAGCCATACACGAGGCTCGGTCGAATGATTTACATTGCGTAATGCATACGCATGAACCTATTAGCCAAACAATGTGCAGTATAAACGAAAAGTTTATCCCAATGGTTCAAGAAGCATGTCAACTGTATGAGAGAATTGGATATCATGAATTTGAAGGAATAGTGTTAGATTCATCAGAAAAAAAACGTTTAATAAGCGCAATGGGTACCAAAAATCACACATTGGTGTTGAAGAACCATGGCCTTCTTACAGCAGGTCCAAGTGCAATATGGGCTTTTGTCAGACATCAGATTTATATTAGGAATTCTGACATTCAATTGCGAGCTTTAGCTTCAGGAGCAGAGATAAGTAAAATTCCAGAAGATGTGATAAAACATACTCGGCAACAATTTGAAGGAGGCAGCGCACAAGGAGGAGCTGTAGTGCGTCATCCCGAATGGCCCGCATTTTGGCGTTTGTTAGACAAACTAGATCCTGATTGGAAAACTTAACAATAAAAAATTAGGCCAATTTAATTATCTTATCAATTATTTCAGAATGATTATTTACTTGGCACGTTGCTGCGATGTATTTATCTCTACGTAGCAATAAAAAGTGATCTAAGTAACTAGCGTATGGCTTTTTTGAAAAAGATCTAGACTTATCTCTATAAACTGGAAAAGTTGTCTTAACAGCCTTCGTATCTTCAGGAGTTATACCAATTATGTATGCTCCCTTAGACTCAATATGTAATTTTAATTTATCACAAACAAATCTATCTGGCTCACGTGAAAACAGCATCACCGTTGGCTTGTCTGGAAGTAAATCATCTAACAATTCCAATTTACCCTTATAATCTTCTAACAACGGTTGAAAAATTAATTGCCCAACTAAAGAATTTTTTGCATTTCGACCATCAGGCCAAATGAGACCTTTTGTAAATCTAGGCTTAGGTTTATATTTCATTTGAGAAAAATAATCTCTCGCTGGTCCATACAATCCCAATAGTTTGAAAAAATTTCGAATAATTATACCTTGTAACATTGAGTTGGGCATCATTATCCTTCCCATATTCCTTGCTAATTCAATCATAGATCTAGCGTGAGGAGCCCTTTCTAACTCATAACTTTCAAGTAACTCCTCATAATTTGTTGTTCCTAGGGAACTATGTAATTTCCACGCTAAATTTTGAGCGTCTCGCAACCCACTATTCATTCCTTGCCCTGCAAAAGGTGGCGTTAAGTGAGCGGCGTCTCCAGCTAAAAATATTAACCGGTCTCTCCATTTTTCTGCAACTCGCGCATGAAATGTGTATACTCTCACCCTCCGAAGAGTCTCGTTTTGATCAGGGCCAATTTCACCCAATAAATTCCTGACAAACTCATCCTTAACTACATCTTCAGCACATTCATCAGATCTCAATTTAAACTCATAACGCCTTACACCCTTTGGTCCAGGCAATGTGATACTGGATCGTTTTGGGTTGCAATAAACTTCTGTGTGAGAGCATCTATTTTTGGTACTAATTAAATCTACAATCAACCAAGGTTCACTAAATGTACCCCCTTTTAGTTTAATATTGAGGAGTTTTCGAACAGAAGATCGACCTCCATCACAACCCACCATGTAATTTGAAGTCACAGCCTGTTTTACAGAATTTGAAGTCAAAAGCTCAGTATGAACTTCATTCTTACCTTGGTTAAAACTTAGCATTTCAGTATCAAAAAGCACTTTGACATTTGGATATTTTCCCAAACCCTTGAGTAAGATTTTTTCTAGCTCAGGTTGTTGAAAAGCGTTTCGTTTTTCAAAACCGTAGTCCTTATCAAAAGGCTTAACGGACGCAAAAACATCACCTTTTGGTCCCTTATAAATCGAACCATACCCACTAACCATAATATTTTCTAATTGTGTACTCAGATTTACAGCTTGTAATGCTCGCATCGACTCATCGTCGATAGAAACAGCTCTTGGTTCTTGCACTGTTGATAGGTTTTTTTCCACTAATAGCGTTTTCACACCCATTTTCCCTAAAAAATTTGCTAATAATAAACCCGTAGGGCCTGCACCAATTATCAAAATCTCTGTATTTAAAAAATTGGATTCCATAAAAATTATTCAATATACTTCTAATAATTCTATCATGATCGCATTATAGCCTTTCCCCATTTATTTAGGGTTCGCTGACTTTGAGGCCAATCCTTTGTCTCTCGATCAATAACGGTCTCTAATTCAGCTGAAATCTCAATCCAATTTTTGTCTAAATCTTCAATAAACACAAAAAGATTATTTCCAGGACCATGGCGTCCAGGACCCCAAATCAATTGAATGTCCAATTCAGAAAAATGATCACACCAATCTCTTATATAAATCCAATTACCTGCCTCATAAGAGTGGTGATCAATCCCGTTATAATTTGCTTTAAAGCACGCTATTGTGTGGTGCTCATGATTAGAGGTCATAAATGCCGTTGCTAGATCCCCATTCTCGTGAAGGACTCTATCAGATAGAAAAAAACCTAGCTTACCTTCATAAAATTCAACCATATTCTCAACATTCTTTGACGCAAAAGTTAAATGCTGTAACGGCGCGTGAAGTCTCTTTGAAACGGTCTTATCAGGTGTTACCAATCCAAAACATATAATATTTTCATCCGGATCAGAAACAGCAAAAGCTCCAGCTTTCAAAAAACGACTCTTAGATTCTAAAATTTCTAACCCAGCAACTTGCGCTCGGTTTCTAATATTATTGAGCCCATCAATATCATGACACGCAAAGGCTGCATACGAGAGCTTATTACTTTGTCCTTTAGTGATCAGTATTTTTCTATCAGTTCCACAGCATAACCAATTATTTTCTGAAATTTCTTCTAATTTCATATCCATAGCTAACGAATAAAACTGAGCAAGTTCATTAGGGTTTTCACTCTCAATTTCAAGATGGTGCAAATAAGCACCCGCTCTTAGCGCATTTTTTATCATTTTCTTCCCTACAATTAACAACTTTACATTTTGAGATAAAAATAATTCTAACAAACTCTTAAGAAACGCTAGTTTCACGATCCATCAAATTACAATTCTTCTTCAAGCTTTACCACATTTTTACTTCCACAGTTTGGGCAAAAATATTGTCTTTTTGTTATATCAAATGCTTTATCCATAGAGGCATATGTCCAGTAAAACTTACACTCTCCACAAGTAATATGAAATAGATACTCTAAATGGGCGCTGAAAGTCATTATATTTAAGATCCTAGTTTCTTCGTCATTAAATTAAACTTCTCAAGAAATTACAATTCAAATAATCAGATCTCTCTAATCATTTTTAAACTTAAACAGACAATCTCGATCTAGCAACTGCAATCAAGTAGTCAGCACCACACTGCAGAATTTCGTCATTAAAATCATAATACGGATTGTGTAAAGGTTTTGACTCTGAACCATTGCCAATAAAAGCAAATGAACCAGGAACCTTATCAAGATAACGAGCAAAATCCTCTGAACCCGTAATAGGTTCGTTTGCTTTCTTAGTTTTTCTTTTACCAAAAACACTCGAAGCGATTTCCAAAGATTTTTTCGATAGCTCCTCATCGTTGATAAGAGGAATAAACTCATTAGTGTATTTAAACTCGACTTCTAAATCATGTGCTATGGCAATTGAATTTACTAATTTTTCCATTTCTATCTTGATTTTCTGACTAATACTTTTGTTAAAACTTCGAACATCACCAGAAATCACAGACGTTCCCGGAAGTGCATTTCTCAATCCATCAGATTCAAATTCAGTTACAGAAATAACAGCGGTTTCATTAGGGTTGATTTTTCGAGACACAATAGTTTGTAATTCCATTATCAAACTACATGCGGGAACTAATGTTTCTCTACCTTTATGGGGTAAAGATGAATGCCCCCCTAAACCTTTTAAAATAATTTCAAAATTATCTTCTGCTGACATAAATGGACCTTCACATGTCTCAAAAAACCCCAGAGGGATCCCAGGCATATTATGAAAACCCCAGATTTCAACAAAAGGAAATCGTGTCATAAGTTGATCATCAATCATGGATTGAGCGCCTTTCCCCCATTCCTCAGCAGGCTGAAATAAAAGACGAACAACACCATTAAAACCACCTTCATTATGCAAGACATTAGCCGCCCCAAGTAAAGTGGCAGTATGACCATCATGACCACAAGCATGCATAAAACCAGGCCTTAAAGATTTATATGCAACATCATTTTTTTCAGTTATCATTAATGCATCCATATCAGCTCTCAATGCTATCGCCTTATTAGAATTTCCACACCTAATTGTTGCAACTACTCCAGTGCCCCCAACGTTTGTCTCTATGTCCGTGATGCCAAAATTCTTTAATTTTTCTACAATAAAGGATGCAGTATCAAATGTCTCAAAGCCGAATTCAGGGATTTGATGAAGAGATTGCCGCCATTTTTTCATACTTAAGTTCAAAGAAGAGCTAATCATTTAAAATTTCCTTTAGTTAAATAAGCAAGAATTCAAGATAAACCCAGTGAGTTTTCTAAAAAGTTTTGTATACTGTAAATATATTAAATACGAAAACAAACTAAATCATATATAAATAATTTCAAACAAAATCAGGTATATTTTATGACGCAATTAAGAGAATTTAGAGTAAATGAAAAAATTGCCATAGTCATTGGTGGCGGGCAACGCAAAGGCGAAACGATAGGAAATGGACGGGCATCAGCAATAACTTATGCAAAAGAGGGCGCAAAAGTAATAGTTGTAGATAATAATCTAGAGGCAGCTCAAGATACGGTTGATGAAATAAATTCAATTGGAGGTTTTGGATTAGCTTATAAAGCTGATGTTACAAAGGAGCTTGAAATTAAGAAAATGATTTTGGAAACTCAAAAAAACTTTGGAAGAATAGACATATTACATAATAACGTGGGTATTTCGATTGCTGGTGGTGACTCAGAAATAACACAAATAGATAGTAAAAATTTCGACTACATTTTATCTGTAAATCTAAAATCAATGATATTTACTTGTAAATATGTAATTCCGATAATGCGAAAACAAAAATATGGAAACATTGTCAATATTTCTTCAACTGCCGTTCATGAAGAGTATCCTTGGATAAGTTACAAAGTTAGCAAAGCTGGAGTAAATGCTTTGACTGAACAAGTTGCGATTCAAAACGCTAAATATGGGATTAGAGCTAATTGTATTGAGCCTGGACTAATGAACACACCAATGGCCATCGATGCGCGAGTCGACGCATGGAACGAATCGAGAGAAAAAATTATATCAGCGAGAGACTCTAAGGTACCTCTGAAGGGTAAAATGGGCACCGCTTGGGATGTTGCGAATGCTGCATTGTTTTTAGCAAGTGATGAAGCGCAATTTATAACCGGTATCACTCTAATGGTTGATGGTGGTGTTCATTGTAGGGTTGGCGGTAGTGGAAAGCCTGACAAGCATTAAAAATTAATTAACTTGAAAAGATTTGTTTACTTGTGACTTCTTTAAAGACCTCTAAATAACTTTTAGCTAATTTCATTTGATTAGAATATCCTTTCCTAAGCATTAATTCATGGACCTTTGGTAATCGCCAACATGGAACATGCATAATTAAATGATGTTCCAAGTGATAGTTAACCCAATATGGTGCAACAAATAATCTCATCAGTGGACTAGCGTAGGTCGTTCGAACATTTTGAAGCCCGTTAGTTGAGAATTCAGTGGCAGCATGCTCTGCTATATTTCTAATGCGAACCACTATCTGAAACCAAGTAAATAGTGGTAGCAACCAAAAAGCAAACCACCACCACCAAGCCCCTAAATACCCCATTATTAGAAAAATGAAAAAATTTGAAACTAAAGGACGAAATAATGAAGAAGCCTTAAAAGTTTGTGGTTGTTTAGATGAGTTGTTAATTGCATCTTTATCAAAAGCTAATCTATAAGAATCAAGCAATTGTCGTAAAAAAAGCTTTACTCCAGTTTGTCCCGTTAAGTCTCTCAAAAATTTTCTAAACAAACTCAACCGTGTAACTGGAAACGGTAGCGACAAAACTTTATCTGGATCTTTTTCAGTTTGGGTATATTTGTGATGCATTAAATGAAAGCGCCTATATGAGAATAAGTCCGCTAGTATCGGACAGCCACAAATCCAAAAGCCCAAAAGATCATTAAAGGATTTTCTTGCAAATAACGCTCTGTGAGCGGCATCATGCATCAATATTGCTAAACCGAGTTGCCTTGACCCAATTATCATAATTGCTAAAAAAAATGTAACGATATTACTCCATAAGTAAAACATTAATAGTGCCATCACGATTATTAGGTAACAGTGTAAAATTAAAATAAGACCCATAATATTAGATCGTCGAGCTAATGGACGTATTTCATCCGACGTAAAGTATCTTTTATCTACTTTCATTTACCTAAATAATCAGTGTCCTTAACAAACGTCAATTTGAAATACGTTGCTCTAAAAATATTATGTATTTCACAACTAAAACTCCCATAATCGATGTAAAAGCCATCAAAAATATCAAAGGATTCACTCCTGAATCAACTGTAGAAATCAAACCAGCTAAATATGCGAATAAAGCACCAAAACCTAGCATAATAGCACCACCAATTCCTGATGCACTACCTGCCAAACTTGGTCGCACCGATAATAATCCAGCATTAGCATTGGGTAAAACCATGCCGTTTCCAATTCCTGCCCAAATCATGCAGCCAAAGAATATTATTGGATGTTCATATCCCAAAAGGAATAAAATTAAAGCTGTCAAAAGTCCAAGTACAGTAATCCAAGAACCATATAACAACATAAATTGAATTCCAAATTTTTCCGAATATTTTCCTGAAATAAAACTACCTGAAACATACCCAAGGGTAGTTAATCCAAAATAAATTCCAAACTCACTAGAGCTTAAATTAAAGGAATTTGTTGAGACGAATGGTGCGCCACCTATATAGGCAAAAAATGATCCACTCGCAAAGACCGTCGTAAAGCAATAAGCCCAAAAACGTTTTGAACCAAATAACTCGGGATATTCTCTTATCTGTTCTGAAATACTACGCGAAGTGTTCTTGTTGGTTTCACCAAGATCAAAGTAAGCAAATACCGTAATTATTAAACAAATCAGTAACAGCATACTAAAATTTGCCTTCCAGCCAAATAAATCATTGAGGAGACCACCTATCGCAGGAGCAAACATTGGCACGATAGCCATGCCCATTGTCACATAGCCAATCATACTCGCAGCTTTTTCACTTCCGACAATATCTCTTACTATAGCTCGTGATAACACCATTCCTGTAACTATCACTGCTTGTAACATTCTAAAAAACAAAAATAACTCAATACTCTTGCTAAGAAGGCACCCAATGGTAGCAACAAAGAATATAAAAAAACTTGTTAAAACTACTGGTCGCCGCCCAAGTTTATCAGAAATGGGGCCAATAAAAATCTGCAGTAAAGCGGTAACTGCTAAATACATGGAGATAGATAAATTCATTACAGTATAAGTTGTTCCAAAATACTCTGTCATACCTGGTAAAGACGGTAAGAATATGTTCATCGCCAGCGCACTCATTCCAGCCAAAGAAACTAATGTCACGATGTGAGGTGGAGAAGACTTATTTAAGTAAATTACAGCTTTTTTTTCAGGCATGCTGAATGGGTATTCGTATATCTTAAGAATGTCTATTAATATAACAAGTCTTGTTTAAATTTTTTAATTTTAAATGGTTTTTAATGCTGACAAGACTTTGCTTGCTATACCAAATGAACGCTTTCGCAAATCATGGTCATAAACCGCACCAGTAATCATCAACTCATCTGGTTGATAGCGAGTTAAAATACCCTTGATTTGTTTTTCAATTGTTTCAGCATCGCCAACCGCTGAACACGAGAAAGTTTGCTCTACTTGTGCTAACACAACTGGTGGAATTAGGTTCTTGATATTCCTATCTGGAGGCGCAAGCTTACTTGGCTTTCCAGTAATAAGATTTGCAAAGGATATTACCTGAGAAGAGCGCAAAAAAAGTGCTTCATCAGTATGTTCAGCAGCACATACACCCGCGCAAATCATAACGTACGGTTTGCTTGCCCATTTTGATGGGTTAAAGGTTGAGCGATAAACATGTAATGCTTTCTCCAAAAGTGCCGGCGCAAAATGTGAAGCGAAAGCGTATGGCAAACCAAAATGTGCTGCTAATTCAGCTCCATAAAGGCTCGAACCCAAAATCCAAACTGGCACCTTAGTACCACTACCCGGTATTGCTGTTACACCATTGTTATTGGGTGTGTCAGATAAATAAGAAATCAATTCCAATACGTCAGATGGAAAATGTTGATTGTTGTCTGATTTTTTTCTCAACGCTCTGGCTGTTAATTGATCGCTCCCCGGCGCTCTGCCTAAGCCCAAATCAATTCTATTAGGGAAAAACGATTCCAAAGTGCCAAATTGTTCTGCGATTACAAGTGGAGAATGATTTGGTAACATAACTCCACCAGCCCCAACCCTAATTCTGTTGGTTTTAGATGCAACACGGCTAATAACGACTGAGGTTGCTGCACTCGCAATGCCAGGCATATTGTGATGTTCAGCTAACCAATAACGATGATATCCACATTCCTCAGCATAAATAGCCAAGTCTAAAGTATTATTTAAGGCATCAGATACATTACTGTTTTCTGATACCGGAGCCAAATCTAACATGGAGTATTTTTGCATTTACTTAATTTTCAACATCACTCGAAAAAGCTTTTTGCTTCGCTTGCAAATAAATCGACATCAGCTTTTTGACAATTTAAGTGAGTAACTAATCTTATTACATTATTCCAATCTGCACCAAGTAGTATACCTTTTTGTTCCATAAAGTTACGAAACTTTGGAGCAATTCCATTTTCAAACTCTATAAATACCATATTTGTTTGAACCTTATCCAAATCAACTTTAATTCTTGATATATCATTTAATTGTTCAGCTAATCGAATTGCATTGCGGTGATCATCTGCCATACGCTCTACATTATTGTCTAAAGCATAAATTCCCGCTGCTGCTAGTATTCCTGCCTGTCTCAAACCACCACCCAATAATTTTCGAATACGCCTAGCTCTTTTTATGAAATCTTTTGAACCTGACAAAACGGATCCCGCTGGAGTGCCAAGCCCCTTTGACAGACACAATGAGACAGAATCAATACTTTCTACTATTTTCTTTGGTTCAATACGAAGCTTTGTAATTGCATTCATTATGCGTGCACCATCCAAGTGGATAGAAAGCCCATTATCTTTTCCACAATTAGCCATTTTTTTGATTTCATTCACATTTAAAACATTACCTTGGTGGGTATTTTCCAAAGACAACATTCTAGATATTGGATAATGCTCATTATCAGGTTTAATTTTTTCTTTTATTTCCTCGATTAAAACAGCACCATTATCTTGTGTTGCGAGCGGCGCAAACATAACGCCACCCAGAACTGAAGCCCCTCCAGCTTCATCTACAAAAACATGATAATGATCACCTGTGAGTATTTCTTCACCTCTTTGGCAGTGTGAAAGCATTGCACATAAATTTGATTGTGTCCCACTAGATACTAACAAAGCAGCTTCTTTATTAAACAGTTTTGCTACTTTCTCTTCTAAAAAATTGACTGATGGATCATCCCCGTATACGTCATCCCCTAATGGGGCACTCATCATAGCGTTCTTCATTCCCTCGCAGGGTTGAGTGACAGTATCACTCCTTAAGTCAACTCGAGTTTTAAAATTTTGTCGATCTCTATTAGCGTAATTCATTTGTTAAGTCCTAACAGCCCAAAAATCATTTAAATAACTTAATCATAAGTTACTCAAGATAAAATAGTGATACTATACAAACACGACTTTTAATGTCGCATATAAATTAAAAGAAATACTAAGATTAAGAATTAAGTTATTCGAAGCAATTATTCCATCGTTTGTAAAAATTATAAGGCTCCTTGAAAAGAAAAATCAAATATTCGGTACCAAAATATTTAGAGGCTCCTGACCAATGCTGATTTTTACTGGTAGATCACCTAAATACTCTCCGTCGCCGTATACTAATTTAGCCCATGGATGAGAGGAATGAGTGTCAATCTTAAATTTTTCGGTGTGGGTATTTGAAACATTTACATTATTGATGTGTTTTCCTGAAAAAACTTGAACTAATAATTTAACTGCTTGCATTCTAGAGACTTTTTTTGCGCTTAAGAGATTGACCAAATTACTTTCTTTAAATGCATCTGGCGCAATAAACATCCCCCCTCCAGTAAAAGGCGACGCTGCACCAGCAATTATTAAGAATGAATCGTCGATTATATTATTATCATGTAGGATTTTATAGCCATGATTCTGCAATTTAAAAAAACTTAGTAAAGTTGCAACTGCATAGAGAACGCTACCTCTTAAAATAGGTATTTTTGAAGATCTAAATGCAGCTTCACTTAAAAGTCCTACACCTGCGCAGGTAAGACAGATTTTTTTGTGTTGATCAAATTCTGCGATGACATATCTAGACTTACGTAACTCACCAGCGGTTAGAGCAATTTTCACATCTTTATGATTATGAATTCCTAAAGAGCTCGCAAAATCATTTCCCCTACCCATTGGGAAAGGTATCATTGAACCTCCTGTTTTAACGGCTTGCTCAGCAACCAGATTCTGTAAACCATCTCCTCCACAAGCGATAACTAAATTCTCATTTTTCATCTCTTCATAAGAGACCCTTGAAGACTCTTCAGGAGAGTTAGGGATAACTATTCTTAAATTTTTGTCCTGAATTGTTGATTTGATTAAATTTATTTTTTTCTTAAGAGGTAACTTTCCCGATAAAGGATTCACAACACATATCAACTCGCCAAAATTTTCTTTTTTCATTTTTGCCTCTTAGAATAATTCTGGACCTCAAACAATATTATTTTTCTCGAATTATTTTATTACTCAATTTGAAAAAAATCTTTATAACGACTAATAATGTTTGAATAAACTTCTAGCATCTCAGTGTTTGGCTGTTGGCAGTCCATTATTGGCGCAAGAGGATCTCCCGCATCAATCTCACTACCTGATAATTCTTGCAATACTGCATGTGCACAAAACGGAACATGTACTTCAGAATAACCGCCCTCATGGGCAAATACCAATCGATCCTTACAGATTTCTTTCGCAGTTTTCATAAGTAATTTAGTCATCTCTGAGTAAGTCTTTGCGCTACAAATCATTCTACTGAGCGGGTCGACACCGGATGCATCAAAGCCACATGCAACCAAAATTACCTCTGGTTGAAATGATCTTAACTTTGGTAGAACCAATCGATTTAATGTTTCTAGATAAGTCAAATGACCTGAACCAGCTGGCAAAGGTATATTCATATTTGCTCCTCGAGCATCTCGACCACCCTGCTCCTCAATATTACCAGTATCAGGAGGAAAGCAGCGATCTTGATGGATCGATATTGTCAACACATCTGGATCATCCATAAAAATCGCCTCCGTCCCATTTCCATGATGGACATCCCAATCTACTACAGCAAACTTCTTAGCCAATCCATTTGAGCGTGCATTTTTTATAGCGATTGCAATGTTAGCGAACAAACAGAACCCCATGGCTTTATCTGGCAAGCAGTGATGCCCA
Organism: Paracoccaceae bacterium; assembly: GCA_029246285.1. GTDB lineage: Bacteria > Pseudomonadota > Alphaproteobacteria > Rhodobacterales > Rhodobacteraceae. The sequence continues at coordinate 8,068 of JAQWNW010000043.1, read as the reverse complement.
GGTGGACGAGACAAAGCATAAGCATTTTTATTTTTTCCAATTAAAACATCAGTCAAAGCATGAATTACCAACCCTGAAGATAAAGACGCCGTTTCATAACCACCCTGAGTAAAAGGAGTCGTCGAAAATGGAACTACTTCGCCACCGCCAGAATCTGATATTGATTTAAAATCATCTAGATATTTAGCTGTATGAACTCGCTCGAGGTCCTCTCTAGTTGCAAGTGGACCTGACTTGACTTCAAGTTCATTGAGCAAACCAGTCACATTCAATAAATTCTTAACTCTTCGCTTCGTTTCAGGATCTTCAGGTAACCCACCAGAAGCAAGGGGTTGAACTAAATCACCGACGGGAATTGCAAAAGCATAACCTGTACCAGAATGCCAAAAGCAGCGTTCGTCATAAAAAAATCCTGTTTTCATTTAACCCGCGCCTTTCCCCTATTTTAAGTCTCTATCTGAAAATATCACCTTAAGGGCTCGTTAAGTAAACCAAAAATTTTTGGGTATCATAAATGCCACCCCATAATTATTTAAATTTTTCATTCTCAACAAATTGAAAATAAAATTTTCTTTACACCAAGGCTAATTTTTTGTAAATTCATTTTGTTAACATGTTAAGTATAATAAATTTTTAAAATAAACAACTTGCTTATATGAGACTTAGGTGCCTAGTTTAAAAAGTATAGTTAACTTAAATTATAATGGGGAGTTTCTGGAACAGAAATCATATTTCCAGAAACCAAAAAAGAGAGGAATTAAAGTGTTTAAATCAAAATTTATGGGATTATTAGCGCTGCCATTTGTATTTGCATCTGCAACAAATGCGGCAGAAAATTTGTCAGCAGAATCTGCAGGAGCTGGGGGTGTCACGCACACTGTTACTAGCCACTTTGCACAGATTCTTTCTGAAGCAGGCGTTGCAGAGCTACAAGTACAGTCTGGGGCAACACTTACAAACACCCTGCAAAATGTTGCCAATGGAACTACAGACGTTGGTATAACACCTCTAATCTTACCTTTTCTTCTAAAGAATGGCCGTGGTCCTTATGCAAAGACCGGTAAGGAAGAAGGTTCAAAACAAATGGATAACATAAGAGCACTGTTTCCTTACAATCTTGGTGCCTTTCATTTATTTGCATACGAAAGTACAGGCTTAAAAAGTTGGGATTTGGCTGGAAAAGTTGTCTATAACGGACCTCCAAGAGGTGGCGCTTTAACTAATGCAAGACAGGTCATTAGTGTTGTTACTGGACTAAAAGATGGTGAGGGTTACACAGGATTACAGGTAAATTGGGGGCAGATGTCAAAGACAATAACTGACAATAGTGCCGAAGCAAATGTACTTCCATTCACAATTCCATCAGACATTATGATTGGCGCCCTTTCAGCAGGAAACATCAATCTCATCTCAGTGCCTAAAGATATTTATGAGGGCGAAGCTTTTCAAAAGTTAACAAAAGGACCGGGAAGTGCTCCAATCGTAGTGCCAATTGATGAAATGGGATACACTGGAGGCGTCAATATCATATCAGAAGACGGTTATTGGAGAGGTATGGTTACCACAGGTGCACAAGTCGTCAACAAAGACATGTCATTTGATCTCGCAAAAGCAATGACAGCAACTCATATCGCAAACATCGATAAACTAATCGCCAACACTGCTTATGCTAAAAACTTGGGATTGAAGACAGCTGGAAGTGCTGGAGATTCAGGCTTTTGTGGTGCAGTTGGAATGAAGTATCATCCTGGCGCCGTAGCTGCTTGGGAAGAAGCAGGCGTACAAATACCTGATTGCGCTAAACCATAACGACTTAATCCCGGTTGAACGCAAATCAACCGGGATTATTCTTCTACTAGAAAGATAATCTTTTGTCATCAAACGCTGTTGATAACGAAACCCCTCAACTTCGAGAAAATGAAGATCTTGGAATAAAATTAGCCACAATATTTGGCCTTCTTTTGGTGGTTTTTGGGATGGTTAATAACATCCCATCAATTCCAGGTTTAGAGGAAACAATTGCTAATATTTTTAAAACTGAATCCGTACTAATTCGTAAATTTCCTTATGAATGGGCCCATCCAATAGCATTTATGGTGATGATGTTGGTGACAGTACTTAAGCATTCATTTTATCGTGATGCAAAAACACAAACGGGTAAAAGGCTTGGTATTGCCTTTGATCTATTGATGCTTTTAATAACAAGTTTGATGGCAATTACCTACCTAATTGAAATTGATAGTGTTTGTCTTATCGATCAAATAACTGGTGAACGAGCAAAACTCATCGCTGAAAGTTTAAAAGAAGAAATAGCATTTGCAGAATTATACGGCCTACCCGCTCCGAGTGGTGTCGATGACCCTCAATGTATGGCTACAACTGGAGTGTGGTTATTTCTAATAATGGCCACGACTATAACAATTTTTTTAATATACAATATTAAGGTTTGGGGATTCCCGCTCGTCGTTGTTACAATAATCGTCGTAGCTTACACATTTTTCACAATAGCGGTTTGGTATTTCTACGGCGCCGAAGACATAAATAAGTATATTGTCACCAAACTAGGAAGCGATCCAAGGCAACTCATCGACGGGCGCCCAAAAGTTCACGATATCATTGTTAATAATAGCAGCGGTTTATTAGGACGGTTTATGGATATTTTATTAAATACCGTCTTTCCATTTATTATTTTAGGTAGTTTATTTGGTGCTTCAGCTGGCGGTCAATCATTAATAAAATTAGCGTTCAGATGGACTCGTAAACTAAATGGCGGACCGGCTCACGCGGCAATTGTTAGCTCAGCACTATTTGGAACAATTTCAGGTGGTCCCGTTGTAAATGTTTTAGCAACTGGCGTTTTAACTATACCAATGATGATCAAAAGAGGATTTTCCAAAATTTTTGCCGGTGGAGTAGAAGCGGCAGCCTCAAGTGGAGGTCAAATAATGCCCCCTATTATGGGCGTAGCTGCTTTTATCTTGGCTGCTTTAACACAAGTCCCATATAGAGAGGTAATAATCGCGGCATTAATTCCAGCTATAGCCTATTTTGGATGTCTATTTTTATCTGCTGTTTTTCAAGCCAGAAAACAAAACATTAAAGCAATAGGTGTTATAACCGATGATATGGTTTTAGATAGACAAGATAAATTTAATTTAATTATGATTATAGCGCCATTATTACTCATTTTGGGACTATTACTCACTCCAAAAGAGCAAGTTGGATGTGGTTTTATCGGTTCGATATTTGGCGTTGAAAAACTTGCAGGAGCAACCAGTTGCACCGCCGATCAATTACCTTGGTTTTTCAAAGTTATTCAAAACTCTGCAGGTGATGCTGGATCATCTGGTTGGTGGGCCTGTATATTATTAATGGGACTTTTATTTCTCGATCCAAAAATACGTGCAAAACCTCAAAAAATACTTAAAGCACTAGGGGGCGCTGGTGTAATGATTTCAACATTATATCTGATGTTTTTAAGTGTTTCAGTAATTGATTTTTGTTTAAATCTAACTGGCTTTTCAACTTATATTGCTCGAGATATACTTGGAGTTCTTACTGCTATGGACCTCAGCGTCACTGGGTCACCTTTCCTTCTATTCATAGCTCTGCTTTTAACAATGTTAATGGCAGTATTGTTGGGCATGGGTATGCCGTCTGTTCCAGCATATATTAATGTCGCACTGTTAATGGGACCAATGTTGGCGGGGCTGGGTATTGCTACTTTTACCGCACATATGTTTATTTTCTATTTTGCCGTAGCTTCTGCCATCACGCCACCTGTCGCAATCGCTGCTTTTGCTGCAGCATCCATAACAAAAGAAGAACCAATGGCAACCGGTTTTTCTGCAGTTAGGTCTGGTATAGTAATTTTTGTTATACCATTCGTTTTCGCTTTTCATCCAGAATTACTATTAATTGAAGCAGCTGTTTTAAGCCCTGATGATAGCAAAGGAAAATACTTAACCGGGTATGATGGTAGCCTTAATTACACTGCCTTAGTTTGGTTAATAATTCGGTTAATTATTTCCTTATATCTTGTTGCAAGCGCATTGTGTGGTTTTGATCATCGTCCTCTTAAAGCTTGGGAAGTTATAACCCGATTGGGATTAGCGATTCTTTTATTATCGGGATCATTATTTATCTATCTGCCAGCTCTTCTGCTCGCAATTTTAGTAGTAATCATCCATATAACCGTTGCTAAAAGAACAACTACAGCCGAACCTTAAAATACTTAAACTTTAGGTTCTTCTGGATATTTTATTAAATCATTGAACGCAAATTCTGTTTGACCATAAGTGTTAAGATATTTTAAGCGATCATAACCTTCTTTTATGGTGGGCCTGTAATCTTTCGAAATGTACCACATAACGAAGGTCTCCTCTGTACAGCTTTTGAACCACTCATCCCGCCTATTCATTACTGCCCTATGCATTTCACTGATCATAAATCGGTGTAGACAATCAACGCTTGTCCAGGTCGATAAATTTGCAGCAGGATTATCTTTCCTCCCAAAAATACGATAAACTTCGTTAATAGTATCATCCTCATGAAGCCAAATTAAGCTAGGGTTAGAGACAGCTATTTTCATAACCTCATCTAACTGTTCTATATAAGAACTCATCTCTGGTGAATCTCTCGCTTACTTAAGATACCCCAAATTAAATTGCGCAACGGGCATAAGAATATATCCCAATCAAGCGTTAATTTAATACTTACATTTATATTATAATAAAGACGTAGCTTTATCAAAATCTTTATTGGTTTTGTTAGGGTAATTATATTTTTAGATCCAAGCGTGGTTTCCAAAAAGGCCTGAAGAGTTCTATCTTAGGGCAACGATTCATAACAACTTTCATCCCAGCATTTTCCGCGACACGAGCCGCTTCGTCGTTTCGCACACCTATTTGCCCCCATAAAACTTTTGCACCAATTTCAATTGCCTCGTGGGCAATACCAAGTAAATCTTCTGGACGTCGGAAAACTTCAACAATATCGACTGATCTGTCTATTTCAGCCAACGAATTGAATACTTTCATGCCTCGAATTTCCTCAACATCAGGACGAGGGTTTACTGGAATCATATCATATCCTGTCTCATGTAAGACACGTAAGACGCCGTAACTAAACTTGGTCTTATCCGGACTAGCACCAACCATAGCAATCGTTTTTGCTGACTTTAATATATCCTGCAGATAATCATTACTGTATGGCTCGTTATGATCCATAATACCCATCACTTAACCTCCTCTGAAGCTGCAATATCAGCCTTTAATTCATGTGGTTGTAATGGATCTAGGAATGGATTTCTATAAAGCTTATCATGACTTTCCACGCCAATTTCCAACGTACAATCACTTTTTGGTCGCGCCACACACAATATTATATAACCATCATTTATTTGTCGGTTATTAAGCGCAACCTGACGGCGTTGATCAATTTTTCCCGAAGTAAGTTTAGCAGCACAGGTAATACAACCACCATACTTACAGCCGTAGGGAAGATCCACACCTTGCTCACGAAGACTATCTAAAAGTGGTCGTCTAGAATCTACTTGATAACTAGCGTTTTCTCTATTTTTTATTTTAACGGTATATGTCATTACAACCATATATCGCTTGTACAATCGCCACCAGGATAACGAGCCTCATGGCATCGGCTAGGGCCATTAGGCTCTTTACCAAAGTCTACTATAAAGTCTGGATTTATAGACATTCCACCATTTTCAGGATCACAATCAATCATAACCATAACACCACCCTGTTCCCTTATCTCTGGATAGAATTGATTATCCCAAGTTGAAAACAATGATGTTGTTACGTAGAGCCGTTTTCCATCAAGACTAAGTTGAAACATCTGTGGCCCACCGGCCATTTTTATTCCATTTACCTCTGGAGCTTTTCCCAACAAGCCACCCATCCAAACTTGTCCAGTTAACTTTGGATTATGAGGATCACTTATATCATATTGTCGCATATCTCCATGCAACCAATTATTCAAATAAAGATATTTGTCATCCATAGAGATCAATATAGCTGACATTACTCCAGGGATTGGGATTGGCCACTCAGCATGTGGTTCATTCTCTACATCGATTATTTTTTCCCATTCCCATTTTCCATCTGAGTTTTTCCACCAATGTATCACATTTGCACTTAATGCAGCTCCACAAAATCCATGAGAACTATCAGGATTATGGTGAAATTTTACCTCAAGTGGGATCAAACCATCTTCACCTAAATAAAAAGTTTCAACGGGCTCCTTTTTCTCAAAATCCCAAAAGTGTAACTCTCTGCCATATTTTAGGTGCCCAACTTCCTCTAAATCAAACCCAGGCATGAAAGTATTTGGCGCAGCCCACTCAGAGGATACCATGACATTATGACGAGGTTGATACCAAAAATCATAACCAAATTTTATATCCCCCATTGAGTTTTCCCATCGGCCAACTATTTCAAAATCCTTATCAAGTTGAAGATATCCCCCAGGAGCCTCGCCCTTTGCATCACCTAAAAAGGAGATTATGATTTCACTCTCCAAACAATGAACTGTGTGTGGACCAGACAAATTTGCTTTTGATTTAATTTCGTTACCATCAATTATCTTGAAAAGCTTAGGTGCCCTTGGATCTGTCTGGGTATCAACTATGTGAATATTGTTTGATCTTACTCCAGGTAAAAGGAGGTATTTACGAGCCATGCTACTATCGTCATGACAAGATGAACAAGCATTCCAACCCATATGATGTAATTCATCCCCTATTCCAGGCATTTCTAACCGATGTATAACCTCTGAATAAGTTTTGCTTCCTGAGTCCACATCGACAGTTGCGAGGTAATCAGGTTTTTGAATGCCAGTTCCGGTATAGATTGCAATAGTATACAATAACTTTTCACGTGGGGCCTGTATTGCCAAAGCAGGGGAGGCATAACCTGGTCCACAGCATTCCATGATAAATCCTTCCAAAATAAAATATTGCTTAAATTACTTTTTTCTTATATTTTAATAATACTTCTTAGTAAATGAGAAAAATATGAATATTGAAAGAATGATGAATATCCTTGATGTTATCTCAAACTCCGGAAAAGAAATCTCAACATTAGAAATTCACAAACTTTCAAAAATCCCAAAACCCACATGTTATCGGACGATTGAACAACTGTTAAATCATGAGCTTATAGAAGATCCCAATAATAATAATCGGTATGTTATTGGTGATAAACTAAGAACGATAACTCGAACTGGCACTCTAGACAAAGATATTTGCCTTTTAACCAGCCCATTACTTCAAGAAACTGCAAAATCATTTGATGAGGCAGTTTTCTTATCTAGGTTTCGTAATAATGGTGTTGAAATTATCCATGTAGAAACGCCAAAAAAAGTTTCATCATCTTTTGTACACCCTGGATTGGGATACAGACCACTACACGCATGTTCTTGCTCAAAGGCAATTTTAGCTTTTTCAGCTACCTCCCTCAAACAAAAAATTCTTGATGGTCCAAAAAAACAATACACAAAAAACACCAAAGTTTTGAAGAAAGAATTAGAAGCAGAACTACAACTGATCCAAACTCGAGGATATGCAGAATGCGTTGAGGAAATCCAAGATGGCATCGCAAGTGTAGCAGTGCCAATTAAAGTAAATAATAATAATAACCTTTTTAGCATAGGAACAATAGGTCCATCTCATACTTTTACCGCAAAAAAACGAAGTACTTTAGGTAATGAATTAGTTGTTATAAGTGACCAATTTAAGCAGCTGGTTGAGCACAGCTTTATTTAAATATGTTTGTATTATTTATAGTTGGTTTTCTTAACTAAGATGTTGTGAGACTTTTTCAAAAAAATCAAGCCCCTCCTCCAACTCTGAAAGCTTTATATACTCATCGGGTTTATGCGCCCGACTAATACTTCCTGGACCAAATACTACTGTTGAATATTCTTTATCACTAAAATAGCCAGCATCGGTGCCAAAAGAAACAACTCCTGTGCTATTTAGACCAGTAATTGCAGTAATAAATGATAAAGCCTCTGCAGCATTTCGATCATCTAATCCACCTACTGGTGC
>JAQWNW010000039.1 GCA_029246285.1 Paracoccaceae bacterium | reverse complement strand
ATAAATTGGGTAAGTATCGTTCCTAGTTTTGCTGCCCCCTTCGTTTTAGCTGCTTTAGGATTAATAATTTGTGAAAGATCTGGGGTTTTAAACCTGGGTGCAGAAGGTTTTATGTTAATTGGTGCTTTAGCAGGTGTTGGTTTTTCAATTAATGGTAGCAGCGCTATGCTCGCGTTGGGTTTCTCTGCTATAGCCGGCTCAATGTTGGGATTGCTTTTTGCAGTTTTAGTAGCCGGTTTGAGAATAAACCATGTAATATCAGGCCTAGCTTTAGTATTTTTAGCTCAGGCATTAACCAGCTTGATTGCGACACAAAATAGCTGGACTAACAAGGCGATTTATGGATTAGGGTCATTATTTCCCGATTATTTCCTACAATTTCCAATAATAGGTAAAATATTCTTTGGACATGACTTGATTGTTTATCTTGTTCCTATTTTTTGTTTGACCGTGAATTATGTAATGTATCGAACTACCATGGGTTTGAATTTACGATCTGTTGGTGAAAATCCTTATTCAGCGGATGCAGCAGGTGTCAATGTAACATTATATAGGTTTATTGCTATTTTAGTGGGTGGGGCATTTCTCGGTTTGGCTGGAGGATATCTAACTGTGGCAGTATCAAAAATTTGGGTTGATGGTGTTGTCGGTGGAAGAGGGTGGATTGCAATTGCATTAGTAATTTTTGCACGTTGGGGCCCTTGGCGGGCCCTTTTAGGTGCGATACTATTTGGTTGTATTGAAGCGCTGATTCCTAGAATAGCAGCTGCTGGCTTTCAAGTGCCTCAATATTTTTTATTGATGACGCCGTACTTTGCAACATTAGGAGTTATGATATGGAGCGCTATACGATTGAAAAATGATTGGTCTCAACCAGGATCACTAGGAAAGCACCACATTAGAGAAGAGCGAACTTAGTTTTAATTACAAACAATTATATTTTTCTGAACAATGTCTATCACGAATCAATCAGATTTGTTGTATAAATTCTCGCAATTCAATTTCTATATTAAGTTATTTGTGAAAATATTTTCTTAATGGCCCCGCTTTTTTATACCATTTGGTAAAAAAAGTGGGTTTTTTACAAGAAGTCGGTTGACAGTTATGCTTAAACGTTTTTGCATTGTGTGATCACAGTTATTAAGTGATATTTTAACTACGAATTTGTTTATTAAAGGAGAAAAAAATGATACCCTATGAGCCACCCCACGCTGCTAAAGAAATTCCGGTCATAGACTTAACAGATAGTTACTCGGATGATATCGAAAAAAGAAAAAAAGTTGCTTGGGAAATACATAAAACATGTCGTGATACAGGCTTTTTTTATGTGAAAAATCATTCAGTTCCAAAAGAAATGATGGATGGACATCTTGCTTTAGCAGCTGAATTTTTTAATCTTCCTGCAGAGGAAAAACAGGCGCTCGACTCTGCTAATGAAGACTCCACTCGAGGCTATGAGGCAATGGCAAATCAAACCTTAGATGAAGGCTCTCCTCCTGATCTAAAAGAAGGTTTTATGTCTAGTGTAGATGCTGATGAAAATCATAGATATACAAAATTAAATGTACCTGGAACTGGGCGGAATCAATGGCCAGCCAATTTTCCAGAATTTAAGGAAAAATATGAAGCATACGTTGATAAAGCTTTAGATTTAGGTCGTCATTTAGCTCGAATGCTAGCGCTTTCCCTTGAACTCCCCGAAGATTATTTTGACGAGGGATTGGTGGAACCATTGCACTATGGTCGTATTCTAAAATATCCTCCTCATCCTAAGGACGCTGCCCCAAATCAATTGGGAGCTGGTGCTCACACAGATTGGGGCCTTATAACTATTCTGCTACAAGATCAAAATGGAGGTTTAGAAGTTCAAAACGCTGATGGTGATTGGATTTCTGCTCCCCCAATAGATGGTGCATACATCATTAATCTGGGAGAAATGGTGCCTGTCATTACTAATGGCTTGTATAAAGCAACTCCTCACCGGGTATTAAATAATATATCGGGTAATACACGTTATTCAGCACCAGTATTTTGTGACCCAGAATATTTTTATAAAGTTAAATGTGCTCCAACTTGCATGCCTGAGTCTGGTGAGCCTGATTATCCAGAAATGACTGCTGGTGAACACCTTCGCTCAATGTTTCAAAAAACTTTTGGAGCGAGTGCATAATATGAATACATTAATGCAAGTTACTTTATTTTCGGAAGATTTTATAAATTTATCTGAATTTTATCGTGATGTATTTGATCTCAGTGAAAATGAGGAGCTGAGGTCAGATGTGTTTAGAGGATATATGGCGGGAGAATGTATGGTTGGTTTTAGCGCTTTAGCTGCCTATGAGATGCTAGGGCTTAAACCGCGCTCAGTTGGCGAAGGGGACCAAACAGCCCTTACATTTTCGATTGGGTCAAAAGAGGAATTAGACTCGGCAGTTGCAGAGGCAATGAGTAAAGGTGCAACTTTAATAAAAGAGCCTTTTACGACATATTATCATTGGTATTTAGCTGTTCTGCGTGATCCAGATGGAAATGGTTTCAGAATTGCTTGCACATCGCCATAATTATGTCTGATATCAACTTTTTGTTGGTATCAGATATTCAAGCTAATCTTTCAAAACATCTACGATCTATATAATCAAGAGCGAATTGAATCACCAAAGTTCTAACATTTTAGTAACTGCGCTTAGAAAAATAATATAAAAGAGTATCCTCAATAATAACTTCTTAAGCTTTGGGTTAAATAAATTAAGAATTTTTTCAGAAATAATTAGCACAATAGATCCAGCAATAAGCGCTAAAAGTACTAACATTAGTGGTTGCCAATTATTAAGTAAATAGTCCTGCATATCAAATTTAACTTTGTGATTAATTTAAATAATTATGTTAGAAAATTTCTTATAACCGAATAAATCAATTGTAGCAATTCAGGGTCTTCCATAAGGATTTCGTGTTCTGTATTTCCAATTTCCAGATGCTTACTATTATTCCAATTCCTCAAGAGCTTCTTGATTGCGTCGTTACTTACAATTCTGTCAGTAGGGGACGAAAAAGTTAAACAAGGTATCGTGGGTGGGGTTAATTTTTTTAATTTCTGACATTCTAGCAATGCTGTGTTCAACCATTTAACGCTTGGGCCAGCAAGAGCTAGTTCAGGATATAATAAGATTTGGTTTTTTAGAAATTGGAAGTAATCTCTGTCTGTAGTGAGTGAATTATTTTCAAATTCTGCTGTTTCTAAATATGGTATTTGGTCTACTCCGGGAACATAATTATTTTCTAATTTAAGCATTTTATAAGCTAAATACGAGTTTCGTCCGTAAACATGCATAAGATTATCTTTAAAATAATTAAGATGCATTCTTATCTCCCACATTGGGGCTGAAAAAATTACTTTTTTTACTGCAAACCCATTATGCAAGGCTCTTAAGCCAATAGCACCACCCATGGAGTGTGCAAGAAGGTGCCACGGTTTGGGTAACTTTTTTGATACTAAAATTTTGGTTATTGCTTCGACGTCTATCTGATAATCTATGAAACTATTAACATGTCCAATTAATCTGTTTTTAAAGTAGCGATCAGATAAACCTTGCCCTCTCCAATCTACAACTAAAGAGCTATATCCTAATTCCCAGAATTTTTTGCATGTTCGTCCATATTTTTCGATATATTCATTTCTGCCAGGAAAAATTATTACTGTCCCGAGTGCATCCTCTTTAGTCCAAAATGCTACTCTTAGTCTGAAATTATCTTTGGTTTGTATCCATTCTGAATTCCCATTTTTCGGCCCCTCCAGGATGTCTTCGTAAAGCGGTGCATTGTGCAATTTAAGCTAAGACTGTCGCTAAGCGCATTGCCATTCCCATATCTCCATCGACTTTAAGCTTGCCTTGCATAAACGCTGCAGTTGAATTCAAGTCACCGGACATAATATCTTGAAAAGTTTCCTTATCTGCCGTTAATGTACAGTCAGTATCCTCTGTACTTTCAGAACAACCTGACTCATTAACTATTACAGAGCCTTCGTTTTCAATTTCAAACTTTACAGAACCGTCAAATCCATTTGGTAACTTTTCTTCTAATGCCTGTATTGCGGTTTTTATTACTTCACTCATTGATTGCTCCAAATTTATAAAGATTAGCTCGTTTTTTTTCCAAATAACGCTAATATATGATTATGACTTATTATTATAAACTTGCCAATACTTTTGTTTTTATTCCTATTTTCATTTTGTCATTTTTTGGTTCTTCTATATTATATTCAGAAAATTTAAAAATTGATTTATTGCTAGAAGAGCTAAAGGCCCCGGCTGAGAGAAATAGTAAGGAAGTGGAGCGAGATATTTGGGTAGAATGGTCTAAATCTGGTTCAATTAAGTTGGACTCTCTTCTTCAACGTGGTCGTTCTTTTATGGCTGATAAAAAGTTCAATAATGCTATCAATATTTTTGATAAAGTGATTAACGAAAAACCAACTTTTGCTGAAGCTTGGAACGCGCGAGCCACTGCATACTATCTTCAAGGTCAATTTGATAAATCTATATCAGATATTAATAAGGTCTTATCTTTGAACCCTAACCACTTTGGTGCCCTAGCTGGGCTAGGTTCAATTCTTGAAATCTTGGGATATTTTGAGGCTGCAAGAGAGGCATTGAAAAAAGCGAATGAGATAAATCCCAATAATAAAAATATTAAGAAATCGCTAGAAAGAGTAAATGAGAAAGCAGCTGATGCTTCTTTGTAAAGTTAAACGCCGATGAACCTAATGAATAAGAAAATTGTTGCTGTTTTAGGCCCGACAAACACCGGTAAAACACATTACGCTATTGAGAGAATGTTATCATATAATAACGGAATAATAGGTCTTCCATTAAGGTTATTAGCGCGAGAGGTTTATGATCGATTAGTAAAACTGAGCGATTTTAAATCTGTGGCTCTGGTAACCGGAGAAGAACGAATAATACCTGAGAATGCGAAATTTTGGGTATGCACAACTGAGGCGATGCCTAGTAAAAAAAACTTTGAATTTGTTGCCATTGATGAGATTCAATTATGTTCAGATTTGGAGCGAGGACATATTTTTACAGACAGATTTTTAAAAATGCGCGGTAGGTATGAAACACTCTTTTTAGGTTCTGAAAATTTTTGGAGTGTAATAGCTAAATTGGTACCTGAGGCAGAATTGAAGATTCGGCATAGATTTTCAGACCTAAAATTTTCAGGCTCAAAAAAGATTTCAAGAATGAAGTCGAGATCTGCTATCATTGGTTTTTCCGTTGAAAATATCTATGCTATCGCAGAGTTGGTTAAGAGACAAAAAGGCGGTGCCGCAGTTGTCCTTGGTGCGCTTTCACCACGAACTAGAAATAAGCAGGTAGAGTTATACCAAAATGGTGATGTAGACTTTTTGATTGCTACAGATGCGATTGGGATGGGGCTGAATCTTGATATTGATCATGTCGCTTTTTCCGCCATTCACAAATTTGATGGAAAAAAAATGCGTGAACTCCTTAATAGTGAGGTAGCTCAGATTGCTGGTCGTGCAGGTCGTTATTTAAGGGCAGGTACTTTTGGTACTACGGGCGATGCTGCTTTATTTAATGAAGAGACGATTGAAGCTGTAGAAAATCATAAGTTTAAATCGATAAAGAAGATAGTTTGGAGAAATTCTGATTTAAACATGGATAATACTGATTATTTGATCAAATCGTTGGAAACAAAAGCTGATAACTCAATTTTTATAAAAGGACGGGAAGCTATAGACTTAACATCCCTTAAAGCAATTACTGCTTCAGACACATTTTTTTCTAGCATGCGCGACCCAATATTGATTGATCTTCTATGGAATGTTTGTCAAATTCCGGATTTTCGAAGTATATCCCTCGGGGATCATATAGGAATTCTGGGGAGAGTATTTCATTTTCTAAAGGCAGGAGGTACTATTACTAATGATTGGTTTGGTGGCCAGCTGAAAAAAATTGACCGTTATGATGGAGATATTGATACTATTTCAAAAAGGTTGGCTTTTGTAAGAACTTGGACCTATGTTGCTCAAAGAGATAATTGGGTTGGCGATCCGGAGTACTGGAGAGGAGAAAGCCGCAGAATTGAAGATGGTTTGTCAGATGCACTTCACGAAGCATTGACAAAACGTTTTGTAGATCGACGTACGAGTATATTAATTCGTAAGCTGAAGCAAAAGGAGACGCTCGTGGCCGAGGTAAGCAAAGATGGTGAAGTAAGAATCGACGGTCAATTTATTGGAAAATTGCAAGGTTTTCGTTTTTCACAAGATAAAACTGTTAGTTCTGAAGAACAGAAAGCACTGCGGAGTACTAGTATCTCTGCATTAGAGTCTGAATTTTATTTGAGAAGCACTAGGTTATATAATGCCCCTGATACTGATATCGGTTTTACTGAAAAAGGAGATCTTGTGTGGGGGAATCATGCAATCGGAAAAATTGTGTCCGGTGAAGACATTTTAAAACCGAAGGTACAAACCTTTGTTGATTTGGAAGCGGGTACAGAAGTTAGAGAAAAAGTTGAGCGTCGGTTAAAACATTATTTGGATCGAAAAATAGAGACATTATTTGAACCTCTTTTTTCAATGAAAAAAGATTCTCAAATAATTGGATTGAGCAAAGGTGTGGCATTTTTGCTGGTTGAATCTCTTGGCATTTTACCAAGAGCGGATGTTTCAAGAGAGTTAAAGGATTTAGATCAAGTGTCTCGTGGTTTGTTACGAAAGCATGGAGTTCGATTTGGTCAATATAATGTTTTTGTACCAATATTGTTGAAACCTGCTGTGACTCGATTGAGATTAGTCCTGTGGTCAGTTATAAATAATTTTGATGAGTTTCCTTCTCCTCCTGAACCTGGTCTTGTTACTGTTGGTGTCACGAACACAGAGGTCAAAGGATATTTCACAAAAGTTGGTTATCATTACTCTGGAGACTGGGCTTTAAGAATTGATATGCTGGAAAGATTAGCTGACTTACTCAGACAAGAAGACTCAAGAAATGGCTTTGAAGCTACTCCAGATATGTTGTCTATTACTGGGATGTCACATGAGCAATTTGCCAGCTTGATGTCTGGTTTGGGGTACCAAGTAATAAAGAGTGAACGACAAAAAATAAAAACTTCCAACGTTGAAAAGACTAATGATGAATCGGACGTGGAGATCTCTGATAATCCAATTGTTTCAGAGGAAGAATTAAACGAGCCCTTCTGGTCTTTTTCGTGGCAAGTAAAGAAAAAACTACAAAAAACGGAGAGTAAAAAGGAACTGAAGACTAAACCCGTAAAAAGAAAAAAAAGTCTTCACAAAAATCGAGGTAAAGATAGTTCCAATAAGCATCCAGAAAAAACAAGCCCTCCAGATCCTAATAACCCTTTCTCTGTTTTGATGGCTTTAAAAGAGAAGTAATTGAATAATAGCGAATCTATAAGGGCTGACAAATGGTTATGGGTATGTAGATTTTTTAAAACTCGTTTAATATCCGGGAAAATGATCAAGTTTGGTAAAATACGTGTAAACGGAAGAAAATTAACAAAAGTAAGCTCTTTAATAAGGGTGGGGGACGTTATAACATTAACAAAAAATAATGAGATTTTAGTTTTACGTGTTTTATCATGGCCGGCACGAAGAGGTTCTGCGAAAAATTTGCAAGATTGGTATGAAAATATCTAGTATTTATTGCTGAAAATAGTTACTGGTCGTAATTTTTTTGTTAATTTATTAATACACCCTTGAACTTCAGTTAATCGAGAAATAGGTAACGTTCTGTAACAATAGAGAGCATTTATATGACATATATTGTCAATGACAATTGTATAGGGTGTAAACATACTGACTGTGTAGAAGTATGTCCTGTCGATTGTTTTTATGAAGGTGAAAACATGTTAGTTATTCATCCAGATGAGTGTATCGATTGTGGGGTGTGTGAGCCTGAATGTCCAGTTGATGCAATATTGCCAGATACTGAGCCAGATATGGAAAAATGGGTGGAGTTTAATAGAAAATATTCAGAATTATGGCCAGTAATCATAACTCAAACTGAACCATTGCCAGAGGCGGAAAAAATGGATGGTTTGCCAAATAAGTTAGAAACTGTTTTTTCTGAAAAACCGGGAAAAGGCGGTTAGGGCACCTTTAAATACAACATCATAGTCGTCCTAAAATGCACCATTCTAATATCGACTTTTGAATATGCAGCCTATTTTCAGCTTGGTCAAAAACTACAGATTTTTTTCCATCAATAACATCAGATGTTACTTCTTGTCCTCGGTAAGCTGGTAAACAATGCATAAATATCGCTTCATCCTTTGATTTAGATATTAATTGTTCATTAACTTGAAATGGTATTAATTGTTTTTGGCGAGCCTCATAATTTAACTCTTTCTTTTGGTGCATTGAACTCCAAGTATCTGTCATTATCAAGTCGGCATCTTTGATTGCATTTTCTGGATCAGGATCAATATTAACTAAGATATTCTTACTTTTTGCATATTCTAAGTATTTGGGTTTCGGATTTAAGCTCTCTGGGCCAGAGAAGGTAAAATTAAATCCGAATTGCCCTGCGGCGTGAAGTGTGGACGCGCATACATTGTTACCATCTCCTAGCCATAAAATATTTTTTCCGGTTATTGCACCTCTTAATTCTTCAAATGTCATTACATCTGCCATGCTTTGACACGGATGAGTTGCGTTTGTTAATCCATTAATTATGGGCACATCAGCATTTTTTGCGAGCTCATATAATGCGTCTTCTTCGAAAGTTCTAATGATGATAAGATCAACATAGCGAGATAAGACTTTAGCAGTGTCTGATATACTTTCCCCATGCCCTAGGTGGGTATCGGAACCAGATAAAATTAATGATTGCCCTCCCAATTGTTTTATTCCGACATCAAAAGAAACTCTTGTTCTTGTTGAGGGTTTATCAAAAATCATTGCTACTATTTTACCGTTTAAAGGAGCATTTTTGCTAGTAACTGCGATTGAATTTGGACTTTTTCTTTTCTTTGAATTGATTGCATGCGAAACGATGTCTCTCAATTCGTTAGGAGTCATTTCATTTAAATTTAGGAAATGCGGCATTAATTCAGCCTTCTTTTAGTTTTAGATGATTAGCACATTTATCAAGCATTGTTACTGCAAGATCAATTTCCTCATTTGTGATATTAAGTGGAGGAAGCAATCTAACAGTATTGTCACCACCAGGAACCGTTATTAAACCCTTTTGATATCCAGCATTTACCAAATCAATATTGAGAATTTTACATTTTAATCCAATCATTAAGCCTTTACCGCGTACTTCTTCAAAAATATCTGGATGTTGATCGAGTAAATAAGCAAGTTTTTGTTTTAGAAGTAAGGATTTAATTTTTACTTCGTCTAAGAATTTTTGGTCATTGATAATTTCCAGGACAGCATTTCCAACAGCGCAGGCGAGAGGATTGCCGCCATAAGTCGAACCATGGGTCCCAGCGGTCATACCTTGTGCAGCTCTTTCTGTGGCTAAACATGCCCCAAGTGGAAATCCTCCGCCAATTCCCTTAGCTATC
>JAQWNW010000038.1 GCA_029246285.1 Paracoccaceae bacterium | reverse complement strand
CCGCTCGTTCTTTTTAGTCTCCTCGCTCGTGCTGCAAGTTGGCTTATCGGTAGAGCCGGCGTGTCATCAATAAACAGAGGACATGCTTCAAGGGATTTTGCAGCTTCAACAAATTTTCTAAATTCTTTTTCAGTCATATCTCCTCTGCGGATTTGATCTGATGGTACTTCAGATACCTCAGAGAGAATTCTAGCTGCAAGCTGTTCTGCGCTCATTTCAAGCGAAAAGAATCCGACGACTCCACCATCAACCGCTCCTTCTGATCCGTCAGATAATAAGCCTTTAGAGTACTTTTTTGCGATATTAAAAGCTATGTTAGTTGCAAGTGCTGTTTTCCCCATTGATGGTCGGCCAGCGAGAATCAAAAGATCGGACTGATGTAAACCACCTAGCTTTTTATCCAAATCTTGAAATCCAGTAGATGGGCCTACTAATCCACCTTCTCGTTGGTATGCCGAATTTGCAACATTTACAGCATCTGTCACTGCTTTTAGAAAGCTCTGAAATCCAGATCCGGTTTGACCTGTTTCTGCTAATTCATATAGTTTTTGTTCTGCTTCAACAATTTGATCTTTTGGGTCATGATCGACTTCTATCTTTCCAGCTTGACCTGAAATGTTGTTGCCAATTTCTATAAGTGATCTTCTGGTCGCAAGTTCTCGAATCATTTCAGCATAATCACGCGCTGCAAAAATTGAAATTGCGGCACCGGCGAGTCTAACAAGGTAAGCGCCGCCCCCTAATTCATTTAGTCCAGGATCATCCTCTAAAAAAGCTTTAAGCGTAACCGGAGACGCAAGAGAGTTGTTTTTTATACGCACGGCGGCGACTTCAAAAATTTTCTGATGAACGGGGTCAAAGAAATGAGCCTCATTTACAATATTATCAATTCTATCGAAAACATCATTATTTACCATTAATGCACCAAGTAGAGCTTGTTCTGCTTCTATATTGTGGGGAGCAGACTCACTTAATTCACTTGTTGTGTTCGGAACATTTGCTGAACTTGGAAGTTTGGAAATCTCGGACATTTATTCCTCCTACTACTGTCTATGAACTAACTCAAAGAGTTTCGCAATCTGGAAATCCTGTGGATGACCTGTGGGTAAAAACCATTTAAGATAATTAATTTTTTCTTTCATATTTTTGTAGTTGGTGATTAAAACTTTTTAGATGGTTTTATTTGGGTGAGCATATGTTTTTTAAAGATAGTTTAGAATATCGAGCTTTACCTCTTCCAGATCGGTTTGATTGGGGGGAGAAAGAAAGATTAGCAAAATCGAGGAGTTTCTATAATTGGATGTCAAAGCGTCATTCAGTAAGAGATTTCAAAAAAACTAGAATAAATAAAGAAATAATTGAAAATGCTATTCGCGCTGCCGGGACGGCACCAAGTGGAGCAAATCATCAACCTTGGCATTTTGTTGCAATAAGTAAGCCGGCAATAAAAAGTAAAATCCGCAAAGCAGCTGAACAAGAAGAGAAAGAGTTTTATTCTGGTGGAGCAGGTGATGAATGGTTGAAGGCTTTGGAGCCAATGGGCACAGATGAAAGTAAACCACATCTTCAGGATGCCGCTTGGTTGATAGTAGTTTTTGCTCAAAGGTATGGGTTTTTTAAAGATGGTACTCGTTACAAGAACTATTATGTCCCAGAAAGCGTAGGCATTGCCTCAGGTTTTTTAATTGCTTCTCTTCATCATGCCGGTTTGTCTGTCTTAACTCATACACCAAATCCAATGCGATTTTTGAATGAGTTGCTTGGACGACCTAAATCTGAAAAGCCCATAATGATACTTGCAGTTGGAGAGCCATCTTTGCATGCCACAGTTCCCGTAGTGGCAAAACAAAAGAAAAAGGATGATGAAATTATGACAATTCATGAGTAAGAATTTAGGTTTCGCAACTGTATATTTTTAATTGGAGATCAAAATGAAAGTAGGATTTATTGGGCTTGGTAACGTAGGTAGCAAATTAAGTGGCAGCTTATTACGAAATGGTGTAGATTTGTATGTGCATGATCTTAGTGACGAATTGTTATTAGAATTCAAAACCTTAGGTGCCAAAGTGGCTAACACTCCAAAAGAGGTTATGAAGAATTGTGAAATCGTAATAACCTGTTTGCCGTCACCAAATGTATCAGCTGAAGTAATGGAAGGAAAAGATGGGTTGCTCGGTGAGATCAAGCCAGGAAAAATATGGATGGAAATGTCGACAACTGATGAAGCTGAGGTGAGGCGATTAGATGTTTTAGTAAGGGCTAAGGGCGGTTCCTCGGTAGACTGCCCCGTATCCGGAGGTTGTCATAGGGCGGATACTGGGAACATTAGTATTTTTGCAGGCTGTGATCGGACCGTTTTCGATAGAATCCTACCACTATTAAAGAAGATGGGTCGCCGAATTTTACATACTGGCCCCATTGGATCAGCTTCTATACTCAAAGTACTAACAAATTATCTTGCAACAGCGAATTTGATCACTTGTTCAGAAGCCTTAACTGTGGCCAAGGGCGCTGGAATGGATCTAAATATTGCTTATGAAGCAATAAGAATCAGTTCAGGCACTTCTTTTGTTCATGAAACTGAAAGCCAAGTGATTTTAAATGGGAGTAGGGATATAAGCTTTACCATGGACTTAGTCTTAAAAGACATTGGTATTTTTCAGGAAGTTGCCAACCGAGCTAATGTCCCTTTGGAAATTAATCCTATGATGATTAATATTTTTAAAGATGGCATAGAAAAATATGGACCACGTGAATTATCACCTAACATCATTCGGCGGCTTGAAGATAAAACAGGTTTAGATATTCGTGCGCCTGGTTTTCCAGCGGAGATGACTGATGACGAGCCTGAAGAGATTGGTTTTGAAGTCTTACCAAAAAACATGTCATAAGTTCAAAGGTTAAAGCCCTTTGGTCCGGTAGCTATCTGCTACACGTTCAATAGCCACCAAATATGCGGCGGTTCTTAAGTCTTTAACATCGGATCTACTGTGCCACGTTTCTCTCATAAACTGATATGCGGTCCGCATAGAGTCATCTAAGCCTGAGCGAACAAGTTCTAATTCACCGGCTCCCTTTAAGTAAGCCTCTGTAAATGAAGAAGACAATTGTTCCTTTATTCCCGAAGCTCTCATTAATCTATTAATTTCATCCGCAAGCAATTGATGCCTAGCTTCTTCTTGCCGCCTTTGCATTCTTCCAAATCTTATATGACTAAGATTCTTTACCCACTCAAAGTAACTTACTGTAACTCCGCCAGCATTAGCGTACATATCTGGAATAATTACTGTTCCGCGCTTTTGTAAAATAGCATCTGCTTTTGCTGTAATTGGGCCATTGGCTGCTTCAATAATTAAGGGAGCTTTTATTTTCTGGGCGTTGCCTGGATGTATAACCCCCTCTGTTGCGGCAGGAATTAGAATGTCACACTCTAATTCTAAGACACTTTCTGCTTTTTCTACAAATGCTGCATCCTTGAATCCTCTTACACCCCCATGCTTTTTTACAAATTTAGAGAGATTTTCAATATTAATTCCTTCGGCATCAACTACTGCTCCATCATGCTCTATTACTGCAATGATTTTAGCGTTATCTTCATTGCTCAGAAAATTTGCTGCATGAAAGCCCACGTTTCCGAATCCTTGAACGATGATCTTTTTACCATCTAATGTACCTTCTAATTTTGCCAATGAGACATCTTCAGGATGTCTAAAAAACTCGCGTAATGCGTATTGAATTCCCCTTCCAGTAGCTTCTACCCTGCCTTCAATTCCTCCGGCATTAAGGGGTTTACCAGTTACACATGCTTTAGCATTTATGTCGGTTGTATTCATTCTTTGATATTGATCGGCAATCCAAGCCATCTCGCGTTCGCCAGTACCCATATCTGGGGCTGGCACATTCTGACTAGGATGGATTAGATCTCTTTTAACCAATTCATAGGCAAATCTTCTCGTGATTTGCTCTAATTCATGTTCTTTCCATTGTTTTGGATCGATACATAGGCCACCTTTTGATCCACCAAATGGCGTTTCTACCAGTGCACATTTAAATGTCATTAACGCAGCAAGTGCCTCAACTTCGTCTTGATTAACGCTTAAAGCATAGCGTATCCCTCCTTTTACAGGTTCCATATGTTCTGAGTGTACTGAGCGATACCCAGTGAAAGTGTGTATAGACCCTCGCAATCTCACACCGAATCTGACAGTGTAAGTCGCATTACAAACCCTTATTTTTTCCTCTAAGCCAGCGGGTAGATCCATTAAGTTAATTGCCTGATTAAACATTTGGTCGACACTATCTCTGAATGAAATATCGCTGTTTGTAGACATGAAATCTTTCCTCTTCTCAAAATAATTTTCGACTCACTTTGTTTCTCAGCTATTGCTAACATATTTTTTAGATGTATCTATTTTTTTATGAACTCTAAACATATAGATGATACAATGAATCGATTGAATTGACCTTCAATAAATTATTAAGGGCAGTATATGAATTACTCTGCATGGCAAATTTTAAAAAACGGTCTTCGGGGTGGTAAGAATTGGAGACCCTTGTGGCATTCTAAGGAACCAAAAAAAAGTTATGACATTATTATAATCGGTGGTGGTGGCCATGGGTTGGCAACCGCTTACTACCTGGCAAAGAATCATGCTTTAAAGAATATTGCCGTTATTGAGAAAGGGTATCTTGGCGGAGGAAATGTTGGGAGAAACACCACGATTGTAAGAGCAAATTATCTGCTGGATGGAAATTCGCAATTCTTTTCTCATTCTCTAAAATTATGGGAGAGCATGGAGCAAGAGCTAAATTTTAATACAATGATGTCGCAGCGTGGAATTTTAAGTTTGGGTCACTCTGATGGTCAAATGGACTCATTAGCACGGCGAGGAAACATGATGATTAGTCAGGGTGACGATGCCGAATTATTGTCGGCTGAAGAATTAAGGGATTATGTGCCATATGTTAATCAAACTGATCCAAGATTTCCAATTTATGGAGGGCTTTTACATAGGCGAGGAGGTACTGCTCGTCACGATGCTGTTGCCTGGGGATATGCCAGAGCAGCAGATCGCCTAGGCGTCGATATTATTCAAAATTGCGAAGTCACTGGGATGATCGTGAACAATAAAACTATATCGGGAGTTCAAACTACAAAAGGTAAAATAAAAGCGGATAAAATAGGGATGGCGGTAGCGGGCCGGACAAGTCAGGTAGCAGATATGGCTGGATTAAAACTTCCAATAGAAAGCCATGTTTTACAGGCTTTTGTTTCAGAGGGATTAAAGCCTTGCGTGGATTGTGAAATTAGTTGGGGTGCAGAACTTTTTTATATTTCACAATCAGATAAGGGAGGGTTAGTTTTTGGAGGTGACATTGATAAGTATAATACCTACGCAGCAAGAGGAAATTTACCGGCTATAGAGAATGTTATGGAAGCTGCCATGGCGTTGATGCCAATGATTGGGAGAGCTAAAGTGTTGAGAAGTTGGGGTGGTATAGTAGATATGACCATGGATGGCTCTCCAATCATCGATAAAACACCCATTAATGGATTATATTTAGATGGAGGTTGGTGTTATGGAGGGTTTAAGGCAACGCCCGCATCAGGATGGTGTTTTGCACATTTATTAGCGACTGATGAACACCACGAGGTGGCTGAAAAATATACATTAGACCGATTTGAAAAAGGTTACTTATTAGATGAAGAGGCGACTGGTGCAACGCCTAATCTACATTGAGGTGCAAATTTAATGAGAATTAATTGTCCCCTTTGCGGTGAGCGTGACTTGGTAGAATTCCATTATGAAGGCTCCTCTAAATTAATGGCGAGACCTAAAGACGAAAATGACATGGACGCTTTTCATGATTACCTTCACATTAGGTCAAACCCGGCTGGTCTTAATAATGAGCTTTGGTCTCACGAGTACGGTTGCAGGGCGTGGCTGTTGATTTGTAGAGATACAAACACTCATAAAATTTTATCAATAGATCTGGCAAGAGATGTGAAAACTAAAGGATCTTTAGATTGAGAATAAGTACAGTAAGTCTCTTGGATAGAAGTAATCAGATCTCATTTAAATTTGATGGGAAAAGATTATTTGGATATGCTGGTGATACATTGGCATCAGCATTGTTAGCTAATAACGTCAAACTTTTAGGTCGATCATTCAAGTATCATCGTCCAAGAGGTGTATTGACCGCAGGCTCTGAAGAGCCCAATGCGCTTGTTTCAATTTTAAAGCACGGTCAGCTCACACCAAATCTTAGAGCCACAGAAGTTGAAATATATAATAATTTAGAAGTTTTTTCTCAAAATCGATGGCCATCTATAAAATTTGATATTCTCCGAATAAATGATTTTTTATCACCGTTCTTAGGGGCGGGATTTTACTATAAGACTTTTATGTGGCCAAAGAGCTTTTGGGAAAAATTGTATGAACCTATTATTCGCCAAGCGGCGGGTTTAGGGCGACTCTCTCCTGTTGCTGATAATTCTAAGCATGAAAAAGCGTTTGCATTTTGTGATATCTTAGTGATTGGTGCTGGGCCGTCTGGGATAATGTCAGCTATGACAGCGGCATTGTCTGGAGCTCAAGTTATCTTAGTAGATGAGGATTTTATTTGTGGCGGTAGACTCAATAGTGAGACATTTAAAGTAGATGGTAAGGCAGCTTTTGAATGGGCTAAGATAAATGTATCTAAACTAAGATTGATGCCAAATGTTAGGGTTTTTAGTAGAACTACTATTGTGGGTCTTTATGATGGTAATAATTATGCTGGTATTCAAAAGGTAGGAGAGTATTTAGAAAATCCCAATGAAGACTTACCTGATAGTGTATTTTGGCGAATAGTTTCAAAGAAATGTATCTTGTGTACTGGAGCAATTGAAAGACCAATCGCTTTTAGGAATAATGATAGGCCTGGAATTATGATGGCTAGTGCTGTTCGGACTTACTTAAATAGATTTGGGGTTACTCCTGGTAAGAGAATCATTGTTTTTGGGAATAATGATGATGCAAGACGTACTGTGTTTGATTTGCAAGCTAAGGGTGTCAAGGTGATCGCATATGTAGATAGTCGTAAAGATGTTGAAAAAATTCCAAAGGTAACGTCTTTTATTAATAGTGTAGTCATTAACACTCATGGCGTTAACTTATTGTCCGGGATTACCATCAAAACTGGAGATATCACAACATTCTTAAAATGTGATTGTTTGGCTATTTCAGGGGGTTGGAATCCAACAATACATCTTACTTCTCATTTGGGAAGTAAACCTATTTGGAATGAGGCTATAAGCTGCTTTGTCCCCCAACCCAAAGCAGTGCCTGACATGGAAATTGCAGGTGCTGCTAATGGTGTTTTTAGTACTCGGATGGCAATGAAATCAGGGGTTTTTAGAGCTCGCGAAGTTCTGAAAAGTTTGGATATAAAATATGAGCATATTGATGTTCCTGAAACCGAAGATGAAAATTATAATTGTGAACCTTTATGGCATGTAAAAGGAAGTGGTAGGGCATGGTTAGATTTTCAAAATGATGTAACTGTGAAAGATTTAAAACAATCTGTTCAAGAAAATATGATCTCTGTAGAACATATGAAGCGTTACACGACCCAAGGGATGGCGACGGATCAAGGAAAAAATTCTAATGTTAATTCGATAGGTGTAATGTCTGAATTAACAGGACGGGAAATTGAATCCACTGGGACAACGACTTTTCGACCTCCTTTTGTTCCGGTATCTATCGGAGCAATGGGAGCAGGAGGCTCTGGAAAAAGATTTGCCCCAACAAGGTTAACCACATCACATCATTTTAATGAAGAAAATAATGCGCCCAGCGTCGAGGCTGGGCTATGGTATCGACCGAATTGGTTTCCTAAAAAGGGAGAAACATCTTGGCGCCAGTCTTGCGATCGGGAAGTTGAAATGGTGCGTTCAAAAGTTGGTGTTTGCGATGTTTCCACTCTTGGAAAGATTGATGTTCAAGGCCCAGATTCTGCTGCTCTTTTGGATTTCGTTTATACAAACAAAATATCCTCACTTAAGTTGGGGAAAATAAGATATGGCTTGATGTTACGCGAAGATGGCCTCGTTATGGATGATGGAACATGTGCGCGACTTGGTAGTAATCATTTCATTATTACCACTACGACAGCCGCTGCAGGGCAGGTAATGAGACATTTAGAATTTGTTTTGCAAGTTCTCAGGCCGGATATAGATGCACAAGTTATTTCTGTAACTGAGCAATGGGCACAATTTTCAATAGCTGGCCCTAGGTCGAGAGATCTTTTAAATGAAACTTGTAACGAAGAGATATCAGAGGAAACGATATCTTTCATGAGCACTCTTTCTGTTTCAATTGGCGATATTTCAGCTTGTTTGTTTAGAATATCTTTTTCGGGGGAGCATGCCTATGAAATTGCTGTTCCGGCAAGTTATGGGGATGCCATGATAAGATTGTTGGTTTCCAAAGCAAAAAAGTTTGGTGGTGGTCCTTACGGTATGGAGGCATTAAATGTGCTTAGGATTGAAAAGGGCTTTATCACTCATGCGGAAATTGATGGACGAGTTGCAGCAAAAGATATTGGCATGTTGAACATGATCAGTCCGGATAAGACTTGCATCGGAAAGGCTATGGCTAATCGACCAGGACTCATCTCAGATCAAAGAGAGCAGCTTGTTGGTATAAAACCTTTAAATGAAGATGAGGTTCTATTGGCTGGGGCTCATATATATTGTTTAGATGAAGCGCCAAAGCGTGTTAATAATCAAGGCCATGTTACAAGTGTTTGTTACTCTCCCAGTTTAAAGTCATCAATTGGATTGGCGCTTGTAAAAAATGGTCAAAAACGCATTGGTGAAAAATTTAAAATGGTAGATCATTTAAGAAATTCAGAAATAATTGTTAATGTAACCTCACCAGTGTTTTTTGATAAAACGGGGAGTAGGGTCCGTGGTTGATAGTTTGAGAAAATCAGAATTGACTGTCAATCTACCTATTAAGCATGGTGATCTGAGCTTGTCGCAAGAAGTTACTAACACAATCTTTTCAATTATGCCTTTCAAGGGAAAGCATCGTAAAATAGCGTCAAGATTAAAAGAAGAATTTAATATCGATCTACCTGGCCCTAATTTGAGAACGTTTAAAGGGGAAGTAAGTATTTATTGGGTTGGGCTGGATCAATGGTTTATTATAAATTCCGGTGATGTTGACTTATTTCATTTAATTTCTGATGACGCCGCAATAACAGATCAATCTGATGGTTGGATAAAAATGTCATTGATTGATACTCAGAATAAGGATGTTCTCGCTCGATTATGTCCTGTTCAACCTATTGTTGAAACGGTTGTAAGAACAAAGTTGGCGGGAATGATGTCCATAGTTTTTTTTACTGAAAATGGTGCTGAATTATTTTTTATGCGTTCAATGATTGAAAGCGCTGTGAATGAGATTGAGATAGCAATAAAGTCAGTCGCCGCACAGAAGGGCGCAAATGGATAATTTAGATTACGTGAGAACTAATATAAAGTTCGATAATACTTATTTTCGCGAATTATCTGGTTTTTACAGTCCAGTAAATCCGATACATGTTCCAGATCCTAAGTTAATTTGTTTTAATAATATTTTAGGTGATAAATTTGATTTAAGTTCAAAATATTTTGATACTCCTGAAGGAGCGCAATTATTTTCAGGTAATATAAAGCCAGATGGAGCTCAGACGTTATCTCAAGTCTATGCTGGACATCAATTCGGTGGTTATTCACCTCAATTAGGTGATGGCAGAGCAGTTTTACTTGGTGAGATCTTTGATAAGGAAGGCAATAGATTTGATTTACAATTAAAAGGTTCTGGTCGAACACCATATTCTCGGGGTGGAGATGGAAAGGCAGCAGTTGGACCTGTTTTGCGTGAGTACATAATTTCGGAAGCAATGAATGCGTTGAAAATTCCTTCTACAAGATCTCTTGCTGCAGTATCGACTGGGGAGCAAGTTTATAGAGAAAAAATGTTACCTGGAGCGGTTCTAACAAGAGTAGCTTCTAGTCATATACGAGTGGGGACATTTCAATATATCGCATCTCTAGGTGATAAAAAAAAGTTAAAGAAAATGGCTGATTATGCGATTAATAGACATTTCAAAGATATTTGGGGAGATAATAATCCGTACTTACAGTTTTTAAAGGAAGTTTCTGATAAACAGGCTTCACTAATAGCTAAATGGATGAATATCGGATTTATTCATGGTGTTATGAATACTGATAATATGTCAATTTCGGGTGAAACTATTGATTATGGCCCTTGTGCGTTTATGGATTCATACCTTTCTTCAAGAGTGTTTAGTTCTATTGATACCGGTGGTAGATATGCATTTAAAAACCAACCATTTGTTGGTCAGTGGAATATAGCGAGGTTGGCGGAAACATTATTGCCATTGATCGATGAGGATCTAGAAAAAGCAATTTCAAAGGCTACAGAAGTCGTAGAGAAATTTATCGTAAGTTACGATAAATATTGGTTGGATGGTATGAGAGGGAAGCTCGGTATAAATAATAAACTTTCTGAAGATCACTCGTTAGCTACTGAGTTTCTAGAGATTTTGGAAACAAATAAATTAGATTTCACCAAGAGTTTCTTAATTGTTAATGAGGAAGGATCAGAAAGTTTTCTCAATTCGGTTAACAATGATATGCGTGCTGTAGACTGGTTTCAAAAACTAAACCGCAGAAAAGAGAAAAACTTAAATGATAAAAATAAAGAATTAGTTAATCCTATTTTTATTCCACGAAATCATCTTGTTGAAGAAGTAATCGCGAAGGCATATGATGGTGAGCTAGAGCCATTAAAAAAGTTGGTTGAAATACTAAATAATCCATATGAACTTTCGAACAATTTAGAGTGTTTTGCTAATCCGCCTGAAGTGATTAATGAAAGTTACAAAACTTTTTGTGGTACATGATGATTTAATTTATGGGAGTAAGCCCTCCATTTATTAGTTTCATTTAAAAAACTTATAATATGTACCCATCTTCAATTAGGAAATATTTTGAACCCCAATTTTTATTGTTACATTTGAAACATTACATTTGTAGTAATTCTGTAATAATTATCTTTTACTGATACTTACCAGGGTGTACTTGAGTAGGTTGATGAGTTTTAAATAAAGACGCAAAGATAAATAAAGAGGAGAGAAATAACTAGCTACGCAATCAATGGATTTGGCAGAATTGGAAAATTAGCGTTAAGAGTTCTTCTCGATCGTGGAATAAAAATCTCTTGGATTAATGATATTACCGGAGATGCGGAAATACATGCTCACCTTTTGGAATTTGACTCAGTGCATGGTCGCTGGAAAGCCAATATTAACGTTAACAACAATTCAATCATAGTGGATGGTCATGAAATCATCGTACACCAAAAAGAAAAAATTGTTGATTTACCATTTGAAGGAATTGATGTTGTTATAGATTGCACAGGAGCATTTAAGACATCTGAAAAATTAAGAGCTTATTTTGAAAAGGGGGTAAAAAAAGTGATTGTTTCGGCTCCTGTAAAAGATCCAGAAGCGATAAATATTGTATATGGGATTAATCACGATCTATACAGGGCTAAGGAATATGATATCGTCACAGCTGCAAGCTGTACGACAAATTGCATTGCCCCAGTTGTAAAAGTGCTTCATGAGAACTTGGGAATAAAGCATGGCAGCATAACAACTATTCATGATGTTACCAATACTCAGACAATTGTTGATCGTCCTGCGAAAGATTTAAGACGCGCAAGGTCTGCTTTGAACTCATTAATTCCAACTTCTACCGGATCGGCAACGGCGATCACATTGATATATCCAGAACTTAATGGAAAATTAAATGGTCATGCTGTAAGAGTACCGCTCTTGAACGCTTCACTTACTGATTGTGTATTTGAGTTAGAGCAGGCCACTGACGTTGAAGTGGTAAATAGCTTATTTAAAGCAGCTGCAGAAGGTAACTTAAAAAATATTCTTGGATATGAAACTAAACCCTTAGTTTCGAGTGATTACGTAAATGACCCCCGATCTTGTATAATTGACGCCCAATCCACAATGGTAATTAATGATACCCAGGTTAAGATTTATGCTTGGTATGATAATGAGGTTGGTTATACCCATCGATTAGTGGATATTGTTGAAATGGTGGGAAATAAAATTTGACGCAACAAAATGCTCGCACAGCATATTTATTTGTAACGTTAGCGTACTGGGTATTCATGCTCACGGATGGCGCGCTGAGGATGCTAATCCTGTTGCATTTTCATGTTTTGGGTTATTCGCCCTTACAACTTGCATATCTTTTCTTGATATATGAAATTGCCGGGGCAATCGCAAATTTGACTGCTGGATGGTTCGCCGCAAGATTTGGCTTAAAATCTACACTTTATACGGGTTTAATTTTACAAATATTTTCCCTTTTAGCGCTATCACAGCTTAATCTAGCTTGGAGTATTGCAATTTCGGTAGTTTTTGTAATGTTAGTTCAAGGATTGTCTGGTATTGCTAAAGATTTCACAAAAATGAGTGCGAAATCTGCTGTTAAAATACTTACATCAGATGTTGAAAAAGATTTATTAAAATGGGTGTCTTTTCTAACTGGTTCAAAAAATAGTATTAAAGGGCTTGGTTTTTTTGTCGGAGCTCTTTTACTTTGGGTTTTTGGATTTGGCACGTCATTGTTAATTATGGCAGCCGCCCTTATTTCAATCCTCCTTATAATTTTCTTGAGTATGCCCAATAATTTACCAAAAGGTAACAAATCAATATTATTCAGAAAAATTTTTACAAAAAATAATGATGTAAATTACCTTTCGTTGGCTAGGTTGTTTTTGTTTGGTGCCAGGGACGTTTGGTTTGTTGTGGGAGTTCCATTATATTTATATTCAACTGTGTCTAACAATCTAGTTACCAATAACGGTTTTGCTTTCTTTATAGTTGGTGGCTTTCTTGCTATCTGGATAATATTATATGGAATAGTTCAAGCTAATACTCCTAAGCTTTTAGGATTGGAGGGTGTTAATGGCAGCAAAATATTAGATATATTAAAAGTATGGATGCAAAGGTTGACGGTTGTGCCAGTCTTTTTAGCAGTATGTTTGTTAGTTTTTAATCAGCAAAACCTGATAGCCAGCATAACTCTTATCATAGGGTTACTTATTTTTGGGGCAATATTTGCAATAATTTCTAGTTTGCATTCATATCTTATTCTGGCTTTTACAGACGATAATAGAGTTACTCTTGATGTGGGGTTTTACTATACCGCTAACGCCCTTGGGAGATTCTTGGGAACCTTACTTTCGGGGCTTACATATCAGGTTGGCGGGATAGTATTCTGCCTATTAACTGCTTCGATGATGTTATTTGCAAGCTGGTTATTAACAAGAAACTTACGTTAAATCGTTGTTAATATACCAAAACTTTATGAATTCCTCCTGTATTTGTGTTTCAATCGCACCCTTGCGAAATTTACGGACGTATTCTATTGGCTCAAGAAGTTCAGTCATTTCTCGCAATATGACTCCGGCAACTAGTCCTGACCTACCCATGCCAGCATTACAATGTATCAAAACATTGTTATCTCTTCTAATCTCTGAAATTATATTTTTAATTAATTTTTTGAATGAATTCATTTGGATTTGTGATGGAACGCCAAGATCTTCTATTTCTTCTGTATAATGTTGAAAGCCTTGCATTTTGATATTTTTTTTAAAGTCTTTTATTTTTAACACAGACAGTTCAGCAGATGTTAATAAACTCACGATGCATTTAATTTCCTGATTAGAAATACTTTTTAAGTCATTCTGAAGATTAGACTTATTGGTTGACTCAATCGGTTGTTTCCCAGGACAGTAGGAAATACCCAATTTCTTTATATTATTCCCATTTGGAATAGGTATCCATGATATTGGAAAATGATTGGGATGGATCATGATTGAGCCTTATTTAATGATTTATAGATTTTGTAAATACAAAGCCATTATAATCAGATTTAGATACTGCGTCGCATATTTGACGATATTTATCGAGTCCCCCAGCGTATGGAATAAATACCTTAGGTTTTTCGGGAATATTTCCACCTAAGTACCAAGAGTGTTTGGCAGATAAGAAGAAATTACCTTCTACTGCTTCGTGTACGCTTTCTATCCATGTTTCGGCTGACTTTTGGGTCGCCTCAATGGTATCATGTGCATTAACAATCATAAATTTTATACAATCACTGATCCATTCAGCATGCTGTTCGATTGCCCGGGGCATATTCGTTAGAACTGCGGGACTTCCAGGTCCTGTAATCATAAAAAGATTTGGAAAATTTGGAATTGATAGCCCTAAATTAGTTAATGGGCCAGCTTTCCAATACTCATTTAAAGTAATATTGTTTTTCCCCCTAATTTTCATGTTTAATAATGTGCCGGTAAGAGCGTCAAATCCAGTGGCAAGAACGAGTGCATCAAGGTCATATTCGTCTTTGCTTGTTTGAATGCCATTTTTTGTAAATGAGATGATTGGATTCTCACGAATATCGATTAATTTTACATTCTTGCGGTTGAAAGTTTCATAATAGTTTGTATCGATTGGGGGCCTCTTAGATCCAAAGGGATGATCGAAATTCGTAAGTAAGTTTGCTGTTTTGCTATCATTAACGATATTCTTGATCTTATCTTTAATAAAATGAGAAGCTGTTTCATTGGATTCAATATTGATGCTTAAATCTGAAAATGTATCGCGAAAACTCAAACCTCCATTTTTCCAAGCGCGCTCATATAATTCATTGCGTTTAATTTCGTTCGTATCTTTGGCAGAGATATTCGAATGAGTCCAAGGGTGGCCACCACGATGATGAAGCATAAGTCGCTCAAGTTTTTCAAATTCTTTATTGGCGTTAATTTGATCACTTTTAGTAAGTTTATAATTTTTTGCAGGGACACTATAATTAGGAGTTCTTTGAAAAACAGTTAGTTTCTTTGCAATTTGGGCTACTTCGGGTATTACTTGAATTCCAGTAGAACCAGTGCCAATAATTCCAACCCTTTTATTTTGGAACGCTGGACTTTTTTTAGGCCAATTTCCCGTATGATATATTTCGCCATTAAATATTTTTTCATTAGGAATTTTTGGTTTGTTAGTAAAAGATAAGCAACCTACTGCTGCAACAACGTATTTTGCTGAAACTTTATTGCCGTTTTTAAGTTGAATAGACCAAATATTCTTTTTTTCGCTATAAATTAAATCAGAGACTTCAGACTTAAATTGAATATCTTTACGTAAGTCTAGTTTATCACATACAAAATTAAGGTATCTTTCAATCTCAGGTTGAGTAGGATATCTCTCAGACCAATCCCATGATTCATAAAGCTCTTTAGAAAAATAATATGAGTATGCTTTACTTTCGGTATCGCAGCGAGCTCCAGGATAGCGATTCCAATACCAAGTACCACCGACTCCATCAGCTGTTTCAAGTACTTTGACTTTTAAATCCAACTGATCTCTTAAGATATGTAGTTGATATAGACCCGCAAAACCGGCTCCGATGATTATAGCATCAAAATGTTCCATTTATCGTCAGATTCACATAAATTTAAAATTTATAAAAGTATAAATTGAGTTGTTCATATAGAGCAATCGATTTTTAGGTATTGATGAAACAAGAATTATGAGAGATTAAGAATTTACTTTTGTAATAAGTGCATCTGTTTGAAAAATTAAAATAAGCAATGGAGATCGAGACTTGACGCAACAATTAATTGACGAAGATAAAATTGATAAGTTAGCTAAATTAGCTGTAAACACTGGTTTGGGATTACAGCCGGGACAAGATTTGCTTTTAACGGCACCAATCGAGGCTTTACCGCTGGTCCGTCGAGTAGCAGTACATGCGTATGAAGCTGGAGCAGGCTTAGTAACTCCTTTATTTTCTGATGGTGAGCTGACATTAGCTCGATATAAATATGGAAATAATGAGTCCTTTGATAAGGCAACCAATTGGCTCTATGATGGGATAGGTAAAGCATTTGATAACAATACAGCAAGAATGGCAATTGCTGGAGATGATCCAATGCTTCTTGCAAACCAAGACCCGGAAAAGATTGGCCGAGCAAATAAAGCTAATTCGATCGCTTATAAACCAGCACGCGAAAGAATCACACAATTTAACATTAATTGGAACATCATAGCATGGCCGGGTTTGGACTGGGCAAAGCGAGTGTTTCCTGATTTACCACCAAACGAAGCTCAATCAAGTTTAGCGAATGCAATTTTTGATGCCTCTCGCGTCTCAGCAGATGACCCCGTCGAGGATTGGAAGAGGCACAACAAGGTTTTACGAAGAAAGTGCGAATGGCTAAATGAAAAAAACTTCTCAAGTTTACATTTTGTGGGTCCAGGAACCGACTTGATGGTTGGACTTGCAGATGAACACGAGTGGATGGGTGGTGCTTCAGTCGCACAAAACGGTATAACTTGTAATCCTAATATTCCATCTGAAGAGGTCTTTACAACACCTCATGCGTTCAAAGTAGATGGATGGGCGAGTTCTACAAAGCCGCTCTCACATCAAGGGTCTCTTATTGATAAAATTCGTGTAAAATTTGAGGGTGGTAAGATCGTAAATGCTAAATCTGAAAAGGGTGAAGAGGTGTTGCTCAAAATATTAGATTCTGATGATGGCGCGCGCCGACTTGGTGAAGTTGCTTTGGTGCCAGATAGCTCTCCTATTTCTCAGTCTGGGTTGTTATTTTATAATACTTTGTTTGATGAGAATGCGGCTTGCCATATTGCGCTTGGCCAGTGTTATTCAAAATGTTTTAAAGGTGAAGAAAATCTTTCAAAAACTGAAATATCAAATAAGGGTGGGAATTCTAGTATGATTCATATTGATTGGATGATCGGTTCAAAAGATATTGATATTGATGGGGTTCAATCAGACGGAACCCGGATCGCTGTTTTTCGTAAAGGTGAGTGGGCTTAGGTTAACAAAATCGGTCTTAGGATTTTTATTTTCATTTCCTCGAAGTATGTGAAAAATAAGACCTCAAAGGTAATGTTTCAAACCTGAATTTTGGTGCGGGCGGGGGGACTTGAACCCCCACGGCACAAGGCCCACAGATTTTAAGTCTGTTATGTCTACCATTCCATCACGCCCGCGATTATTTGGTATCTGATTCATATTTCATAGCGATTTGTTTGGTTTACGCAATCCTTTTAATAACAATATTTTACTAAAAATTTGATTTTTACTTTTGAGTACCTGAAAATTTTTCTTGCATAGTATCACGCTCATCATCTGTGATTTTCTTAAAAAGAACATCAGGCACATTAAAGCGATGCTTGGATGGTAATGTTCTTAGTGCTAAATCTACATTATTAGGCCATTCCCAATCATTGCAATTTAAACTTTCCATAAGTTTTTTCGAGGTTTCAGGGATAAAAGGTTCGGATAAAATAGCATAAATCCTTATTAGGTTTATCGCGGCTTGTAATATTCCCGCAGAAGCTTTCGGGTCAGTTTTAAATTGAGCCCAAGGCTCTGTTTTCTGAAGAAATTCGTTCCCAGCCACCCATATTTTACGTAATTCATATGCTGCTTTCCTGATTTCCAATGCTTCCATGTGAGCCTGATAATTATCTACTTGCTCTTGAAGGTTATTTACTAAGTTTTGGTGTACAGAATAATTTAACTGACCTTCGGGAATTGACTCACCAAATTTTGATCTACAAAACTTAGTCACCCTACTAACAAAATTGCCCAAAACGTCTGCTAGATCTTTATTGATACTTGATTGAAAGTTTTCCCAAGTAAATTCACTGTCTGAATTTTCTGGAACATGACTAAGTAGCCACCATCGCCAATAATCACTTGGTAGAATTTCTAGTGCTTGATTCATAAAGACCCCTCGGCCCTGGCTTGTTGAGAATTGTCCGCCATCATAATTCAAATAGTTAAATGATTTTATATAATCGACTAATTTCCATGGATCGCCAGACCCAATCAGCGTGCTAGGAAACGATAAAGTATGGAATGGTACATTATCTTTTCCCATGAATTGCACATAGTGAACGTCATCAGCACCCTTATCTGTGCGCCACCATCTTTCCCAAGCTTTGTCACCAAGTTTAAACTTATTTGTGTATTCAACTGTAGCAGCTATGTATTCAATCGGAGCATCAAACCAAACGTAAAATACTTTCTCTTCCATTCCAGGCCATGACTTTTCTCCATCTTTTACAGGCACACCCCAATCTAAATCTCTCGTAATACCCCGATCTTGAAGTCCCTCACCGTCGTGCAGCCATTTTTGGGCAATAGAGGTGGTTAAGATCGGCCAGTCTGTTTTATTTTTAATCCAATTATCTAGCTCATTTCTTAATTTAGATTGTAAAAGATAAAGATGTTTTGTTTTGCGTGTCTCTAAATCTTTGGACCCTGAAATAGCGGACCTAGGTTGAATTAAGTCAGTAGGATTTAATTGCTTGGTGCAGTTTTCACATTGGTCACCTCGTGCATTTTCATATTTACATTCAGGACAAATTCCCTCGACATATCGGTCTGGTAAGTATCTTTTGTCTGTATTAGAGTACACCTGTTCTTCATTAACTTCTTTTATGAAGCCATTTTCATTTAATTTGCCTGCAAAATATTGAGTGAGTTTCTTATTTTCATCAGAAGATGATCTTCCAAAATGATCAAAAGATAGACTAAAACCTTCGCTCAATGTTCTCTGTATTTCGTGCATTTCTGCACAAAATTCTTCTATTGGCTTACCTGCTTTGGCTGCGGCGAGCTCGGCGGGCGTGCCATGTTCGTCCGTAGCGCAAATAAACATTACTTCGTTTCCTCGCAATCTATTATAACGCGCATAAAGATCAGCTGGTAACTGGCTACCTATTAAATTACCTAAGTGTTTTATCCCATTAATATACGGAATTGCAGAAGTTATT
Organism: Paracoccaceae bacterium; assembly: GCA_029246285.1. Lineage (GTDB taxonomy): Bacteria > Pseudomonadota > Alphaproteobacteria > Rhodobacterales > Rhodobacteraceae. The sequence continues at coordinate 45,112 of JAQWNW010000038.1, read as the reverse complement.
AATATACGGGCCATATGTCCTCAGATTTTCTGTTCGGTTACAAATAACGAACTGATATAGAAAGAGCCAGCAGTTTCAATAAAATTCACTTTTTTCGAATTAATTTAGCAATACCAAAACTAGTTCTTGGAGTATATCTATAGCTTGTTTTAACCTCATTAGTTGGTCTTACACTCATTCTTGTCAGGCTAATTATTACTAATATAACATGAGCCGATGCAATAAAAACAAATAGAGCGTTGGCTCCGTAAATTTCCACTAAAATTGCTGACAAAACTGGACTGCCAATTGCTCCGGTAGCAAAGAAAAAAATCAAGGCTGCACTTAATTCAGCACTTTGATTGGGTGTTGCAAAATCATTTGCGTGAGCGGACGCAACGGAGTAAATTGGGAAAGTTATAAAGCCGAAAGCAAAAGCGGCAAAAAATACAGCTGTCGTGCCTTGATTACTGATAATTATTGTCAGCACTGAAGAACAGATAGCTGCACTGGAAAGGAAGATTAAAACCCATCTTCGGTCAAATGCATCTGCTAACCTACCGACTGGATACTGAGCTAATGCACCGCCCAAAACAAAGGCAGCCAAAAACAATGCTATCTGATTTATCTCCAAGCCAACTTGCAATCCATAAATGGGCCCAATCATTCTGAATGATGCGCCTGTCAAGCCTGCTACTATAGCCGCGATGATAGCTAATGGAGATAGTTTGTAAGCAGCAATTGGCCTTAGCTTGGGCGTTAAAGGGAGTTCTGGTTGCTTTAAGCGTGTTAAAGTAAGCGGAAGCAAAGCTGCAGTGCAAATCAAAGCTAAGATGTTATACGATATATAGTGTGCCGGTTCTAATATACTTATTAAAAGTTGACCACAAAGAGATGCGCCCATGTCTACTAATCTATAGGCTCCAAGTGATTTGCCTCTATTTTGGTTTTCGATCTTAGCCTGAAGCCATGCCTCAATAATTGAATAGCATCCCGCTACAGATAGTCCTGAAAAAACTCTTAATGTTATCCAGATTGTAGCGTCATGTGATAAAGTATGACCTATAATGCCAACTAATCCTAATGCTGTAAATGTTGCAAAGCCTCGGCTATGACCGATTGCGCCCATAAGTCTAGGTGCCCACCAACATCCAATAAAAAATCCTAAAAAATGTGCTGAACCTAAAAGTCCTATTTCCGATGAATTGAAGCCCATCTTCACTCCTGAAAGAGCATCTAAAGGGCCAAGGCCACCAGTGCTTAATTGTAAAAAAATAACTGAAAGCATTAAGGCAGCAAATGAAACAATAATACGCAACGAACACCTCTTTGCTTAAAATGGATAGATTAAAGATTTTTTGTTGTAATTTTTCGTCAAAAAGAGTCGTTTTTTACATTTTTTTGACTTAAATTAAATTTGTCTAGGAAATATCTTTTGAGATATGATCCAAGACCGCATTAACAAATTTTGTTTCTTTACCTTCTGGAAAGAAGGCCTTTGCGATATCAACAAATTCATTAATCACAACATTAACTGGGGTCTTTTTTATCAGTAATTCTGCGATCCCGCCACGAAATAAAGCTCTGATAGTAGGGTCAATTTTATCAATTGGCCATTTTTCAACTAACGCTTGGTCAGTCAATTTATCTATTCGGGATTGATTTTGTACTGCAACGTCTAAAATTTTCCTGAAATATTTTTTGTCGGCATCGTTGTATTTGATGCCATCTTGTTCCGCACCAATTCTAAAATTCTCAAATTCATCTTTTATTTCGCTTAAATCTTGATGTATTGCTTCCATTTGAAATAAAGCTTGGACAACGTAAAAACGAGCTGCAGATTTCATGTGTAATGTCGTATTTTTCATTTTTGTAATGCGTTAGAACGCCTTTGAGTAAAGTGCGGCCTGACTTTCCTTTTGACTAAAGAATTTATCCTTTATTTTCTTTTTGTGCTTCAGCCAATCTAGCAACATATCTGGCTAACGTATCAATTTCGAGGTTTACTAGGTCATTTAGTTTTGAATCCCCCCAAGTAGTTACCGTTTTTGTATGAGAAATTAAGTTTACTCCGAAAGTATTTCTATCAACTTCATTGACTGTTAACGAAGTGCCATTTAACGAAACTGAACCTTTTGGAGCAATAAACTTAGCTAGTTCTGAAGATGTGGTGAAGGATATGCGTGTGCTGTCACCTTCAATCGTGATATTTTTTATGGTGGCAATTCCATCTACATGCCCGGAAACAATGTGTCCTCCCAGTTCATCACCAACCTTCAACGCGCGCTCTAAATTTAATTTTCGACCAGTTTCCCATTTGTTTTGCGGTGAAGAAATATTAGTTTTCGAAACAGTTTCCGCCGAGACTTCGACCTCAAACCAATTTTTTTCATCCAATCCTCGATCTACCACCGTAAGGCAAACGCCGTCGCAAGCTATTGATGCTCCAAGATCGATAGTAGTTGATAAATAACTGCAATTTATACGTACTTTTATGTCGCCATTGTTGGTTACTTGTGAAATTTCGCCAATGTCTGAAATAATTCCAGTGAACATATTTTCCTCATGCTTATGAAAAAGATACTACGGTGATTACATCGCGAACTCTCAAAGAGCAAGAAAGGTCTTTCATCCTCTCCTAGTTTTCTCACTTCGTTTTACTCCATATTGAGACGCTATCTCCACCGTACTGGTAAGTTTCTATTAAATTTAACTTAGGGAGCTCTAAGAATGGCGTTTCGGGGAATTTACCTACCATTGATTTTCCATTTTCCCCAATCAACAGGCCAGATTTTATCAAAATCAATTCTTCAACTAAGTCATTATAAATAAGATTTGTTGCTATTCTGCTGCCCCCTTCGCAAAAGATATTATTAAACCCCAAGGAGCCCAAATTACTAAGGGCATCTTTTAGATCGACTTTTCCATCAGGGGTGTTTTTGCATTTAACTATCTTGGCCCCGTTACTTTCCCATTTTTTGACTACACTTGGTTTAACATTGTTCAAACAACATACGAACGTTTTGAAATTACTCATAGATTTGAATATTTTGCTGTTAAAAGATGTTCTTAAATTAGAGTCAATTATAATTCTTGCTGGTTGTTGATTTGTTTTTATATGTCTTACATCCAAAGCTGGATCATCTAATTCAGCTGTACCTGCGCCAATCATTACGGCGTCGCTGTACATGCGAAAGAGATGAGTAAGTTTTCTGGATTTTATACTCGTGATCCACTTACTTTCATTATTTTTGTTAGCTATATGACCATCTAGTGAAGAGGCTAATTTTATTGTAATTTGCGGCCTACCGGTAAGAATTCGATTGAAGAACCCCAAATGTTCATAGCACGAATCTGCCTCCAATACACCTTCGGTAACTTGGATTCCTGCATTTTCTAACATGGTTATACCCGTTCCACTTACTCTGGGATCTAAGTCGCGCGTGGATACGACGACTCTGTTTACTTTAGCATTTATAAGAGATTCTGCGCATGGTTTTGTATGACCAATATGTGCACAGGGCTCTAGAGTTACATAAGCAGTGCTTCCATTTGCATTTTTTCCGGCTTGAAGTAATGCTTGAGTTTCCGCGTGAGGTCTGCCTGATTTAGCAGTCCAGCCACGACCAATAACTTTTTCATCTTTTATGATTAGGCATCCGACATGTGGATTTGGCCAAGTGGCTCCTTTGTTCCTTCTTGATAAGGATAGTGCCACTCTCATCCATTTTTCATCTATCGTATTTTGAATTGACATTATTCGTCAGTTGTAGGTGGCCGCAATTCATGAACAAAATCTTCAAAATCATCAGCCGCTTGGAAATTCTTATATACGCTTGCAAACCTGACATACGCGACAGTATCTATCCGTGCTAAAGATTCCATAACAATCTCTCCAATTTTTTCATAAGAGATATCTGTTTCACCCATGCTTTCCAACCGTCTGACAATTCCACTAATCATTTGATCTATTCGATCAATTTCAATTGGTCGTTTCTGAAGGGCGATCCTTATTGATCTTTCTAATTTATCTCTGTCAAAATCTTCTCGTTTTCCACTTCTCTTGATGACGACTAGATCCCTTAATTGCACACGTTCGTAAGTTGTAAAGCGGCCTCCACATGCTGAGCAAAACCGCCTCCTCCTTATTGCGACGTGATCTTCAGCAGGTCGGCTGTCTTTCACTTGAGTATCAACATTTCCACAGAACGGACATCTCATTTCGAACTTCCTTGATAGCTTTTAAAATATTTAGACACAGTATATGCAACCAATATGATTTTGTGTAGAGTTTTATTTTTTGTTAATCACAGTTATATTGCAGATTTATCTGGAACACTGACTGGGTTTTTCTAAAGGGCTGTTTATTTGGTGAATAAAGTATTCATAATTGCAACCAGTTTTTTGGTTTTGCATTTGATATTGGCCGGGTTATTTGAGTTGATTGATGATGAGGCGTATTATAATTTTTGGTCTACTTATATTTCCTTAGGTTATTATGACCATCCGCCTATGATAGCCTGGTGGATTTATTTGGGGAAATTAATTTTTGGTTCTACTACTCTGGGCGTTAGATTTTTTCCGGTACTTAGCTTTTTCTTTGTTAGTTTGTTGGTTGGAAGAATTGCGGTTTTAGTTAGCGGGAATAAGAATGCTGCTTTGTCAGTCCTATTATTCAACATTACGATGCCTATAATGGGTTTGGGTTTTATCTCAACACCTGACGCACCTTTGTTATTATTTTGGACATCTGCTTTATGGGCCACTTTGGAAGGCTTATATCGAAGTAACCCGTGGTTTTGGTTGTTGGTGGGGGTATTTTTGGCATTTTCTGTGCTGTCTAAATATAATGCGTTATTTTTCATATTAGGTTTGTTTGTTTGGTGCGTTTCTACCAGAGAAGGGAGAGAGACTTTAAGGTCTCCTTTTATTTGGCTAGGTGCTTTTTTAGGGGGGCTTCTCCTTTTGCCTCATATCTTATGGAACTATAAGAATAGTTGGTTAGGTCTTGAAAAACAATTTAGTCGCTTATTGAACGAAACGATTGGGTTTTCATTTTTTTATGAATTTTTGATTTCTATAATAATTTTCTCTACACCATTATTGTTTTTCTTCGCCATAACAGGGCTTTTTAAGCCTCATAAATATAAAAAGCTATTACTTTGGGTTTATTTGCCGAGCCTAATTTATTTTTTAAACCATTCTTTAACAGAGCGTATACAGGGAAATTGGATAATTATATTTTTCCCATGGCTTGCAATCCTGGCAGCTGTTGGTTTGAAACGTGCCCATACTTTATGGCGAAAATTAACTATGTTTACAGGTCTATTTCTTAGTATTTCCATATTGTTTTTAGGATTGAGCCCACAATATGTGATATTTTCTGGAGACAATCCATTTAATCAGATGAAGGGTTGGCAATCAGTTGAAGATAAGCTCCTGTCCCATATCGACTCAGCAAATTGGGTTGCAGTGTCTGAATATTCAATGATTGGCCGGCTCACATGGCTTTCTGGTTCTTCAGAGAAAATATGGGCGATTAATGAACCTATGAGGTATCACTTTAGATCGGAGTTTCCTTCTGATCTTTGCTTAACTCCAGGTATTTTAATTGAGAAGTTTTATGGTAGAGATGATAAAACCGAACTTGTTAACAGTGGTAAAGATCCCGATATTTACTTAGATCGTAATATTGGAGACACCAAATTAATGTCCTATAAAATTAGAAATTTTAGTAAGTTAATTGAAAGCCCTTACTGTTAATTTTATTGCTCAAGGAAACTTTTCATTTTTCTTGATCTGCTCGGGTGTTTTAGTTTTCTTAAGGCTTTTGCTTCAATTTGCCGAATTCTCTCTCGCGTCACGCTAAATTGTTGTCCAACCTCTTCTAAGGTGTGATCGGTATTCATACCAATTCCAAATCTCATTCTCAACACTCGCTCTTCTCTGGGAGTTAGAGATGATAGGACCCTTGTGGTTGTATCTTTCAAATTATCTTGAATGGCTGAGTCTAGTGGCAAAATAGCATTTTTATCTTCTATAAAGTCACCAAGTTGACTATCTTCTTCATCACCAATTGGTGTCTCTAGGCTGATAGGTTCTTTTGCAATCTTCATAACTTTGCGAACTTTTTCCAAAGGCATTTGTAACTTTTCTGCCAGCTCCTCAGGAGTTGGTTCTCTGCCAATTTCGTGTAACATTTGTCGGCCAGTGCGTACTAATTTGTTTATAGTTTCTATCATATGGACTGGTATACGAATTGTGCGTGCTTGATCCGCAATTGATCTTGTTATCGCTTGCCTTATCCACCATGTAGCATAGGTGCTAAACTTATAACCTCTTCTATATTCAAATTTGTCGACTGCTTTCATTAAGCCAATGTTACCCTCTTGGATCAGATCAAGAAACTGCAAACCCCGGTTTGTATATTTTTTTGCGATTGAAATAACCAATCTTAGGTTTGCCTCGACCATTTCTTTTTTTGCTTGCCGTGCTTCTTTTTCACCTTTTTGTACTTGATTGACAATTCTTCTAAACTCAGAAATATCCAGACCGATATATTGGCCTACTTGAGCCATTTCTCCGCGAAGATCCTCTATTTTTGGTTTTGATCTTTCGATTAACGCAGACCATCCTTTTCCTGTCTTGCTTGCGATATCTTTTAACCAAGTTGGATCAAGTTCGCGATCTCGATAAGCTTCTATAAACTCTCTTCTATTAATTCTCGCTTGATCAGCCAATTTTACCATTTGGCTGTCAATCGACATTATTCTTCGGTTGATGCCGTAGAGCTGATCAATCAGAGCTTCAATTCGATTTGTGTGAAGATGTAGTGAATTAACGAGGTCAACTATTTTTAGACGAAGTGATTGATATTTATCTTCGGCTTTTTCCGAAAATTTATTTTTTTCGTTGAGAGTTGCAGACATTCTAGTTTCTTGCATTTCAGCTAGAGCTTGATAGTTCTTCGCGATTTGAGCCAAAGTATCTAAAACTTCTGGTTTGAGAGCATCTTCCATTGCTGCAAGTGATACGTTCGCTTGATCTTCATCCTCATCATCTTCATCATCAGAATGAATAAGGTTTCCATCAGCGTCATATTCAGCTTGCTTTTCTTCTGTCTTTGATGGAGATGGAGTAGCGGAAACGTTGGGAATTATACTATTTTCATCATCTTCATCCAACGTATTGCCAAAAGTAGTTTCGAGATCAATAACATCTCTCAATAAAATTTCTTCCTCCAGCAACTCGTCACGCCATATCGTAATAGCTTGAAAGGTTAGAGGGCTTTCACAAAGCCCCAATATCATAGTATTTCTGCCAGCCTCAATTCTCTTGGCGATAGCAATTTCACCCTCACGGCTAAGTAATTCCACAGAGCCCATTTCTCTAAGATACATTCTTACTGGGTCATCTGTTCGATCAAGTTTTTCTGTGGACGCTCCCGCTAGGGCAACCTCACGAGCGCCTTCTTCGACTACTACCACAGCATTTTCAGGTTCATCAGAATCTTCATCTTCAATGATATTTATCCCCATTTCTGAGAGCATTGACATGACGTCTTCAATTTGTTCAGAGCTTACCTGCTCGGGCGGTAAAGCTTTGTTCAATTCATCATAAGTTATATACCCTCTGGCTCGAGCCTCAGAAATCATTTTTTTGATTGCTGCTTGGCTTATATCTAAGTTGTTACCATCACTTTGATCGTCATTTTTTGCTAAGTCAGTGTCTTTGGCAGCCATTGTAACTCCTAGAATTCTCTTTTAAACGAATCAGATGCTTTAGATCCGAATCGACCGCGCGAATCAAGGATTCGCAATGATTATTATTTGTTTTTTTTAACCCAAACTTCATTATCAATCAGATTTTGCAAAAAATCAGTCATAGCTGTCTTGTCCTCACCAGCCGATTCAATCTCATCTAAGGTACTTTTTTCTGCATTAGTTCTCGCTTTTGTTGCTTGATTAAGTCGCCATGTTAAGCTTTCGCCAGATGCTGAGTTTAGGTCATCGATCGCATCACGTATTTCTTTTTGCATGCCTGCATATGTTTCGAGTTTCATAAATTCTTCTCTTAACGTTTTAATCGCAATTTCTTTTTTTCCAGTCTTTCTTAGAGCTGGAGATATTTTAGCGTGTGGATTGTCTAATATGATCAATATTTGCTCTTGATAGCTCTCATTTAATTTATCCCTTATTTCAGAAGGCTGTTCATCAGATAAAGAAAGTAGGGTTTCTATTAATTCTTTATAAGTAATATTTTGCCAATCCATTTTTTCAATATGGTAGGAAAATTCTTCTATTAATTCGGGGTAAGATATTAGTATTGCTAATATAACAGTTTCCCTAATCAATCTTGTATTTGATGAGTCCAAAGCCAGTGCTGATGCTTTTGTGCCTAATGTGGCAAATGCGTTAATTGAGGCACCTTTTCTATTCCTTGCTGTTCTGAGATTACTTGTATTTAACAATTGTGCTCGTTTGGATTTAAATGCAGCAAAGTAATGGTCGCGAATAGATGGCTCCACTATTCTTTTTGTTATGCGTTTAAGAGATGCGTCAAATGCAGCTTTGCGGTCTGGACTATCAAGTGTCTGAACTTCCAGTTCTCTTTGCCAAAGCAAGTCAATCATAGGTACCGCATTGTTAATTATTTCTTTCATTTTTTCTGCACCTTGTGATTGTATTATGTCGTCTGGATCTTGACCCTGAGGCAACATCGCAAATCGTAGTGATTTTCCAATTGATAGTATTGGTAAGGCTAGATCTATTGCGCGCATCGCGGCATTGATTCCGGCTTTATCACCATCTAGAGCTACAATAGGCTCATCAGTTAATCTCCATAAAAGTCTTAATTGATATTCGGTAATAGCTGTTCCTAATGGAGCTACTGCCGTATCAAAACCTCCTCCATTAAGTGCAATAACATCCATATAGCCTTCAGCCACAATCAATTTATTTTGTTTGTTTAGGTTATTTCGTGCCAATCTATAATTATAAAGTGTTTTTCCTTTGTCAAAGAGCATAGTTTCTGGTGAATTGATATATTTGGCTGGTGTTTTAGGATCTAATGCTCTTCCTCCGAAGGCAATTGTTCTTCCTCTAAAGTCTTTTATAGGAAAAATGATACGGTTTCTGAAACGATCGTAAGATTGCGAACCGTCGTCTGATTCTGCCACCAAGCCGGCATCTATTATTTTTTGAAGTGGTATATTTTTTGCGAGAAGATATTTTTCAAGATGATTTGGGATATTTGGGGCAAACCCAATTTCAAAATAATTTTGTAAATCTTTTGTTAAGTTTCTTTTATTTAAATAATCTTGTGCAGCATTTCCATTATTATTATGGAGTTGTGTTTTATAAAACTTACTTGCTTCCTCGACGATATCGAAAAGCGATTCTTGTTTTTTTGAGAATTCTTTAGATTTCAAATCTTGAGCAGGCATTTGCAGGCCGCATTCTTGCGCAAGGATTTCTACAGCTTCCATAAAGCTAACATTTTCTGTCTCTTTTATAAATCCTAGGGCATCGCCCTTTGCTTGGCATCCGAAACAGTAATAAAAACCTTTCTTATCATCTACATGGAACGAAGCTGTTTTTTCTTGATGAAAGGGGCAGGGAGCCCAATAATCGCCTTTATTAATATTTGTCTTTTTTTGATCCCAAGCAACCTTACGCCCTGCTACCTGGGCTATTGAGGCGCGAGCTCTTAATTCATCAAGAAATCCGGCAGGTAATGACATTTTAGTATTATCCATTTAGATTTTAAAGAGGGCAAGTGCTTTATTTGATCTTTAAGCGTTGTTTTAAAATATTGGTTTTGCGATCATAAATTAGGACTTCATCATTCTTGGTGACAATTAAATAATGGTTAGATCCAATTGAAAATGTTTCTACTTTCATATTATCGGGTAATATTATCTCTTCAGGCAATTGAATTGAAAAAGTATTATTGTAGTTTGGCATTTTAATGACAATCATAAGTACTAGAGTTATAATGCCGCAAATCATTGTGATCGTAAGTACAATTACTAGTAGGCGAAGAAACTTTAAATTTTTGGGTTCGATCAATTCTGGAGGAGTTTTTGTCATGAGTTTTAAGCCTTCCCAGGTTCTAGAAGTCAGTCTGTCACAGGACCCCTCAAAAAGAATAGATAAGGCTCTTTCCGATGCAGTTCCAGAAAAATATTCATTATCTCGTTCTCGTATAAAGAGACTTATAGAAATCGGTTGTGTGGTTTCATCTGATAATGGTCTGGTTGCCACGTCAAAGACGAAAGCTGTACCCCTGAGTAACTGGGATATAACCTTGAGTAGTATTGAAACTATTAATATGGAACCAGAAAATATCCCAATTCAGATTATTTATGAAGATAATCATCTTATTGTGATAAATAAATCAGTTGGTATGGTTGTTCATCCAGCTCCGGGCTCTCCAAATGGCACACTGGTTAATGCCTTAATGTACCATTTTGGAGCTGAACTATCTGCGATTGGTGGTAAAAAACGTCCTGGAATTGTTCATAGAATTGATAAAGATACTAGTGGTTTGCTCGTAATAGCCAAATCAGATGTAGCTCATGCGGGGTTAGCAACTCAATTTGAAGCACATACCGTTTCGCGCCATTATACTGCATTTTGTTATGGCGTAATAGGTATTTTAGACCCACGGCTTAAAAGTTTGCAGGAAGCTTCATTTGAAAGCTCTAACCTCCTTAGAATTTCAGGAAATATAGCCAGGCATCGATTTAATCGAAAAAAAATGGCAATCTATTCGAATATTGGTAGATCGGCAGTTACCCGGGCAAAAACTGAAGTGTTTTATGGAAATATTGCTTCAAAATTAGATTGTTGGTTGGAAACTGGACGAACACATCAAATTAGAGCCCATTTGGCACACATTGGGCATGGACTGATTGGTGATCCTGTTTATGGTAGCCGTCGAAAATTAAGAACACAAAACTTAAATGAAGTAGAAGAAAAATTTTTGGGTGATTTTAAAAGACAAGCTTTACACGCAAGAACATTATCTTTTGAACATCCCGTTACCAAACAGCTAGTTTCATTTAAAAGTGATCTTCCAGAAGATCTTCAGAAATTAGAGCAAATTTTGGAAAAAATTAGTTAATTCTCTTGGAATTTCCCTTTCAAGTGATTAAATACATGAAGTCTTAAATTAATTTGGAATCTTTTATGAGTTATAGAAACTTACCAGCGCCATCGCCAGAACATGGCTTGGGCCGATATCTTCAGGAAATTAAGAAATTTCCAATGTTAGAGCCTGAAGAGGAGTTTGTTTTAGCAAAAAGGTGGGTTGACCATAGTGATAGTCAAGCTGCTCATAAATTAGTAACTTCCCACCTTAGATTGGCGGCAAAGATCGCGATGGGTTATCGAGGTTATGGTTTGCCAACATCTGAAATAGTATCAGAAGCAAATGTTGGATTGATGCAAGCCGTTAAAAAATTTGATCCGGATAAAGGGTTTAGGCTTTCAACTTATGCTATGTGGTGGATAAGAGCCAGTATCCAAGAGTATGTATTACGCTCATGGTCATTGGTTAAAATGGGTACGACAAGTGCTCAGAAGAAATTGTTTTTTAATTTACGTAAGGCGAAAAATCGAATTGGGGCCCTTGAGGAAGGGGATTTACGCAAAGGTAATGTTGAAAAAATCGCAAAAGATCTAAATGTGACGGAAGATGAGGTGATTTCTATGAATCGTCGTTTGTCAGGGTCTGATGCGTCCTTAAATGCGCAGGTTGTAACCGATGGAGAAGGAGCGGCTGAATGGCAGGATTGGTTGGAGGACGAAAATGCTGATCAAGCTGCCAATTATGAAGAGCAAAATGAGTTAAATAGTCGAAAAGAATTGTTGAGTGAAGCGTTAAAAATTCTAAATGAGCGTGAGCAGGATATTATCCTGAAGCGAAAATTAGAAGAACCTCCATTAACTCTCGAGGAACTATCGGTTTCTTATAATGTTAGTCGTGAAAGAATTAGACAAATAGAATTTAGGGCTTTCGAAAAACTACAAACTAAGATGCGGGAATTAGCAATGGATAAGGGTATGTTAGTTGAAAACGTTTAGAATTATTATGTAATTCTAATTCATTATATTATTTTACCCAATCTTTTCTAACTCATCTATCATTCCAGCTATCACGTTTAAACCTTTGTTCCAGAATTTCGGATCACGTGCGTCAAGACCGAAGGGTTTAAGTAGGTCAGAATGATGTTTAGTACCTCCAGCTTCTAACATTTTAATATATTTTTTTTGAAAGTCGGGCACGCCTTCTTCGTAAGTTGAATATAAAGCGTTCACCAAGCCGTCACCAAAAGCATAAGCATATACGTAAAATGGAGAATGAATAAAGTGGGGAACATAAGACCAAAAAGTCTCATAACCTGGCATGAAATTAAAACAAGGACCTAAACTTTCTTCTTGAACACTCATCCAAATTTCATTTATTTGGCCTGAAGTTAGTTCGCCTGCGCGTCGGGCATCATGAAGCTTACATTCAAAATCATAAAAAGCAATTTGTCGAATTACCGTGTTTATCATGTCTTCAACTTTTCTTGCTAACAATATCTTTCGATCTGTATTATTATTGACCTGACTTAATAATTTGTTAAAGGTTAACATCTCCCCAAATACTGAAGCAGTTTCCGCTAATGTCAGTGGGGTCGAACTAAGTAGCTCGCCCTGTTTCGCTGCTAAGATTTGATGTACACCGTGTCCTAACTCATGTGCGAGCGTCATTACATCTCGGGGTTTCCCCAAATAGTTAATCAAAATATAGGGATGAACATTCGTAACTGTTGGATGAGCGAAGGCACCGGGTGCCTTGCCGGGTTTAACTTCAGCATCAATCCACCCGTTCTCAAAAAATGGCTTTGCAGATTCCGCGATTTCTGGAGAGAAGTCCTCATATGCACTCAAAACCGTTTCTTTAGCTTCATCCCAGGTAATGAACTTTTCATCATGATTTGGTAGCGGAGCATTTCTGTCCCATATTTCCATCTTATCCAAACCCATCCATTGCGCTTTTAATTGATAATACCTATGGGAAGTATTGGAGTAAGAGTTTACTACTGCGTTTCTAAGAGCTTCTACCACTTCTGGCTCAACATCATTGGAAAGGTGGCGACCAGTTTGTGGACTGGGCATTTTTCTCCAACGGTCTTCAATTTCTTTTTCTTTGGAGAGGGTGTTAGTAATTCTTGAAAATATACTTATATTTTCACCAAGAACTTTTGCAACTTCTTCCGCACCAGCCTTTCTGTTCTCACGGTTATTATCTGACATGAGGTTTAGTGCGCTTTCGATATTTAATTCTTCTCCATTAACAGTAAATTTCAAGGCCGCTATAGTTTCGTCAAATAATCGATTCCAAGCTGTTGAGCCCACTACAGATTGATCATGAAGAAATTCTTCTAACTCGTCACTTAATTGATGACTTTTCAATTTACGCAAATTATCGAAGACTGGCTTGTATCGGTTAAGTGCTTTGTTGCTTTTGAGTAAAGCTTCTAGTCTTTCATCGTCTATTTGATTTATTTCAAGTGAAAAGAAGACTAAGTGCCTAGAATAAATTGTTATTTTTTCTTGCATATCAGACAAAAATTTTGTCCGATCTGAGTCAGTTGTTGATTGGTAATATCTCAACCCAGCAAAGGACATAATTCTTCCTGTAATGTTCTGAATTTTTTCGTATCTCGTTAAGCAATGAAGAAAACTATCAGCTGATAATTTGCTTAAATTACTTTTAAAGTCATTTTCAAAATTAACACATTCTTCATTCAACCATTCTAAATCTAAGGTTAATTCTTTTGACTCAGTACTCTTATAAAGATCGTCTAAATTCCATGATGGTAAATTAGGGATAGTAGTCGATTGATACTTATCTTTGTCTTGAGGAAAGTTTAACTTGGTAGATTTATTCAGATATAAATTCATTTTATTCTCTTTAGGTGATTGCGTTACTTTCATATGAAGCATTATTTAGTGATTTCAAGGAGTATTTGATAAGGTTTGGATGGAAATATTTAGTTAACTTCCGCAAAAATTATGTGAATTCTTCATTTATAGACTCCCAAGCGATGTTTATATCGCTTAATCGTTTTGTGGCAATCCGTATCGCCTCCTCCGGAACACCTCTTGAGATCATTTGATCTGGATGTGTCTCTCGGACAAGTTTTCGCCATCTATTCCTAATTACATCTAAGGGTGCATCTGAGCTTATGCCTAATACCTCAAAAGGATCTCTGGGTGAATCTGGCACAAAACGTGATCTTAACCGACTGAAGTTAAGTTCAGATATTTCAAAAATTTCGGAGACTTTTTTGAGAAATTCATTTTCTGCTGGATGATAACTTCCGTCCGAGACTGCGATATGAAATAAACCCTCCATAAGATCGAGAAGTGATTGTTTGTCATTTCTGAACATGGTAGAAATTTTTTTTGCATATGACTCAAACCCTGCCACATCTTGTCGTGCTAAATTGAAAACATTGGCTGCTTGTTGTTCGTTGCGTTTAGGAATGTGAAACACTTCCCTGAATGCCGTCACTTCATTTTTTGTGACTTCTCCATCAGCTTTTGCCATTTTTGCACTGAGAGCGATTATAGCAATTGCAAATGCAACGGTCCTTTCGGGAGGTGTTTTTAACTTTTCAAAAACATCAGATAAGCTTTCACCTCTTGTTAATGATGATATGGCATTTGCTATCCGAGACCAAAGTGACATTTTTTTCCAATTAGCTTTTGTTTTGATTATTTACATTATTTTTCAAAATGATGTTATCCAACTTATTATTCTTAAGTGGTATTTTTTTAAACAAGGTTTATTGGTCTATTATAGTTTTTTTGACACTAAATCAATTGATTTGCTCTGTTTTATTACTTTCCATTTACCCTGTTTTATGTTCTTAGCTTTGCTGCATTCTAGCAACCATGCTGTGTCAAATTGTGTATGATTGGCGTTAAATTGCCATCTACTTTCAACTCCTCTTACGCCACCCTGTTGCGGGGTCAGTAGTAGTCCTAAGCAGATTTTGTCATTATTAATTCTTGATTTTAGTGCTAGATGTAGTCTTCTCACGGTAGTAAAATCTGGAATCTCTGGTAAATCACTTATAACCAAAGGAATACAACCTGCTCTTAAAGTTTCTTCCATACTCCAGAGTATGTCATTAAATGTCTTTACATTTATAAATGTTAAGCGCCCTGGGTTTATAAAATCCATAATTCCATCAGCATTTAAAAGGTTAGGGTTTGTTTCTGTGCGAATCCAAAAAATATGCCCTTGCATTTTTTGAGCAACAATTAAAGCAAATGTTGTACGAGAGTTTCCATATATTTCGTGAATTTTGCCAGAGGATAAGTGTAAATGGCCTACAAAATTAATAGAGGGTAAAGTCTGTGATATATTATTAAGATACGGGTGTATGTTTGGCATAACTATAACTACTATGTTCACTTTTTGTTCTCAAGTGTTTTATAAACTAATTCAAGCGATTGTTTAACAAAATCTGTTTGGAGACAATCCTTTTAAGAGATTGGTTGAGAAACTAACTGACTTATTTAGGATTAATTCTGACGCTAGTTGAGAGGCCGCTGGAGCGGTTTGGAAACCGTACCCACCTTGTCCAGCAAACCAAAAAAAATTTTCAACACTTTTATCAAAACCAATTACCAAGGCCCGGTCAGGTGCAAATGTTCTTAAACCAGCCCAATTTGTTTGCATTCTAGTAATTTTGTGATCTACCATTTCATTATAACGATCAATGCCTTCAGCTAAAACCATATCATCGGCATAAGCATCATGTGGGGGCATTGGTTCTTCTTCACAGGGTGAAATCAACCAAGCGCCAGCATCCGGCTTAGCATACCAACGATCACCAGCCCCATGAGCCATTGGAAAGTTACCGGTATCTGAGTTTGGCGCGGGTACGCGGGCTATTGACCTTCGCATTGGGGTGAAATTTAAAGGAGTAACCTCTGCCATTGCTGCGATATTATCAACCCATGGTCCTGCAGCATTTATCAAAACCTTTGCTTCGAAGGCTCCAACATCCGTGATTACTTGCCACAATTTTGCGTTACGTTCTATCTTTTTTGCTTTAGCTTCTGTTTTAATGACTCCCTGGTTCTGTCGAATATTTTTTGCAAAATCTTGTAGTATTTTATCAGTATCTAGTTCAGGTGCTTCTTTTAAGAAACTAGTATATTTCACCTTCTTTTTATTGATTATTGGCAGTAATTGTAAAGCTTCATCTACGCTGATTTGGTCGAGACCTAAGCCATCTAATTCGTTGTAAAAAGCTTCTTTATCTTGTTGCCGAGCTAAACTCATTAAACCTCGATCAGACAAGTAACCACCAGTTTTATGATATTGCGCACTCGCTTTATTGAGCTCAACTACTATATTATTACCATAATTTTCTAAGAACATGGCTGCAGAGCGTCCACTAGCATGATAGCCAATAACATCTTCTGCCTCCAAAACACATACAGAACCAGACGTAGCCAATCTCCCACCGACCGATAGTCCAGCAATCCCACCCCCAATAATTATAAAATCATATTCCATTCTCAATTAATAATCGTTGGTGTCTTTTAACACAATAAGGTTTTTGTAATTTAGATTGACTTTGCTTGCTCATATCCGGTCAATCGCTTAAGTTAAATAAAATTACAATTTGGAGTTTTTGAATGCGTTTAAGTCGTTACTTTCTGCCATTATTAAAAGAAAATCCAGCCGAGGCACAAATTATTAGTCACCGTTTGATGCTAAGATCGGGAATGATCAAGCAGTCATCATCTGGAATTTACTCATGGCTTCCAATGGGTTTTAAGGTTTTGAAAAAGATTGAAAATATCGTGCATCAAGAGCAAAAATTAGCTGGGCATATTCCTATGCTTATGCCCACCTTGCAATCTGCAGAACTTTGGAAGGAAAGCGGGCGATATGAAGATTATGGTGAAGAAATGCTGCGTATAAAAGATCGTCATAGTCGAGATCTCTTATATGGGCCAACAAATGAGGAACTAATTACAGATATATTTAGGTCACATGTTAATAGTTACAGAGATTTGCCATTAACATTATATCATATTCAGTGGAAATTTAGAGACGAGAGGCGACCAAGATTTGGAGTGATGAGAGGAAGAGAATTTTATATGAAAGATGGTTATAATTTTGATGTAGATAAAGACAATGCGCTGCACTCTTATAACCGGCATCTTATTAGTTACCTGAGAACATACGAACGACTTGGACTAAAAGCTATTCCAATGCGCGCAGATACAGGGCCTATTGGTGGAGACTATTCGCATGAGTTTTTAGTATTGGCGGAAACTGGAGAGTCTGAAGTATTTTTTGATAAGTCCATATTAAACTTAAGCTTAGGAGATCGCCAGGTTGACTTTGAAAATAAAGATCAGTGTCAAGAAATTTTTAATGAATGGACAAGCCCTTATGCACGAACAGATGAAACTCACGATAATGCAAGCTTTGATAAAATGGTTCCAAAAGATCAGCAAATAACCAGTCGTGCCATTGAAGTTGGTCAAATTTTTTATTTTGGTACCAAATATTCTGAAGCAATGGGCGCAAATGTTAATAATTCTGAGGGAGTGAAAATACCTGTCCATATGGGAAGCCATGGAATTGGAGTTAGTCGTCTATTGGGTGCTATAATTGAAGCAAGTCATGATGATAAAGGAATTATATGGCCAGAAAATGTAACTCCATTTCAAGTTGGTATTATCAATTTAAAACAAGGAGATGAAGAGACTGACAATGTTTGTTCAAGTATTTATAAAACATTTTCTGATTTTGGATATGATTGTCTTTATGATGATACAAACGAACGAGCAGGTAGTAAATTTGCGACTATGGATTTGATAGGGATTCCGTGGCGCATTACTGTTGGCCCAAGAGGAGTCAAAAATGGGGTAGTAGAGGTTACATCCCGAAAATCTGGAGAAAGCATTGAATTGTCACCAGAACTTGCAATTAGAAAAATTACAGAGATTTATGAGCAAGCTGATTAAGTAAAAATGAAAATTTAGATAATAAGGTATTTCTTTTGAGTGTATCAAAACCTTTTGCAAAATACGAATGGCAGTTAGCATGGGCTTATTTAAGGGCCAAGAAAAGAGATGGTGGCATTTCTATAATGACAATTATCTCATTCTTTGGAATAACTTTGGCTGTTTTTGCATTGATTGTTACATTAGCTGTGCGGTCCGGATTTCGTTATGAATTCCTACAAACAATCCTGGGAGCCAATTCTCATGTTACTATTTATAATCCCTCATATATTTCCGAAAATGGGGCGAAAAGCCGCCTAATTAAGAACTATGATGAACTCGTTCATAGAATTTCTTCAATAGAAAATATTAATTTGGCCTCTCCAATAATAAAAAGTCAAGTTATGGCAACGGCAAACGATAAAAATGTTGGAGTTCAAATTTTAGGGATAAGATCTAAAGACTTGTTGGAAATACCCTTAATTGCTAATCCTAAAATTGGGATAGGCGATATTTCTAATTTTCGTGCTGGGATTGCACTCGGAAGTGGGATTGCACGGGAATTACAAGTAATACCTGGCGATACTATAAAACTAATTTCTCCAAATGGATTAAAGACAGTATTTGGAACAATTCCCAAAGTTGAAATTTTTGAAGTGATATATATTTTTGAGGTCGGTAGATATGATATTGATAATACCAGAATATATATGCCCCTTGGCCAGGCACAGATTTATTTTAACAAGTCTAATGGGGTTGACGAGATAGAGGTTTTTGTCTCAGAGCCGGATAATATTGATGAAGTTGTTATTGAGCTTAAGAGTTTAGTTAATCCAGGATCATTATTTTGGACTTGGAAGGATAGATCAGGCGCGTTTCTAAATGCCTTGAAAGTTGAAGATAACGTAATGTTTGTGATACTTTCAATACTTGTCCTAATAGCTTCCTTAAATATTGTCTCTGGACTGATCATGTTGGTTAAGAATAAAGGCAGGGATATAGGTATTTTACGAACCATTGGTTTGACACAACGTTCTATTTTGAGGATATTTTTCATATGTGGAGCCGTAGTTGGTGTTTTAGGTACCATCTGTGGTGTTTTTATTGGCTGCATTTTTATTTTAAATATTGATCCGATTTTTAATATTATAAGTGACTTGAGGGGTGCAGATATTTGGGACCCCTCGGTAAGGTACCTTTCTAAATTGCCAGCACGTTTAGAATTAAGTGATATTTTACTCGCTAGTTCACTTTCAATTACTCTTTCTTTTGTTGTCACGTTCTTTCCAGCAAGGCGGGCTTCTAAATTAAATCCAGTAGAGGCCTTGAGAGATGAGTAAATTTAATTTGCAACTTTGCGAAGTCACAAAATCATATGAAATGGTTAAGTCAAATAAAATTCAGGTACTTAAAGAAGTGAATTTATCTGTAAGCCAAGGAGAGCTTGTTTCTTTAACAGGACCGTCTGGGGCGGGCAAGTCAACGCTTTTACACATTGCTGGTCTATTAGACGAATTCGATGGTGGTGAAGTCCTAATTGACGGGTTGTCGGTGAGAAACTGCTCAGAGCAAGAACGGACATTTATAAGGCGAGAAAAAATAGGTTTTGTTTATCAATTTCACCATTTAATTTCTGAATTTACCGCCCTTGATAATGTTGCATTACCCCAACTTGCTTCTGGTAAGGAGCATAAACAAGCTCTGCGTGCTGCAAGGGAACTTCTAGAAGAAGTTGGATTAAGTGAACGCATATTGCATAGGCCTGGGGAACTGTCTGGCGGAGAACAGCAGAGAGTGGCGTTATGTCGAGCACTAGTTAACAATCCTATGGTCTTGCTTGCAGATGAGCCTACTGGAAATCTGGATTTTGACGCCTCGTTGAATGTATACAGTCTGATTGAAGAGATGACGAGGAAACTTCAGATATCCACAGTTGTAGCGACACATGATCTTGATTTAGCTGATCGAATGGATCGAACACTAAATTTGAAAGGTGGGCTTTTATCTTTCGCAGATGCTCTGTAAGTTCAGCCATTCTTGTTTGGTTAAGATTTGTCGATTTTCAAAGTTACTGTTTTGCTCGATTAATTCTGAAGTTGTTTCTCCAGTAACATCAATCGCATAAGCATAAGGGTCAAGATTAACATCTCTTAATTTAAATTCTGAAATGATCAATTCGGTTTCAAGTTTAACTGGTTCCAAAGATAGAATATATTTTGCATATTGCTCTAGAGTAATTTGACTTAACCTTCCAGTTGTTAGAAATTTCAAAACAGCTCGAGTTCCTGCGAAAGATAACAATTGCTCAATAGGGTCATGCTTGTCCATTTTTATTTTTTCTATTATTGAGAAACCGGCAACCACGTCAGGAGTTTCGAAATCTTCCACAATGAATTGATTTAACAGAATGAATTGTCCGGGTAAGTGGATTGCCGATTTAATTCCACCTGAAAAAACATAAATCTTAATATCGCTATTAGGAAATAATCGGCTCTCTAGTTGGTTTAGAGGATTTATTTCACTATCAGTTGCGCAATTAGGTCCAATAAATTTTGAAATATGATCTATTAATTGAAAGCCAATTTGTTTTCGTTGCTCGGCATAGACTAAACTACTTGTGTGTTGAATGAGAATATTTGGTAACCAAAAAATTGCTAATAGTAAAATAATGAGTAAGGTTGTCAGAAAAGTTAAAATTCGTAATCTACCTTTGCGAGGTCGCCGACTCTTAATAGTTTTTCTAACTTCTTCAATTGCGATTATCATCGCTTCGTCGTCTATTTCTAAAGTTTCAATACCATAAGAATTTGGGCTATATATTGCGGGTGTTTTGCCCTTATTTAGTCTTGCCACCGCTGGTAGCGACCAGTGTGTAAGGGGATTTCCAGTAAAGTCAGACAATATTAATGATGCATTTCCAAAGGTAATCAAAACTTCAATATTCTGACTAGTTTTGGTTTCTCGCCAAAGGCCTGTCGCTTCGAGGCGCTCATATTGGTCTAATGCAGTCATAGTATTCAGATCTTAATTATGATTTTAGCTTTATTTTCAGATAGATAATATCTGAATTATAAATGAAAGATAGATATAGAAAGAATAGCTCAGATTATTTTATTTGGTCACGTAATTGAAATTTTTGAATTTTTCCTGTCGAAGTTTTAGGTAACTCTTGGAAGATTACTTTTTTTGGAGTTTTAAATCCGGCGAGTTGCGATCTGACAAATGTGATAATTTCTTCTTCTGAGCAGACACTACTCTCTTTTAACTCTATAAACGCGCAGGGAACTTCACCCCATTTTTTGTCAGGCATTGCGACAACCGCACACAAACTAACTAATGGATGATTCATCAAGGCACTTTCTATTTCAACTGAACTTACATTTTCCCCACCAGATATAATGATGTCTTTTGCGCGATCAGCTATCTGAATATGTGCGTCAGGATAAATTTTTGCTATATCACCAGAGTGAAAAAAACCACCCTCAAAAGCTTCCTTTGTAGCTTCTGTGTTTTTGTAATATCCTTTCATGACGGAATTGCCTCGAATTGCAATTTCGCCCAGAGTTTTGCCATCTCTAGGAGTAGTTTCTAAGGTTTCTTTATTGATGACAGTAATTTCTTCCATCATAGGGAACAAAACACCTTGTCTGGCTTTTATAGATGCCTTTTCAGGCTCTGGTAATTCGCCCCAGTCTTCCTCATTCCATAAGCATTCTGTTACGTGACCATAAGTTTCAGTTAATCCATAAACCTGAGTAACATTAAAACCGATTTTTTCAATAGCTGCTAAAGTTGCTGCAGCTGGAGGCGCGCCAGCTGTAAAAATCTCAACTCTATGGGAAAAAGTTTGTCGATCATCATCTGAAGCATTAATAATTGTATTTAATACTATGGGTGCCCCACCAAAATGAGTAACACCTTCGTTTGCAATCGCAGCGTAAATGGCTTTGGCTGTTATATCTCTACAGCATACTATGGTTCCACCAAGTAAAGGCATCATCCAAGTATGATTCCAGCCGTTACAATGGAACAAAGGAACAATCGTCAGATATTTTGGGTAAAGCGTCATTTTCCAACTAATGACAGTCCCCATTGTCATTAAGTAAGACCCCCTATGATGACTAACGACGCCTTTAGGTCTTCCAGTTGTTCCAGAGGTATAGTTTAGGGAGATGCTCTCCCATTCGTCTTTAGGCATGATCCATTCATAATTTGAAGATGCTGAGTTTATTAAATCTTCATATTCAGGGTATTTACCAGACTTAACAATACCAGCTTCTAAATCAGCAACCTCAATTATCTTTGGACCAATTCCTTCCATCATCTCTATCGCTTGCTCAACAACACTTAAGAACTGAGAATCAACTAAAACAACTTTAGCCTCTCCATGGCTTAAAATGTAACTAATGGTTTGTTTCTCTAACCGAGTATTTATAGTGTTTAAGACTGCTCCACAGGCTGGTATCCCAAAGTGTGCTTCAACCTGAGCTGGAAGGTTAGGTATTATTGTAGCGACGACATCACCGGGCTTCACTCCCATTTTACTTAAAGCGTCAGCTAATTTGGAGCAGCGATGCTTCGTTTCTAACCAAGTTTTTCTATGGTTCCCATAAATTACCGCTTCTCGATTAGGAAAAACCTCTGCTGCTCTATTTATATGCGACAGTGGGGTAAGAGGTATATAATTGGCATTATTTTTTTCGAGCCCATTTTCATCTCGCATCCAACCCATTGTGTTCCTCCAGTTTTAACTCTACCCATTAATACGTCAGTATTAGCCTGTTATGTTTATATATTTGCATAATTTTGGCAACTAGAAATGGAAGGTTTTTCTTGCAAAGACTAGAGCAAAATCGATTAGTTTTGGCTGGTATTCTAGTGGTAACCGCCATGTCAATGATTGGCCTAGTCGATAATTTTATAAAGTACATAGGAGAGGGTGGAAGTGTTTGGCAGTTTCATGCAAGTAGATCGTTAATTATTTGTATGATTTTAATATTTTTTTCTAGGATTTACCAATTAAGTTTACGGCCAAAAAAAATCCTTCCTGTTGCAATTCGAAGTTTTTTTGGCGCTAGTTCAATGATAATCTATTTTAGTTCATTATCTGTTATTCCTATTGCCGAAGCAGGAGCTGGGTTATTTACGGCACCAATCTTTGTATTAATTATATCAAGCGTTTATTTCCGCTTAAGGATTGGAGTTTGGAGGATATTAGCGGTATTTATAGGTTTTATTGGTGTACTCCTTGTCTTGAAGCCGGACCTAGAGGAATTGAGTTATTTCTCTTTCTTGCCCGTAATTTCAGGGTTTTTTTACGGTATGTTGGGTTTAACCACTCGACACTTGTGTTCAGATGAAAGTACAGAGGTTCTAACCTTAGGCTTTTTTGTTGCTTTAGGCATTTTTGGATTTTTAGGACTTACGTATTTTACTATTTTCCCTATTTCTGGTCAAAGTACTTTTTTGACAAAAGGTTTGGTTTGGCCAAGTCTAAATTTTAATTTGATTGTATTAGTACAGGCTGTTGTCTCTGTTGTAGGAGTTGCATTGATAACGAGAGGATATCAAGTCGCTGACGCCTCTTATGTTTCTGTATTTGAGTATGCATTTTTAATAAGTGCGGGTTTTTGGGGTTACATGTTGTTTGGCGAATTACTTGATTTTACAGCTTTGATAGGTGTCATATTAATCGCGTCAGCAGGGATAATTATTATATTGAGAGCTGGCGAACGAGATGAATGATTACAGTTTTCAAGCTGCATTTTTATTCTTGATGAATTTTCCGTAGAATGTTTCATTATTTTTAGCCATATCTAGTAAGATCTGAGGTGCCGCAAATCGTTGTCCTTCAGATACAGATAAAGTATTACACATGTTTACAACATTCTGTATGCCCACCATATCCACCCATCCAAAAGGCCCTCCTGACCATGGAGCGAAGCCCCAACCTAAAATAGCTCCAACATCACCTTCTCGTATATCTTCTAGTACACCTTCCTCAAAGGCTTTCACAGCCTCTAGCACCTGACTCAACATAAGGCGATTTTTTATTTCTTCAAACTTAGGTTGATGTTTCTTTACTGGCCAAGTCTCGTTCAGACCATTCCAAAGGTAGGTTCTTTTTCCCTTTTCATCATAATCGTAAAAACCAGCGTTCGTTTTTCGGCCAAGCCTTCCTTCTTCAAATAATTTAAAGCTAACTTCATCTCCGTTTTTCTCAGGGTACTCATTTCCCATTGCGGCCCTGGTTGCCTTTATAATTTTCACCCCAAGGTCAATGGATGTTTCATCAGTTAACTGAAGAGGCCCTAAAGGAAAGCCAAGTTGTTTTGCTGCATTTTCAATTGAGGCTGGCGTTATTCCCTCTGAGACCATCATTGCACCTTCATTCACGTATGGAATGATACATCTATTTGCATAGAAAAAACGTGCATCATTAACTACAATTGGTGTCTTCTTAATTTGTCGAACATAATCTAATGCTTTTGCAACGGCCATATCTCCAGTTACGCTACCTTTGATAATTTCTACCAGTAACATTCTGTCAACTGGGCTAAAAAAATGGATTCCAATAAATTGTTCAGGCCTTTTTGAAGCGCTTGCAAGAGATGTAATTGGTAGCGTGGAGGTGTTTGACGCAAAAATACAGTTTTTATCAATGATGGCTTCTACTTTTTTGGTAACCTCTGCTTTTACTGCTGGGTCTTCAAACACCGCTTCTACTATTAAGTCACAGTCTTTCAAATCTTCAAATTTGGTGGTTGGAGTTATCAAATCTAATACTACAGATTTTTTCTTTTCATCTATTTTCTTTCGCTTAACTCCGATATTTAAGAGGTTTTCAGCATGTGATTTACCCTTTTGAGCGTCTTCTTCTTTCATATCTAGAAGTACAACCTTAATTCCAGCAAGAGCTGATACATACGAAATGCCAGCACCCATCATACCAGCACCTATAATTCCAATCTTCTCAACTTTTTGGTTTGGTATGTCTTTGGGCCTTACGGCACCTTTTTCCAAGGCTTCTTTATTTATAAACAGAGATCTAATCATTGATTCTGATGATGGGTTCATTAAAATTTTCGTAAACCATCTTGCTTCAATTTTTAGAGCTGTTTCAAAGGGTACTTGAGCCCCTTCATAAACAGCCGATAGTAAAGCTTTTGCAGCAGGGAAAGCCCCTTGAGTTTTAGAGTTAACCATTACTGAGGCTCCAGCAAATGTCATATATCCATTGGGATGGTAGGGTTCCCCTCCCGGCATTTTATAACTTTTATCATCCCAGGGTTTTATGCAGTCTGCATCAGTGGCATTAAGCACCCATGCTTTCGCACGAGAAAGTAAATCATTTTTGTCAGTGAGTTCATCTATAATACCAGCTAATTTCATTTTTGAAGGGGACAGCATTTTGCCTTCTAATAAGAATGGGGCAGCATTCATAGCTCCTAATTTTCTTACTAAACGGGTTGTTCCACCAGCTCCTGGAAAAATCCCTACTAAAATTTCTGGTAAACCTATCTTTGATTTTTCATTATCTATGGCAAAGATGCGATGACACGCGAGTGGAAGTTCTAGTCCTATCCCGGCTGCCGTACCAGTTATAGCTGCTGCTACTGGTTTGGCACCTTTTTTGGTTTTCGGGTTCATTCCTGCGAGTTCGATTTTACGTAAAAGTTTATGAATTTGCATTATTCCATTGAATAAACCTAGCGCTGGATTTTCTCCTTGTGTTGTCTTCATGTCAGCCAAAACATTTAAATCCATTCCCCCAGCAAAATCACGTTTTCCAGATGTGACTACAATACCTTTTACTTTGTCATCAGATAATGCTGAATCAAAATGCTTATCCAGTTCATTTAAACCTTCGAGAGACATTACATTCATTGTTTTATTAGGTACGTCCCAAGAAATGATTGCCACGCCATCAGAGTCAATTGAATATTTAAATTCGGTCATTATGTTTTCCTGCGATTTATTTGTTAAAACTTAATTCACTTGGGTATCTTATACCCGCTCGATAATTGTGGCGGCACCCATTCCAGACCCAATGCAAAGGGTAGCCAGACCAGTTTCTCTGTCAGAACGTTCCATTTCATCAAGTAATGTCGACAAAATTATTGCTCCTGTTGCACCCAATGGGTGTCCCATAGCTATCGCCCCACCATTTACATTTATTTTATTATGGTCGGCGTCAAATGCTTGCATAAACCTAAGAACTACAGATGCGAAGGCTTCATTAACCTCAAATAAATCTATATCTCCAATTTCCATACCTGCAGATTTGAGAACACGCTCGGTTGCTGGAATTGGTCCTGTTAGCATGATAGTGGGATCAGTCCCAATCCTACTGGTAGCTTTAAATTTAGCACGAGGTTTTAAATTATATTTTTTACCATATTCTTCGGTACCAATTAAAATAGCAGCTGATCCATCGGCTATTCCAGATGAATTTCCTGCGTGATGTACATGGTTTATTTTTTCTAGTTCAGGATATCTCATAATCCCAATCTTATCAAATCCGGGCATGACCTCACCCATATCTTTAAATGATGGCCTTAAAGAGCCCAGAGACTGCATATCTGTTTTTCTTATCATCTCATCTTTAGCTAAAATCGGTATGCCATTTTGATCCTTCAAAGAAATCCTTGATTTGGAAAAACGATTTTCAGCTTCTGCTAATGCTGCTCTATTTTGACTTTCCACAGCGTAAGCATCGCAATCATCACGAGAAAAGCCAAACTTTGTCGCAATTATATCTGCAGAAATACCTTGTGGTACGACGTAATTTTTCATGGTTAATTCAGGATCAATTGCTATTGCCCCACCATCTGTTCCCATAGGCACACGTGACATACTTTCAACACCACCAGCAATAAAGGCATCGCCCGCGCCACCTCTTACTTGATTTGCAGCCATGTTTACAGCTTCTAAACCACTTGCACAGAAACGATTAATTGAAACACCCGGTATACTTTCATCAAGATCTGAACCAAGAACAGCGGATCTGGCTAAGCAAGCTCCTTGCTCCCCAATTTGCGTAACATTACCCCAAATCACATCTTCAACCGCATGACCAGATAAGTTATTTCTTTTTGCTAATTCGTTTAGAATTCGAGATGATAACCCCACTGCAGTGACCTCATGCAAAGTCCCATCTTTTTTCCCCTTACCTCGAGGTGTGCGTACAGTATCATAAATATAAGCGTCTAACATTTTCTACTCCAAATTAAAGTCTATCTGAGGGATTGCCCGGCATCAAATCGTAAGGGTGCTTCCATCCTGGGGTTTGTTCTATGTTGGATAACCATCTGTCGATATTTACCCATTTCTTCCTTTCAAAGCCAAAAGGCTCTGGGTAAAAAAGATATCCACAATTCGCTACATCAGCAATCGTTATAGATGTCCCAACCAACCAATCTTTATCTTCTAAAGCATTATTCAAGATATCATATGCAGCACTTAACCTTCCTTGCATGAAATGAATGACTTCTTTATTTCTATGTTTTTCTGGTAAAAAGTTCATCATAAATCTAGTATTACCTGCTTGAGATGACATTTTATGATTATCAAAAAACATCCATCTTAATATCTCATATTTATCTTTAGTAAGGCCGCTAAGTTTGCCAGATTTATCTGAAGCATATTGCTGGATAGCGCCGGACTGGGTTAATATCACCTCGCCATCAACCATTACCGGTGCCTCACCCATTAAATTTAAGGACTTGAAGCCTGAAGTTCGGGTTGCGCCCTTAAAAAAATCAACTTTTTCTGGTTTCCATGTTAAGTTAGACAACTCTAGTGTGAGCGCTGCTTTATATGAATTTCCACTTTCACCGAAACAATGCAAAATAATGCTCATAAATTTCTCCTCAAAGGCTACGTGAAATCAATTCTTTCATTATTTCATTCGTACCACCATAAATGCGTTGAACCCTAGCATCGGTCCACATCTCTGCTATCGCATATTCTTGCATAAATCCATATCCACCATGTAGCTGCAAACAGTCATCAATTACTTGATTTTGCTCGTCAGTAAGCCAATATTTGCACATTGCAGCAGTTTCTACAGATAATTCATTTTTTAGGTGAGCAGCTATACAAGTATCTAAAAAACTCCTAGCCACAACTGTGCGTGTTTTGCATTCGGCCAATTTAAATTTTGTATTTTGGAAATGTATTATAGGTTTTCCAAATGCTTCTCTTTCTTTGCAGTAATCTATTGTCCTTTGAACAGCGCCTTCCATGGCTCCAACTGCCCCACACCCGATAATAAGCCGTTCTTGAGGCAACTGTTGCATCATTTGATAAAACCCCTGACCTTCATCTACTCCCAGAATATTTTCTGGGGGTATTTCTACGTTGTCAAAAAAAAGTTCTGATGTATCTGCGGCTTTAGCTCCAATTTTTTCTAAATTTCTACCACGAGTGAAACCATCTGCTCCATCGGTTTCTACAACAACTAATGATGTTCCACGTGCTTTTTCTGAAGGATTTGTTTTTGCAGCAACGATAATAAGGTTTGCATGTTGCCCATTTGTTATAAAGGTTTTTTGACCAGTTAGCCTATACGAATTTCCATCTTTAATTGCTCGAGTTTTGATCGCTTGAAGATCTGAACCACCAGAAGGCTCTGTCATGGCTAGTGCTCCAACAAGTTCTCCTGTGACCATTTTTGGCAACCAGCGTTGTTTTTGTTCTTCTGTTCCGCAATGAAGGATATAATGTGCAACAATTCCTGAATGTATAGCGTGACCCCAACTTGCTAAATTTGCTTTGCTACCTTCAATCAAAATGGCAGCTTCGTGGCCAAAATCACCTCCAGCGCCACCATATTGTTCTGGGATAGAAGGGCATAGCAGTCCTAGTTCACCTGCTTCATTCCAGGTGCTTCTATCCATCTCTCCTTGCTTTCTCCATTTTTCAAACTTTGGAGCCCACTCAGTATTTATAAAATTAGCAGTCATTTCTGAAATCATTTTATGTTCATCACTCATCCAGTCAGATTTCAAATTTGAAAATGTCATTTGGCTCCTCCGATACAAAGAAAAAATTATTTGTTTCTTTTCTCCTTGTGGTTAGCTTATATTTTGGTTTTACGAAAGTTAAATTGCTTAGAAATCTGAGGGGCTCATCGACATTATAGTTTTTGAACCAGATTGAATTCTGTTGAGATGTACTTCAGTCAGAGGCATCCATCGTTCCATGTAGAATTTACCAGTTTTAATCTTATTTTCATAAAACGTTAGATTATCACACTGATTTTCAATTTTTTCCATCGATATTTTTGCCATTTTTGACCACATAAATCCGAGGCAAACATGACCCATCATGTGCATAAAGTCATAAGATCCAGTTAAAGCATCATATGGATTTTTTAGACCGTTTTGCATAAAATACATAGAAGCAGCTTGCAGGTTTTTAGACCCGATTTTGAGCCGTTCCAAAAAATGCTCGTTTAAAGGTGTATTGTCTTTGTTGTCCTTGACGAATGAGATAACCATTTCAAAAAAGGCCATTGCATGTTGTCCGTTGTCTTTCCCTAACTTCCGCCCAACTAAATCCATTGCTTGGATTGCATTTGTGCCTTCATAAATCATGGCGATCCTTGCATCCCTGGTAAATTGGCTCATACCATGTTCTTCAATATAGCCATGCCCACCATAGATTTGTTGTGCTTGGATAGTCATTTCATAACCAATATCTGACAAGAAACCTTTGACGACTGGTGTTAGTAAACTGACCAGTCCATCAGCTTTTTTGTCATCTTGTCTTTCGTATTGATCCAAAAGCATGGCGCACCATGAAGTGAAAGCACGCGCTCCTTCAAGAAAACTTTTTTGATTCAGAAGATTTCTTTTGATATCAGGATGTACAATCAATGGGTCTGCAGCTTTGCTTGGTTCTTTTGCGCCAGTAATGTCTCGACCTTGCAACCTCTCTTTCGCGTAAAGAACAGCATTTTGATAGGCTACCTCAGCTTGAGCTAACCCTTGAAGACCGACTCCAAGCCTTGCTTCATTCATCATGGTAAACATTGCTCGCATTCCTTTATGCTCTTCGCCTAAAAGAAATCCAGTTGCTTCATCATAGTTCATGACGCAGGTTGAGTTTCCATGGATACCCATTTTTTCCTCAATGCTGCCGACACTTAAACTATTCCGGGCACCCAACGAACCGTCTTCATTTATCAAGAATTTAGGAACAATGAATAATGAAACTCCTTTTATTCCCGCAGGACCATTGGGGATCTTAGCAAGAACAAGATGAATTATATTTTCTGATAAGTCATGTTCTCCAGCAGATATAAAAATTTTCTGACCTGAGATTTTATATGCTCCATCACCACTGGGTTCTGCTTTAGTACGCATTAGACCTAGATCTGTCCCACATTGTGGTTCGGTTAAGTTCATTGTTCCTGTCCATTCACAGGAGATCATATTTGGCAAATATTTATTCTTTTGTTCGTCAGACCCATGTGCCATTATTGCCGATTGTGCGCCGTGAGTAAGGCCGTGATACATTGCCAAAGCTTGGTTTGAGGAAGCAAACATTTCAGAGGTTTGCATTGCTACTACAGCGGGAATTCCCTGACCACCATATTGAGGGTCACAGTCTATACCCGGCCAACCTCCAGCTCTGATTTGATCAAAAGCCTCCTTGAAACCAGGTGGAGTGTACACAATTCCATTTTCAAGTTTGCAACCTACTGAATCACCAACAGCATTTAAAGGATGTAGTATTTCTGAGTTTAGTTTTCCAGCTTCTTCTAGTATTGCCTTAGTGAAATCTGGAGACATGTCGCAATAACCTGGAATGTCTTTATGCTCAATTTCCAAGAGCTCGTGTAAAATAAATGCCATATCTTTCGTAGGAGCAGTATAAGAAGTCATAGCATTATCTCTACATTGTTTTTCATTCGGGTCTTCTGCATTCTATCTAGTTCCTTTTTGCCTAAATCAAGATGCCTTCTTAAATCTTCAATCGCTTCTGTAAGTTCATCTCGTTGGGAGATCATAACATTTAATCTTTCTTTTGCCTTTTCATAAGTTTTGACAAATTGGGTATATTGCTGGTCGCCTAAATTATAGAGATCTAAAAGTTGACGAATTTCTTCAAGTGCAAATCCAAATCTCTTACCCTGAAGAATTAATTTTAATCTACCTCTGTCCTTATGGGTGTATTGTCTAGTTTGTCCAACTCTGATCGGGGATATTAATTCTTTTGCTTCATAAAATCTTAAGGTTCTCGCGGTTACCTGAAATTCTTCACACATTTCTCGTATTGTCATGAATTTTTCTGACATAAAATATCCTTCCCCCGTACATCTAAAATAACGTGTTACCGAGTGTTAACAAGAGATTACCTAACGTTAACGTTAACGTTAAGTGTAAATTTTAAAGTGAGGGGCTACCATCTTTTATTGATTTTACGGAATAATCGCGCAACGATTTTAATTCTTTAATACTTTGATCAAGGTTCATTCGTTTTGCTTTTAGTTCTTCTATCTGATTAGTGGCCATTTCAATCCAAGCCAAGATTTGTTCGTCATTATTCTTATCGCTCTCATACATCAAAAGCCACCTGCGGATTCCTTCTAAAGGAAATCCAAAACGCCTGCCTTTCATTATAAGCTTCATTCGAGTTATCTCCCGCTTACCGTACCAACGACTGCGGTCTTCTTTCAGGGGAAATAGTAGCTCAATTTCTTCATAATGCCTCAGAGTGCGCGCTGTACATTCAAATTTTTCGCACATCTGTTTAAAGCTAAGACAATTTTCAATCATTTGTTTCATCTCTAATAATCTAATGTATTAACTATAAGACTTAAATTAGCGTATTTTGCTTAAATTTCAAGTTTTCGGCCTTTTTGCAAATCCTAAGTTTCAAAAACCAAAACCAATTAATAACCCTATATTTATTTTTTGAAATAAAATAGTTTCCTAGATCAATCAAACTTTTTACTTGATAAAACGTATCTAGACTAATTATACGATTAGCTTGATAGGAAAATTATGGCAAAAATCAGCATTAAAGATAAATCAGAGATAGCAACACAATTCATGCAAGTAATCCCATTTTCTGCTGAACTGTCGATGTCATTGGATTTCATCGAAAATGGTAATGCAATTATTTCTATGCCTTATGATAAACGATTTATTGGAGACCCACATACGGGGGTCATACATGGAGGTGCAGTATCATCTCTCTTAGATACTTGTGGGGGAGCAGCGGTTATGTCTCACCCATCTGTTCCGGCAATCACGTCTACGTTAGATTTTAGGATAGATTATATGCGTTCAGCGACTCCTAATCAACGAATTACAGCAAAAGCTGAATGTTATCACGTTACAAGATCTGTAGCATTTGTCAGAGCAACAGCCTTTGATGAGGACGAAAGTCGGCCGGTTGCTACAGCTACGGGTGCCTTTACTGTCGAATCAAAAAGAAATCTTAAATGACAATAAAGAATACCTCTATAAAGCAAAAAACCTATTCTCAGAGTACTATTCTAAAAGATTTTTTATCTGACTTGCCTTATGCAACTTTTCTAGGGATCAATATAACTTTAAAAGATAACTTGCTAACATCATTACTACCCTACAGTCCTAAATTGGTCGGCAATCCAGCACTTCCCGCTATTCATGGTGGTGTGACTGCATCTTTTCTTGAAATATCTGCGGTTTTAGAGCTTTATTGGGCTTCAATTTCGAAAAATCACCAAAAGGGATTTAACGGTCTATCGAAAATAACACAGATGGATGAGTTTTCCCACAATCAAATTCCCAAGACGATTGACTTTACAGTAGATTATCTTCGGCCAGGCTTGCCAAAAGATGCTTACGCTCGAGCCGAAATTAAACGTGCTGGTCGAAGATATGCTTCAGTTTATGTTGAGGCTTGGCAGAATGATAAGAAAAAACTCTACGCCCAGGCTTCGGGTCATTTCTTAATGCCGCATACCAATGAATAGCTCCGATATTACTCATAAACGTATCTTAGCAATCTCGATTCCAATAATTTTATCTAATGTCACTATTCCCTTATTGGGGCTCGTAGATACTGCGGTTATTGGCCAGCTGGGAGAAGTTGCGCCAATTGGGGCGGTTGGGATTGGAGCTCTCATTATATCCGCTATCTATTGGATTTTTGGTTTTCTAAGAATGGGGACTACTGGCCTAACTGCTCAGGCTGTTGGCAAAAAGGATAGTCAAGAAATTGTCGCTTTACTGAGCCGAACATTGTTGATTGGGATCTCGGCTGGATTAATATTGATACTTACTAAGGATCTCATATTTTGGTGTGCTTTCAAGGTTTCACCCGCTTCTAAAGAGGTCGAAGATTTAGCTTATAGTTATATGAAAATAAGGATCTATTCTGCTCCAGCAGCGATATCAATTTTTGGAATCTTAGGATGGTTGATTGCTCAAGAGCGTACGCGGATGGTCTTGCTCTTACAGATTTGGATGAATGGCTCCAATATATTATTAGACTTTCTGTTTGTAATTGGATTCAATTGGGGCGTTGAGGGGGTTGCATTGGCTACAGTCTTTGCTGAAATTTCTTCTTTTTTTCTAGGTATTTTAATATGCAGGTCCGCCTTTATTGGTAGTGCTTGGCGGTCATTTTATCTCGTTCTTAACAAAAAACAAATTTCAAAAATGGCTGTGGTAAATTTTGATATTTTGATTCGATCACTGTTTTTGCAAGCAGCATTTATATTATTTATGTTTTTAAGCTCTGATATTAATGACAATATTTTAGCAATTAATCAAATATTATTGCAATTCCTTAGTATATCAGCCTATGCGTTGGATGGGTTTGCTTTCAGTGCTGAGGCTTTAATTGGTCAAGCTTTTGGAGCAAAATCGGTAGCTAGCGTACGGAGAGTTTCAATTTTTGCAGCTTTTTGGGCACTTTTAGCGGCCATCGTTTTAACATTATGTTTTTATTTTGGTTCGGGCTTTTTAATTGCTCTGATGACAACTTCAGATCAACTTCGGGAAACTTCAAAAATGTATGTTTACTGGGTAATAATGGCGCCAATATTAGCGGCTCCTGCTTTTATTTTGGATGGAATTTTTATAGGGGCTACTCGCACTAAAGATATGAGAAACTGTATGGTTATTTCTTTTGGTATTTATTGTTTGGCTGTTTGGTTGCTTTATGAGCCCTTCGGAAATCAAGGGCTTTGGGCTTCATTGATGGTCATGTTTATTGTGCGAGCAATTACTCTATTCGTCCGATATTTTTCTATTGAACATTTGACCGACTCTTAAAGTAATTCGTCTATTTTAGAAATTGTTCGACCTACAACGGCTCTATCACCTTTTATAATTATTGGTCGCTCTATTAATTTTGGATGCTTCACTAAAGCTTTTATCAAAAGACTCTCATTATTGATTACATATGATGGAAACGTTTTAAATTCCATCTCTTTTGTTCGCGTAAGCTCGATAGCTCTTAGATTTAAAAGTAAAAGTATGTTTTCTAGTTCGGACGTTGTTGGGGGTTCTTCGAGATATAATCTGATTACTGGTCTTATATTTTTTTGATTCAGATAGGTTAATGCCTGTCGAGACTTTGAACATCTAGGATTGTGCCAAATTGAAGTACTTATAACCATTTTTTTCTTTCCACACCAACGGCTTGCTTTATATTTTCATAACCATCCTTTTTCACAAGTAAATCTAGTTCCTTTATAATTTTTTCAACTAATGAGAAACCGTTATATATCAATGCTGAATAAAGTTGAACGGCGCTCGCACCAGCTTTAATCTTTGAGTAAACTTCCAATGCGGAGGAAGCTCCTCCTACTCCAATCAAAGGAATTTTTCCATCTAACTCTTCAGAGAATTGCGCTAAGATTTTGTTGGATTTTAAAAATAATGGTTTTCCCGAGAGGCCGCCTTCTTGGATTTGATTTTTGCTTAATAGCTTTGTTCTATCTAAGGTAGTATTCGTAGCGATAATTCCATTCACGTTAAATTCTAGGGCTAAAGCAGAAATTTCTTTAATCTCACTTGACGTAAGTTCAGGAGAAATCTTAAGAAAAATAGGGGGTGTGTTTATTAAATTTTTTTTAGTACTCTCAACTTTTTGTAACAGTTTTTTTAAAGAGTTTTGGTTCTGCAACTGTCTAAGGTTTTTTGTGTTTGGAGAGGAGATATTGATAGTTGCATAATCTACATATGAGTGAATTTCAGTCAGTACCTTACAAAAGTCTTCAGACTGATTATTGCTATTTTTATTCGCTCCAATATTAATACCAACTATTCCCTGTCCGGAGTATTTTGCTAATCTTTTTTTTATCTTATGCATACCCTCGTTGTTAAATCCAAGGCGATTAATTATTGCTAAATCTTTTTCTAATCTAAAAACTCTAGGTTTTGGATTGCCTTTTTGAGGTAGGGGGGTTGCTGCTCCCACTTCAATAAAACCAAAACCCAGTTTAGCTAATTGTGTTACAACTTTTGCATTTTTGTCATATCCAGCTGCCAAGCCCAGTGGATTTGGTAATGTTAATCCGCAAATATCAGTTTTAAGCCTGTCTGAAGTTAAGTTACCGGGTCCAGAAATTAAATTACTTTTAAGAATTAATATTGAAAGATCATGGGCAATTTCAGAGTTCAAAGTTTTTAAAATTGGTAATGCGAGTTTTTCGTAAAATTTCATATTATTTTTGACGGTAATACATGCTTACCATTTCTGAGTTTAAGAGCTTTACACCATATTATTTCTGTTAGTTGAAGATTTCGATAAAGATGCGGAAAAAGTTGATTATTCCGAGCAGGTTCCCAAATCAATTCATCACTGATTTTACTATCGTCCACGGCTGCAATAAAAAGGTCCTCTAATCCTTTAAAGTATTTTTCAGTTGTTTCTGCGACCTGCGAGGCTGTTGAAAAATGGATATATCCATCTTGCACATCGATTGGTGCACCAGAGGTGGATCCTCTGCTTTTTAATTCCATCCATTCATTTTGTCTTAAAATTTTATATATCATGAGCTTTCTCATGCCCTCAGTCTACATTTTCGTCAATAGATATTGACTCAATTATTATAAAAGTTTGATAACGAATAGCGTTTATTGAGTTTTGGGGACAGATTACATGAATGTTGGTTTTATAGGTACGGGCGAGATTGCGGAAGCTTTAATTGAAGGCATAACGGGTCAAGGGCATAAGATTTATGTTTCAAATAGAAGTAACTTGAGATCACAAAGACTTTCTGAAGAATATTCCGAAGTAATTGCCTGTGAAAATGATGAAGTGTGTTCAAGCTCAGACATTATATTTATCTGTCTAATGGCTTCTGTAGCGCGGGATATACTTCCCAAATTAAATTTTAGGACAGATCACCAGATCGTTTCAGTCATGGCTCATATTAATCGTGATGAGCTGAAAAGCTATTGTCTCCCTGCAAAAAATGTTTGTATTACTATTCCTTTGCCTTTTGTTGCAAAGGGCGGGTGTCCATTACCTGTTTATCCACATAGTGATGCTTTAAAAGTTTTGTATGGTGCAAATAATTCAATCATCGTTCTTGAAAGTGCAGATCATATTGCCCCCCATTTTGTTATTTCAGCAATGTTATCACCAGTTTTCTTTCTTTTTGACATGGCGTCTAAATGGCTTGGATCCAAAACAGGAAATGATTTGCAATCTGAAATTTACCTGACACATCTATTTAAGGGTTATTTAGATTTTATGCCGGATAGTGAGCGTGAAAGGTTTGCTGCTGCTTTACATAGCTTATCAACTGAAGGTGGTTTAAATTCCACATTAAGAGCTCATATGGAGGAAAAAGGAACTTATTCTGCTCTTTCAGATGGTTTGGCGCTGCTAGAGAAAAGATTAGGAATAAAAAGTTAGTTTTTTAGCTTTGCATAATTTTCAAAAAACGACATAATTTGTCGGTGATTTAGTTTAAATTTGGCATGAGATGTTTAAAAATCAAACATAAGAAATAAGAAAAAGAGTGAATGACTATGAGTGGAGTTAATTCTGACCTAAGTGCGACGCTTAAGCCTATTGGGCAAGCACGGGGATTGCCTAACGAGCATTATATTGATGATGCAGTGTTTGACGAAGAAAAAAAAGTTGTTTTGTTTGATAATTGGGTTGGGATAGGTATTTCATCGGACGTTCCAAATCTTGGTGATGTTTTTCCTGTTGAATTCGCTGGTATGCCATTACTCGTTGTTCGAGAAGCTAAGAACAGCGTTAGTGTTTATCAAAATACATGTCGACATCGTGGCATGATCTTAATTGAGAAGGCAGGAAATGTAAGAGGTACCATTCGATGTCCCTACCATAGCTGGTGCTACGGTTTGGATGGTAAATTGCGTTCTACACCTCATGCTGGCGGGCCTGGAAGGAATCTTGACAAGAGTTTGGATAGGAAACAGCTTGGATTAATCAAAATCAACTCATATGTTTTCAGAGAGGTGGTTTTTGTAAATATATCAGGTAATGCTCCCCCTTTCGTCGATTACGCTTCAAAATTAATTAATAGATGGCGAGAGCATGAAAAGCCATTATTTCATGGGGGAAAGGAGAGTTCTTTTCCTTTTGACGTTGCTTGTAATTGGAAGTTAGCAGTAGAGAATTATTGTGAAAGTTATCATTTGCCTTGGATTCATCCAGGTTTGAATAGTTATTCACGTCTTGAAGATCACTATCATATTGAAGAGCCAGGAAACTTTGCCGGGCAAGGTACTAAAGTTTACCGGCAAATTGAAGATAATGATGGCTTGAAATTCCCAGATTTTGAAGGTTTGTCTGATTTTTGGAATAAAGGAGCAGAGTATGTTGCATTCTTCCCAAATGTATTATTTGCGGCCCAAAGAGATCATGCCTATGCAATTATCTTGTTACCCCAAGGCCCAAACAGAACAATTGAAAGAAATGAAATATTTTATTCATTTGATCCTAAAGAAAGACCAGATCTTCAGGATTTGATAAGCCAGAATGCCAAACTTTGGAAGGGTGTCTTGGAAGAGGATATTTTTGTTGTTGAAGGAATGCAAAAGGGTAGAAAAGGTGTGCATTTTGATGGTGGAAAATTTGCTCCCGTAATGGACAGTCCAACATTTGTCTTTCATGATTGGGTAGCCAAAAAAATTGATCAATCAAGGTCCTTATAAAGGCCAAAATGACACTTGAATGTTTGAACAAAAAAATACTGAAAGCGCATGAAATTAAAGATGTGCCTTCACTTGGTCATTTATATTTAAAGGCAGGGAAGCTCTTTGTTGATAAGGGCGATATTGATCACGCCTGCTTTCTTTTGACGGCGGCATATGTTTTTTGTTTAGAGGCTGGTCTCACTGAAGCGGAAGATGCGCGGGCAATATTAATAAATTACGGCAGAGAAGAATAATTTGTCGTGTTAAGCATCTGTGTTACATTCTTGCTTAATGTTGCCCACGGTCCTTTTGTCAGTTTATGAAACACTTTAATAAATTTTTTGGATGCTTGACTTGCCAACTCAGAGTCGTTGGTTCTGTGAAGTAATGAGAAGGTTCGAAATTCGGATTTTGGGCATCTTCTAATGGAAATATCTTTTAAAGCATTTGGCGATTGGAATAGACATAAAGCTGATGTGGCAGCCCAGCCGTGTCCTGCTTGGACGAATCGCAAAAGGCTTTGTGTACTATCAAAACTAAATCGAGGTTGATAGTTGACTCCAAGGTTTGTCACAATTTCGGTACAATTGCTCCCAAATTTTGACGTCCTACCATAACCAACCAAAGGCTTTGTAGAAACTAACTCTTCTAAACTAATTTTTTCCCAAATAATTGGCGTCACAAGAATAAATGGGTCTTTGAAAAGTGGTATTACTTCATTATTTGGATCTTTTGTGAAAGGTTCTGTGTCTATGGCCAAATCAAATTTCTGAGTTTGAAAAGAATTTTCTAACCATGGAGAGATTCCTGATTTTAATTCGATTCTATCTGCTAAGTCGGATAAAGCAGTTAAGCATTCTGCACCCATTATTTCTGATAAGCTATCTGGCATGCCAAGCTTTAGTAATGTTTCAGGTTGTTTTGTATGTTTCTTAATATTTTTCCAAAACTCTTTATTTTGTTTAAGTAAATCTGTTCCGCTCACTACTAAATTTCTTCCCAAATTTGTTAACTTCATTGGCCTACTATCGCGGTCAAATAATGGAGCACCTAAAAATTGCTCAAGTTTTTTTAATCGTTGTGTGAGAGTTGGTTGGCTAACTTTTAATATGCTTGCGGCTGAAAACAAGTTTTGTGTCTCAGCCACTGTAAGAAATGTTTCTAAAAGTATTGAATCTGGGTCTCGCATTAGTATTATATATTATTATATTAAATATAAATAAAGTTAATAATATAATTTTAAAAAGATCTTTTCTTTTTTTGATGTCAGTCTACGCACAATCTTGATTTGGAGGACTATAATGAAGACACATGCTCAAGCTGTCGTAATTGGTGGGGGGCTAGTAGGCTGCTCAATCTTATATCATTTGGCAAAACTCGGTTGGACCGATATTGTTCTCTTAGAACGAGATGAACTTACGTCTGGATCGACGTGGCATGCTGCTGCTGGACTGCATGGGCTTCATGATAATAACAATATTTCGAAACTTCAGTATTACACGATGAAGCTTTATAAGGATTTAGAAACTGAAACGGGGCAGGGTTGCGGCGTTTTTCAACCTGGTTCACTTTATTTGGCTCAAACAGAGGATCGGGAACATCAATTAAGGCTACAAGAAAAAAAGGCTCGTTATTTTGATGTGGACTTTCATGAAATTAGTCGCGACGAAGCTGAGGAATTGCATCCACTAGTTAATTTTGATGGTGTAAGATGCATTATGTTTGAGGGGGATGGAGGTAATGTTGATCCATCGGGAGTCACCCAAGCATATGCGGCGGGAGCCAGAAAAATGGGTGCAGAAATTCATCGTTTCACCCCAGTCACAGCGACATCTTACAACAAAGATGGTACATGGCTCGTCGAAACACCAAACGGAAATATTAAAACTGACTGGGTTATTAATGCAGCGGGTCTGTGGGCAAGAGAGGTAGCAGCTTTAGCTGGCTTTGAGTTGCCTTTGCAACCCACAGAGCATCAATACTTTGTTACTGAAACAATTAGTGAAATAGAAAATATAGGTAGACGACTACCATCAGTTGCAGATCGAGATGGGGAATATTATTTACGTCAAGAGGGTAATGGTTTGCTTATTGGGGCTTATGAGAAAGATGTAAGATTTTGGGCCGAAGATGGCACGCCTCAAGGCTTTGGTCATGAATTGTTTGCTGATGATTTAGAGCGCATTATGGATAATGTAATGCGAGCGATGGATCGCGTGCCAGTGGCCGCGGACGCTGGTATTAAAAGAGTTATAAATGGCCCAATGATTTGGTCTCCTGATAGTTCAGCGTTGTTTGGACCAGTACCTGAACTAAAAAATTACTTCTGTTGTTGCGGCATCATTCCAGGGTTTTCTCAGTCCGGAGGTCTAGGTTTAATGTCGGCTCAGTGGATTATAGATGGAGAACCTGAATATGATATGTTTCCTTGGGATCTCGCGCGGTATGGAAATTGGGCAAATAAGGCTTTCACTAAAGAACGTGTTCGTGATCAGTATGGTAATCGTTTTAAGATACACATGCCGTATGAAGAACGAGATGCTGGAAGACCGTTAAAGACCCGTCCAGTTTATCAAAAGCAAAAAGAGTTAGGTTGTGTCTTTGGGCTTAATTATGGTTGGGAGCATCCCTTATGGTTTGCCCCAGAAGGAGTTGAACCAAAAGAGGATTATGGTTTTAAACGGCAAGACTGGTGGCATCATGTTAAATCTGAATGTGATAATTTAAGAACAAACGTTGGTATTGTAGATGTATCGAATTTTGGAAAATACGAAGTGAAAGGGCAGGGTGCTTCAGAGTGGATTGATAAAATTATCGCAAATAATGTGCCCAAAGAAATTGGAAGATCATGCCTTACGCCGCTAATTGGTATTAGGGGTGGGGTTGCCGGTGATTTTACTGTTACGAAGTTAAATGAGGAGCATTTTTTCATTGTTGGATCAGGTATGGCGGAGAGATACCATATTCGGTTTTTTGAAATGATCGATCGTCCAAATACTGTTAGTTTTCAAAGTTTGACTGAGGAAATGTGTGGATTTAATGTTGCTGGTCCAAAATCTAGAACATTATTGAGTAGGATGACCCAAGAGGATTTATCGAATGAAACCTGGAAATTTATGCGATCTCGATCAATAACGATTGCTGGAATTGATGCTGTCGCTATAAGAGTTAGTTTTACGGGTGATTTGGGCTGGGAAATTTATGTAAAAACTGAAAATCAAGTGAAATTATTTGAGGCTCTACTTGAAACTGGAGCAGATTTAGGTGTGAAACCAGTTGGTGGAAGATCGTTGTTAAGTCTCAGAGTTGAAAAGGGTTATGGTTCTTGGGGAAGAGAGTATTCACCTGAGTATTGGCCACAAGAGGTCGGGTTAGATAGGCTGATAAAATTAGATAAACCAAGTTTTTTAGGTAAAGAGGCTTATCTGAAGATCAAGGATCAAAAACCCAGAGAGAAGTTAGTAGTTTTAGAGGTTAATGCGGATAGAAATGCTGATCCAGCAGGCGGAGAGCCAGTATTTTTGAAAGATGGAACGCCAGTTGGAAGGGTGACGTCAGGAGCATATGGTTATACTTGTGACAAGTCACTCGCAATATGTATGATTAAGACAGATCATGCTATCGATGGAAATGAATTTCATGTCGCGGTAATTGGTCAAAATCATGATGCTGTTATGTTGAAAGAAGCACCGTTTGATCCATTGGGTGATAGGTTGCGCGGTTAACTGGCTTTTGTCGTAACTTTTAGCTTAATGTGAATAATATGAAGTTAAAAAAATGCTTGTATACCTGTTTGTGCTCTACCTAGAATTAAAGCATGTACGTCATGAGCCCCTTCGTAAGTATTAACTGTCTCTAAATTTAACATGTGTCGAATAACTTCATACTCTAAACTTATGCCATTGCCACCATGCATGTCACGTGCATTTCGAGCAATATCGAGTGCTTTTCCACAGTTATTTCTCTTTACAATAGAAATCATCTCAGGTGCCGCTTTAGCCTCATCCATTAGCCGACCAACTTGAAGGCTCGCTTGTAATCCAAGGCTTATCTCTGTCATCATGTCTGCAAGTTTTTTCTGAAATAATTGAGTACTTGCCAAGGGTTTTTTGAATTGCTTTCTATTTAGACCGTAATTCAAAGCTGCATGCCAACATGTTTCTGCTGACCCAAGTACACCCCAACTGATACCATATCTTGCACGATTAAGACACCCAAACGGTCCTTTTAATCCAGAGACATGTGGTAGCAGAGCGTCTTCTCCAACCTCGACACCATCCATAACTATTTCACCAGTAATTGAGGCTCTAAGGCTCATCTTATTTTGGATTTTTGGTGCACTTAAACCTTTCATATTCTTCTCTAAAATAAATCCTTTTATTGCGTCACCATGTTCCTCAGACTTTGCCCATATTACAAAGACGTCTGCTATCGGTGCATTGGATATCCACATTTTTGATCCCGTGATCTTATACCCAGTTTTTGTTTTTATTGCGCGTGTTTGCATGGATCCAGGATCTGAACCGGCTTCAGCCTCGGTTAAGCCAAAACATCCTATTAGGTTTCCACTGGATAAGTCAGGTAAATATTTCTTACGTTGTGCTTCTGAACCGTACGCATAAATTGGATACATTACTAATGAGCTCTGAACTGACATCATTGATCGATAGCCACTATCAACGCGTTCAATTTCTCGTGCAACCAATCCATATGAAACATATGAACTACCTAAACCCCCATATTCTTCAGGGATTGTCACACCTAACAAACCCATTTCTCCCATTTCAGTAAAGATTTTTTGATCTGTCGTCTCATTAGCGAAGGCTTCGGTAATCCGTGGTTGAAGGCTTTGGGTTGCGTAGGATTTCGCACTATCTTTTATCATTATTTCGTCATTACTTAATTGATCTTCAAAGCGAAGGGGGTCGTTCCAATCAAATCTCGAAAGGTCTGGAGCATCTTTGGATTTAAGCTTTGGTTGTTCAGTCGTCATTTTCTTATCCGATCAATTTTTGCGTGAGTTTTTAAATAGGCCTTTTAGTCTCGATATCAATCTAATTTAAATATTTGGCTATAAAGGGTGTGAGTATCATACCAATGGCCATAGTAAAGAAAAACATTAATCCTTGCCAGCCTCCAAAACCTAATGAAGCAATTGCTGGGCCCGGACATAATCCTGAAAGTCCCCAGCCCACTCCAAAAAATATAGATCCAATAATAAGTGATTTATCTAATTTTTGTTCAATTTCTTTGGGGAAATTGTCTTCAAATACTGGTTTTTTTATTTTACTCGATAGCCTCCAAGTTAGAGCCATAGGAATTATTGCTCCACCGAGTACAAACGCCAGTGTTGGGTCCCAATTACCAAAGATATCAAGCCATCCTTGGACTTTTGTGGTATCTGTCATTCCAGAAATAAAAAGGCCTAATCCAAATAAGCCGCCGCAAAGAAGTGCAACTAGGTTTTTCATCAAATTACTCCAAGTAAATTCTTGAATATGATGATAGATATAGCTCCACTAAGTAAATAAAATATAGTCGCAATTATGCCTCTAAGTGAAAGCCTAGAAATACCGCATACACCATGACCTGAAGTGCAACCATTTGCTAATCTAGTGCCTATCCCAACCAGAAGCCCACCTGAGATAATTACAAAAACGTTTGAAGTTAGATGGGTATCATGAACACCTGTAAATTGAATTAACAAAATAGGACTGAGAACTACACCTAACAAAAAAATTATACGTTCTGGTACATTTGTACGGCTTGTTAGATCTACTAAGCCGCCTAAAATTCCACTTGCCCCCATTACTCGACCATTCATTAACAGATATGCACTTGCTGCAGCGCCAATCATTAGTCCACCCACTAGGCCACTTATCCAGTCAGGGTTCATAGTAAAGTCCTTTCAGCGTTATTAAGCTATGTCGTATTATTATTTTACACCCATTAATACATCAAACACAGTAATTTTTATACTTTTTCTTGAGTATATTTTCGCAGTTCCGCTCGAGCAACCTGTCTGCGGTGAACCGCGTCTGGGCCGTCCGCTAACCGTAATGTTCTTAATCCTGCCCACTGTCGAGCCAGAGGGGTGTCTTGGCTAATTCCTTGCGCACCATACATCTGCACTGCTTGATCTGTAACTTCTAGCGCCACAAGAGGCGCTACAACCTTAATTTTGCTAATCCATGGTGCTGCAGCTCTTTTATCTCCTTGGTCCATCATCCATGCTGCTTTAAGGCAAAGTAATCTTGCCATTTCGATATCTTGTCTAGCATTAGCAATGATATCGTAATTTGCACCTAATTTTGCTATTGGCTTACCAAACGCTTCTCTTGCTAAAGATCTTCGGGTCATTAATTCGAGTGCTTTTTCCGCTTGTCCAATTGCTCGCATGCAGTGGTGGATTCGCCCAGGTCCTAATCTACCTTGAGAAATTTCAAAACCTCTCCCTTCACCCAAGAGTAAATTTTCCGCTGGAACTCTTACATCTGTAAATCTGATATGAAAATGTCCATGTGGAGCATCATCATGGCCATAAACTTCCATTGGGCGGAGCTTCTCAATTCCTGTGGTTTTAGGATCTACGACAATCAT
Organism: Paracoccaceae bacterium; assembly: GCA_029246285.1. Lineage (GTDB taxonomy): Bacteria > Pseudomonadota > Alphaproteobacteria > Rhodobacterales > Rhodobacteraceae. The sequence goes on along the minus strand of JAQWNW010000038.1, from coordinate 363 downwards.
CGAATGTTGGTTGTGTTTTGGTCCATCATTTGGTGTTCGAACCATTACAATGTAAACAGCTGTTCTGGGATCACCAGCTCCTGAGGCCCACCACTTTTCGCCATTTAATATGTAGCTATTTCCATCCTTCACACATGATAATGAAAGATTTGTTGCATCAGAAGAAGCCACATCTGGTTCGGTCATGAGGTAGGATGATCTTATCTCACCGTTTAAAAGTGGTTTTAACCAGCGTTCCTTCATAGCGGGTGTGCCATATCTCTCAAAGACTTCCATGTTGCCCGTATCTGGTGCACTACAATTAAACACTTCTGCTCCAATATGTGCTTTGCCCATTTCCTCCGCTAAATATGCATATTCAAC
>JAQWNW010000010.1 GCA_029246285.1 Paracoccaceae bacterium | reverse complement strand
CACATAATGGTTTGATTAAATGCTCAAGGATCAAAGATCTTACGATATTTAAGATTTCGTTGCCAATCATATAAAGCAGGAGAAATTAAATGGATGGTACAATATTGATAGCAGATGATGATAAGACTATTAGAACAGTTCTATCTCAGGCTCTAACTAGAGCGGGCTGTAAGGTTAAATCTACTGCTTCCCTAACCACTTTAGAAAGATGGATCAACGAAGGTATAGGAAATGTTGTGATCTCTGACGTAATTATGCCTGATGGTAATGGTCTGGAATTGTTACCAGAGATAAGAAAAATAAGACCCGATCTTCCAGTTATCATTATTTCTGCACAAAATACTCTAACTACGGCTATTAAAGCTGAGGAAGGTAAGGCATTTGATTATCTTCCTAAACCATTTGATTTGCCAGATTTATTAAAAAAAGTTTCATTAAGTTTAAAAATAAAAGAAAAGCCATCAATAACTCGACTTCCAGAATTGAATGAAGAATTACCTTTAATTGGCTCCTCTACAGTAATGCTGGATCTCTACCGTGATCTAGCTAAGCTTATGAATAAAGAGGGAGCTGTTTTGATCAATGGAGAGAGCGGTAGTGGAAAAACCTTGATTGCAGAAATATTACATAACTTTAGTGATCGTCGAAATTTGCCACTTATAAAAATGTCGATGGATTTTTTTTCTGAGTACGAAAAATGTATCGATCAGATCGAATTGGGAAAAGGTGGGACAATCTTAATTGAAGATCTTAATAGTTTCGAAATTAAACAACAAGAAATTTTAACAAGACTGTTAGATCATAATTTTAGAAATAACCCCAGATTTCTTGTGACAAACAAAAGTTCTAGTGACCCTCTAAAGCAGTCTAATCTAATCGATCCTAGCCTACTATTTAGATTAAATAGATACACAATTAATGTTCCTGCATTACGGTTTAGGATAAGTGATATTGACGAATTGATTACTTCTTACATTAAAAAATGTCATAACTCATCTCATGACAGTACAATCTTTGAAGATGGAGCAATAGACCTATTGAAGGATTATTATTGGCCTGGAAATGTACTCCAATTAAATAATGTTTTGGCTTATCTATTAATGCATGAAACGGATAAATTTATTTCAAAAAACCGAATAAGAAAGTCGCTTGACAGTCAACCTAAATTTGGTGTTTCGGATGAAGTAGGTAAAAGATTGTCAGATATTGTTGAGTATCATGTAAAAAAATATTTTGATGGTCACTGTGGTTTGCTACCACCAAAGGGTGTGTACCAGAGAATAATTAAAGAGCTTGAGACCCCAATAATTGAAGTTTCACTAAGAGCTTGTAAAGGAAATCAATTAAAATGTGCTGAACTTCTCGGTTTAAATCGAAATACACTTCGTAAAAAAGTTAAAAATATTAATATCGACGTAGCAAAATATAAAAAAATGATGTAATATTACAACATAATTTTTAAATGGGCATTATTGTTGCAACATATCTATGTATAAGCGCTTAACAGAAAGTTTAACGGGCAGAGCATCTTTAACAACTCTTCTCCGAAAGTTAACTACTTTCAAAGAGAAGAGTTTTTTAAAGAATGCGGGGCCGTTACTAATAGTAATATCTGGCCCAACTTTAGCCTTTTTTACATTATTTTATCTAAATATTGTAGAGCAAGAGATGAGCCCTCAATGGGTTCGGATAATTATTTTTGCTGATGTTTTATATGTAATTATTATTGCATCTTTAGTTATAAAACGAATTGCAATTGTGGTGGCTGCTAGAAGGGCTAAATCTGCTGGTTCGAGATTACACTTAAGACTAACTGGTGTCTTCGCTATCTTAGCATTGATCCCGACAATATTAGTCGCAATTTTTGCAATGGTTACTGTCAATTTTGGTTTGGAAGAATGGTTTTCTTCAAGGGTTAGCAATGTTGTTAAAACAAGCCATGCAGCAGCTCAAGCTTATGAGACTGAACATGAGGAAGGTTTGAGAGCAGACGTGGTAACTTTTGCGTCCGCTTTAGACAGTAGGTATTCTCAGGTTGGATCTGTAAGTAATGGATTATTACGAGTGTGGCTTTCAGAAATTCAGCAACAAATTCAAAGAGGATTTAGAGAAGCCTATATTATAGATTCTAACGGTAAATTGATTCTGCGAGGTGAAAGAAGTTATGAGTTTGACTTTGAAGAACCACCCAATAATTTTTTAAGTGATGTTCATTCTAATGGCATGGTAATCATTAAGGACTGGTCTAATAATGAATTTAGGGCTGTAAAATCTCTGGATTCATATCAAGATAAATTTTTGTATGTTAGTCGGGCTGTCGACGGTGATATTCTCAATTTGTTAGATGAAACAAAACTAACAGTCACAAAATACCAACAACATGAGAACAATAGGGCTATGCTGTTGTTTGATTTTGCAATTATATACATCGTTTTTGCGATGTTACTCATTTTAGCCGCAGTATGGGTTGGCTTGTGGTTTGCGGAGAGAATTGCGCAACCTGTTGGTCAATTAGCAGCTGCTGCCCAGAGAGTTGGAGCAGGAGACTTAGAAAGCAGGGTCCAGGTTGATCGAGATGATGATGAAATTTCGATGCTTGGAAGAGTATTTAATCAGATGACTAGACAGCTTAAAGGTCAGCGTGATGCGTTATTAGATGTAAATAAGACATCAGAAGCTGGTAGAAGGCAATTTGATTCTGTTTTGTCCGGAGTAACATCTGGGGTTATTGGATTAAATGTATCTGAAGAAATTGACTTTATTAATCCTGCTGCGTCCGAGATGTTAAAGCTTGATAAATCTAATCACATTGGCAACTCATTACTTAAGATCGCACCTGAATTTGAAAATTTATTATTAAAAATAAAAGGTGAAAAAGTAGATGTAGCTAGAAGAGAAATACAAGTTTCAAGAAGGGGTGGGTCAGAAAATCTTTTGGTTCGAATTGCAACTCGAGAAAACAACAAAGGTGTAATTGAAGGTTATGTGGTAACCTTTGATGATGTAACTGACTTAGTTAATGCTCAAAGAATGGCTGCTTGGGGTGATGTCGCTCAAAGAATTGCTCATGAAATAAAAAATCCACTAACTCCAATTAAACTGTCTGCGGAGAGATTAAGACATAAGTTTTTACCAATAGCAGGAGAAAATGAGGACAGTTTAACCCAATATACCGATGTTATCGTGAGGCAAACTGAAGATCTAAGGCGAATTGTTGATGAGTTTTCTAAATTTGCAAGAATGCCTAAACCCGAAAGGAAGTCGGCAGATATTATTAAGTTGATTGAAGATGTGATTTATCTTGAAACTTCTAGAGAAAATCAAGTTAGCGACATTATTTTTGCAAAATCAGATCCTCTTTACGCAACCGTCGATGCTACAATGATTACACGATGTCTAACTAATTTATTAAAAAACGCTGGTGAAGCAATTGAGGCATTTATTAGTAAGTTTGGTAAAGAAAACTATCAACCAACGATATCTATTAACTTAGAAAATTCTAAAAAAGAGATTATTATCTCTATATCAGATAATGGAATTGGACTTCCAAAAGATCGGTCACGATTATTTGAGCCATATGTAACTACAAGAGAAAAAGGGACTGGGTTAGGCTTGCCAATTGTAAAAAAAATAATTGAAGAACATGGTGGTGAGTTCTATCTGGACGATGCTCTAAGAATTAATAATGACAATCATAATGGAGCATGTGCGTTGATCAAATTTCGGAAAAGTGAACTAGAATAATTATTAATTGAAGAAAAAGGAAAAAATCTTGGGTAATATTTTAATTGTTGATGACGAAAAAGATATAAGACATTTGATTGGCGACATTTTAACGGATGAAGGACATAGTACCCGACTAGCTGCAAATAGTACTGAATGCATAAGTGAGATAAACAAATCACCACCAGATCTACTTATTCTAGATATTTGGCTAAAAGACAGCAAGATGGATGGTATCGATATCCTAAAGATTGCGCAGAGGGATAATCCGTCGGTACCAGTGGTTATTATTTCTGGACATGGTAATATTGAGATCGCTGTCGCAGCCATTAAACAAGGGGCGTATGATTTTATTGAAAAACCGTTTAACACTGATCAGCTACTTGTCGTAATTAACAGGGCCCTAGAAGTATCTGGCTTGCGTAAAGAAAATAGTGCTTTGAGATTGAGTGAATATGGTAATTCAGAAATGGTTGGTCAGTCGGGTCCATTTAAAACTCTTAAGAATAATTTGGATAAGGTGACGAAATCCAATGGCCGCTTACTTTTATCTGGACCGCCAGGCGCGGGTAAAGAAGTAGCTGCTAGGTACGTCCATAAGAAATCAAATAGGAGTTTGTCTCCTTTTGTAACTTTAAACTGCGCTTCAATAGAAAGTAATAGAATGGAAGAGGTATTATTTGGCTTTCAAAGGGATAATCATGAAGTTGTTGAAGGGCTTTTAGAGCAGGCTCATGGTGGAATTGTATATTTTGATGAAATTGCTGATATGCCGATTGGGACACAATCTAAGATATTGCGCGTGTTAGTTGATCAACAATTTATTAGATTGGGCGGAACTGATGTTGTCAGGGTAGATCTGCGAGTAATATCATCTACAACTAAGAATTTAAAAGCATTAATTGCCGAAGGAAAATTTCGAGAAGAGCTTTACCATAGACTTAATGTAGTTCCAATTGAGGTTCCTTCTTTAGAAGTTAGGCGTGATGATATTCCCGATTTGGTGGTGCACTTTGTCAGAGAATTAAATGAACAACAGGGATTAATAAATCGAAATTTTTCTGAAGAAAGCATAACTTATTTACAGTCTATGAAATGGCCAGGAAATATAAGGCAATTACGCAATTATATTGAAAGAATTTTAATTCTAGGACCAGCAGAAGAGGAAATAACATTAACAGAATTGAAACAACTAGAGGAAAAAAATGAGGTTTCAAAAAATGAAACGAAAACTCAGGATGTAGCTACTTTACCCTTAAGGGAAGCAAGAGAACGTTTTGAAAAAGATTATTTATTAACTCAGATAAGTAGATTCGGAGGAAATATAAGTAGAACAGCATCTTTTGTTGGCATGGAGAGGTCTGCTTTACATAGAAAGTTAAAATCTTTGAATATTAAGACTAAGAATAAGGTCGAGGAATTGAATGATGATAATAATAGCACTGATATTGAATTTAGTTAGTATAGTCATTACCTATGCAAACTTGTGATTTTTAATTCTTTTAACTTGTTAGGAGTTTAAAGTGAAAATAATAATATGCGGTGCAGGTCAGGTTGGTTGGCAGATTGCTCGTCAATTATCTAGTGAGAATAATGATGTTACAATAATAGATAATAAATCTGAATTGGTGAAATTGGCCTCAGAAACTTTAAATGTTAATGGTGTGGTTGGTTTTGCTTCTTATCCAGATATTTTGGAGAGCGCTGGAGCTCGCAATTCTGACATGATTATTGCAGCAACTCACTCAGATGAAGTTAATATGGTAATTTGCCAAATTGCTCATTCGGTTTTTGAAATTCCTCGAAAGATTGCGCGATTAAGAGCACAATCATATCTAACTGCAATTTACTCTGATCTTTATCGTAGAGATCATATGCCAATAGATGTCGTAATTTCGCCTGAACGTGAGGTGGCAAAAGCAGCTTTGCAGAGACTGCAAGCACCATCTGCTTTTGAAACTGAGTACTTTCTTGATGGTGGGGCTCAAATGATTGGTATTTTTTTGGATGAAACTTGTTCGGTCTTGAACACCCCTTTAAGGCAGTTATCGGAGTTATTTTCAACTTTGAGAGCTTTAGTGATTGGTGTTAGGCGAAATAGAGAGCTTTTTGTTCCTACGCCTAGTGATCAATTATTTCTTGGCGACCAAGTTTATATTTTTTCACACATTGAGGACATTCCTCGTACAATGGAGATTTTTGGAAAAGTTTCTAAAAAACGTGAAAGAGTTATAATAATTGGTGGTGGTAATGTTGGCTTAAATGTGGCCAAAGAATTGGAGCTAAAGGCTGATAAAATTAGAGTCAAAGTAATAGAGAAGGATTTAAGAATAGCCGAATTGGCTGCAGATACTTTAGAGAAAACAATTGTGTTACATGGCGATGGTTTAGACTTAGACTTACTTCAAGAAGCTAACGTTCAATCAGCTGATGCTATATTATCTGTTACGGATGATGATAAAACTAACTTATTAGTAGCAACCCAAGCTAGAGCCGCAGGTTGTCCAGTAACAATAAGCCTAATTAACGATCCAGATATGATCGGTTTGATGGATCCTCTGGGAATAAGTGCATTCGTAAATCCACGGGCTAGTACTGTTTCGTCAATATTACGCCATATACGGCATGGCAGAGTACGTACGGTGTTCTCCATCGGTGATGGAGAAGCCGAGGTAATAGAGGCACAAGTTATGTCCTCTTCACCAATCGCAGGAAAAGAAATTAAAGAAATAGAATTTCCGGAGGGAGTAATTGTTGGCGGCATAAAAAAAGATAGTGAGATTATTAAGCCAATGGGAAATACTAAAATTAACCAGGGAGATGTAATAACTATATTTTCATTAGCTAAAGACGTACCCGCCGTCGAGGCATTATTACAAGTTTCTATTGACTTTTTTTAATGTTTCTACTTCAAAAAACATCAATTTTTATTGTACTTCTTATAGCAACTGCGGTGCTTATGTTTTTATCCGCTATTTTGGGAGTTATTTTAGATAACTTTGTTGAGGCAAGAAGCTTTTTTTACTATGGGTTATTAATCCTGTTGATATCCTTATTTTTGACTTTTGCTAGCTTTAAAAGAGCTTTATCATCTCCTGTTCGTAGCCAAATTTTGGTTTCAATTTCTAGTTTCATTATTTTTCCACTAATCTTTACTTTACCTTTATTATCATTATTGCCGGAATTAGATATTCATACGTTATATTTTGAGATGGTTTCGGCTTTTACAACAACAGGATTGACCGGCCTTTATACTATTGATGGTATTTCTGATACAATATTATTTTGGCAATCTTTAGTCGCATGGTTTGGAGGGCTTCTTATTTGGACGTTTTATTTTTTGATTTTTGCAACTTTGGATATCAATGATATTTTTATGATGGATGGAAATAGAAGAAAAATTGAAAAAAAGAGTTATGAAAACAAGAAAATTCATCATACCGAGGTTTTTCTTAACACTTTCGGATCAATTTTTTTGCCCTATATTATTCTCACAATGGTTTTATGGGGTGTATTGAGGGTTACCGGTGACAATACTTTCATAGCATTGATTTATGCTATGTCCACCATGTCAACCAGTGGTATTTCACCTTATGGCAGTGAATTGAATTCAACTAATTATTTCGGATTATTAGCTGTTTTTGTTTTTCTATTATTTGCCCTTAATTCTAATTCTATAATCAATTTTAAACCATTGAAATTTAAAAGTAAAATCTTCATCAATATTGAAGTAAATGTAGCAATTAAGCTAGTGGTGTTAAGCTCTTTAATTTTATCGATTATATATTTCCAAAAATATTATTCAGTTGATAATATCTTGAACACAATATTAAAAAATTTTTTTATATGTTTATCATTCTTAACTACGACTGGATGGCACTTCGAAACCGATTTCCAACTTGATACACATCATTTTTCGTTGGTATTGATTGGTTTGGCGCTGATTGGGGGAGGCTTAGGGACAACTGCCGGTGGGTTAAAACTCTTAAGATTTGTTATTATGCTACGTCATTTGCGTTCAGAGTTTAGCAAGATGGTATACCCATCAGTCATAAGAGCTTCAGAATCAAGAATGAAACTAAACGATTCAATTATTTTAAAAGTGTGGGTTTTCTTTTCTACATTTATTTTCTTTATACTCGTTTCGTTTTGTTGCCTGAGTCTGTTTGGCATGTCCATGATGGATGCAATTATCTTAAGTGTAGCAGCATTTTCTAACACAGGGCCTCTTTATGATGTAATTCTCCAATCATCATCCTTCTACGAAGAAATTTCATTTCCAATTAAATATGTTTTAATTTTAGGAATGGTTTTAGGGAGAGTTGAAATTCTTGTCTTATTTGCACTGTTCAACACAGAATTATGGCAAAAATAGAATTTGGTTCACTTTTTTTGAGTGTTGCATTGTTGTGGATTAAGTTTATATGAAAAGGACTACTTTAAAAAAAATAAATAAGGAAAGCTTTGATATGGCAACCGATAAGCAAAACCTTCAAGATTCATTTTTGAATCAATTAAGAAAATCTAAGATCTCTGTTACTATTTTCCTAATTAATGGTGTAAAACTTCAGGGAGTTATCACTTGGTTTGATAATTTTTGTCTCTTATTAAGACGAGATGGACAATCTCAATTAGTTTATAAACATGCTATATCTACTATTATGCCCGCATCATCCGTGATTATGCATGATGGCGAGGATAACGAGTGAAAGCAGATGCTGATCGAGCATTCGTAGTACACCCAGAATTCAAATCAAGTAAGAGTTCAGACGCTATTTCGTTTGAAGAAGCGATCGCACTTTCAAATTCGTTGGGTTTAAGCGTTATTGCTAAAGAAAGAGTAAATATAAGATATCCAAAGGTTGGCTATCTTTTCGGTAGTGGAGCTATCAAGACAATTTTGGATAAAGTTAATAATCTTAAGATTAATTTGATTATAGTTAATGGTTATATTTCGCCAATACAACAAAGAAATTTAGAGAAGATTTGGAATGTAAAATTAATTGATAGAACCCATTTGATTTTAGAAATCTTTGCAGACCGAGCTATCACTCGTGAAGGAAAACTACAAGTTGAGCTAGCTTCATTATATTATCAACGCACGCGTTTGGTAAGGAGTTGGACTCATCTAGAAAGGCAAAGAGGCGCTTTGGGGTTTATTGGTGGTCCTGGTGAAACCCAGATTGAATCTGATCGAAGAGAGATTGATAAGGCAATAGTTAGATTAAAAAAACAATTAGAAAAGGTAGTGAAGACTAGATTTCTACACAGAAAGTCTCGTAAGAAAGTACCTTACCCAACAATTGCCTTAGTTGGTTATACAAATGCGGGAAAGTCTACATTATTCAATTTAATTACCAATTCAAATGTCTATGCAAAGGACAAATTGTTTGCAACTTTAGACACAACAATGCGCCTACTAGAATTACCGTCAAAAAGTAAAGTGATTATGTCCGACACAGTAGGCTTTATCTCAGATTTACCAACAGAGTTAATTGCAGCCTTTAGAGCAACCTTAGAGGAAGTCTTGGATGCTGACTTATTAATTCATGTCCGAGATGTTTCCCATAGAGATACTGAACAACAAAAAGTCGATGTTTTGAAAATTGTGAGCGAACTTGGTATTGATAAGTCAAAAATTGACAATATGTTAGAAGTCGCAAATAAAGTAGATCTTTTACCGGAAGAAGAATTTCAAAAATTAGAAAATATTGTGAAACGTTCGGAGAATATTTTTCCGGTTTCATCAAAGGATATAGTAGGCGTCAATGAGTTGATTGATGCAATTGATCTAATCTTAAGCAAAAACTTTATTTCCGAAACATTGAGATTTGGTTTTGATAAAACTAGTTATCGCGCAAAATTATATGATATATCTATCGTAGAGTCAGAAAAGTTGAACGAGGAGGGTTATGAAATTTCTGTTAGATGGTCGGAGAAGAGAAGAGGAGAATTTTTTCACTATTTAAACTCAGGCGAAATTTAATTTATACGAGTGATACCTTTGGCGCCAACTTTTATTAAATCTTCATTTAATGTCATTGGAACGTAATCTTCGTTACTATAAATTCGTGAAAGATCATCGTAATGATCGGAAAGGAAATGCCCACTTTGACCGGTCGAAAGAATGTAAATATTGTTATTTTCATCAGCCATATCATAAATTCCTTTGAAAACTGACGCATGTGTTTTGTTAAGTTTCTTTTTTCCAGCTTTAAGATCTTTTCCGCCGTGTAAACTGAATTCACCGATAGTATCATTGTGTATAATATTAGTTAGCCACTTCAGGAAATTATTTGCGCCAAAAGGATTATGATAATTTACAAACTTATTTAATCTCTCTGAATTCCAATCATTAATATCTTTTCCATATTTTTCAGTTAAGTAAAAGATTGTATCATTAAGGCTATCTTTTGCTAATTCTTGACAATTTTCAATCCTATTAGTTTGGGTGATATCGCACCATTGTTTAGCATTATTGATATTTTTAAAAACTCGTTCCACAAAAATTGGATTAAAATGTACAAATTCTTCATGAATTGATCCTAGTTCATCTTGAATAATTCTCTGATATAATAGTTTTAACCATTCTTCATAAAAGAGTGGTTCAAATGTTCTTGTTTTCATATCCCCATTCCATTCAGAAAGTGCTTTAAGAATGTGCTGTCGAGTGTTTTTATTTGACCCTTTTGGTGCTACACTACCCTCATACCAGAGATCTTCAGCAATTAACCCTAGCAAGGATCTCGCAGTATAAGAAACGGTGTCTATTTGAATGTCCTGAAGACTTTCAGTAGTAAAAATGTCTCTTTCAGATATCCTTGCTCGCAATCTAGATATTTTTTGAGTATCCGCCCAAGTAAAGGTTATATTAAGAGGAAAGTCACTAGTATGGAAGTTATTTCCAGTGTTAACGATGAAGCCTTCTGAAGGATTTGTCGTATTTGGATTTTTTTCATATAAGAAAAATCCATCCCATTGATTTTTTGTTTCCCAGCCCTTACTAGGATATCGCCCGTGTGTTTCGTGATTTGATTTTCTTTTTGGTATCTTCCCAATCAATTGCATTGCAATATTTTTCTCATCTACCAACATAAGGTTTTGAATAGGTGTCACATGGTTCTTTGAGACCTCAATCGCTTCAGAAACATCATTTGCTAACATTAAATCAATACTAGCGGTCATGGTTAGGTCTCTTTCCAATAATGCGTTAGATTTAATACTTATTGCTTTGTTGGATTTTGAAGCTATTTCCAAGCCAAAATGGTGCTCCGGAATGATAGGTCCGTTTTTTGTCCATTTTAAAGTTATCTTGGTATCAGCTGAGCCCTTTGTCTTGATTACGTCATTTCGTACTTTTATTAATTCGTATTTTTCTGATGATCTATATTTAGTTCTATCTTCTGGTAAAAATTGTTCAATATACATGTCAGTTTGATCAGCATCAACTAAGCCTCTTGCCCAGCTTATATTTTCATTTTTTCCCGACAATATAACTGGTATGCCAGGTATAGACATTCCAATAACACTACCAGTTGGAAATTCCAATCTAGCTAACGTAAATTTACTTGGTGCTGTAAGTGTTGAATGCACGTTATGAGCTAATAAAGAGCCAGCTTTAATTGTTTTATTTGGTGCAACAGAAATCATCTCTACTGTTTCTATCTCTCTTGGAGATAATATCGGGTTAAAGGTTACTCTTTTATCAAAAACTTCGTTATTGAAATAAGAAATTCCCTCATAATTTGTTATAATGGTTGACTTAATTTTAGCATTATCCACCTTAGTTTGTGAAAATAAATCAAAGACTTTACTATTTTTTAACTTTAAAATTGCCTTTAACATCAATATTTCTGTGTGAATTTGACTGCTTCCGAGCAACCCATTAAGCCTTAAGATACTTAGACTATCGGCTGCTTCCCATTTTTTTATAGGCTGGTTATGAATAAAGAATTCTGGCGAACCTCGACCTAGAGATTCAGCGTTTATTTGCTTAAGCCAGGAATTGACGCCGTTACTATATGACTCTAAAGCTTCCTGCGTTCTTTGGCTTTGAAACTGCAAAGAGCTAATTGACAGATTTTTCATGTCCAGTCTTTTCATAAAATCATCAAGTGAATTACTTTGTTTTCCCAGTGCTTCAGATAACCTTCCATAGGCAAATCTTCGCGTCAAAACCATTTGCCAAAGTCTATCTTGGGCATGGGCAAAACCTAAACCGAAAAATATATCTCGATTATCATCTGCAAAAATATGAGGTATTGCATATTGGTCTCTAATAATTCTAATAGTTCCGAATGGTTCTTTTAAGCTATAAGAATTATTGTAATTAGGGATGGATTTATTTGAGAGAAAAAATATAAAAAATACTGACAGTGTAATTAAGATAAGCGTAATTAAAGAAAAGATCTTGATTAACTTCATTGCATTAAACATTCAATATTCCTAAACTGTTATTTAACGTGGCTTTGGTAAGTTACAAAATTTAACCACTCTTTTAAGTAGGTGTAACAAATGAAAATAACTTTCTTAGGGTTAGGTGTCATGGGGTTTCCAATGGCAGGCCATTTAGCAAATTTTGGGCATGAGGTGACGGTTTATAACAGAACAAAGTCAAAAGCAACAAAATGGCTAGAGAACTATAAAGGAAATGTGGCCGAAACACCAAAGTTAGCTTCTTCTAATGCCAACATTGTCATCTCCTGTGTTGGTAACGACAATGATCTAAAGGAAATTACTTTGGCAAAAGATGGTGCATTTCAATCAATAAATAAAAATGCGATCTTTGTTGATCACTCGACTGTGTCAGCATCTGTATCAAGGGAGTTGTATCGGTTAGCAAAAATAAAAGAGTTTAATTTCGTTGATGCTCCTATTTCTGGAGGGCAGGCTGGTGCAGAGAATGCCCAATTATCTATCATGTGTGGTGGAGATGACCTCTCTTTTAAAAAAGCTTTACCAGTTATGAAAGTATATTCAAAAATTTGCAGATTAATGGGTGGACCTGGCTCTGGGCAATTGACCAAGATGGTTAATCAGATTTGTATAGCTGGTTTGGTGCAGGGTCTATCCGAGGGTTTAAACTTTGCACAGAAAGCTAACCTTGACGCAAAGAGCGTTGCAGAAGTGATTAGTCAGGGTGCTGCTGGATCTTGGCAAATGGATAATAGACATGAAACAATGATAGACGGGAATTATAATTTTGGGTTCGCGGTAGACTGGATGAGAAAAGATTTAAAAATATGTATGGATGAGGCTGATCGAAATGGTGCCGTATTACCAATCACATCGATTGTTGACCAATTTTATAAAGAAATTCAAAATTCAGGGGGCGGTAGGTTAGACACATCTAGTCTCTTAAAGCGATTGCAGGACTCCTAATTTTTATATATCGGTGAATACTTTGTACCTTCCATGGAACCACCAACGGTAGCACCCGATCGGTTGAATATCAATGCTACTATTTCTGCTGCCGGTTTTACAGCGGTTTCGCCAATCCAGCCGGAGTTTTCGGCCATTACAAATTCTGCATCTGCACCTAAGGACCAACCATCTGAAGATCTAAATTCTCTCAGTGAGGTAGGAGACATAAAAAATAGAGCATGTGAATATTGCTGTGCTCCTATTTTTAATCCAATAGAAGCTTGCGCCATATTGAAATACCCTACAATTGCATCTCCTAAAAATAAGGCACCTTCACCATATGCACCACCTAACCAGAAATTTGCTTCTGAAATATTTGGTATTAGAAGCATTCCATTTGATTCTTTTTCTAAATCAATAGAACCAGGGATTTCAGAGTTCATTATCTTTTTGGCCAACCTTACTTCTGTTTCAATTTGATTTATTGTTTTTATCGGTTTAATTACGCCAGAATAAGATGCGCATGCTGCTAGCGGTAGTGAAGCGCCAGTTATTAAGAAAGTTCTACGAGTAAAGCTTTTCATATTCTCTGCCTGCCTTTTAGTATGATAATTATGACCATAAAATAATTAATAATAATTGTCATTAAAATACCTCATATTATTTTGATAAAAGTACTGCTGCCTTAGGTGCAAAGTAGGTAAGTATTCCGTCACAACCCGCTCTTTTAAAGCACATTAAGCTTTCAAAAATAGCAGTATCTTCATCAAGCCATCCATTTTTAATTGCTCCCATAATCATCGAATATTCACCAGAAACCTGATATGAGAAAGTCGGAACCCCAAAAGTAGTTTTTATTCTGTAGCAAATATCTAAATAAGGTGCTCCAGGTTTTACCATTACCATATCTGCTCCTTCATTAAGATCTCGGTAAGTGTTCCTCATTGCTTCATCTGAGTTACTAAGATCCATTTGATAAGTTTTTTTATCTCCGACTAATTTGGATTTTGCTTTTAGAGCATCTCTAAATGGAGCGTATAAACTTGACGCATATTTAGCGGAATACGCCATTATCAATGTTTCAAAAAACCCTTCGTTTTCGAGGGTATCTCGAATTTTACCAACGCTACCATCCATCATGTCAGATGGACCTAAAATGTCAGCTCCTGAGCGAGCTTGGATTATTGCTTGTTGTGCTAGCATATCGACGGTTTCATCGTTGAGTATTCTATTACCATCGAATAACCCATCATGCCCACTTGCGTTAAATGGATCCAATGCAACGTCCAACATTATAAGCAATTCAGGACATTTATTTTTTAAAACTTTTGTTGCAGTATTTATCAGGTTATCAGGATTTATTGCTTCTTTACAGTCCATAGTTTTAAGATTTGCATTAATTGAAGGAAAGAGAGCAACACAGGAAATTCCCAAAGAGTGCGCATATTGTGCATCCTTAAGTAAATTATCGATGGATAACCTGTAAACGCCTTCCATTGAAGATATAGGCTCTCGTACGTTATCACCTTCACAGATAAATATAGGCCATATAAGGTCTGACACTTCCAAGCGGTTCTCTGAAATTAATTTTCGAATTTTCGAATTTTTTCGTAGTCTGCGTGATCGGGTACGAGGGTAGTAAGAGTTATCTCGCTGCATAGTATTCCTTCAATTCTGATATCGTTTTCAGTTAGTAAATAGAACAAAGTTTAAAATTCACCAAGTTTTTATCACGAATTAACTATTAATAATTATTGATCTAGCTTGTGTCTATCTAATAGATCGTTATACGACAATCTTTAAATAATTGCGGTATTAAATTGCTTATGAAATATATTTCCTCACTTCCAGAAGGTTTAGACGCTCAGGTTATATTGAAAAAATTCAAGGAAACCAATAAAAATTTTCTTTTTATTTGTCGTGATGATCGAAGGTTAGAAGCAGTTAAAGCTGCTTTATTGTTTTTTGATCCAAATCTAAATTTTATGACTATTCCTGCTTGGGATTGTGCTCCATATGAAACAATTAGCCCAAATCCAGCATTAGTATCAAAGAGGCTGGCCTCATTAGTTAAAATTGTTGAGAAATCTGAGCAAAAAGTTTTATATCTGACTACTTTGAATGCGGCAGCTCAATATTTTCCCCCTCAAGAAATAATTAAGGATTGTTATTTGAATATTGTGGTTGGAAAAAAGATTGACGATCAATTCTTGATTAAGATCCTTTTAGAATTTGGCTACATAAAAACTTCTATAGTTTCGGAACCAGGAGAGTTTTCTGTAAGAGGAGGTATAATTGATATATTTACTTCAGGTCCTGCTAAAGCAGTCAGACTAGACTTCTTTGGTGATACGGTTGACAAATTAAGAACATTTGATGTCAGCTCTCAATTAAGCATTAATAATGTAAGAAAAATTCAACTTTTACCAATATCCGAAATTATAATTAATGACGAAACCGTTAAAAATTTTAGGAAAAACTTTCGTAAAAACTTTGGAGTTTTTCGGGATCAAAATGAGTTGTACACAGGCATCTCTGAAAAAAGAAGAATTCAGGGTATTGAGCAATGGCTACCTTTGTTTTACGATAACCTTGAAAGCCTTTTTGATTATTTACCTGATGCAACCTACTTTTTGGATCACGACATCAAGAATAATTTATTAACGCGATGGGATAACATAAACTCTCAGTTTGACGCTAGAACAAGATCAATAAATAAACACGGCAAACAGGCAAATTTGAGTTGGTGCGATCCCAAAACCTTATATATTTCCCCAGATATTTTTGATGAGTTATTAGACATCAAGAATGTTTTTCAAATAAGTTTACTACCTCTGCCTCCAAATCCAGAGAATCTTAACGCGATGGGTAAGCTTGGCAGAAAATTTTTTGTGGAAAGACAACGTGAAGACATATACCTTTTTGAAGCTTTAAATATATTTTTGGGGGAAATAACGGGTTCGAAGGATGTTATAATTGCTACTAGTTCAGAAGGCTCTAGAACACGACTGCTGGAGTTATTAAAAGATGAAGGAAATAATAATTTTAGTATAATAGAAAATTTTAATGACGTAAAAAGAGCAAATAATAGAAGCTTAATTTATTTGGCTATTTGGCCGTTAGAGGAAGGCTTTTCTTCTGAGGAGATAGCTGTTGTCTATGAAAGTGATATTTTCGGAAAAAACCTCTATACAGGCCAAAAGAAATCAAAACGATCAAGAAACATTATCACCGATGCGATGAGTCTAGAGATAGGTGATGCTGTAATACATATTGATCACGGTATTGGAAGATTTCACGGCTTTCAGACAATTCTTACGAATGATAATCGGCACGAATGTTTATTAATTGAGTATGCAGAGAATTCTAAATTATTTCTACCTGTAGAAAATATAGAACTCTTAAGTAGGCATGGCAATGGGTTGGTTGCATTAGATAAACTTGGAGGGGCCTCGTGGCAAAAACGTAAATCCAAACTGAAAGCTCAAATTTTGGAAATGGCTGATACCTTAATAAAAACAGCGGCTGTCAGGCAGTTAAAGCATGTTGAGCCAATAGAGTTACCAGAACCAGATTGGCAAAAGTTCTGCTCGAAATTTAATTATTTGGAAACTGATGATCAAAATTCTGCAATTAATGAAATTATCGACGATTTTAAGTCTGGTATTTCTATGGATAGATTGATTTGTGGTGACGTTGGATTTGGCAAAACTGAGATAGCTATGAGAGCCGCATATATCGTAGCCATGTCCGGAATGCAGGTTGCTATAATCTGTCCAACAACACTGCTGTCTAGGCAACATCAAAAATCCTTCTTAGAAAGATATTCGGGAACTCCAGTATGCATTGAACAGCTTTCAAGATTGACGCCAAAGAATGAAATCAACAACATAAAAAAGAATTTAAAAGAGGGAAGAATTGATATAATTATTGGAACTCATTCATTGTTAAGCGATAATGTTGAATTTTCAAATTTGGGATTGTTAATTATAGATGAAGAGCAGCATTTTGGGGTAACTCACAAGGAGAAATTAAAAAATATCCGGAATGATGTGCATGTTTTGACTTTAACCGCAACTCCAATTCCTAGAACGTTAAATATGAGCTTATCTGGCTTAAAAGATTTGAGTATAATAGCTACACCGCCAGTAGATAGGCTTGCAATTCGCACTTATGTGCTTGAATTTGATGTCTTGACGGTTAGGCAGGCCTTATTGCGTGAGCACTATAGAGGTGGGCAATCTTTTATTGTTGTTCCAAGAATTAAGGATATCGCAAGATTAGAAGATTTTTTAATTAAAAATGTCCCAGAGTTATCCTTTGTTATAGCTCACGCTAAGTTGCCTGCATCTGAGTTAGACCTAAGAATGAATCAATTCTATGACAAAGAGTTTAACATTTTACTAGCTACTACGATTATTGAAAGTGGTTTAGATATATCATCTGCGAATACAATCATTATTCATAATGCAGATATGTTTGGGCTTTCTCAATTATATCAACTGAGAGGTAGAGTAGGGAGATCTAAATTAAGAGCTTATGCATATCTTACAACAAAAAAATCAAAGAAAATAAATTCAAATGCTCGCAAAAGATTGAAAGTTATTAGTTCTTTATCTGACCTTGGGGCCGGATTTAATCTTGCTAGTCAAGATTTAGACCTACGGGGTGCTGGTAATATCTTAGGCGATGCTCAATCTGGCCATATTCGAGAAGTAGGTTATGAACTTTATCATTCGTTGCTTGATGAAGCGATCTTAACCCTTAAGGCTGGCAATCAAGAACTTGAATCTGAATATCAATCAGAATGGACCCCTAAGTTAAATTTAGGTATGTCCGTTTTGATTCCAGAAGAATACATTCCCGAAACTACTGTTAGATTGGATCTTTATAAAAAATTATCCGAATTATCTTCAAAAATTGAGTTAGAGGGATTTGCATCTCAGCTTATTGATCGTTTCGGTCCCCTTCCAAAAGAGATTAATTCACTCTTAAGTGTAATTCAAATCAAGTCGATCTGTAAAAAGATTGGAATAAATCAAATTGATGTTGGAGTGGGTAGAATCATAATTGATTTAAGAAAAACTAATAAATTAAATACGGATAAATTACTTGATTATATAAAGGAAAACACCAATGAGTTGAAGGTTAAGAATAATAAACTCGTGTACATGCGGGAATGGCGAGTAAATAAAGATAAAGTAAAGGTAATATTTGTTATTTTAAAAGAACTACGTAAATTATGTGACAATTTGTAGTTTTTTTAATTAAACTATGGTAAATATGCAGAAAAATATCCTTAAGTAGGCTATGATATTTCATTTAAATATCGTCCTGAGGGCAAGGTTTTAGAATTGAAATTCAAGAAAGAAAAAAAACTTAAAATAAGTACCACAGATCGGGGTTTCGATTCCTATGACTTTAAACTTGGTGACCTATTGCGTGGAGAAAGGGCAACACTCGGCCTTTCATTAATGGATGTTCAAAGAGCCTTGAAAATAAATGTTGAAATTATATCAGCAATTGAACGATGCGAGATTTCTAACGATCAAGATTCAGTCTTTATTCCGGGTTACGTAAGGTCATATGCAAAGTTTTTGGATCTTGATCCAGATTTGGTACTTGAACAGTTTTATGAGGAGATGGATTACAAGAATCCTTCACAAGTTCTTAAAAAAAATCCTGATTTGAATCAAAATTTTAATTTTCAAATGTCACTTTCGAAAAAGAGCAATTCGGTGTTAACCAATCCTTTATACAATTCATCAGAACCGTATGCTCGGTTTAAAATACGTTCATTGATTTCGGTTTTATCGATATTTGCGATATTGGTAATATTTGGTTCAGGTGGAATGTATCTTTTAAATACTATTCAAAAAGTTAGTATTATTGAAGATGAGAAGTTGCCAATAATTGTAGAACAGGTAGTTAATTTAAAAAATAAACCAAATTTACTTAGGACAGATAAGATCAAAAAAGATATAGAATTGTCATTATTTACGTCAAGAGATGGTCCAATTGTTGATGTTAATCCGAATCAAAATGGTGTCTTTGGGTCACAATCGACAAAACTTTTGATAGATGGCTCATCGAATGAATCTGCCAGTTTAACAAACAAGAAGAAAGAAATTCATATATTTGCTAGTAGGCCAGCATGGGTACGTATCT
>JAQWNW010000002.1 GCA_029246285.1 Paracoccaceae bacterium | reverse complement strand
TGTTTACTTTTTTCAATTTTTCTAACTTTTAGGGGGAATTTGATATTTTCATAAACTGTCATATTAGGATAAAGAGCATAAGATTGAAAAACCATCGCAACATCACGATCTTTCGGATCTTCCAAATTTACTAGCTCATTTTCAATCCATATTTCTCCCTCGGAAACCTCTTCAAGCCCCGCAATCATTCTCATCGTAGTCGTTTTACCACATCCAGATGGACCCAGAAGCACAAGGAATTCTCTATCTTGAATATCTAAGTTAAAACTATCTACTCCAACAAAATTTCCCCAACGTTTTGTTAGATTTTTTAATTTTATTTCAGCCATATTTTAAAACCTAATTTCTACCAAGAATACACTAGACATTTGAATAACACGTTGGCAAGGTAAATTTGCATTCGTATGCAAAACTGGAGAATAAAATGAAAATTGACGCTCACCATCATCTCTGGAATTTAACTAAAGTTAATTATCCTTGGTTGATGGATAAGGGAAAAATACGTTTCTTTGGTGATCCAACAGACATTCAAAGAAATTATTTATGGCCAGAATATTCTCAAGACGCGAAAAATGCTGGCTTTCAAGGCTCCGTGCATATTCAGGTAGGTGCAAGTGACCCGATTCAGGAGGCAAAATGGGTCGACTCTATCAATAAGGAGACTCAATGTTGGCCTGTTGCTCAAGTCGCATTTGCCGATTTGACGGATGTGGAGTTATCTAGAAACTTAGATCGTCTACAGGAGTTGAAAACAGTTAAAGGTATACGTCAAATTGTGGGTAGAGCTCCAGAAGAAGACACATTAACAAGCTTAAGTAAATTGTTAGAAAATCCCAATTTCTTAAAGGGTTTAAATAAGCTTTCCGAACGAGGCTTAACTTTTGACTTACAACTAATTCCAGAATTCATGGAAATCATAGCGCCAATCCTCAAGAAAGTACCAGATCTTAAAGTGGTGCTTTGTCATGCAGGATCTCCTTATAATAGGACTGCAGCAGGCTTAATTGATTGGAGTGAAAGGTTAAAAGATTTATCAAATCTGAAGAATCTTCATTGTAAGTTATCAGGTCTTGGCATGTTTGAATACAATTGGTCGACAGAAAGTATTAAACCAATTGTAGAAACAGTAATTAATCAATTTGGACCAGAAAGAGTAATGTTTGGATCAAATTTCCCAGTAGATTCAATTAGTTCTAATTTTAAGAAGCTCTCAACATCATATGAGACAATTCTGAGCCAATACCCAACAACGCAACAAAATGAAATTTTTGGATTAACAGCTAAAAAATTTTACTCACTTACTTCATAGAACACTCATTTAGACATCTTTTTGTCCGAAATTGCCTTAGTCAAGAAATCAACCCCAAGTTGATTCCAAAAATGCAATAAATCGATGAATATCCAATTCTCAGTTAGCTTTTCACCTTCTCTCCGATAAATATCAATTACGCGCATGTCAGCAGATTTTTTAAATTCTGGCATCCCCATAAAACCACCTGTTGGCCTCAATGTTAAATTAGGCCAGCCAAAAAACCCCCCAAAACAACCTTCAGACATTCTACATATATGGCCATTGAATACTCGTGTATCAAAACCCTCTCTAAAAGGACCTGAATGCTGTTTTGCGTATCTTTCAATGGTATAAGTTGAGCCTATACCTTCTGGTCCCCACCATATCATATCATCATTCCACGAACGTGCTAACTCGTCTTCCAATGCCTCTTCCCGCCCCCCAGTCCAGTTTTTTATATCTCCAACCATATAGTTAATAGCTTCCAGGGTCTTTCCGGTTTCCAAGGCACTCTGCTGACTAAATAATAACCCATCGTGATTTAGTGGCCCAGGCTGAATGAGATGAGCGGCTGTTTGCAACTTGAATGGAGTCATACCAACTTGCCTCATCAAGTGTGGAATATCAAAATACATAGCCGTTTCCACAATTTTATTTTCTTCAATTCTATTGAATTCACAGTAACGTAAGAAGGCCATCTTACCTGTCGACGTTATTCCTAACCAGTCATTATCAAATAAACCCATCAAATGCCCCATTGAAACAACCCAAGTTCCTCCAGCCTCCAATGAATTATCACCAGCCATAAAAATATCCATTCTACGCTGCATTCTGGAGATTGCTTCCTTAAAAGTGATCCAAAACGATGTCATTACCTCATGAGAAGAATTTATTTCATTAAATGGGTGAAATCCCCGCCACAGGTACTCATCTGCAAGATATTTATTTGCAATTTCATAATGTTGATCACCAACGGCCTTATCCAACTCTCTATAATAATTGAGAACAAACTCTTTTTCGATTTGATAACTTTTCATATTTTCAACTTACACTGAGAAATTTTCTCTTAACCCAACTGATCGACAGTCATCCTTTTACAGCTCCAGCAGTTAGTCCACTTACAATTTGTCTTTGAAAAAACATAACTAAGACGAACAACGGTAAAGTTGCCGAAACAACTGCAGAAACAGCAAACATAATGTTACCTTTAACCTGGGTTGACCCTAGAAAACTATTTATCTTTGGAATCATAGTTTGATTTTCTTGAGATAATAATAAGGCTGTAACAGTAAAATCATTGTAGGCTAATAAAAAAGAGAACAATCCTGTTGTAATTACTCCTGGCCACATCACCGGAATTATAACATATCTAAAAGCTTGAAACCGAGTGCATCCATCCACCATAGCACTTTCGTCCATGTCTTTTGGTATATTAAGAAAAAATGAATGCAACATCCAAAGTGTGAAAGGCTGATTGATAGCAACCATAACGATTATTGTAGTAGGCAAATGTCCCCAAAGGTTCCATTGGAAGAAAGGAAGTAGGTATCCAGATACCAAGGTTATATGTGGCATTGCTCTAAAAATCAGGGCAAGCATTAACAACCAAAAAGCATAACGATAACCAGAACGCGCTAAGGCATACCCCCCTAATGTCCCCAGTGTTAGAGAGATCACAACGACCGAAACGACAACGATAGAAGTATTTATCACAGAACGCCAAAACTCATGAGTGACCCAAGCACCCTCGTAGCCAGATCCAGTAAAGCTACTTCCTGTTTCAACTAATGTCCGCACTCCAAAGATAGCGTACTTCCAGTCTACCTTGGAGAAAAAATCTGCCTCCACTTTAAAACTGCCCCAAAAAGTCCACAAAAAGGGAAACACCGCAATAAATAGCCATACAATTACGAATAGCACCAACACTAACGTTAAAATGGCTGGACGTTGTTGCGCCTTAATATTCATACAGAAAACCCTTAAACAGATTTAGCATTAAAATCTCTCCATGTTCGAATCAAAACTGGCACTAATAATAATCCAACACCTATAATCGTAAGCATCGATGTAGCCGAAGCAGAGCCAAAATACTGAATTTCTCCACCACGTAAATCATTGTAAATTATCCAGGACAAAGACGTAGCATTAGCTTGAGCTGAAAACCCTATAATTGGCTCAAATACTCTAAAATTATCCATCAACAGAATAAGTGTAATAAAAACAACTAAAGGCATTATGTACGGTATAACTACGTATCTTATCCGTTCCCAACGGTTTGCCCCATCAATCATGGCTGCTTCTAAAGTGTCTTCCGGCACTGTCTGAAGACCAGCATAAAAAACAATAAATGAAAAAGGTAATGAGGCCCAAATTCCGTAGACCATCAACATTATCCAAGTAAGTGTCTTAGAGGCTTTCAATGACAACTCATTGTCATTGAAGATTCTTTGTAATGTTGAACCAATAATACCTTCAGCATCAGTCATCCAAAAAAGTATTAAAGCTCCCACCAGTGGTGTAACAATCATAGGAAGTAATGACATAAAAATTGTTGGGCCTTTGAACAAAGGTGGCAAAGAATTCACTGCTATCGCGATAAATAAACCAAGAACAATAACAAAAGGTGTCACACAAAAAGTATATGTGATTGTGAATAAAAGCGCTTTATAAAAAGGTAAATTTAATAGAGCCCCAAAAAACTGAGCGACAGATGACGCTTCAGACCAAGCGGATCGCACTTCTTTAACAGCAAGATGGTTTCGGTTCGTATAAGTGTTAAAACCATTGAACTTTCCAAGTGGTTTTTCCTTTTGGATTTCAGCCGTAGCTGCAACGTCAACGGACACTTCAGTCTTACATCCAAATGGTCCGCAAACCTCGGCTTCAATCAAGACTTTATCATGTTTTACAAATAATGACTGAGTAAAAACAGAAAATATGGGTAAGGCTATAAATAAAACCATCGCGGCCAATGATGGTAAAATAAACCAAATAAAGGTACGATGCTTCATAAATCTGGTCCGTTAGAAATTTCTAATTTTTCTATGGTATATAATTAAAGGGGATCGGTACTGCCAATCCCCTTTAACCTATTTAGTCCAAAAAGCCTTTTTCTTTAGCCGCAGCATTATATGCCGCCTCGATATCAGCTAATGCTTGTTCTGCACTTTCACTTCCTTGTAAAAATTCAGAGAGTTCCGCACCTGCTGCACCATGCAAAGTACCCATGAATGGAAGCATTGGATATGGTGCTGCACCGTTTGCTGCGGTTGCTGTTACCCCAGCAGAAGTAGCACTAGGTTTGTAACCATCAATCAACCAAACAGTTAGATCATTGTTTGCCATTACCATTTCTCTCGAAATACCATTCATCATAGCTATGAAAGAAGCTTCTGCATCTGCGTCAGACACATTTGACGCAATTGAAAAACCATCCCACCACAAAGTAGAGCTTGGCCTTGGCCCATCACCTAAGAATGGCGCAGAGGCCACCACAGTATTCGACGTAACTTCTTCAGTAGAACCTTCAGCATCCATTATTGGTCCCGCACGCGTTCCCCAAAAATTTGCTAATGCTAAATCTCCAGCTTCCCATAATGCCTGAGTAGCATCAGAGTTAAATGTCAAGAAATCTGGATTTGAATATTCTGTTAAAGCCTTCATCATGTTCAATGTAGCGATTCCATGCTCATTATTAATACTGACTTCGGCAGTGCCAGGCTTGAAGAAATCTGCACCTGTACCCATGTACATATTGATAAATTCTTCTCCTAAATTCCAACCTGGAGCTGTGTTGAAAGCAAATGGATGATCCATTAATCCCGCACTTTTAATAGCCTTCGCTGCTGCCAACACTTCTTCATAAGTTGTTGGCGCTTCAACTCCAACTTTTGCAAGAATATCCGAACGATAGAACAAATGCTGCGCATTCGCCATAAATGCAATAGCCATAATCTTCCCATCAATGGTAACCAACTGATGTTTTTGTAAAGATCCGCCATGCTTAGCGACCAAGTCATCAAGTGGTCTGACCAAGCCTTCTCCCATTAATGGAACAAGAGAACTGTTTGCTAAGACCACAACCGAATACTCTGCAGGATTTGCGGTTAAACCAGGAACCTGAAGACTATTGTGCTCTTTAGTGTGATTTTTCGAAATTGTAACGCCATCTCCTGCGCATGCCTCAGCCGCTGAAACAACCGCGTGCAACGCTGGAAAATCATTTGCTAGAATACTGACATTTCCACCCGAAATGCCGCAGCCAGCGTAAGAAATAGTTGCACTGCCAATTAATATTGCAGCGGAAGCAACCATTGATTTGAATTGAAACATTTTTTCCCCCATGGAGCAAAAGTAGTTTTTCACTACTACCTTAATTAATATTAACACATACAGATCTTCGAATCGACTCCGATTTGCATACGAATGCAAGTTTCGCAGTGAATTCTGGAAAACGCAATAAATTTATTAAATAAAATTCTAATTTGCACTACTATTGTAGCCATTTAACAGTTCACGTTAAATCAATTTTTGTTTGGAAATTCTGTTATCCACCAACTAGTTGACGATACCAAATTTCCGAAATTAATTCATAACTCTCCTTAACCACGTAAATTAAGATATCCTAATTTTCTTTCATCAAATGGAGGTTAAACCTCCATCAATAGCAATAGAGTGACCGGTCATAAAACTATTTTCTGGATCAGCAGCAAACAGTATACCTGAGATAATTTCAGAAACTTCCCCCATTCGGCCCATTGGCATACCCTGGGTTAAACTTTTTGTCGCTTGCGCTCTGTCATGAGTAGACGTTTCAAAAAAACTTTCCACCATTGCCGTCTTCGTAAAAGCTGGGCAAATCGAATTTATACGAATTCCACGTTTTGCATATTCGGCAGCGGCTGATTTTGTCAAGCCAATCACTCCGTGCTTAGCTGCAGAATAAACTGACATTAACGGCGCCGCCACCAAACCCGCTGCCGATGCTATGTTTACAATAGAACCAAGTCGCTCAGCTTCTTCATATTGTTTTGCCATTACGGGAAGTTGAGCTTTCATAGCCATAAAAACAGCCATCAAATCCACATCTATAACCCGCCTAGCAAGCTCATCTTCAATCAATGGAAGTCGAACGACGTCATGAGAAATCCCGGCATTATTTAATGCTATATCCAAACCACCAAATGATTTAACCGCTAAATCAACAATAGCATTATGCGTAGCTCTTTTGGTAACATCGCCTGCTAATGTAATCATTCGATCAGAAGCTCTTAATTCTCTCTCTAAATCATCTAACTTTTCTGCTTCCAAATCAGAAGCTACTATGTAAGCACCTTCCTTTAAAAAAGCTTCAACGGCTTTAGAGCCAATCCCTCCAGTAGCACCCGTTACAATCACTACTTTATCTTGAAACCGCATTCGTTTTAGTCCTTTATTAACTGTTCGGCCATATTAGCCAAAATTGGTATTGCAGCAGCCATTTTTTTTGCTCGCTCTGGGTTAGAAGCATTTCCTTCCCGCGCCCGCATGACCACACCTTCTAAGATTGCTGCAAGTCTAAAAAATGAAAATACCAGATAAAAATTCCAATTATCTATCTTAGAAATCCCTCTAATTTGACAATATTTTTCGACATAAGTTTCTTCGGTAGGGATTCCTAATTCTATTCGATTTAATCCGTTTAATCCGCGCATACCACTAGAATATGGCAATCTCCACTGCATACATTGATAAGCTAGGTCAGCTAAAGGATGTCCCAATGTAGACAATTCCCAATCTAAAAGTCCGATGATCTTTGGTTTATTTTGATCAAATATCATATTATCTAGGCGATAATCTCCATGAACTAGGGATACTTGTCCATCATCTGGCGGCAAACTACCTTCGAGAAATGCGATAACATTTTCCATTACTGGCTCTTCTATCAGCCGGGAAATTCTATATTGCTTAACCCATCTATCAGTTTGCCTCGCAAAATAATTTCCAGGTTTGCCAAAATTAGACAGGCCTACCTTGTCAATATTCACAGAATGCAAATCAGCTAAAATTTGGCACATGGAGTTATACAAACCCGTTCTCGTAGCTTTATCGACCTCAGGAACACTCGGGTCCCAAAATATCCGCCCAGGAAGATACTCCATAATATAAAACATACGTCCCAGTGGATTATCATTATTATCAGCAAGAAAGAATACTTTAGGAACCGCAACTGCCGTATTTTTTAAGGCCTTTATAACTCGATACTCACGGTCTACAGCGTGTGCAGATTTAAGCAATTCACCGGGTGGTTTTGCTCTCAGTACAAAGGTCGATGTAAGTGTCTCTAATTTATATGTTGGATTAGACTGTCCAGTTCCAAATTTTTCAATATTTATCAAATCATCAAAGTCATCGATGTGAATTTTTAAATATGAGCTCAACTCTATCTTATCAATTTCCATACTTTTCATGACGTCAACATGGCTTTCAATTGGGTTTAAAACAAGAGAAACTTCTGCTAAAGTAGCGAAAATTTTATGATACTGTTGACAGTTGGTCATTAGCACCATTTGTTAACAGTAAATTCAAAAGGAAGTACAAGATGAATCTTGGAATGTCAGATAAAGTAATAGAACTACGCGCTCAGGTAGCAAAAATGATGCAAGAAGAAATAATCCCTTTAGACAGCGAATATTTAGCCGAGGTTAACAAAGGTGATCGCTGGCAATTTACTGAAAGACAGACCGAAATTATCGAAACATTAAAATCACGAGCAAAGACAAGGAATTTATGGAATTTTTGGCTAACTGATTCAAGTAAAGGCTTTGGTCTAACAACAGTTGAATATGCATATTTAGCCGAGGAAATGGGAAAAGCACATATTGGAGCAGAAGTGTTTAATTGTAGTGCACCAGATACAGGCAACATGGAGGTATTTGAGAGATATGGCACACCCGCCATGAAAGAGCGCTGGTTAAAACCACTTTTAAACGGTGAAATAAGATCATCCTACCTCATGACCGAACCTGATGTGGCCTCTTCAGATGCAACAAACCTTTCCTTATCATGTGTTAAGGATGGAAATAGCTACATATTAAACGGCGAAAAGTGGTGGGCCTCAGGAGCTGGTGACCCCAGAACAGCTGTTTACATCGTAATGGTTCGAACGCCAAATGATGGACCAAAACACAACCAACATTCGATGATTGTCGTCGATCCCAAAACCACTGGAATTGACAAGCTACGCCCAATGGAAGTTTATGGTCATGACGATGCTCCGCATGGACATTTTCATATCAGGTTTACAGATGTAAAAGTTCCAGCAGAAAATTTACTCCTGGGTGAAGGGAGAGGTTTTGAAATTTCTCAGGGTAGACTAGGGCCTGGGCGAATCCACCACTGCATGCGAGCAATTGGGCAAGCGGAAAAGGCACTCGAATTAATGACTAGAAGATCTCTAGGGCGCGAGGCGTTCGGCAAACCAATTGCAAAATTGGGCGCAAATTATGATATCATTGCTAATGCTAGACAAGATATAGAAATGGCAAGGTTATTGTGTCTTAAAGCAGCATGGATGATGGACCAAGGGGATAAACGAGCAGCTGCGCCTTGGATTAGCAAAATTAAGGTGGTAGCTCCACTGGTAGCACTGGAAGTTACTGACCAAGCTGTACAGATGTACGGCGCACAAGGAATTAGCCAAGATACACCGCTAGCAAGACAGTGGGCAGGACTGAGAACCTTAAGACTAGCTGACGGCCCTGATGCTGTACACCGTAGACAAGTTGCTCGGGCTGAATTGAGAAAATACACACAAGAAAAAGTATAAAATGAATTATATATTAAGTATTTATTGCAACATGAATATAATACTTTTTTCGTTTAAAATACAAAAAGGAGATATCGATGCACCCTGATTGGGTAAGTGGACTTAGTGGTGGATTACTAATTGGTTTTGCTGCAAGTGCATACCTATTACTGAATGGCCGAATTATGGGGGCTAGTGGAATATTAGGGGGCTTGATAGACCTAACCGGTTATGAAAATTTATTAGAACGTTTGTGGTTTTTGTTAGGTTTAGTACTAAGTCCAATATTGGCCATTCAAATTGCTGGTGGTCACGATACTCAATTAACTTCTGATGTGTATATAATTATCGCCAGTGGACTTTTAGTTGGGATAGGTACAAGGCTAGCAAATGGTTGCACTTCAGGCCATGGTGTATGTGGCATTTCAAGACTTTCATTTAGGGGCATAACCGCAACAATAGTCTATCTTCTTTGTGGCGTTGTATCGACCATCTTTTTTAAGAATCTGCTTGGGTTAATTTAATGAAAAATCTAATTGCGCTCTTTTGTGGTGGTTTATTTGGAATAGGCCTTTTTATATCTGGAATGACAAACACAACAAAAGTTCAAGGGTGGCTTGATATATTTGGAAATTGGGATCCAACACTCGCATTTGTACTCTCTGGAGCAATTATTCCAATGGCAATAACTTGGAACATAACAAAAAGGATAAAAAAACCAATTTTCACAGATAGGTTTCCAAAAAAGACTGAACAGAAATTGAATAAACCGCTTATCATAGGATCTATAATGTTTGGAATGGGTTGGGGTCTATCAGGTTTGTGCCCGGGTCCAGCAATGGCTTCATTAAGTTTTGGGGGATGGCAAGGATTAATGTTTTTCTTTACTATGGCCATTGGCATGTTATTCACTCCCCTTATAGCCAAATATTTGAAATAAGTTGATATTGAGGTTAAAAACCCTACTTTGTTATCATTAAAAAATTGATCGGATAAGAAAATGTCTAATGAACAACCAAAGCTCAAATCTAAAGATGCTCCAGACCTTTCGAGGTTTGACTGGAACGATCCCCTTCGATTTGACGATCAATTAAGTGGCGACGAGATAATGATAAAAGATAGTGCCAAGTCTTACGCAACCGAAAAGCTTCACCCGCGAGTGGCTGAAGCTTTTGCCAATGAGACGACCGATCAAAAAATATTTACTGAGATGGGAGAGATGGGCCTTTTAGGGGTAACAATTCCAGAAGAATACGGGGGGTTAGGTAGTTCATATGTTTCTTATGGATTGGTAGCACGAGAGATTGAGCGCGTTGACAGTGGCTATCGATCAATGATGTCAGTTCAGAGCTCTTTGGTAATGTATCCAATTTATGCTTACGGTTCAGAAGAACAGCGCAAAAAATATTTACCTGAGTTATCAAGTGGAAAACTAATAGGATGTTTTGGATTAACTGAGGCTGAAGCTGGATCAGATCCAGGCTCGATGCAAACACGCGCAATCAAAACAAAATCAGGCTATAAAATTACAGGTTCAAAAATGTGGATCTCCAATGCTCCAATAGCAGATGTCTTTGTAATATGGGCAAAGTCTGAGGAGCATGGCGGCGCAATAAAAGGATTTATTTTAGAGAAGAATATGAAGGGTTTAAGTGCACCAAAAATTGAAAATAAGATGAGCCTTAGAGCCTCAATTACCGGTGAAATAGTTATGGATAGTGTCGAGGTTGGAGAAGACGCTCTGCTACCACATGTCTCTGGATTAAAAGGACCTTTTGGATGTCTTAATCGTGCAAGATATGGTATCAGTTGGGGCGTACTTGGATCAGCAGAAACGTGTTGGCATGCAGCATTAAATTACGGTTTAAATCGTAAGCAATTCAAAAAACCTTTGGCGAGCACTCAATTATTTCAAAAAAAACTTGCAGACATGATGACTGAGATAAGCCTTGGATTGCAGGCGAGCCTTCAAGTGGGTCGTCTAATGGATGAGGCAAAAGCAGCACCAGAGATGATTTCCATTATTAAGAGAAATAATTGTGGAAAAGCACTCGAAATTGCGCGTCATGCTCGGGATATGCATGGGGGTAATGGCATAAGTTTAGAGTACGAAGTTATTCGGCATATGTTAAATTTAGAGACAGTTAATACCTATGAAGGAGCACATGATGTCCATGCGCTCATTTTAGGTAGAGCTCAAACTGGTATACAAGCATTTTTTTAAGTTCAAATCTTAAAGATTAAGCTAGAAAGTTGCGAGAAAAGACACTTAACCGCGCAACCTATCACCCAAGGGATCGAACGGTGCTTCTTTTAACATCACAGCATCATGATTTTGACCAATTACCGCAACATGGAATTCATTTCCATCGATCGCATAATCTGTCTTAATCATACATATTGCTAGCGACTTGTCACAAGTATAACCATATGCTCCTGAAGTCACTCTACCAACGGGCGTTCCATCTCTCAAAAATACTGGCTCCCCGCCTGCTGGATCAGCATTTCTATCCGCATTAACCTCTAAAACTACTAACTTCTCTCTTGGATTTTGATCCTTAATCTTCAAATAAGCCTCTTTACCTAAAAAACTTGGTTTATCTAATTTTATCAATCTATCTAACCCGACCTCCTGTGGCCAATACTCAGGTGAATACTCTCTTCCCCAAGAACCATAACCCTTTTCAACTCTGAGACTTAACAATGATCTTCCACCAACTGGTTTCACACCTAAATCTGCTCCCGTTTCAAGTAAAGCCTCATATAATTTCAATTGATTTTCCGTCTTTACATAAATCTCCCAACCCAAATCGCCTGTAAAGCTGACTCTGATAGCAATGGCGTCAATTCCTGCAATTGTTATTGAACGGGACCGCATAAATTTCCAATTTTCATTAGATAGATCTTCTTGAGTCATCCTACTCAATAACGTTCTTGATTTTGGACCAGCAACGTTGAAACCACACATTTCTTCAGTCAAACTCTGAAAATCAACAGAATTCGGGCGCTCAACCATTTCAAAAAAACGAATATGGTATCGCTCCGCCATACCTGATCCAACAATAAAAAAGTGCTCATCATCTAATTTTGTAACGGTAAAATCACCGGCAACCCCACCCCTAATACCGATGAGTGGCGTGAGGCATGATCTTCCAATTTCTTTGGGCACATTATTTGCGATAATTTTATCGACCCACTGCGAAGCACCTTGCCCTTTTACTTCGTATTTTCCAAAATTTGAAACATCTACAATACCAACGTTTGTTCTTAAATTATCACATTCAGTTTTGACGTGATGCCACCAATCTTGCCGTTTAAAACCATAATCCTCTTTTGGTTCAACTCCTTGAGGGGCAAACCACAGAGGATGCTCCCATCCATAATTCAATCCAAACACACAGCCTAACTCTTTTTGCTTTTCATAAACTGGGCGGGTCTTAAGTGGACGTCCAGCATCTCTCTCCTCATATGGCATATGGATTTTAAACCTGTTGCCATACTGATCTCTAACACGCTCTTTTGTAAAAGCTTTATTTGCCCAATTTCCATAGCGCGCCAAATCCCATGGGAACATATCATATTCTGGTTCACCATCCACAATCCATTGCGCTGACATCAAGCCAAGACCACCCGATTGAGAGAAGCCTGGAATAATTCCGCAACAACAAAAATAGTTTTTAAGTTCTGGGACTGGTCCGAACAAAGCGGAGCTATCTGGAGACCAAATCATTGGACCATTGATAACTCTTTTCACACCGGCTTCAGCTGCCAACGGCACTCTATCCATAGCACGCATGACATTGTCCATTATTCTTTCTAAATCATCCGCAAATAACTCATGTCCGAAACCTTGTGGAGTTCCATCCTCAGCCCAAAATCTTACATCTTTTTCATATGCTCCAATTAATAAGCCATTGCCTTCTTGTCGCAAATAATACTCACCATCCCTGTCCGCTACGGAAGGAAGCCGTCTGTCCATCTTTTCAATCTCATCAATTGTTTCCGTAACAAAGTATTGATGCTCTGTCGGTTGTAATGGTAATTCAAAACCAGCCAATGCCGCCACCTCTCTCGCCCACAGGCCTGCGGCATTAATCACCCACTCTGTATTTATATTACCCTTAGGTGTCTCAACGACCCAACTTCCATCCGGTTGTTGAGAAGTAGCTGTCACGGGTGTAAAGCGATGAATTTCTGCCCCCATTTTCCTGGCACCAGCAGCATATGCTTGTGTAACTCCCGACGGATCAACATTCCCACCATCGCCTTCAAACATTATGCATCTCACACCATCATAATTTACTAATGGATGAAGTTTTTCTGCCTCAGCTCGGCTGACTTCATAAAAATCAACATCAAAATAACGTGCTTTTTTTTCTTGCAATCTTAACTG
>JAQWNW010000070.1 GCA_029246285.1 Paracoccaceae bacterium | reverse complement strand
TATTAGTGCCGAGACATTTAATTTTATTGCCTCTTATGTGAAGAGCTTCGTACGTCGAGCCCTCTTCGTCCATGCTTAGGATATTTCCATCGATAATAATTAATGATGAAGTAGTCATCGAAATCCATAAAAAAGTGATTGTTAACATATTAATCACAAGGATAAGATATAAAAAAGGAAAATTTAAGGTTTAGAACAATTTATGTCTTATGTATAAACGGGTGCTTTGAGCTCCTCTATTAAAGCTCAAAGCAAATTTTTGATTAATAATTATTAATGCTTTTCCTCGCATTCTGAATTAGTTGTCTTTAAGCAAAATACTGTTTGCCAACCGGCATCTCTCCTTAAACCTAACTGGTTTGCATATTGTACACTCATAATTTTAGCGGATGCCAGATTAATGGCGACCCCTAAGTATTTTTCCTGATCTTCTGGAGTGTAAAAATAAACATTGTATTTCGCTCTATCTAATTGATCGCAAGTGTATTTAGTCCCAACTTTACATGGCTCTGCACCAAATAAAAAATCAAAAAAGTCTGCACGTGCTGAATTAGAGAAACCAAAAGTTAAAGTTACAATCGCTAAGACTGCTATACCTGTTGCTCTTATGTTTAAAATTTTATTATTCATTATCTACCTTTGGGTTGTTGTATAATACTGGTACGTTATATTTATGATTTTGGATCAACTAATTTTGCTCAACAAATGACCTTAAGTAATTGTTGTTATATATTACTAGATTTAATAGGGGCTAACTTTAAATAACCTCACAATTAAAGGCTACTTTTATGAACAATTTAAAAGACTTTGGATTTGGTACGCAAATTAGAAAATCACCATTTTTTGATGCAACTGTTAGATGGGGTGCTACCAATTTTTCCGTATATAATCATATGTATATACCGAGAGATTTTGGAGATCCGGAGCAAAACTTTTGGAATTTGATTAATAGTGCAATTTTGTGCGATGTGGCCGTTGAAAGGCAAGTGGAGATAACAGGAGCTGATGCTTCTAAATTTATTCAATTATTAACTCCTCGTGATTTATCAAATTTTAAGGTCGGACAATGTAAATACATTTTAATTACTAACGAGGAAGGTGGAATATTAAATGATCCAATCTTGTTAAGATTAGAAGAAAATCGTTACTGGATCTCTTTGGCCGATAGTGACATTTTACTTTGGGCTCAAGGCGTTGCTGTTAACTCAGGTTTAAAAGTAAAAATCTCAGAGCCTGACGTTTCTCCCCTACAGTTACAAGGGCCTAATTCAGGAAAAATTATGGAGGCGTTATTTGGTAAAGATATACTTGATCTAAAATATTATTGGCATCACGAAAAAGTATTAAATGGAATACCGCTTTTAGTTTCAAGAACAGGTTGGTCTAGTGAACTTGGCTACGAAATTTTTCTTAGGGATCATACCAAAGGTGACATTTTATGGGAACGAATAATGGAGGCAGGTATTCCCTATGATTTGAAACCTGGACATACTTCGTCAATACGTAGGATTGAGGGTGGTATGTTATCCTATCATGCGGATATGGATATTAATACAAATCCCTTTGAGCTGGGCTTGGATAGATTAGTTAACTTAGAGGGAAAAGAAGATTTTATTGGCAAGACTGCCCTAAAAAGAATTAAAGATAATGGAGTTTTGAGAAAACAGGTTGGTCTTATAATTGAGGGCCAACCATTGTCTGGGCCAAATACTAGGTTTTGGGAAATAGAGTATAATGAACAGATAGTTGGCAAGGTTACTTCAGCAATTTATTCACCAAGGTTAAAGCAAAACATTGCGCTCGCGATGATTAGTGCAGATCTAACTTCAATCGGTACAGAGGTTAAATTAAAAACTCTTTCCGGAGAGCTGGATGCCAAGATTGTAGAGAAACCATTTTTTGATCCAAAAAAATTAATCACATCCGCATAATTTAATTCTTGTTGAGACAAGTTAATTCTACAATACTAGCTATATTAAAAATTAAGAGTTGAGCAATGTCTGATATAGAAACTGTTTTGTCTGATAATGAATTAAACGAACTTCGTGAGGTTTATACACCCTCTATAACATATTTGGAGGCAAAGAAGAATTACACTTATGACTTTAAAAAATTCCTTAAGTTTTCAAGCGTAACCAAGATAAGTTCGGATCCAGTTGCTTTAGAAGCTATTTTAACTCACGCCTACCATGCATTAGAAAAAGGTTTGACTATGGAGGTTCCACGCCCTGGTTTTGGTGTGGATGCAATTATTCTAACGATGGCAACAATTTTAAAGTTAGAGCGTTTAGGAGTGATTGGCGTCGCTACTAAAGGGGGTCGCGGCATGTTAAAGTCTTACGTTGATTTCCATAATGAAAATGGCTTTGGAATTGATGGAAAAATTAAAGATGATCTGATTGAATTTGTGAATAAAATGTCTCATGAAAATAATCCAGGCGGTTCCTACACTTTAAGTCTAGAGGAGTTGAGGAAAGCGTCGGATTTTGATTATGAAAGTTTTATTCAGAGGCGTTCCAGTGTTAGGCATTTTACTGGTGATCAGGTTGATCCTAAAGTTGTTAAAACTGCGGTACGGCAGTCGCTTAAGGCCCCAAGAAGCTGCAATCGTGAAACTCGGCGGGTATATGTGGCATACGAGAAGAAATTAAAAGAGCAATTACTTTCCTATCAAAATGGCAACCGTGGTTTTGGTCACAAACTTGGTGTAGTCTTGATGGTAACAGTAGATTTGCGGCATTTTGATTTAATTGGTGAGCGCAACCAAGGATGGATAGATGGTGGCCTGTTTGCTATGTCACTTGTATACGGGCTACATGCTGCCGGTTTGGGTACGTGTATGTTAAATTGGTCTGAGGATTGTGAGAGCGATAAAAGGATCCGAAAAGCGTTCAATATTCCTGAATATGAAATAATAATCACTATGATTGGAGCTGGACACGTGCCTAAAAAATTCGAAGTAACTGCTTCACCTGCCCCAGATGTTGATGAAGTATTATCAATCATCGAACCTAGAGAATGAGATAAAGAACAGTTTCGAAGGTACAATTGAGCTTAATTCCAGATTTTTTCAGCGATTCTTCGAAAGTTTCCGCCTAATATTCCTTCAACCTCTTTTGTTTTTAGGCCCTCCGAAAGTAAAATTCCAGTTATCTCATGGATTTGGAGGGGGCTAGCACAACTAACTGCACCACCTGGATATTGCTCAGG
>JAQWNW010000065.1 GCA_029246285.1 Paracoccaceae bacterium | reverse complement strand
TAAAGGTGTTGAGATTGGTGAGGGAATGTCAGCGGCAATGTTGACGGGAACGTCAAATGCTGATGAAATCAGATTGGGCAGAAAAGGGGTGGAGTATGCAACTAATAATGCTGGAGGCATTCTTGGGGGTATTTCAAATGGGGCTGATATAATTTGTAGGTTTGCTGTAAAACCAACTTCTTCTATTCTAACAAGTCGTCAAACGATAACAAAATCTGGAGAAAGTACTAGCATTGTTACTAAAGGGCGACATGATCCATGTGTTGGGATTAGAGCAGTGCCTGTTGGGGAGGCAATGCTTGCATGTATTTTGCTAGATCATTTTTTATTGCATAGAGGTCAACAAGGGAAAAACCAAGGGTCGATAGGCTGATTGGTTGAGGAAATATTCAACCATATCCAATTGGCTTTGATTTGGTTTGCTAAGTGAATTAAGCGTGAGGGTTATTCAATAAAATATTAAATAATCTTTTATTTTTCTACATTTATGGCTAATAAATATCGGATTTCAGTAAAAATAGTCATATAGAGTCAAATATTTTTATATTTTAAAAATCTTATTTAAGTTCTCTACATTTCTGTATTTAACCATTAAGTATGTAAGTAGTGAGACCTGACTCTAAATGGATAGATTAAATGGCAAAGCCCATTGATAAAATAAAGAAAATCAATGCAACAAGGGATAAGAAAGCACCTAATATTCGAAAAAAAATTTCGGGCGCTCCTCGAAAGAAAACTTTAAAAAAGAAGAATAAAAATAAAATAAAGCAATTCTTTCTGAAGGTTCTTCGTTGGTTCTTGTGGTTATTTTGGTTTTCGTTTTCAAGATCATTTATCTTACTTTCAATTATTTTGATTGGTTTCATAATCTTTGAATACTCACGAATTGGCCCGTTAAATACCTTGATTGATGCGAGAAGTGCCGGCTCTGTAACGTTATTGGACAAACATGGTCAAATTTTCGCTTGGCGGGGAAATCAATTTGGAGGAGTTATAACTGCCAACGAAGTGTCACCGCATTTGAAAAACGCGGTTGTAGCTGCTGAGGATCGTAGATTTTATAAACATTTTGGTATTAGTCCTAGAGGTATCGCAAGCGCCATTAGAATAAATATTCGAGAGGGCCGGAGTCCTTTGAGGGGGCATGGTGGATCAACTATAACACAGCAAGTGGCTAAGATATTGTGTTTGGGGTCGACCTACGACAAATCAAATCATTCATCAGAAACAGATTTTGAAAAAGAATGTCGAAGAAATACTATTTTTAGGAAGTTACGGGAAATACCGTTTTCGATAGCTATGGAGCTTAAGTTCACTAAAGATGAAATTTTGATGATTTATTTAAATAGGGTTTATCTTGGTGCCGGCAATCAGGGCTTTGAAGCAGCTTCAATACGATATTTTGATAAATCTGCAAAGTATTTAAACCCAGCTGAATCTGCGATGTTGGCAGGGTTACTGGTTGCGCCATCTTATTATGCTCCAACTCGAAACTTAAATAGAGCTCAACAACGGGCAACAGTTGTATTAGATTTAATGAAAAAAGAGAATTACCTCACTCAAGAAATAGTTGATAATTCAAAAAAGTATCCTGCTAAATTATCACCTAAGGCTAAGGAACAATTTGGAAGTCACTTTGCGGACTGGGTTACAAAAAGTAGCCCCTCATTTCTCACGCAAAAAGCTAATGCTGATATTGTTGTAAAAACTACTTTTGATACAAAAATACAAAATATTGCGGAAAAAGTATTAATAGACATCTTTAAAAATGAGGTTTCAGAAGAATCTGAAGCTCAGGCATCAGTTATCGTTATGTCTTCAGACGGTGCTGTTAGAGCGATGATTGGTGGTCGAGACACCAAAGTGAGTGGACAATTTAATCGGGCGACCCAAGCGATCCGACAAACTGGCAGTTTATTTAAGCCTTTTGTCTACGCTGCTGCTTTGGAGCAAGGTTATAAATATAATAGTAAAGCCATCGATGAAGAAATAACAATTGATGTTCCTTACTCAGGTCTTTGGACTCCAAAAAATTACACAAATGAATTTTATGGAAAAATGACAATAAGTGAAGCATTGGCTAAATCAATAAATACAATAGCCGTGAAGACAGCAATGTTGGTAGGTTTGGATTCTGTTAGAAATATTGCAAATGATTTTGGAATTTCGGGAAATTTAGCGCCAGGACCAGCATTAGCATTAGGCGCATCAGAATCATCTCTATTGGAGATGACTGGAGCTTATGCGGGTATTTTAAGTGGAGGACTTCGAGTTAAGCCATATGGTTTGGACGAAATAACAATAGTTGGAGAGGGTAATCCAATTATTGGAAGGAATGGTGGTGTTGGTGAACGCGTAATGGAATGGGAAAATGCAAGACAATTAATATATATGATGAACAATGTGATCGAAACTGGATCGGGACGAAGAGCCAAAATTAAATACCGGGAAGCTGGAGGAAAGACTGGAACAACTCAGGCAATGCGAGACGCTTGGTTTATTGGGTTTACAGCGGATTATGTGGTTGGTGTTTGGATGGGTTATGATGATAACTCTCCATTAAAGGGCGTGACCGGGGGAGGACTTCCAGCTCAGATTTGGAAAAATATTATGACGAAAATTAGCAGTGATTTACCTTCCCGACCATTACCAATGATTAATCCACGGGTGGCGAATGCCAGTTTTGTATCAGGAAAGCCACCAGATATCGATGCAAGCGGTTTATTTAAAAAAATTGATAAGACGACAAAATCCACTAATTTCTTTAAGTCATTATTTGGACGTCCAGAAAATTGATAGTAAAAACCTTAACCTTATCTTTAACTTGTGAAGGTTAAATCAACTATATAAGTTCACAGCATGAGTACTTTAATTCTAAGTCATAAAGATTGCTTAAGTCATATTGAGCCGACGGGTCACCCTGAACAAGTAATGCGATTATTGGAGGTTATTAATCGTCTAAAGTCAGAGGACTTCAAAAACTTAATTTGGAAAGAAGCTCCAATTGCTACAAACGAACAAATTTTATTAGGTCATTCAAAGAAGTATGTTGAATTTATTGAAAATATCCAAACGTCTAAGCATGTAAATCATATAGATGCTGATACCTATTTTGGTATAGGGTCATTAAATGCGGCAAAGCGAGGGGTGGGAGCGAATATTTCAGCGGTTAATGCCGTAATGTCTGGAGAGTTTAATAATGCTTTTTCAGCAGTTCGCCCGCCTGGCCATCATGCCGAAACTGAAAAGGCTATGGGTTTTTGTATTTTTGGTAATGTTGCCATCGCTGCAAAATATGCGATTGAAAATCATAAACTAAAAAGAGTTGCTGTTGTGGACTTTGATGTTCATCATGGAAATGGAACCCAGGAGATTTTGTGGGACAATCCCAATGTCTTGTTTGTTTCTACTCATCAAATGCCCTTATGGCCAGGGTCAGGTACTCATGAGGAAATTGGGAAGCATCAGAATATACTAAATATTCCCATACAAGCTAATACAGATGGGCCAACATTTAAACAAAAGTTTGATGAGATAATTTTACCTCGATTAGATTCTTATGAACCTGAAATTTTGATAATATCGGCTGGTTTTGATGCTCACTATAAAGATCCGTTAGCTAACATTGAATTAATGACTGAGGATTATGAGTGGATTACTCATAGGCTTTGCGATATTGCAGATGAACACGCAGATGGTAGAATAATTTCGTCACTGGAGGGTGGGTATAATTTAGCAGCCTTAGCAGACTCGGTTGCTGTTCACGTGAAGGTATTAATGGAGAGAAGTAAATGACCTTAAAAGACATTTCAAAGTTATCATTTGAACAAGCAATGAAAGAGTTGGAAGATGTCGTGGCCAAACTTGAAAATGGTCAAGTTCCATTGGAAGATTCTATCAAACTTTACGAAATGGGTAATGACCTGAAAAAACATTGTGAACAAAAACTTAAAGAAGCCGAAGAGAAAGTTTCACAGATAACTTTCTCGAATGATGGAAGCGTTTCAGGAACCAAACCTATAGAAAACTTATAATGTTTGAAAAAAAATTACACGATTGTAAACATAAGACAGAAGCTCGATTAAGGCATAGATTCGCAACTGTACCAGAAAGTAACATAAAAGATGCAATATCATATGCTGTATTAAATGGTGGTAAAAGACTGCGTGCATTCCTTGTTTGGGAGTCTTCAAGTATCTTTGACATTGATCCAGTTGCTGTTGAGCATGTGGCTGCTGCTGTGGAGTGTCTACACGCTTATTCCTTAGTTCATGATGATTTGCCATCTATGGATAATGATTGTTTAAGGCGGGGGCTACCTACAGTACATGTAAAGTGGGATGAAGCAACAGCAATATTAGCTGGGGATGCTTTGCAATCCTTATCTTTTGAGTTTCTTTCAGCAGAAGATTTATTATTAAATCCTACTGTTAAATTGAATTTGATTAATACTTTAGCTGAGGCATCTGGAATGAACGGCATGGTTTTGGGCCAGATGCAGGATATGCTTTTCGAGCAAAGGCAAGATCATGTCCGTGTTGATGAAATTAGCGCTATGCAAAATAATAAAACAGGTAAATTGCTTCAATGGTCAGCAAAATCAGGTGCTGTTATGGCACAAAAAAGGGATTCTGCTTTAGAAAGTTACTCCAATTCTTTAGGATTAGCATTTCAAATAACTGATGATATTTTAGATATTGAAGGTCTTTCTGATGAATTAGGAAAAACACCTCGCAAAGATTTAATTGCGGGGAAAGCGACTTTTGTTTCATTAATGGGGTTGGATCAAGCAAAATATGAGGTTAAGGTACTGATTTCAAAGGCTTGTGATGCGTTGGACGAATACGGAAGTAAAGCGGAAGGTTTGCGAGAGTTGGCAAAATATATTGGTTCGCGAAAAAATTAGAGGGTTGGTAGGTTAAAATGGCAAAGGAGAAATCAAAAACTCCACTATTAGATCAGGTGCGGGTACCCTCGGATTTGCGAAATTTTTCTGATTATGAGTTAAAAGCTTTGGCTGATGAACTCAGGCAAGAAACTATAAAAAGCGTCTCTTTAACTGGGGGTCATTTAGGTGCAGGTCTGGGTGTTGTGGAGCTTACAGTAGCTCTTCATGCTGTCTTTGAAACGCCAAAGGACAAAATTATATGGGATGTTGGACATCAATCTTATCCACATAAAATCTTAACAAATAGAAGAGCTCAGATGAAAACTCTGAGACAAAAAAATGGTTTATCTGGTTTTACTAAGAGAAGTGAAAGTGCATACGATCCATTTGGAGCC
Organism: Paracoccaceae bacterium; assembly: GCA_029246285.1. GTDB lineage: Bacteria > Pseudomonadota > Alphaproteobacteria > Rhodobacterales > Rhodobacteraceae. The sequence goes on along the minus strand of JAQWNW010000065.1, from coordinate 11,731 downwards.
GCTCACAGTTCAACATCAATTTCGGCCGCATTGGGCTTTTCTGTTGCTAGAGATTTAGGTGGAAACACAGAAACTGGCATAGGTGCAACAGTGGCTGTAATTGGAGATGGCGCACTATCTGCAGGTATGGCTTATGAGGCATTAAATAATGCAGGACATCTGCGACGAAAAATGATTGTCATTTTAAATGATAATGAAATGTCAATAGCCCCACCCGTTGGGGCCATGTCTAGTTACTTAAGTAGATTATATTCTGGAGCGCCTTTTCAAGAGCTTAAGGCAGCTGCAAAAGGCGCAGTTAGTTTGTTGCCAACTCCTTTCCAAGAGGGTGCAAGGAGAGCAAAAGAAGTGCTAAAAACAATTACTGTTGGCGGTACATTATTTGAAGAGTTGGGATTTTCTTATGTTGGACCAATCGATGGACATGATGTAGAGCAACTATTGTCTATCTGTAGAGTTGTAAAAGAACGATTGGATGGACCTGTCCTAATTCATGCGATCACAAAAAAAGGTAAGGGATATGAGCCCGCTGAAGCTTCAAGTGACAAATATCATGGAGTTGGAAGGTTTGATATTAATTCCGGAAAAATTAAAAAATCGATCCAAAATGCACCGTCCTATACAAGTGTGTTTTCTGAGGCGCTTATAAAAGAAGCTAGCTTAGATGATAAAGTTGTTGCAATAACTGCCGCAATGCCAGATGGCACAGGTCTAGATAAATTTGCTGAGAAGTATCAAGATCGAACATTTGATGTAGGAATTGCAGAACAGCACGGAGTGACATTTGCTGCAGGTTTAGCGGCGGGTGGTATGAAGCCTTTCTGCGCAATATATTCAACGTTTTTACAACGGGGTTATGATCAGGTCGTGCATGATGTTGCGTTGCAAAATTTACCGGTACGCTTTGCCATTGATAGGGCAGGATTGGTTGGGGCAGACGGCGCTACTCATGCCGGAAGTTTTGATATAGCCTATTTAGCAAATTTACCAAATTTTGTAGTAATGGCTGCAGCTGATGAGGCTGAGCTTGTTCATATGGTAGCCACTGCTAAGTCTATTGATGATAGGCCAAGTGCCTTCAGATTTCCCAGAGGTGCAGGAGAAGGAGTGGAGATTCCTGAAAAAGGTATTCCTTTGGAAATTGGAAAAGCTAGGATAATTAATAAGGGTTCTGGGGTTGCCATTTTGTCTTTTGGTGCGAGATTAAGTGAAGTGCTAAAAGCGCAAGAAAATTTAAAGGCAAAAGGTATTAATCCAACAATTGTTGATGCGCGATTTGCAAAACCTCTAGATCATAAAGTAATTTTAGAGCTTGTAGAAGATCACGACTCTTTAATTACTATTGAGGAAGGGGCTGTCGGTGGATTTGGCAGCCATGTCGCTCAATTCTTATCAGATGAGGGTTGTTTTGATAATGGATTAAAGTATAGAATGATGTGTTTTCCAGACGAATTTATTGATCACGCAGATCCCTCTGATATGTATGCTGCGGCTAAATTGAATGCGATTGATATTGAAGAAAAGGTGTTATCTTTGCTTGATGTAGATATTCTTAAAGTTAAAAAGGTTAAAGTCATTTAAGTTAACTATCGCCTATAAAACCACCTGACTGCCTAGTCCAAAAATTTGCGTATAGTCCACCTTGTTTTAATAATTCGGCATGTGTTCCATCTTCCGCTACTTCACCATTTTCCATAACTATTATTCTATCCATCTTAGCAATTGTGCTTAATCTATGAGCAATTGCAATAACTGTCTTTCCAACCATTAATTCTTCAAGTGCTTTTTGTATCGATTCTTCAGCTTCGCTATCGAGTGCTGAAGTCGCTTCGTCTAAAACCAATACAGGTGCATCCTTTAAGATAGCCCTAGCCAATGCGATTCTTTGTCTTTGGCCTCCAGATAACTTAACACCTCGTTCACCAAGAAATGCGTTCAATCCTTTTCTATTTTGTAGATCTTGCAAATCATTTATAAAATCCTTCGCTTGCGCTTTGCTTATTGCTGATTGGAGCTCTTTTTCTGATGCATTTGGATTGCCATATAATATGTTGTCGCGAGCTGATCTATTAAACATGGATGTTTCTTGCCTAACCATTGATATGTGCTCACGGAGACTGTCTTGCGTAACATCTTTAATGTTATTGTTGTCTAATAAAATTTCACCTTTTTCGATATCATAAAACCTTAAAAGTAATGCTAACGCAGTGGTCTTTCCAGCGCCTGACCGTCCTACTAACCCTACTTTTTGCCCATTGGGAATTTTAAGATTAAAATTAGTTAAGCCTCCCCCTAAATCATTTCCATAATTATAAGTAACATTTTGAAAGTTGATATTACCAGTAATGTTTGCGAGAATTTTAGCACCTTTTTTATCAGACAAATCATGACTGGGAGAGAGAGTATTCATACCATCTTCTGCCTCGCCCAGATGTGAAAAAACATTCATCGCAGTGAAGCTAATCCATCCAGACATTTGCGCAATTCGTGTGCTTAAAAGTCCGGCAATTACGATATCACCAGGAGAAGCTAATTCTTTTTGCCAGAGTAACAAGCCTCCCCCAATAAGCAAAATTGGCAGTAGCCCTGCCAATGTCATTATAGCCCCTCTAAAAGAAACGTATAGCTTGGCAAATGCTATGGATTTTTCTCGAAATCCTTTAAGCGCTATCTCTGCATAATTTTCTTCACTCTTTGAATGGACAAAAAGTTTAACGGTTGCCATGTTGGTTAGAGTATCGACTACTTGACCAGTGACGGCCGCTCGTGCCGCCGCTCGATATTTCGACCGCAACCTGATTCGAGGAAGAAACCACTTTACTAGTAATGAGAAACCAAAAATCCAAACAAACAAAATAATAGTTAACCAAATACTGACACGTCCCAAGATGAATGCGGATGCTACCAAGGTTGCTACTGCAAAGGAGAATGCGTTAGTAATTTCATTGAATGTTTCAGATATGGATGTGGCAGTTTGCACCTGTTTTTGTGCCAACCTACCGGCAAAATCGTCATCAAAAAATTTAACAGACTGACCAAGCGTATGACGATGGAGCCTAATAAATGTCAGCGGAAATAAATTTGGCACCATTGCTATGCCGTTCATGGCCGCACTTAAAGTCATCAGAACTGGTCGCAAAACTACGAAAAACAGAGAAATTAAAATTAGCGTAAATAAGTGTTTTTTTATGAAAAAAGCTGGCCCATCGTTTATTGCTGTATCTATTACCCACCCAATGATTATTGCTCCAAAGGCCTCAGCGATTCCAACAGCAAAGCTCGCAAGTGTGGCAAAAAAAATTGTTTTTTTGGCTCCATCTATAGTCCAAAAAATAAAAGGTAAAAAAGATTTTGGAGGAGAGCTTGAGGCTTTCGCAAATGGATTGATCATTTTCGAAAAAAATTTCATTTTGATTCATCAATCCCTATAAAACCTCCAGATTGCCTCTTCCAGAAAGAATGGTAAAGTCCATTTTTTTTCAGTAATTTATCATGAGATCCTTGTTCAACAACTTTACCGTTATCCAATACAACTATTCTATCCATTCTGGCTATTGTAGATAACCTATGTGCAATTGCGATAACAGTTTTTCCATCCATCAGATTATATAATGTATCTTGAATGGTAAATTCCACTTCACTGTCTAGTGCTGACGTGGCCTCATCTAAAATAAGTATTGGTGCATTCTTAATAATTGCCCTTGCGATTGAAATTCGCTGTCGCTGTCCACCAGATAATTTAACACCTCTTTCACCAACATGCGCTTCTAAACCAGATCTACCCTCTGTATCTTGTAAGTCAGGTATGAAGTCCCAGGCTTCAGCTTTTTTTGCAGCAGCAATAATTTCATCGTCAGAGGCAGATGGTTTTCCGTAGTTAATATTATCTCGAATTGACCTATGTAGTAAGGAGCTATCTTGCGTTACCATCCCAATATTCCTTCTTAATGAATTTTGGGTTACATCTTTGATACTTTGATCGTCGATACTTATTGCTCCTTTTTCAGCCTCATAAAAACGTAAAATTAAATTGACGAGGCTAGATTTTCCTGCCCCAGATCTTCCCACAATGCCAACTTTTTCACCTCCCTTGATATCCAGTGAAATGCCATTTAAACCACCTTTTTCTTGTCCATAGTGATGCCAGAGGTTCTTTATTTTTATGGATCCTTTTAGGATTTTTAATTCAGGAGCATTAGTCTTATCTTTTAATTCAATTTCTTGCGCGATGGTTGTCATACCCTCTGCAATCACACCTAGTTCTTGAAAAAGGTTTGAGAAGGCCCACATCAACCAATCACTCATTCCAGTTAATCTTAAAGCAAGAGCGCTTGTAGCTGCCACCACTCCAATAGATGTAAGACCAACTGTCCAGAGATAAACTGACCAACCAACAACACTAAATAATAGAGCACCGTTTATTAGGTTGATACCTAGAGCCATCCAACTATAAAGACGCATTTCAGTAAAAAATTTTTGACGTGTGTTTTCAATCGCTTCTTTGGCGTAATTTTCTTCTATGTCATGATGAGCGAATAATTTTACTGACTCAATATTTGTGTAACTATCTACTACTCTTCCAGTAATAGAACTTCTAGCATCTGAGGATAGTTTTGATGCTTGTCCTACCTTGGGAATAAAAACAATTGAGAGGGCTAAATAAGCTACAAGCCAAATAATTAGAGGTATCGTTAATCTTAAGTCAACATCAGCTAATAAAATAATAGCGGCAAGGATGTATACCACAGAGTACGTTAGAGCATCAAAAAATTGGTAAACTACTGCTCCTATAGCTGGAGGAGTTTGCATGAGCCTATTCGCTATACGGCCAGCGAAATCATTCTGAAACCATCCAACCGATTGTCTTAAAACATGGCGATGTGCACGCCAGCGTACCATTGAGCCTACATTTGGGATTATGGTTTGATTCATCATTATGCGATCAACCATATTCAAGAGAGGATTAAAAATAATTATAAAGATTGCTATCGATATAAGTTCGAGTGAATGTGTTTTAAAAAATGTTTTTGGTTCAGTATTTACCATTAGATTAATTAAATGACCTGAATAAAAAATCAAAAAGATTTCAATAGTCGAAACTAAAATCGAAAAAATTAAAGCAGTAGCTAATATTTTTTTAAAGTTTTTTAGATAATTCCAAATAAACGGTGTCAAACGATTTGGGGGGACATCATTATCTTCATAATCGTTATAGGGGTTGATAAGGTTTTCAAACCATTTGAACATGTAGGACTCTTTTTATAAACTTATTTACCGAAGTTTCATTATTTTTTAATATCCAAAGATTTTGAGGGTTTTCAATTTAATATCTTTAGTATCGCTGAATGGAAATAGCATTTTTGAAATTTAGATCATTCTTAGCAATTGTGCCTTAGACAGTTTGAATTTGGATTTTATCCACTTAAATTCCAATTCATTCAGTTTATTACCGATTTCTTTCCCATGATACTTTGGGCCAAGGTCAGAAGTTTTTATTGGAAATAAATTTTTAGTTATTGAAGAAATTTGATTTATTAGAGATTCATTCAGTTCTAGTTTTTCAAAACTGTTTTGCAATAAGGAATATATTAATCCTAGCTCGACACCATTGTAATACGAAAACTCTATAGGATCTACGTTTAAAAATATTGCTTCATTTAATTTAGTTATTATTCGATTTTCTTTTTTTGTAAGTAAAATCATTTTATAATCAGCATTATTTTGAAGACTCAGTAATCGCCCTAACCAACTTATTTCTATTTTGTATTTTTGTTCAAAATCTATATATTTAATAAATGGTCCAATTTCGCAATTTCCAATTATTTGGTTTAGGATCTTAATTTTATCCATTTTTTTTACTGTTGATATCGGGTTACTAGCTGCTAATAACTTTTTAATCTCAAGTGTAACACGTTCCTTTGAGATTTTTTTTAATTTATTTTGATGTTTTTCGCATGCTTCCAGTGCAGCGAGGTTAAGGCTCTTTTTTTTGTCTCCATAAAGTGCATAAAACCGAAAAAATCTTAATATTCTTAAATGATCTTCTAATATCCTTTTGTTTGGATCACCAATAAATCTGATAATACCAAGCCTCAAATCCCCAAAAGCCTTTAAAGGGTCTATTATTTTTCCATCAACGTTACAATAAAGGGCGTTTATTGTTAAGTCACGCCTAGAAGCATCTAATTCGAGGCTATCGGTAAACTTAACGTTAGCGTGCCTACCATAGTTTTTTTCGTCTATTCTAAAAGTTGTGATTTGATATGTTTTTTCATCAATAATAATTGTTATGGTGCCATGCTTTATACCCGTAGGAATGGATTTAATATTATTTTTCTTGCAGATTTTTATAATTTCTTCTGGAGTTGCGGCTGTGGCAATATCGACGTCGTTTACCTGTTTTTTAAGAATTGTATTTCTTATACAACCTCCAACGAAAAGTATTTCATATCCACTCTTTTGAAATACTGTACTTAAAAAATGAATCGAGGGGTGACTTAGCCAATCAGCTTCTAATATTTTTTTTTTCATAAGTCGGCCAAGTTTTTTAAAATTCTAGCCGTAGCACCCCATATATAATAAGGACCATAAGGGATACTGTAGAAAAATCTTTTTTTACCTTTCCATTTTACAGACTCTACTCTGAAGTTTCTGGGATTTGATAAGTAAGATAATGGCACTTCGAAAATCTCCGAAACCTCAGATGTCTGAATTTCAGTTGAAAACCCCATTCTTATTCTACCAATGAAAGGAGTAATTTTAAACCCAGTTATTGTAACATGTTGAGAGAGTTGCCCTAATATTTCAACATTTTTGTCATTAATACCAATTTCCTCTTTTGTTTCCCTAAGTGCCGTAGCAACCAATGATTTGTCAGTTTTTTCTGATTTTCCTCCTGGAAAAGAAATCTGACCAGGATGCTGTTTTAGGTTATTTGATCGTTTAGTTAGTATTACTTTTAATCCATCGTTTCTTTCGACTATTGGAATAAGAACAGCTGCTTCTATCAGATTTTCTGTTTTGACAGCTTCGCAGTCCATTAAGTCATTGTCTGAAGTGAAACTAGTATTGATCGTTGATAAACGTTCGTAAATATTTTTTAGATCAATCATTGTTTTCTGCATCAAATCCTAATTCACTTGGATCCATTATGAAGTGTTTACCACAAAACTGACAATCAGCAGTAACTACACCTTCTTCTGTTGTCATTTTCTCAATATCTTTCGAAGAATACATCGACATTGTATTTTTTACTTTTTTAGGACTACAAGTGCATCCAAATTCTATTGATCTTGGTTCAAAAGCTCGGGGCTTTTCCTCGTGAAATAACTTAACTAACAATTGCTTTTGAGTGACATAAGGTCCAGTTAATTCCAATTCATCTACTGTGTCTATGTGAAAATTTACTCTATTCCAGTCTTCATTTTCGTCTTTATCTAAAAGATCGGCTGCAGAAAGTAGGATGTTCTGATTTTCTTGGATAACCTCAGTGCTTGATTGAGCGCTTTTTGGCATTTTTTGTACGATAATCCCGCCAGCTTTCCAAATATTTTTTTGATTTGTCTTATTTGATTTCCCGACAGTAATAGAAAAACGTGTTGGTAATTGTTCAGATTGTGCAAAATAAGTCTCGGCACACTTGTGTAATGAGCCGCCCGTTAAAGGTGTAATCCCTTGATAGGGATCGGTTTTGGGACCTTGATCAATCAAAACGGCAAAGTAACCTTTTCCTAATTCGTTAAAAGGTTTTTTTTCGTCATGGTTTAGATTTTTTTCATCAAAGCTTGCAAAAGCTCTAATTCTTCCAGGCCCAGTTTTTTTATCTGGAGCAAAGTAGTCTGTCGCTATTAGCTTTATTGGACCATTTCCTCTAATCTGTAACGATAATTTCCATTTTAAATTTATTGTTTGGCCTACTAATGCAGTAATCAGTACTGCTTCGGCGACTAAAGTCTCGACAATATCTGGGTAAGAATGTTGGGATAATATGCTAATTAATGTTTCATTGAGGCGGCCAACTCTACCCCGAATATCGGAATGTTCTAATTGGAATGGTAATATTGTATCTTCCTGAATAAAATTTTCTAATTTTGTCATTGAATATCCCAAGAGAGTTTTTATTTTGCCTTAAAGCAGTTGAGATTTAACTGCAATGATATGCGTGAAAGGAAGTTATGATAAGAAGGTTTGACGAAGCTCCTGTAAAAAACCAAAATTATATTACACGTCATGGTGTTTACGCCATAATAATTAACTCAAAGAAATTACTTATAACTTTTCAAGGCCCTCCACATAACGAATATGAATTGCCTGGGGGTGGGGTTGATGTTGGAGAGAGCCATCTGCACGCGTTGCATCGAGAAGCTTTAGAAGAAACTGGTTGGGCTATCAATCCAAAATTAAAACTGGGAATATATCAACGCTACACTTTCATGCCAGAATATGATTTATGGGCTCGAAAGGTGTGTCATGTTTATCTTTGCCATGGGGTTATTAAAAGAAGTGAACCTTTGCATGATGACCATACGCCAATTTGGACTAGTCCAAAGCATTCTTTAGAGATCTTATATAATTCTGGAGATAAATATTTTCTAAAATTAGCAATGTACAAGGGATACGTATAAATTATTATTAATCATGTTGGAAATATTATTAAGAATTGTCCTACTATTGTTCTTAATTGTTGTCTTATATAGGGCTATACTATTAAAAATTTAAAAAAGGGTTCCTTTTATGTCATCTGTTAAAAAAGTCGTATTAGCCTATTCGGGTGGTCTTGATACCTCAATAATTCTAAAATGGTTGCAGTTAGAATATGGTTGTGAGGTAATCACATTCACAGCTGATCTAGGCCAAGGTGAAGAATTAGAACCAGCTCGTGAAAAAGCCAAGCTTTTGGGAATAAAGCCGGAAAATATTTTTATTGAAGATTTACGAGAGGAGTTTGTAAAAGATTTTGTCTTTCCCATGTTTCGAGCAAATGCTGTTTATGAGGGGTTATATTTATTAGGTACTTCCATAGCTAGGCCATTAATCTCAAAACGACTGGTTGAAATTGCTAACCAAAGTGGGGCAGATGCCATTAGTCATGGAGCTACTGGAAAGGGCAATGATCAGGTTCGCTTCGAATTAAGCGCATATTCTCTAAATCCAGATATTAAGGTTATTGCACCTTGGAGAGAATGGGATCTTTCGAGTAGAACAAAATTGTTGGCATTTGCAGAAAAGCATCAAATTCCTATAGCGAAAGATAAAATCGGAGAAGCTCCATTTAGTGTGGATTCAAATTTATTGCATACATCTTCAGAGGGAAAGGTATTGGAAGATCCAGCAGAAGAGGCCCCTGATTATGTTTATCAAAGGACTACTGATCCGATTAATGCACCTGATGTTCCAGAATATATAGAAATTGGTTTTGAGAATGGTGATGCGGTATCTTTAAATTCAGAGGAGTATTCACCAGCAACTATCTTGGCTAAGCTTAATAATTATGGAGGTAAGCACGGTATAGGCAGATTAGATTTGGTAGAAGGTCGATTTGTAGGTATGAAATCTCGTGGAATATATGAGACACCTGGAGGTACTATTTTATTAGAAGCTCATAAAGGAATGGAAAGTATTACTCTGGATAGTGGCGCCGCTCACCTGAAAGACGAATTAATGCCTAAATATGCTGAACTCATTTACAATGGTTTTTGGTTTAGTCCTGAAAGAGAAATGCTTCAGTCTTTGATAGATAAAAGTCAAATATATGTAAATGGGACTGTTAGGCTAAAGCTTTACAAGGGTTCAGTTTCTACAGTTGGAAGATGGTCAAAGGACACATTGTACTCTGAGAATCATGTCACGTTTGAAGATGATCAAGGCGCTTATGATCAAAAAGATGCGGCTGGGTTTATCAAGATAAATGCTCTGCGGTTGCGTTTGTTAGCAATGAGAGCCAAACAAAACAATTAATAATTTGAGAAATTTGAATCATTTTCAATAATTGTTTATTGTAAAGTTGATACCTTAGATTAGCAAAGGTTATTAATGCCAAAAAAAAACATCAATTATAAACCGAATGAGGAGCAGATGCTTTTATGGCCAAAAGTATCTGGTAACAAGATTAATGGTCTTGATGAATTGTCGTTTAGAAGGCCTGATTATGTTTATTGGCGAGATCCAGAACAGATTGTTTATGGGGAATTGCAAAAATGGTTTTATAAGCAGAATACTGACAAAAAACTTCAAGAGGGTCGAAATGATAGAATAATTGAAGAAGCAATTTCGATTCCCGAGATTTCCCAAACAGTTGTCATAAAATCACCTGAAGAATGGTCAAGTGATATAAAACGAAAAGCAATCGAATTGGGCGTGGACGCCGTTGGTATCACAAAATTAGAATTAGATTGGACATATGAAGGTGTTAATGTCTCCTATGACACGATAATCGTCCTTGGTTTGGCCATGAATTATAAAGAGATGCTGGAAGCACCTAAGGTGTCTGCGGGTGCACATGTTGTAAAAGAATACACTAGAGGGATGAAAGCATCTAAAAAATTGGCTGGTTGGTTGCGATTGAATGGGCATGATGCATTGCCTGAACATGGCCCGTTTGCTGGAGACCTTCCATTAATTCCTGCGGCGATTGCAGCGGGGTTAGGGGAGTTAGGAAAGCATGGATCAGTTATTAACTCTGAAATGGGTTCATGTTTTCGACTTGCAGCGGTTATGACAAATATGAAATTAAAATATGACACAAATAATAGTTTTGGTGTTGATGATTTTTGTAAAAACTGTCAAATTTGCTCTAATTATTGCCCACCAGATGCGATACTTCATGAAAAAAAAACAGTGCGAGGGGAGAAAAAATGGTATGTCGATTTTGACAAATGCTTACCATTTTTTAACGAAACAGCTGGGTGTGGAATTTGCATAACTGTATGTCCATTTTCAAGACCTGACGTTAGGCCAAATCTAATATCTAAGCTTCAAAGAAAGCGAAATAAGCTTCAATAGATTAATCATAATGTAAATTGATCCTTGTAAGTTTTTTATAGTTTTGATTTCTTTAGGTGATGAGTGACAATATAACTAAAACAAGAATATATCATGATATTATGGATCCTGCTCGAGCAGTTGCGATGCATAACCTCTTCTCTTTACCTTGTCCGAGCCCAAAAACTCATGATGTGCTAAAACCGTTTTGGTATCAAATATACTTTTGGGATATTCATCCACCAAGTCATTTAGGAAAAGATGGACATCCAAAGTTAGGAGAATTTATACCAAACTTAGGATTGCAAAGACGGATGTGGGCTGGTGGTGAAATCAATTTTATTAACAATATTATTTTGGGGGTAAACGCAAAGAAAGTATCTACTATTGATAGCGTGGAAAAGAAAATTGGTAGAAGTGGTGATCTTGCCTTTGTTACAGAAAAAATTGAAATAATGCAAAAAGGTAGACTTTGCATTCGAGAATATAAAAAGCTTGTTTATCGCCAAGAGTTCATAAAAAAAGAAGAAATTATCAACTATCAGACAATTATTAAAAAAGCAGATGAAGAAAAAAGAGTATCGTTTACAACAACCGACTTGTATAGATATTCGGGTTTAACTTTCAATGGTCACCGTATCCATTATGATAAGGATTATAGCAAAAATATTGAAGGTTATTCAGGTTTAGTTGTCCATGGTCCATTGCTGGCTCAATATTTAATTGATTTTGCAGAAAACAGTATCGGTCC
>JAQWNW010000032.1 GCA_029246285.1 Paracoccaceae bacterium | reverse complement strand
TTCTTGAATATCAATCTCGTTATCGGCATGTTCTCCACCATTGATTATATTCATCATCGGTACTGGCAATAAATTGGAACAATCAGTCCCTATATATTCAAACAAATTTTTCTTATTTGACATTGCGGATGCTTTAGCAATTGCCATTGAAACGCCGAGCAGGGCGTTAGCACCCAGTCTAGCTTTGTTTGAAGTTCCATCAAGGTCACACATTAAACAATCAATTTTACTTTGATTATAGGCATTTACACCAATTAAATTATCGGCAATTTCAGTATTAATACCTTTGATTGCATTCTGTACGCCTTTTCCAAAATAGTTCTTGAAGTCAAGATCGCGTAGCTCAATAGCTTCATGAGCGCCAGTCGAAGCTCCTGACGGTACAGAGGCTCTTCCGAACGAGTTATCATCTAAAGTAACATCAACTTCGACTGTTGGGTTACCACGACTATCAATTATTTGCCGGCCATGAATTGACTTTATTGAAGCCATGTTAGCTTTCCAATTTCTGATTTAAGGTGTTTGGTCATTTTGTATTTATTTCAATTGATGAACGAACTTTTACTTCTCTTAAAAACGCGTATAAGCCAGAGACAACAATTATTCCAGCACCAATAATTGTATAAAAGTCTGGTTGCTCTTTGAAGATTATTGCACCAATTACCATAGCAAAGAACAGTCTAGTATATCTTACAGGAGCAATTGCAGAAATATCCCCCATTCTGACAGCAATCGTCATAGCGTGGTATGCAAACGTGCCAAGTAAAATAAGACAAATTAAATAAACTCCTTCAAGAAAAGCTATTGGTTTTAACTCTTTTTCAAATAATATGATTAGCGCTCCGAGAGGAATGATCATCAGAGATGCGTAAAATGCCATAAATTCTGATTTTATGCTCTTTGGTGCTAATCTTGATCCAATGTCTCGAACTGTCATTCCAACAACTCCAATTACAGCAAAAAGGGTATTGATATTAAAAGCTTCCGTTCCTGGTTTGACAATTAGCAACATTCCAATAATTCCAGATACCACTGCGATCCATCTTTTCAAACCTACCTTTTCATTCAGAAAAAATACCGCTGCTAGAATCACTAAAAGGGGTAATGCCTGCATAATTGCTGCTACGGTTGTTAAGGGAATTAAAGCAAGAGCAATAAACATGCCAAATGTGCCCACTAAATCACCGGCGCTTCTTAATAACATTGGAAATTCAAATAGAGATTTGTTTAATATAGTACCACCAGATCTTTTAACGAGTATATAAAAGACAACGCTTGATCCAATTCCCATCAAGAACATGGATTGTCCTATTGGAACTGTTGTTGTTAATAATTTCAAAAACATATCATCAATTGCAAACGCTAGCATAGCAAGCGTCATTAATATTATACCATTAAGGTTTTCATTATTGGCTGACATTAATTGTCAAAATCACTCTTATTTAGAGGCACCCCATAAAGCTCTAATTTATGACCAAGTAATCTATAACCTAATTTGGTAGCAATTTTCTCTTGCAATAGTTCAATATCACTATCAACAAATTCAATAACTTCTCCATTTTGGATATTGATCAGATGATCGTGATGCTCTCGATCAGCATCTTCGTAACGTGCCCGTCCATCTCCAAATTCTAACTTGTCTAAAATTCCAGACTCTTCAAATAATTTTACTGTTCTGTATACGGTCGCAAGAGAAATTGATTGATCAACCTGATTCACCCGTTTGTGGAGTTCTTCAACATCTGGATGATCATTGGTTGATTCTAAAAGTTTGGCAATCGTTCTGCGTTGATCAGTCATTCGCAGACCTTTGGTTTCGCATCGCTTTATTATAGATTTGTCATTCATCAAATTACTTTATCTTAGGTTCGTGATTGATAAAAGCCCTTTAAGCATTATTGAATTTATTTTACATATGTGGCTAATTTAGAAATTGTTAAACCTTGGATTATTATAGAAAAAATAACAACAATGTATGTTGCGCTTAAGATCATATAATTCCATTCATTGTCAGGGAGTGACAAAGCTAAGGCTATGGAGATTCCTCCTTTCATCCCCCCCCAGGTCATTATCGGCACGACACCCTTTGAAAACTCTCTGAATGGCTTTAAAATCGAGACTGTTATTAGAACTGAAGCAAGGCGTGCGAAAGTGCATAATATTATTGTCAAAATACCAATGAAAATTACGTCTGCTGAAAAAGCAATTGATAATACTTTAATTCCGATTAATAAGAATAAAATAGCATTTAGCATTTCGTCGATCAATTTCCAAAAAGCATTTATATAATCTCGTGTTATCGAAGACATACCCCTTTTTAAGCCGACGTGTCCTATAAACAGGCCTGCAATGACAACCATTATTGGTCCAGATAGGTGAAGAAAAATTGCGAATTGATAACCCCCTAAGGCCAATCCAAGTGTCAATAGAACCTCTAAAGAATAATCATCAATTCTTTTCATTAACGAAAATGTTAAATAGCCAAGTCCTGCACCTAAAAGGGCACCACCAAGCACCTCAGTGCAAAATAAAATTAAAATATCTGTTAAGGATGTTTGATTATGTCCATCGATTGAAAAGGCAATTCCAACTAACAACAGAAAAATTACGTAACCAACGCCATCATTAAATAAGCTTTCGCCCGCTATTTTGGTTTCCAAACTATTGGGAAGTTTTGCTTGTTTTAAGATTCCAATTACTGCGACTGGATCTGTTGGTGAAATAAGGGCTCCGAAAATTAAAGCGAAGATTAATGGTGTGCCTGTCAGCCAACTAAAGCCAAATCCAATTATAAATGTGGAGATTAACACTCCAATTGTTGCCATTAATAGAATTGGAAAAATTTGCAATTTAAGATCAGCAATTTTGATATGAAGGGCCCCTGCAAAAAGTAAGATTGCCAACATGCCTTCCAGTAAAGCTTCCGAAAACTCGATATTGTCAACAAATTTGACTAACTGACTCAAAATTCCGATCTGAGGATTAAAGTAATTAACAAATAATATGGCAAATGACGCTAATAGAGCCACTATCAAGATTCCAATAGCTGAGGGAAGCTTAAGGAATAAATAATTAATTGCACCAAATGTGCCAGCTAGAACAATTAGCGTGCTAATGATTTGAATTATTGTCATTTAAATATGGTTTCAATTAAAAAAAGTTATTTGTATTTAATCATTATCTAAACTGTAACTCTGAAACAATCAATTTACTTGACAGTATTGCAAGTAAGTTGTCGTGTGATTTGATGATACGTAAAGAAAAAATCGACTCAATTGGTGCTCTAGCTTTGATTGTTTTTTCCGCAACGATGGGTCTAAACCAAGTTATGAT
>JAQWNW010000021.1 GCA_029246285.1 Paracoccaceae bacterium | reverse complement strand
TTAACCGCTCCCAACGGTAAAAAAAACGACTTGGTGTTTGATCACTGCGCTTTTTTTCTAACGATTGCATGACGAATCCTCTATTAATTTCCTACAAAGTTCAATAAAGGAAATACCACACAATCTCGCTTGTTCAGGCGCCAAAGAGGTTGGTGTCATACCGGGCTGCGTATTGGTTTCGAGCAATTTTAAACCTAAAATACCTTTTTTTTCATCCCAACGAAAGTCAGTCCGGGTTAACCCTTTGCAACCCAAGCCCTTATGAGCTGCCAGAGCGAATTTTTTGCACGCAGCAAAAACTTCCTTCGGTACACTTGCTGGCACAACATGATTGGAGCCATTCTTCGAATACTTAGCGTCATAATCATACCATCTATCAGTAATTATTTCTGTAACTGTTAAAGGGTTGTCATCAAAAACTGCAACGGTTAATTCTCTGCCAGGAATAAACTCCTCCAGCATCACTTTTCCATCATAGGGATACTCCACAATATTATCATCTCCCTGATTATGAACAAAATGTATTCCAATTGATGAACCTGCATTGATTGGCTTTATTACATATGGCCTAGACATAAAATCTTCAGTAGCCAATTGAGTAGAGGAAATAACCACACTTTTCGCACACGGCAATCCCAAATACCGATAGATAGATTTAGTTCTTTCTTTATCCATTGCCATCGCAGAAGCCATAACACCAGAATGCGTATATGGTATTCTTAACCACTCTAAAATACCTTGAATACAGCCATCTTCCCCCCAACGGCCATGAAGTGCATTAAAAACAACATCAGGTTCTAGTTCTTTTAAATCAGTTACAACATCCTTGTTAACATCAAGTTCGATCACCTCATAACCAGCAGAGCTTAATGCAGCGCCACACTCTGAGCCAGAAACTAGGGAAACTGCTCGTTCTTCTGATGTTCCTCCTTTAAGGACGACAACGCGTTTTTTTTTATTAAGAGCCATTTTTGCTTTAATATTCCTTATTTAGTTTATTTCCGACTATTTTAATTTCCCATTCTAACTTAACTCCAAATCTGTCAAAAACGGACTGAATGATTTTCTCACCCAGTTCTTCTAATTCTGCGGATGTGGCATCCCCTGTATTGATTAGAAAATTTGAGTGCTTGGTTGATACTTGTGCAGACCCAATTTTAAATCCTCTCATGCCAGCGTCATTTATCATTTTCCATGCTTTCTGATCATTACTTTCACCTAAGCAGCCACTTGAAGCGGCACCAGAAGGATTCCTAAAGGCTGAGCCACAACTTAAGACGCCCCGAGGCTGTGTACGATTTCTATTTTCAATCATTTTATCCATTTCTAAATTTAGAAGTTCAGAATTTTTCTTGTTTGATTGAAAATAAGCTGAAGTCAGGACCCATCCATCTGGGATATTTGACTTTCTGTAAGAAAACTTCATCTCCTTTTTATTCAATATTGTTGAAACACCATCGCGGGAAACGAACTCTCCTGAAATGAATAAATCTTTTACATAAGTTCCATAACAACCCGCGTTCATAGAAACTGCACCGCCAATCGTACCAGGAATAGTTCGCAAAAATGTCAGATCAATTCCAGATCTAGCGGCTTCAACCGCCACATGAGAGCTTTGCAATGCCGCTCCTAATGAAATTACACCATCATCTAAAACTTCTATACCCTTAAAGCCTCTACCTAATTTAATACAAATTCCGTCAATACCTCCATCTCTAATAATGAGATTTGAGCATGCTCCCAAAACAAAAACAGGAAGTGATTTATCTGTTTCTTTTAAGAAATTCTGAAGATCAATCTTATCACATGGCTTGAAAAGTAAATCTGCCGCACCCCCTACTTTAAGCCACGACATTCTTGATAATGCTACATCTTTTTTTATAGACCCCTTCACATTTGAA
Source organism: Paracoccaceae bacterium (assembly GCA_029246285.1). Lineage (GTDB taxonomy): Bacteria > Pseudomonadota > Alphaproteobacteria > Rhodobacterales > Rhodobacteraceae. Next base: position 1,886 of record JAQWNW010000021.1, on the reverse strand, counting down.
TAATTCATTTAGTTATTCTTTCCATCATATTATTCGCCCAGGTGGAAATACTACCTGCACCCATAAATATAATTAGATCATTTGGTCCTGAGTTTTTTTCTATAAAGCCTTCCAGTTCCATTTCATTTTCTATTTTCTTGATAACTTTACCATGCCGTTTAGAAATTTTTGAAATAAGATTATTACTCGTAATTCCTGTAATGGGCTGCTCACCCGCCGTAAATATTGGGGTTATTCCTATTACATCAGCATCTTCAAAGCAGTCAGTAAATTCTTCAAAAAGATTAGCTAGACGACTAAATCTATGAGGTTGATGAATAGCGACTACTCTACCATCAGTTGTTTGTTTGGCTGCTTTCAGTACTGCTCGAATTTCGGTAGGATGATGGGCATAATCATCAATTACACTTACACCATTCAATTTTCCAAGAAGCGTAAAGCGCCGATTAACTCCTTTGAACTCCGTTAGACCATTTCGGATTTTTTCTTCTGTCATACCTAAATAACGAGCAACACAGACGGCGGCAAGAAGGTTCAGTATATTGTGATCCCCTGCCATCGGAAACTCCAATCCTATTATAGGCTTGGACCCATCAGAGAAAATGATATCAAATCTAGACTTGCCATCATCAAAACTTATATCGATCACCCTTACATCTGCATCAGCATTTTTCCCATATGTCACAATCCGTCTGTTATTAATTTTCTTAGAAATTTCCAAAATATTCTTATCATCGGCGCAAAGCACCGCAATGCCATAAAATGGTATTTTTGAAATAAACTGGTTAAAAGCTGTTTTTAATTTATCAAATGATCCATAATATTCCATGTGTTCTGGATCAATATTTGTCACTATCGATATCGTAGAGGGCAATTTAAGGAAACTGCCATCACTTTCATCTGCCTCAACTACCATCCACTCTCCATTACCTGTTCTAGCGTTAGAGCCATAAGCGTGAATTATTCCACCATTTATAACGGTGGGATCTAACCCACCAGAGTCTAACAAACCCGCAACCATAGTAGTCGTGGTAGTTTTTCCATGGGTGCCAGAAACAGTAATATTGGATTTGAATCTCATTAATTCTGCTAACATCTCAGCTCTTTGTACGATTGGTAAGTTTAAGTGAGAAGCTTTTTGCAATTCAACATTGTCAGGCTTTATCGCTGAAGAAACGACAACCACATCAGCATCAATTATATTCTCTGCATTCTGGCCTAGGTAAATTTTTGCTCCTAACTTTTGTAAACGTCTCGTGATTTTGGTATTTTTTGAATCAGAACCTTGCACATCATAACCATAAGACATTAGAACTTCCGCAATTCCGGACATTCCTATGCCGCCGATACCAATAAAATGTATGCTTCCTATTTTGATAGGAAAATTGGTCTTATTTCGCACTAAATGATTCCTCTTTTGTATTCGTATACAGAGACTCAACTAATTCCAGTAATTTCTTCGATGCATTAGGTTTACTATTTGCGTAAGCTGCTTCAGCCATTTCCGAAGCCTTGGTAGGCTTTCTTATTAACTCATAAATTCCTTCCTTTAGTTTCAACGCAGTTAATTCATCCTCAGATATTATGATAGCTGCCTTAGCTTGTACCAAAGATGAAGCATTTTTTGTTTGCTCATCTCTGACTGCTACTTTCAATGGCACTAAAATTGATGGACGACCAATAATTGAAATCTCAGCGATTGTTGAGGCTCCAGCTCTGCTTATTATCAATTGCGCTTCATTAATTCTGCGTGAAATATCTACAAAAAATGGCTTTACATCTGCATTTATGCCCGACATTTGATAAAATTCTTCGACAGTTTTTTGATCCTCATTTCGAGCCTGATGAGCAACCCTTAAATGTTTTAAAATTCTCACCGGTAGTAA
>JAQWNW010000019.1 GCA_029246285.1 Paracoccaceae bacterium | reverse complement strand
AACCATATTTCAAAATTATGGGGGTTTGAAGATACAGTTGAAATCACCCTAGAAGCAAACCCCTCATCCGTAGAAGCCAAAAAATTTGCAGAGTTTAAGGCAGCCGGTGTCAACAGGGTTTCAATCGGTGTTCAAGCGCTAAACAACAAAGACTTAAAAAAATTAGGTAGACTTCACTCTGTCCATGATGCTCTTAATGCTATAACAATTGGCAAAGATACTTTTGATAAAGTAAGTTTTGACCTAATTTACGCCCGACAAGATCAAAAGCTACAAGACTGGGAATTAGAACTTAAAAAAGCTTTAAGCTTGGAACCTGACCATCTTTCTCTTTACCAGCTTACTATTGAGCCTAATACAACATTTGGTAGCCTTAGAAAAAGAGGCAAATTATCCGGCCTTCCAGATGAAAACCTAGGTGGAGATCTGTATCATTTAACAAATAATCTCTGCCATAATGTTGGGCTTAACCCTTACGAAGTATCAAATTACTCAAGAAAAAATCATGAAAGTGTTCACAATAAGATTTATTGGAATTACGGGGATTATCTTGGCGTTGGACCTGGTGCACATGGTAGAATCACAACTCAAACAGGTAGATTTGCAACCCAAAACTACTACAACCCGATTAAATGGCAAAAAACCGCACAGAATAATGCTGGGGAATCCATTAGAACACCTATTAACGGAAAAGATCAGGCTGATGAGATGGTAATGATGGGGTTAAGATTAAATTCAGGGTTCTCAAAAGATAGATACTTCCGCCTATCAGGAAAAAAGCTAAATCAAAAAACTTTAAATTTTTTAATAAATGACAATCTAATTATCGTGGAAAATAATTTCATTAGAGCAACAAATCAAGGAAGAGTCGTTCTTAATAGCTTGATTTTAAACATATTATCAGATTAATATTATAACCATTAATATATTAATTGAATATTTATTTCATAAGTTTTGATACCACATCGTCTAGTTGATCTAAATTATTATATTTTATATTAACAAGGCCCTTTCCTGTTTTATCATCATGCTGGATATCAAATTTCAACCCGGTTGCTGCTTTCAGATCTGCCTCCATTGTCCTCGTGTCAGCATCTTTAGATTTACGGACACGTTTGTTGATTTTATTTTTAAAATCAAGTTTTGCTAACCTCTCAACCTCTCTTACTGATAAGTTCCTTCTTACAACCTCTCTGGCCAACAACGATGCATCATTTCGAGTTATTAATGCCCGTGCATGACCTATGGAAATAATATCATCACTCAACATTCTTTGGACATCCTCCGGTAATGTCAAAAGCCGTAGTAAATTAGCTATGTGACTTCGGCTTTTCCCTAACACCTTTGATAGTTTTTCCTGAGTATGGCTGAAACGAGACATCAATTGTTGATATCCCCTTGCTTCATCAATGGGGTTTAAGTCAGAGCGTTGAATGTTTTCTATAATTGCTACCTCTAAAACCTCCAAATCATTAAACTCTCGTACGATTACCGGAATACTGTGTATCCTGGCAATTTGAGCAGCTCTCCACCGTCGTTCACCAGCAACTATCTGATAAGTATTGTTTTTATTATCTGTCTTTCTAACAATCAGAGGTTGAATAATTCCTTTTTCAACAATAGACCCAGCCAGATCATCAAGGTCATCTTTCAAAAACTTCTTTCGGGGTTGATCTGGATTGGGCTCAATACTATCGATAGGAACAGACATCATCCCCTTAGCAACGTCGGACGTTTTGGTTGTTTTGGCGGGCTCGATGTCCGCCATTAAAGCCGACAAACCCCGTCCCAATACTTTTCGGCTTGTATTTTTATCAGTCACTTAACCCCCCCTGCCTTTTCAAGAATTCTTCCGCTAGCATCATATACGCTTTATTTCCTGAACTGCTCGGTGAGTAGCTCAATATAGGTTCACCATAAGAAGGCGCTTCGCTTAATTTTACATTTCTGGGTATTACCGTTTCAAACACTAATTGACCAAGGTTTTTACGAGCATCCTCTTCAACCTGCCCAGTTAAATTGTTTCGACGGTCATACATTGTTAACACCACACCCTCTAACCGCAAACTTTCATTTGCAACTTTCCTAATATCACGAATAGTTAACAATAATTGAGAAAGCCCCTCTAACGCAAAAAACTCTGGTTGAAGAGGAACAAGGGCCGAATCTGATGCAACCAAAGCATTTATAGTCAATAGGTTAAGAGACGGTGGGCAGTCCACAAAAATATAATCTGCTTCTTTAGGATCAGATAGAAACTCTGCAAGTGAAGAGCTAAACGCCGTAACTTTTTCTTTACCACCAGCCAACGTGAGATCGGCTGAACTCAAGTCAGAATTTGAAGGAACAATCCACAAACCCTCTTGCCGACAAGACACCAAAGCATCTTTCAGCGGACATTTATCAACCAAAACATCATAAGATGTAAGGGTTCTGTCTTCTAAACCAACACCCAAACCAGTCGATGCATTTCCTTGTGGATCAAAATCAACCAATACAACCTTCTTCCCTAAGCTCACCAAGCTTGAGGCTAAATTAATGGCTGTTGTGGTTTTACCAACACCTCCTTTTTGGTTTACAACAGTTACTACTTTTGGCGGCTTAACAGTTTCTTTTCCCAACAACTCTCTCCAACCCACTCAAAATAAGAAGCCTTCCATCCTCCGACGTCACACTATTTACCATGCTTAAATTAAAGTCCCAGTTTTTTTGAGCATTAGCAACCTCTTTCTTGTATGTTCCACCCTTTAAAAAAAAACATTTTGTTTCACGTGAAACAATATTCTCTATCAGAAAAAACAAATCATTTAACTGACAAACGGCCCTGGCACTTACATAATCGGCTTTTTTCAAATCAACACTTTCCACTCTTGAATTCTTTATATCCACCGTTAAAGCCAAATCCCGGGACACCTTTTTTAAAAAACTGCACTTTCTTCTATCACTCTCAACAAGCGAAAATCGCAATTCTGGACATAACTGCCTTCCCAAGATGGCTAAAACAAGCCCAGGAAAGCCTCCTCCAGTCCCGAAATCTACCCACAAGCCATCTTTTGGTAAGAAGGTCATAAAAATTTGGGCGGAATCCACTATATGCCGATCCCACAAGTCTGAAATGCTGCTTTTGGAAACAAGATTAATGGTTGGATTCCACTCAATAACTAAGTTTTTAAAATCAAGTAAGGCCTCCTCTGTTTCACGTGAAACATTAAGTAATGGCAGGCCTATCAAGCGCGTGCCCTTCCTTTTTCCTTTTCCTTATCCAAATACGCTACTATTAGGGCTAGACCAACTGGTGTCATACCATTAATTCTAGTCGCCTGAGCAATTGTCTCGGGTTTGCTTGTTCTTAATTTTTCCTTCAGCTCTTCCGATAAGCTTGAGATATCATCATAATTAAAATCAGAAGGTATGAGTCTGGCCTCATCTCGACGGAGCGCGTTAATATCCTGAATTTGACGATTAATGTAATTTGAATAGAGCGCGTCTTTCTCAAGTTGACCGAAAGTTTCGCTATCAAACATCTTCAGCTTAGGCCAAATACGGATCAAGTCTTTGAAGTTTACGGATGGGTTGGCTAATAAGTCAAATGCTGAGCGTCTTACGCCATCTTTCTTAATTTTTAGACCGTATTGCTCTGCTTGGTTTGGTGTTAAGCTCAAGTTAGAGAGATTTTCAGCGCACAATTCAAGCTTTTGTTTTTTATTGTAAAATACATTCGCTCTAGGGTGCCCGATAATGCCTATACTTAAACCAAGGGGAGTTAGTCTTTGATCAGCGTTATCTGCACGTAGCGCTAATCTATGCTCAGCACGCGAAGTAAACATTCGATACGGCTCAGTCACCCCATTTGTAACAAGATCGTCCAACATAACACCTATATAGCTATCTGATCGACCAAAATTCACTCTTTCTTTCATTAACGCATGTCGCCCAGCGTTTATACCAGCAACCAACCCTTGCGCAGCTGCTTCCTCATATCCGGTTGTGCCATTTATTTGACCCGCTAAAAACAACCCAGAAATATTTCGTGTTTCCAAATTTAGGTTTAAAGACCTTGGGTCGACATAATCATATTCAATAGCATAGCCAGGTTGTAAAATTCGCACATTTTCAAGCCCCTTTATAGTGCGAACATACGCATTTTGTACTGTTTCAGGCAGGCTTGTTGAAATGCCGTTTGGATAAACCGTGCTGCTGTTCAAGCCCTCCGGTTCCAAAAAAACCTGATGTGACTCTTTATCTGAGAACCGAACAACTTTATCTTCTATCGAAGGGCAATATCTAGGGCCTATACCTTTAATATTACCACCATACATCGCTGATTTATCGATATTTTCTTCAATAATTCTATGGGTGTTATTATTTGTATGAGTTATACCACAAGACACTTGTTTTGCATGCAAGCCTTTAGTCATAAAGGAGAAAAAACTAGGTGTATCGTCTCCTTTTTGCTCTTCTAGCACTTCCCAATTTATTGTTCTACCATCTAACCTAGGTGGTGTACCTGTTTTTAACCTCCCTAAAGGAAAATTTAAATCCTCCATTCTTTTAGCTAACTTTGTACTCGCATCATCACCCATTCTGCCACCAGGTAACGCCTTATCACCTATATGAATAACGCCTCTTAAAAACGTTCCCGTTGTTAAAACTACAGATTTTGATTTTATGAAGGTATCATCACTTAGAAAAACACCTAGTACAGTTTCTTTTTTTACTTTTAAATCAACAACTTCAGCTTCAATAATAGACAGATTTTTTATCTTTTTAATCTCTCTTTGCATGCCTTTCCGATAAAGTTCTCTATCTGCTTGAGCGCGGGGCCCATGAACCGCTGGACCTTTACCTCGGTTTAAAAGACGAAACTGTATTCCAGCGAAATCAGCAACTCCTCCAATTAATCCCCCTAAAGCATCCACTTCCCTCACTAAATGACCTTTTCCTAAACCACCAATAGCTGGATTACAGGACATCTCTCCAATCCTACCAATATTATGAGTAATTAATAATGTCTCAGAACCTAAACGAGCAGCCGCACTAGCAGCCTCAACACCTGCGTGACCACCGCCGATCACGATCACATCAAAAAGCTTTACACTTATTGCGCTCATTTATTTTCCGATACAAAACTTACTATAGATTTCACCCAAAACCTCTTCCACATCTATTGAACCCACTAACGAATCCATAGCCCTTATAGCAATATTAATTTCTTCTGCACATAACTCTATGTTTTTCATGCCAGAATTCAATTCTCTTTCAGCAGCATCTAGCGCATTCAGCGCTCTTACCATTGAATTTCTATGCCTCTCATTAATTGCTATTGATGCTTTACCTACTTTTTCTTTGAATATTTTAACCATTATTTCCAGTAACTCATCAATACCATCGCCGAATTTTGCTGAAATAGAGATATCAACATCTTTGTTCTTTTTTAAATCTGATTTATTATTAATCTTTAAGTCACCATCTCGGACCTTTAAACCAAAACTATCAAATATATTATTATCGCTTACAAAAATCCTTAAGTCAGCATTTTTTGCTCTTGCTAAAGCAAGCTTTACACCCGTTTTTTCTATACTGCCTTTAGCGTTACGTATTCCCGCTGTATCTAATATTGTTAGTGGAATTCCACCTATATCCAAACGCGCCTCAATTACATCTCTGGTAGTACCAGCTATGTTTGAAGTTATTGCAGCCTTCCGTTTAAGCAACGCATTAAAAAGAGTTGATTTTCCAACATTCGGTGCTCCTATAATAGCTACCTCAAAACCTGAAGATATTCGTTCTGATATAATAGTTCCATCAATTTCTTTTCTTAAGTCTGATTTTATAACTGATATTTTTATCCTAATAAGTTTTAATAAATCTTGTGGTATGTCTTCATCCGAAAAATCTATAGCCGACTCTATAAGAGCTTTAGACGAAATTAAATCTTTTCTCCAGCCACCTACAACCTTTCCAAGCGCTCCTTTAAATACTCTTTGTGCTTGGTCCAACTGCGCAGTTGTTTCTGCGTCAATTAATGCGCTTAAACCTTCTACTTGTGAAAGATCTAACCGTCCATGTTCAAAAGCTCTTTTTGTAAACTCTCCAGGATTTGCCATTCTAAAATCGCTGATACCTCCCAATATACTCAAGCACCTTTGTATAATTGCCAAGCTACCGTGGTGATGAATCTCAACGACCTTCTCACCAGTAAAACTGCGGCCTTCGCCGAAACACAAAATTAACGCTTCGTCTAAGAGTTTTTTATTCACTATAAGTGTCCGTAATCCCATTTCATTTGGGTTTACGGGTGGGCAACTAAATTTTTCAAATAGTTGAAAAGCATTTTTGCCCGAAACTCTTATAATAGCTACACCCGACTTTCCTTCTGGAGTAGCGAGGGCAAAAATAGTATCCATTACTCTTACATCTTATAAGTTGATAAATTAGGAGTTCATAGAATCAAAAAATTCTGAGTTACTTTTGGTTTGTTTTAACTTACCTATCAAGAATTCTATTGCATCTGTAGTTCCCATAGGATTTAGAATCCTTCGAAGGACAAACATTTTCTGAAGATCTGCTTGTTCTACAAGTAAATCTTCCTTCCTTGTGCCAGATTTTAAGATATCCATTGAAGGGAACACTCTCTTATCAGCTACTTTTCTATCAAGCACTACTTCAGAATTTCCTGTCCCTTTAAACTCTTCAAATATCACTTCATCCATTCGACTTCCTGTTTCTATTAGAGCAGTAGCTATAATTGTTAATGAGCCTCCCTCTTCTATATTCCTTGCAGCACCAAAGAACCTTTTTGGCCTTTGTAAAGCATTAGCATCAACGCCACCTGTAAGAACTTTACCCGAAGATGGCACTACCGTGTTAAAAGCTCTACCTAAACGAGTAATAGAATCTAATAAGATAACGACATCCCTTTTATGTTCCACTAATCTTTTTGCTTTTTCTATTACCATTTCTGAAACCGCTACGTGTCTTGTTGCTGGCTCATCAAATGTTGATGAAACAACTTCTCCTTTTACCGATCTTTGCATATCGGTGACCTCTTCTGGCCTTTCATCAATCAGCAAAACAATTAAATAACACTCTGGATGATTAGCAGCTATTGAATGAGCAATGTTTTGTAATATGACCGTTTTTCCTGTCCTTGGTGGTGCTACTATTAATGATCTTTGCCCTTTTCCTATTGGTGCCACTAAATCAATTACTCTAGCTGACTTATCTTTTATAGTAGGATCATTTATTTCCATAGTTAGACGTTCATCAGGATATAATGGAGTTAAATTATCAAAATGAACTTTATGTTTAGCTTTAACGGGGTCCACAAAATTAATTTTTGTACATTTCACTAAAGAAAAATATCGCTCATTCTCTTGAGGAGAATTGATTACACCTTCTACTGTATCTCCTGTTCTTAAACTAAAGAGTCTTAATTGCTCTGGACTAACATAAATATCTTCTGGACCTGGAAGATAATTTGACTCAGGAGATCTTAAATACCCGAAACCATCCTGCATAACTTCCAAAACACCATCTCCTGATATTTCTATACCTTCTTCAGCTTTCTCTTTTAAAATTGAAAACATCATATCGCCTTTACGCATTGATGACGCATTTTCGATATCAAGTTCTTCTGCAATTGATAATAAATCAGCAGGACTTTTTTCCTTAAGTTCAGCTAATGACAAGGTGTTTTGCATAACTTTACCCTATAGTTTAATTAAATTTTAAATTTTTGATAACACTGTTACAGCCGGACGGCATAGCAAAAATGTGTATATCTGAAAGTCTTTGTAAAAGTCAAATTTTTATAATTTAAATAGAAAGATTAATTCTAGATTTATTATAATAAAAATTACGTTTAAGAGTATTAATATGAACAATAGCTTAATTATATATTCTTCCACAGATGGACATACAAAAAAAATATGTGAATATATTTTATCAATTATAGAACAAAAATATAATACAAAGTTAATTTCTATAAATTCTGTCCACTGTGAAATATTAGAAGAATATGACCTTGTTATAATTGGAGCAAGTATTAGATATGGAAAACATAAACCTGAAATTTATAATTTTATTGAACAACATAAACTTTTACTAAATTCCAAAATTACGGCTTTTTTCTCTGTTAATGTCGTCGCTAGAAAAAAAGATAAAAATGATATTAACAATAACCCGTATATTCAAAAATTTTTATCTTCAACTTCTTGGAGACCAAACTATTTAGATGTCTTTGCAGGACAAATAGTTTATTCAAAATATAAGCTTGTAGATAAAATTATGATATTGTTCATAATGTGGTTAACCAAAGGTCCAACTGATACATCTATGACACATGAGTTTACAGATTGGTCTAAAATTAAAAACTTTTCTAATACATTAATAAATAAAATATAAAAGTAGTTATAGTAGTAGAAAGTGTTAATTGTGGGGATTAACTAAATTATAAAGTTATTAACAATAATTGAATAAGTACTCTTAAGAATGACATGTTATACACACAATGTTAACAACAAGGAAAAAACTATACAAAACAATAGATTAATATAGAAAAAAGTCTAAGAAAATGTTAATAAAAACAATACAACCAATATCTACGTAAGTAATCAACCAATGGATTTTTAAGAGCAAATTTTATTAACATACAATAAAATTTTGATAATAAAATAATAAGACCAGATATTCGTAAAAATTAATAATTCTGATAATTAATTAACAAAAAAATACACAGCTTATGCACATGACACCTAATATTATTTTAGCAAGTAATTCACTAACCAGACAAAAACTATTCGCTAATGCTAATATTAATTTTCGAGCCATCAGGTCAAATGTTGATGAAAAACTTATAAAACACCAATGTGAGAACAATAATATATCTATTTATGAAATATCAGAGATTTTGGCAGACAGTAAGGCAAGAAAAGTAAGTCTTATCAACGAGCATTCTATTGTTATAGGGTGTGACCAAACTTTAATATTTAAAAATACGATTTTATCAAAACAAAAAAATAAAAAAGACATATTAGAACGATTATATACATTAAATAATAATACACACATTCTTCTTACATCAGCAGTAATTTATTCACACAGTAAGCTTGTTTGGAAGAAAACTACGAAGGCTATATTAAAAATGCACCATAATGATAAGCAGTACTTAAACGATTATGTTAACCGAAATTATAATCAAATTGTAAATTCTCCTGGTTGTTATATGATAGAAGGGGAAGGTGTGCGCTTGTTTGAGCATATTGAGGGAGATTATTTTTCTATTTTAGGTATGCCTCTGATAGACATATTAAGTTTTTTAAACTTAAATAGTGAATTAAATTAATGGGACACAAAAATAATTTAATAGCGGGGGTTATGGGGAACCCAATATCACATTCAAAAAGTCCATTGTTATTTAGGCATTGGTTAAATAAACTTAAAATTCAAGGGCAATACGTGCCACTGAAGGTTGTTAAAGAAGATTTAGAACAGGTTTTAGAGACTTTACCAAAGATAGGTTTCTCAGGTATAAATGTAACAATTCCTCATAAAGAGCATGTGTTGAATTTTGCAGAAAAAATAACACCTAGGGCAAAAAATATTGGTGCGGCTAATACATTAACATTTTTACCTGATGGAGGTTTTAAAGCAGACAATACAGATGGCTTTGGATTTTTGGCTAATTTAAAGGAATATCAACAAAATTGGCGTCCAGTAAAATGCGTACCGTTAGTTCTTGGGTCAGGTGGTGCTTCTAGATCTGTGATATCATCTTTATTAGCTGAAGGTGTTCCCATAATTTATATTACAAATCGAACAATGGAGAGAGCCCAAGAATTAGGGCATTTCTTTGGGCCAAGAATTAAAGTAATTAAATGGACAGACAAAAAAGAAATGCTAAGCAGTATAAATCTTTTAGTGAACACTACTTCGTTGGGTATGATAAATCACGAAGTTCTGGACTTGTCATTAGATAATCTATCTCATGCCACAACTGTCGTGGATTTAGTTTATAATCCTATTAAAACCCTACTTTTGCGAGACGCAGAGACACGAGGTTGTAGGTGCATAGACGGTCTCGGAATGTTGTTACATCAGGCAACTCCTGGGTTTGAGGAATGGTTCGGTATAAAACCGAGTGTAGATAGTGAAACCCGAAAAATGTTTTTGTCGAAATGAATTTAAATAAAACTATCATCCTGGGCCTCACGGGTTCGATTGGGATGGGAAAAACCACAACAGCAAAAATGTTTTCAGATTATGGAGTTCCAGTTTGGGATGCAGATACAACTGTTCATCAGCTTTATAAGGAAGATGAAAAAACAATAAAAATTTTTCAAAAAAAGATACCACATGTTGTTTTAGATAATCAGGTAAGCAGGGAGGCGTTAAAAAACTTTATAATCGAAGACAAAGAGAACTTAAAAAAAATAGAGGAAATAATTCATCCACTCGTAGCAGACCACAGAGCAGATTTTCTATTAAAAGCAAAAGAAAAAAAAACGCCATTAGTGGTATTAGATATACCTTTATTGTTTGAAAAGGGTAATGAAACTATTGTTGATTATGTTGTAGTTGTAACAGTTGACGTTAAAACGCAAAAGAAACGAGTTTTAGATAGAAATACAATGAGTGAAGAGATGTTTAATAGTATTGTAGAAAAACAAATGCCAGATGAAGAAAAGCAGCTCCGAGCAGATTTTATAATACCAACAAGATCGATGGTTTTTGCACGTGGTAAAGTTAAAGAAATTATTTCTAATTTTGTAGGATCTTAATTAAATGAGAGAGGTTGTATTAGATACAGAAACGACAGGTCTTGATCCAAAAAATGGTGATAGGATAGTTGAAATAGGTGCTGTAGAGCTTTTTAATCATATGCCAACAGGCCGGTATTTTCATAAATATTTAAACCCTGATAGACCAATGCCGCAAGAAGCGTTTGCTGTTCATGGCTTGTCGGATGATTTTTTAAAGGAAAAGCCGCGATTTTTGGATATTATGGATGAATTTACATCATTTGTTGGAGACGCTAAAATGGTGATTCATAACGCTTCGTTTGATATGAAGTTTTTAAACGCAGAACTGAAAAGAGCTGGGGGTGAAATTTATTCTGATCAACAAGCGATAGACACACTTTCAATTGCTCGAAAAAAATTTCCAGGAGCTCAAAACTCTTTAGACGCGTTATGCCGGCGATTTAGTATTGATAATAGCGGACGAGAAAAGCATGGTGCTTTGTTAGATTCAGAGTTGTTATCTGACGTTTATCTGGAGCTAATTGGTGGTAGACAGCCTGATTTAGTTTTAAGGACAGATAATGGTGGAAAGTTGGAAAAATACGATACACCTCGACGAGATGTAAGGAAAAAGAGAAAAACTGCGTTAAAAAGATTGATAACAGAAGATGAAAAAACTAATCACGAAGAGTTTTTAAAAACATTAGGAGCAGATAGTATTTGGAAAAAGTACTATTCCTAATTCATTTTTGATTCTGATGAAAGTCTATCAACTTCGGCTTTGTACATTGCTAAAAAGTCTATAGAGTCAAGGTTTAAAGGTGGATATCCACCATCACGTGTTACATCATGAATAACCCGTCGGACAAAAGGAAACAACATCCTTGGACATTCAATCATTAAAAGTGGGTGTAATTGATCTTCAGGAGCATTTTCTATCAAAAAGATACCCCCGTAATCCAACTCTAAAAGAAAAATATTTTCTTGAGTCTCTGTGTCTTTAGATTCGATGTTAACTTTTATAGATGAGTTATATTGGTTTTCTTGTTCACGTTTGGAGGCATCCAGATTAATTTTTACCTGGATATCGGGTGTCCCTGTGCCTTGACGACTTTGTTGAGCCGCAATGTTTTCAAAAGATAAGTCTTTTATAAACTGACCTAATGTTTTCATGGTAGTATTTTTTTGTTCTGACATGTTGTGCCTCATATTTTATTTAATTTAGGGTGTCTTTATATTATTTATCAAGATCTGTGTAGTCACCATCAATCACGTCATTTTTCTCTTGATAATGAGGTTTGTTTTTTGAATTATTATTTGTATTGATAAAAACTAAACCTGGAAAATGTTTAATACCGTAGGATATCCACATGTTTCTGGTCGTTGGTATTAAAAAAGTTAGTCCTATAAAATCAGTAAAAAACCCTGGTGTTAGCAGCAGAACTCCCGCTATCAATATTAAAGCACCACTTATCAAACTTCGCGCAATATCGTGCCCTTGTAAAAAAGAATTTTGCACTTCTCTAATAGCATTTAAGCCTTGAGATTTTACAAGGTTTGTTCCAATAATTGCTGTTAAAATAACGATAAGAATTGTTAACCAAAGTCCTAAAAAACCCCCTATTTTTATAAAAAGTACTATTTCTACGATTGGAACCACTATAAAAAGAAGAAATAACCACATTTATCAAACTTTTCCTTTTTCTTTGTAGAGAATAGGTGGACTTGAAAACACTCCTCTCCTACATAGGTATTAATTAATAAAATATCTATAACTAATATTTAGGGCTTAAATAATGAACAATACGATTTTACAATTATTAATATTGGCCGGCGTGGCACTTTTTTTAATATTTCGTTTAAAGAATGTATTGGGAACTAGAGATGGTTTTGAGCCCAAGGGTAAAGATGTCGACAGCACAAAAATAGAGGAACGTAAGAACACTGAAGATTCAAGTGATAATAATTTGGATGAAGAGGCCACTGAATATCTTTTTGATGATAAAAACAGCGCAAATGCGCTTACCAAGATAAAAGAAATTGAAAAAAACTTTTCTTTAACTGATTTTTTAGGTGGTGCTGGTAGTGCTTATGAAATGATATTAATGGCATTTCAATCTGGTAAAATTTCCCCTGTAGAAACTTTTTTAAGCGCTGACGTGAAAGAAAACTTTGAGGAAGCTGTTCAGGAGAGGGAACAAAAAGGCTTGTCGATCGATGCGGATTTCATAGGTTTGCGAGACACGGCAGTAAAAAATATTAGCTTTAGAGATGGTGTGGCTGAGATTAGTGTTTCATTTTTAGCTGATGTAAAATCTGTTGTTAAAAATAATAATGGAGAAATCATTGAAGGCGAAGAGGCAGACACAAAGAAACAATTTGATGTCTGGGTGTTTTCTAGGGAAATAGGATCAGATAATCCGAATTGGATATTGGTTGAAACAGGAGCATAGAGTATAAGGATTTATTGTGTCAAAAGGAAGAAACCTAAGTTCTGACGAAAAGGCTTTATGGAAAAAAATATCAAGAACAATTAGTGATCCAAAACCTATATCAACAGATATAGACGACGAAAAAGACATCGTAAAAAAGAAAAATAACCTACTAAAACCAATACTAAACCCCGGTCTTAAAAATAATCCTAGAATAAGACCAAATATTGAAAACAGTTCAGGTGCTATTGATCAAAATATTTTAAGAAGACTTAAAAGAGGTAAGCTTTCGCCCGAGGCAAAACTGGATTTACATGGTTTAACAACAGATCAAGCTTATAAAGCCCTATATTCTTTTATTAATAATAGTTACAAATTAAAGAAGAGATTGATTTTAATTATCACTGGTAAAGGTGAAAGGAATTATAACTCTGAAGACTCTTTCACTAATAAAGGAGTATTAAGAAAAACCGTTCCACAATGGCTGAAGAGCCCAGCAATGAATGGTTTTATTTTGGATTTTGTCCAATCCCATGTTAAAGATGGAGGTTCTGGAGCATTATATGTTTATCTAAAAAAGAATAAAAAGTTTTAAGGGTATAAAAGCTTAATTTTTTTAATAGCTACCCAGTTCAATAGACAACAAATTAAAATAAATATTGAAATTATGGGCATTTGTTTTGAAAATGGGATGCCGTAATCAATCAAGGCACCACTGATAGCAGGGCCCAAGGCAGACCCTAAAACTGAAACAGCAGTTGCCATTGCTTTAATAGAGCCTAAGTGTTTTGTTCCAAAGTATTCAGCCCAGAAAGCACCAGGGATTGTAGAATTTGCGCCGTGGGTAATTCCAAAAAGGATAAATGCAAACCCAGCAATTATGATAGAATCTCCAAAACCGAAAAGAAAAAATGATACAGCCATTGGTATTTGATATAACGCGAGGAGTCTACCTGATCCATATCGATCGATAGCCCAGCCATAAAGCATCATGGAAAGTATAGTAGAACAAGTATAAATGGGGATTAATGATGTAAATTGAAACAATGTCCAACCTTTACTTGATGATAGATGGACTTGTTGGAAAAATAATGCGGTACCCCACATAGCAATTGACATTATTGATGGGAAATAAAACCAGAACAACCAATGAGATAACACCTGATTTCTAGTCCAGTGACGTTTATCTAATATCCCCACGTTTTGAATGTTACTTGTATTAGATTGAGGTGTTCTTTCAACCTTAAGTAGCTTTTGTAAGATTGGAATTGTTAACAAAGTGAGAATTGCGGCTATAATCCAGACATATTTCCAATAAATAATGGTTAAAAGCAGTGCTACGCTCATTGGAAGAATAGCCTCACCAAACGAAAATCCCAAAGTGGCGATTGCGAGTGCCTTTCCCCTAGATGCAACAAACCATCTAGCCATAGACACTGAGCCGATGTGACTTAACATTCCTTGGCCTGAAAATCGAAGAAGAAATATTAGTATTGGTAATATTAAAATAGAGAAATTTATCGAGACCATTAAACATGTAAATGCTAATACGCTTAAAAAAATTAAGCCCAAATAACGTGCTCTATATTTATCTGTTAACGCACCGGCCCATACCATTACAATCGCTGATAAAGTTGTACTAATAGCATATATACCGCCCCACTGGCCGTGGGTAAGGTTAAAGTCATTCATTATCTGATCTGCAAAGAGTGAGATAAAAAATGTTTGCCCATAGCTTGATGAAAGAGTTAATAACGCCCCCGCACCAAGCCAAGCTTTATTTTTTATAAAAAAACTCCAGAATATCATAGAGTCTCAATACAGAATTTTATGGATGATTAAAGACTTAAATATTTCCTAGAGAACGTATCGGCTAGTGTCAGAAGCTTTTGCTAATTCCCCAAGGTTTTGCTGTACGTACTTTTTATCAACTTTAATTTTCTCTTCATTTCTGTCTGGAGCAGTATAACTGAGTTCTTCAAAAACCCGTTCAATTACAGTATACAGACGTCTAGCCCCAATATTTTCAACAGTTTGATTAACGTCAGCGGCAATCTTAGCAATCTCAGATATTCCACTATCAGAAAACTTAACATTTACGCCCTCAGTTGCGAGTAGTGCAGAATATTGCCGTGTTAAGGCATTATCAGTCTCCGTTAGTATTCTTATAAAATCTGATTCAGTCAGCGCTCTTAACTCAACTCTAATTGGCAACCTCCCTTGTAGTTCTGGTAAAAGATCTGAAGGTTTAGCAATATGAAAAGCACCGGACGCAATAAACAATATATGATCTGTTTTTACAGCACCATACTTTGTAGATACTGCAGTACCTTCAATTAGGGGCAACAAATCCCTTTGAACGCCTTCTCTGCTAACATCCGCACCACGAGCATCTGATCTGGCGCAAACCTTATCAATTTCGTCTATAAAGACTATTCCAGATTCCTCAACTAATGTTATTGCCGCTTGATTTATTGTTTCTTGATCTAACATTTTGTCGGCTTCTTCATTAACCAAAACATCGTAACTTTCAGAAACAGTCATTTTTCGCCGCTTTGTATTTTTTCCCATGGCTTTACCGAAGATATCACCAATGTTCATCATTCCAACACCAGTACCCTCTGGTTGACCTGGAATATTTAACATTTGAAGCGGGTTAAAGTTATCAGCAATGTCTAATTCGATTTCCTTTTGATCTAACTCGTTGTTTCTTAGTTTTTTCCTGAACATTTCTCGTGTGGATTCTCGAGCTTCACTACCTGCAAGTGCAGTTATTACTCTTTCCTCCGCTGCTTTTTCTGCAAGAGCTTTTTTTTCTTCTCTCATCTTTTCACGAACCATAATTATGGCACTTTCAACTAGATCGCGAACAATTTGCTCTACATCTCTGCCAACATAGCCTACTTCTGTGAATTTGGTAGCTTCTACTTTTATAAATGGAGCATTTGCGAGCTTAGCAAGTCTTCTTGATATTTCTGTTTTTCCAACGCCAGTTGGTCCAATCATAAGAATATTTTTTGGATATACTTCCTCTCTTAATTCGTCTGATAGTTGTTTTCGCCTCCAGCGATTTCTCAAGGCAACGGCAACGGCTCGTTTGGCGTCTTTTTGACCAATTATAAATCTATCAAGCTCAGAAACGATCTCTCTTGGTGTTAAATCGGTCATTCTTGTATTCTTTCTATAGTCATGTTCCCATTTGTGTAAACACAAATATCTGAAGCAATTTCTATCGCTGCCTTAGCGATCTCCTCAGCAGATTTTTCTGATGGCATCAATGCTCTCGCTGCAGCCAATGCATAATTTCCACCCGATCCAATTGCTGCCACATTATGTTCAGGTTCTAGTACATCTCCAGCCCCAGTGATTATGAAGAGATTTTTTCCATCTGTAACTATTATCATGGCCTCAAGGTTTCTTAGATATTTATCAGTTCGCCAATCTTTTGCCAGTTCTACACAAGCTCTTAGGAGTTGGCCGGGTGTTGCTTCAAGTTTGCTTTCTAGTCTTTCTAAAAGCGTAAAAGCATCGGCGGTTGAACCAGCGAAGCCACAAATTACATCCTGACCTCCAGGTGATAGTCGTCGAACCTTTTTCGCTGATCCTTTTATTACTGTTTGACCTAAGCTAACTTGACCATCTCCAGCAATAACAACCTCACCGTCTTTTCTTACACCAACAATGGTAGTTCCATGCCACCCAGGGAAATTTTTTGTATCGTTCATATTTAATCCTCTTTCAAATTATATGGTGCTTGCATCTATTATAACAACCCTTGGTAAAAATTTACAAAGTGGTTATTTTGTCATTAATATATTATTTTTATTGATTATTATTTAAAATAACACGAAATTTGCTTTGCAAACTATTTATGATGACCCATTTGTTGATTTGACAGTTAAGTATGATTGAGTGACAAGTCATTTATAATATTTAAAAAATTATTAGCTGGGGATTATATGACATCAGCTCAATTTACATTTGCGGAGGAATAAGGGTGCAGATAATTATTGTAATACCTGCGAGGTATGCTTCTAGTCGCTTTCCAGGAAAACCGCTTGCACCATTAATGGGAGCCACAGGAAGGAAAAAGAGTTTAATTCATCGTTCTTGGGAGGCAGCAAAGCGTGTCGAGGGGGTTGATAGGGTAGTAATTGCTACTGATGACGATAGAATTATCATGGAGGCAGATAATTTTGGAGCTGAGTCGATTAAGACTTCAACATCATGTAAAAATGGAACTGAAAGATGTGCTGAAACAAGTATGTTGCTTAATGATCAGTATGACATAGTGGTTAACTTACAAGGTGACGCTCCGTTGACCCCTCATTGGTTCATTGAAGCCCTGATAAATGAATTAAAAACAAACAAAAAAGCTAATGTTGTGACTCCGGTGCTTCGGTGTGATTCTGATGGTCATAGAATGTTTTTGGAAGATAGAAAAAAGGGCCGGGTTGGAGGAACTACAGTTGTCTTTAATAATGATAAAAAAGCACTTTATTTTTCAAAGGAGGTAATACCATTTACACCCCGAGCTTATTTAGAAAAAGAACTTTGCCCTGTTTATCATCATGTTGGGGTTTATGCATATCGTTCAAATTCTTTAAGTAAATATATTGCACTGCAGGAAGGGATTCTAGAACAACTAGAGGGTTTAGAACAGCTAAGATTTATTGAAAACAATAATGATATTTATTGTGTTGAGGTTGACAGCAGGGGCCAAAGTTTTTGGGAATTAAACAATCCTGAAGACATACAAAGAATAGAAAGTAAATTACTAGAAAGTGGTTTAGAATAAACTAAGCAGCTTTAGATTCCATTTTTTCTGTTAAAATAGCATACATTGTAGTGGAATTTGAATTAGCACGTAATTTTGAGCACATAGAATCGTCTCTTAGTGTTCTAGAAACGAGAGCTAGAGCCTTTAGGTGTTCAACGCCAGCGTTTTCAGGGGCAAAAAGTGCAAAAATTAAATCTACTGGTTTGCGGTCGACAGAACTAAAATCCATAGGCTTATCTAGCTTGAAGAAAGCCCCTACAACTTTCTCTAATCCGGCTAATCTTGCGTGCGGTATTGCTACACCATTTCCTACACCCGTTGCTCCAAGAGTTTCTCTTTGCATTAAGGCCTCATAGGCCGTTGAAGGAGTGGAATCAGAATTATAAATTGTAATAATTTCGGATATTTCTTGTAATAATCTTTTTTTACTATCCATTTGAGCTATCGAACGAACAGCTTGTGGTTTTATAATTTGAGACAGCAACATTTAAAATCCCAGTTAATATTATCTAAATTTTATAGTTCTTATCGACGACTATTTTAGAATAATCTACAATTATCATTTTAAATAAATAGCAGACACTTTAATTATAGAATCATTGAATATTTATCGCTGATATAGAACCATGAGTCAAAAGATTCAACCAGAGACTCAATAAAAATTATGATTATTTAACTGACAGAAAAATCATCACCAAGGTATACCTGTCGAACTGTTTTATCTTCTATTACTTCTGAGGGTGTTCCGCTTTTCAATAACTTACCATCGTTAAGAATATAGGCTCGATCTACTATCCGCAAAGTTTCTCGAACGTTATGATCGGTTATTAAAACACCAATACCTCTATTTTTCAGTTTTGATACAATTTCACGAATTTCGTTTACTGCTACAGGATCAACACCAGCAAAGGGCTCATCAAGTAATATATATTCTGGATTTGATGCGAGACATCGGGCTATTTCAACTCGACGTCGCTCCCCTCCCGATAGAGATAAAGCAGAAGAATTTCTTAGGTGACTAATAGAAAATTCGTTTAAAAGTTCGTCTAAATCTTGTTTTTGTTTTATCTTATTGGTTTCCCAAATTTCTAAAATGGATAAGATGTTGTCCTGGACCGAAAGGCCTCTAAAAACTGATGCTTCTTGGGGTAAATAGCCCATACCAAGCTGTGCTCTTCTGTACATAGGCAATTGTGTAATGTCTTTTCCGTTTAGTTTCACTGTTCCATCTTCTGGTATTACTAAACCGGCAATAGCATAAAAAGTAGTTGTTTTGCCCGCTCCATTTGGGCCTAGTAAGGCCACAACCTCACCCTTGAACAGAGTTAAATTTATATTACTTATAATTCGTTTTTTTCTATACTTCTTTCCTAAGTTTTCAACGTATAAACCGTGATTGTTTTTAGAGTTATCAAAAGGTAAAACTTCAGTCATTAATCATCTGAGCCCAAGACAGCCTTTACTCGACCAGATATCGAGCCTTTACCGGTGTTTAGATTGAAAATTAATTTATTACCAGAAAAGTTACTAGTACCTTGTTGAATTGAAACATTTCCCGATAATTCAATTATATTTGTTTTTAAATCATATATTGCTTTATCAGCTTTTGTTACGTCTTGATTTGAAAAAAAAGAAACATTTTTAGTTGCTAGAATCTCAGTGATTGATTGAGTAGAATCTTTGTTGAGAGAATAAGACACTATGATTTCCTGAGCTTTAAGGGATATTTGTCCACGCTTTATTTCGACGTTTCCGCTGAAGGTCGCGGTACCAGAATTACTATCTATTTTGAGCTTTTCTGAATTAGCCTCAATTACACCACTTTTTCCTATTAAAGCAGCCCCGATATCGATCTTTGTATCTGCTGAACCTATAGATGAAGATCCATAAAGACATACCAGAACTAAGGTTAATTTTGTTAGATTTAAGTTGTTATATGATTTCCTACACAAATTAATCGTTTCCCATATTATATAGCATTTTTACACCATCACTAAATAAGAGAACATAACCAATGTCTGATTTTTGACTTTTATCAGAAAACTCAGCAGCTCCAGCTCGTATCATACCAAAATTTCCAAACATGAGAACAGGCTGATGTGTTTTCGCAATAGCTTTATCATAAAAGACTTTTAGATCAGATGCTTCTACAGTAATATCATTAAAACCTTCTACATTAACTTTTCCTACCATCTCAGCAGTTTGTTTTTCAATATTTATAACACCTTTTTTGGCGTAAGCAGTTGCCACAATCTTTGGATCTAGTTCTAAACGAGCAGTAATCTCATTTATTTCAATAAGGTTATTATTTTTGTCTTTTGGTACTATTTCATTTGCATACAATTCCAGATTAGATCCTGATGCAAGGGTTCCTCTGAAAGATGGCTTATCTATTCCCGCTTTTTGAACAATTTTCAGCAGGGACTTGTCAATATTATCAAATGCTTGAATTGTCGTTCTTTTATCCGGTAGTAAAAACAATACACTTAAAATAATTAGAGCAATACTTGGTAATGTAATTTTAGTAATTTTAATTAATCTAGAGTAATTATCTTCTTGAAGCATTTATATAACGCCTGCTCGTAAGCAATCATGTATGTGCAGAATTCCAAGTACTTTGTTTTCTTTTCCTAAAACAAATACAGATGAAATTTTTTTGTCATTCATTAAGTTTAATGCAGATGAAGCTAGAATTTCTTTTTTGATAGATAATGGTTTTTTCGTCATTATTTCATCACATGTCTTAGACATTAGATTTTGTATATTTCGTCTTAAATCTCCGTCGGTTATAACACCGATCAAAGCACCGCTAGTATTTATAATTGCTACAGCTCCAAATCCTTTTGTCGACATTTCTAGGAAGACACTAACCATATCAGTCCCACTTTGTACGGTTGGTATTTCATCATCAATATGCATTATGTTTTCAACAGTTATCAGTTTGGCCCCTAAGTTTCCGCCAGGGTGAAGCGTTTTAAAGCGTTCGGGAGTAAACTCTCTTTGTTCCATGAGAGTAATGGCCAAAGCATCTCCTAAGGCAAGTGTCATTGTTGTAGAGGTTGTTGGAACAATATCTGAATTACAAGCTTCTTTTGCGCTCGGTAATGTGATGGGTACATCAGCATTTTTTAAAAGACTAGAGGAGGTATTACTAGCAACTCCAATTAATGGGATTTTGAATCTGTGAACGTAGGATATTACATTTGCTAATTCGGGTGTTTCACCAGAGTTTGACAAAAGAATAACAACATCACCACTTGTTATCATACCTAAATCACCGTGACTCGCTTCACCTGGGTGTAAAAAATGAGATGGTGTACCTGTGGATGCTAATGTAGCGGTAATTTTTCTCGCTATGTGTCCAGATTTTCCCATACCGGAAACTATAACTCTACCTTTTGCAGCTAAAATGATTTCTACAGCTTTTGAAAAAGATTCCTCGATACTTTTTTCTAATAAGTCTAAAGCACGAGCTTCTCTTTCAACAACGCGCTTTCCAGTTTTTATAAATTCTTTGGTTTTTTTCTCGTTTATCATGGTTTTTAATGAGCAAAAATATCTATGTCTGGCCAGCCAAGTATATCTAATTGAGCTCTGCTGGGAAGGAAGTTAAAACATTTATCTGCTATTTCAATACGCCCCTCCGTTTTTAACCGGACATCGAGTATTGTTTTAATTTTGTGAAGATGCAAAACATCAGACGCAGCATAATTAATTTGATCATTAGTTAGTTCTCTAGCACCCCAATAGCTGCTTTGTTGTTGTTTAGAGATATCTAATTCAAGAAGTTCGTTTATTAGGTTTTTCAAGCCATGTTTATCTGTATAGGTTCGTACTAATTTAGAAGCAATTTTTGTACAATAAACAGGTCGTGTCAAAACATTAAATTTTTTTAAGAGAACAGCTATGTCAAAACGGCCGAAATGAAATAATTTAAGTACAGATGGATTTTCTAGCAACTTACATAAATTTGGCGCCATCTGTTGATCTTTTTCAATTTGAATTATGTGCGAGTGGCCATCTCCAGAAGATAACTGAACGACACAAAGCCTGTCACGATTTGGGTTTAAACCCATCGTTTCAGTATCAATTGCTACTATTGATCCTAAATCAAGATCACTTGGTAAGTCGCGTTTATATAAATTAGTAGCCATAACCTAACCTTTTAGTTTCATTAATATTCATATACCATATTAAAATAATTATAGTACTTAAATAAGATTCATTTTAAAATTCTAAAAGTTTAGAGAAAGATCTCTGTGTCCAGAATTACATTTGGCCAAATATAATGCTTGGGAACGAGATAATTTTTCTGCTTGTCGGGCACCTAAAGTTTCAGAAATCCCAGTTAGGTATGTTTGTAATTTTATTTTTATTTTATTTTCTGCTTCTGCTCTCCAGATAGCTTGTTCTTCATATAAAGTGTATGTTTTTTCATAAGCAATTAATGCTTTCTCGACATTAACCTTACCAGGTTTTAAATTCTTTTGAATTTTTCTTAAAGAAGACGCAATTTTAGTAGCCCCAGCAATTTTTGAAAATTTAGTTTTTAAGTTTTTAGTAAAAAGCTCTGCATCTTTTGAAGAAAGTTCAGCTGTTAAAATCTTGTCTTTAAGAGTGCTTAACTCATCTTTGGCATTAAAATATGAATTATTTGCATCTAATATTAATATAAATTCAGATACAGGTGAAAAAGATTGATCAGCTGCCTTTCTATATTTACGTCTGGCATTAGTTTCTGATTTGGTTAATTTGTTGAAGGCCTTGTAAGTAGCTTCCCAATTTTCTGGTATCTTGGATTTTATATTGGCGACGATGTTTAGAGTAGAAGTAATTTTATTTTCTACTTGGACCCGCTTATTTTTGTCCGCAGCAGATTTTAAATAATTTAAAGAATTTTTGAGCTCTTTGATTTCTTTTTTATACCATCTAATTTCACTTTCGAGGCGTCGTACATAGGTTAGCTGTGGCCTATATTGATTAGATTTTTCTATAACATTTTGAGATGTGGTTTTAATGTTATCTAATGAGCTAATCGCTAATTCTGCAGACTTGAAGGCGATTTCTAAATCATTCTTAATCTTTTTTGGTAGGAAGTTAAGTTCTATTTCTTTTGCAACATCTATTGTTTTGAGTATTTGTTGCTCATTTTGATTTATTTCTTTTGTAACAAACTCTTCTAAACAAATTTGTAATTTTGGATTTCTTGGAGGCGGTGATGCGTCAGAAAGAAAGCTCATTCTATTTGGAAGATAATTCACCATTTGAGGATAATAACCAACTATTGCCAAAGCTAAGAGCTGCAAGCAGATGAAAGCGATTACACCTTTATAAATGGACACAGTTTTCACAGCAATTGGCGCAACACCTCGTAAGTAAAATAGAGCAAATCCAAAGGGAGGGGTTAGAAAGGATGTTTGGATGTTTAATCCAATCATAACGCCAAGCCAAACTGCTGTTATGTTTGCTGCAGGATCTGCTAATAAAATTGGTGCTACGATGGGAACAACGACGACCGCTATTTCTATAAAATCTAGGAAAAACCCTAGAATGAATATCACGGCCATAACAATTACAAATTTTGCCCAAAACCCACCTGGCATTGAATTAAGAAAATTACGAACTAATTCTTCACCACCAAAAGCACGAAATGCAGCTGTTAATACAGCTGCTCCTAATAGAATGATAAATACGAGTGAGGTTGTTTTGGCTGTCTCAAGCATAACTTCGTGCATTGTATTGTTTAAATTTAGCACTCTTACACCACTCCAAATTAACGAAAGTATAAGTAAAATGGAGCCAAAAAGTCCTATCCAAATCCCAGTCTTATTAGCGCCAGTGGCGATTACAGCTTTTACATTCATGTTAAAATTTGACAAACAATATGATATTATCAACAAAGATATTATAGCAAGTAGAGCCGGATAATATCTGCCTTTTGATCCTTCAGTTAGTCTATATCCAGCCATAATTAAGGCACCGCCAGCGCCAATTGCACCAGCCTGATTAACAGTTGCAATGCCAGTTATGATTGATCCCAAAACCAAGAAAATTAAGCCAAGGGGCGGCACCAAAGTAAGTAGAACGTTTACCCAAAATTTTATATCTAAATTTCCCTCATATCGCACAGCTGGGGCTACTTTTGGTCTAATTAGAGCATAAATAAGAATAAAAACCATATATAAACCAACAAGGATAAGACCGGGGACCAACGCTCCTAAGAACATTTCTCCCGCACTTGTGGAGCCAACATCAAACATGCTGGGCATTGAGATTTCACCAGTGGCCTCTTTAAATAATGATTTTCTTGCAGACCCCGCTTGATCTGCAGCGGAGCCAAGTTGATCTGCTAATATTATTAAAACTATGGAAGGAGGAATTATTTGGCCCAGTGTCCCTGAGGCGGCTATCGTCCCAGTTGCAAGAGACTGAGAGTAATTGTTTCTTAGCATAGCTGGTAAAGAAATTAGACCCATTGCAACTACCGTTGCACCTACTATACCTGTTGTTGCAGCTAGTAGAGCACCAACAAAAACCACTGAAATACCTAGGCCACCAGGAACAGGGCCAAATAAATTAGCCATAGTTACTAGAAGATCTTCAGCTATTTTGGATTTTTGTAGCATTATTCCCATAAAAATGAATAATGGAATAGCAATGAGAGTGTCTCTTTCAACTTCCCAGTAAACACCACGCAGATTAGTTACACCTGAAGATATCCATTGAAACGGACCTCCTTGATGAAAGAAGGCAGAAGGATCACCACTAAATATGAAACCGCTAATACCAGCGAGAATAATCGTGATTATCGCCGAACCTGGTAAGGCAAAAGCAACAGGAAACCCAGAACCCAAAGCTGTTGCCATTGTTATAACGAGAATAGCGAGAAAAAAAAGTTCCATTAGTGTTCCTTAATGAGAAATAGGTTTTATTTTTCGCTTATCGGGTTCGTTTCTAAGATCGGCTACCGCTTCAAACAGATAACTTACAAATTGGATTTGCATTGTTGCAGCAAAAATCAACAAGAAAGCTGCCATTTGATATTTGATATACATACCTGCAGTTCCATTTTGAGATACTTCAAAATTCATGACTGGGGAATTTACAATTGCTTGTTTTGACCACAGACAAATAACGAAGATGGTTATAGATGTGATCATACCTAATAGTATGGCCCCATAAGCATTAACTTTGCCTTTTGTTTTTTCCTTAAATGTTGAGTATAATACATCCACTCTGACATGACCCTCGTCAAATAAAGTATAGGCAGAAGCGAAAAGGAAAAGTGCTGCATACCAGTATCTTACCAAGTCCCCCATTAATGTTTGTTCGTAAGAGAAGACGAATCTAGAAATAACAATTAAGAGTTCCGCGGCAACAATCATCAATGCTAACCATAAAAACCCTAGAGTGCGGGAAAAAACGGCTATTAAAAAACCCACTATTATTAGTGGCAGATGAATATTTGGTCCAATAAACCCAGAACGTAATAATGCGGATGCAGTGCTTTCGTTGAATAGTGCTGGCAATAGCCCTTCTACTCTAAGCCAAGCGATCGAGGCATCAGTTATACCAACAAGTAAAACAGAAAAAAAACACCCTCTTATTATAAAAGCATTAAAATTAGTTATTCGATTTGCATCACTACGCAGTGAAGTGTTTGAAGTCTTAAAAGTCCATAAAATTGCAATAAAAAATAATAAAATGTAGACAGAAGGCTGTGATATATTTTTTAGGCTAGGATTTTTAAAAAACTCAATTGCACCAGGATAACCATAACCAATTGATAAAATATTATTAATCATAAAAGCTAGTAAAAAACTTAAGCTGCACCAACCAATTGATCTAATTAATATAGCGGGTCGAGTAGCAATGTTAGGCTCGATGGTTGTTGTTGAGTTCATTTAATATATACAGCCTGTTTGTAATCAAAATTATATTAACACAAGGTAATAATAGGGGCTAGCTTTAGAAGCAGCCCCTATAAATATTTTTAAGTATTAAGTTAGGCCAAGAACCCTGTTACGTTGCTGCGAAAATTCTATTTCTGCAATCGCTCTGAAACCACCGATATCTCTTAATGCACCCATGTAAGAGTCATTTACTCGGGCGGCCATTTCAGAATGCTGTCGGGTCTCTTCAAAAACTTCTGCTGATGCCTCGCCAAACGCATCCCAAACATCATCATTATATGAACGAAGTTGCGTTCCATGTTCATCTACTAATTTCTGAAGATACGTTCCATTATTTGCCATGGCTTCCTCAGGCTGAGCAGCATTTTCTTCCATACATGCTGCTGTAATCACTGCTTTCTCATGATCATTACAGTTGTTCCAGAAATCTAAATTCATACCAAATCCAAGACCACCACCAGGTTCATGCATTCCACCCGTGTAGTAATATTTGGCAGCTTCATAAAATTTCATGAAATAATCATTATAAGGACCAACCCACTCAGTCGCATCTACAGCACCTGAAACAAGATTTTCATAAATTTGGCCACCTGGTAAAGAGACAGTTGAAACACCTAATTTAGACATAACTGTTCCACCTAAGCCAGGAATACGCATTTTTAGACCTTGTAGATCGTCAGGAGAATTAATTTCTTTATTAAACCAACCTCCACATTGAGCACCTGTGCCACCGCAAGATAGAGCTTTCAAATTGAACCCAGACGCTAATTCGTCCCACAGCTCTTGACCGCCACCAAACTTAATCCAAGCATTCCATTCAGGTGTAGTCATCCCAAAAGGTACAGATGTGAAATAGTTATATGCAGGATGTTTTCCACCCCAATAATATTCAGCAGCTATGTATGCATCGGAATTTCCAGCAGCAACCTCATCAAAACTATCAAATGCCCCGACCTTTTCACCGGCCGCAAAGTATTCTGTTTTTAGCGCACCGCCAGATATTTCATCAATTCTTTGACATAAACGTTGAGCAGAAGTCCCTAGGCCTGGAAAGTCTCGAGGCCAAGTAGATACAATTGTTATTGTTTTTACGCTTTGTGCAATAGCCGGTGAAGCGAGAGCCGCTCCAGTTCCGACAAGCGCAGCGCTTGTTAAAAATTTACGTCGTTCCATTCCCTAATATCCTCCCTATGGATTTGAGTCATTGGATGTCACTAATTTTGTGACAAGATTTTTTAAGTTGATCAAAAACTAATTCGAATCCTAAATAGTTAGTTGACCATACGTAAACCATACTGCAAGAATGCGTTCTGTAAAGAAAAAGGTTGGGTTTTGTTTTTTTGGCTTTTAAGTTAATAAAAGTTAAATGTCGCTATTTGAAATCAGGTAATTAAAGATGCATATTTTAGTTTTACAGCACGCTAGAGAAGAACATCCGGGCATATTTAGAAAATTTCTACTGGAGGATGGTCATACTTGGGACTCTGTGGAGCTTGATGAAGGTGAAAAACTACCACTAATTGATAACTATGATGCACTATGGGTTATGGGTGGTCCAATGGATGTTTGGGAGGAAGAAAAGTATCCTTGGTTGTGTGATGAAAAAAACTTTATAAAAAAAGCTGTTGAAGAAAAAGGTTTGCCTTATTTAGGTGTTTGTCTAGGCCATCAGTTGCTTGCTGATGCTCTTGGTGGAAAGGTAGTGCCATCAAAAACCCCAGAAATAGGGATTTTAGACGTTTACCAAACAGTCGAGGGGCAAAGTGGGGTGTTTTTAGATGGTATGCCTGATATATTTCCCACTCTTCAGTGGCATTCGGCTGAGGTTGTTTCTATCCCTGAAGGAACTCAAGTTTTAGCAACAACGGATGCTTGCGCTGTTCAATCCATGCGTTGGCACACTAGAGCCCATACTGTTCAATTTCATTTAGAGGTTGAGCAGGACACAGTAAGAAATTGGGCTAAAATACCTGAATATTTAAGTGCACTTGAAAATGCGCTGGGAAAAAATGGTGTAGAGAAATTACAAAATGATGCAAATAAAACTCAAGCTAAATTTGAAACATTAGCAGAGCGGGTTTACATAAATTGGATGCAAACTATCGCTAAGCCATAAGTTAATAGCTTGAAAATTGCTTAAGTTTTTTTATGGCTACAGCATCTTTATTAAAAACAGCGTTAATAGCATCAGTTTTCAACTCATTGCTGGTAAAGTTCTGAAATAGGCGTTTAATCGCCAACAAAGAAATGCTGTCTGTGTTTTCTGCAATATAACTTAAGTTGTTTATATTATCAGTGAACTCAGAGCGCTCGCACATGAGATCTATTAGACCTGTATCTAGTGCTTTTTTGGCGTTCAGCTTTTGCCCTGCTATTAGAATTAGTTTCGCCGTTGACAGTCCAGTGAGGTTTACTAATCGCTCGATGTCATTTGGTTGTGGTAGCAGGTTATTTTTTAAAACTGGGTAAAAGAAGTTTGTTCCAGTCGTTGCTAATCGAATATCGCAGGCTAAAACCATACCAAAGGCGCCACCTGCTAAAGTCCCATTAAGTGCCGCAATTGTTAAACACGGAAGCTCTGCTATTTTATCAGAAAGTGTTTGCCAAAGTACCGTTGTTGTTAATTCGTTATTTAGTTTAACAGAATTAAGGTCTGCTCCAGCAGAGAAAACTGACCCATTTCCCGTAATAATCAAAGACCTCAATTTTGGTTGCTGTTTGGCTCTATCTAGTATTTCATTTAATGTTATCAACATTTCCATATTGATTGCGTTGGCCTTATCTGGACGATTTAACGTGATTGTCCATCTTACAGAAGTACTATTTAAATCAATCATAAAAAGCCAATTTTTTGCCTGATTTTTTCTTCTCTTAAAGACACAACTTTACCTAAATAGTCATCAGCTTGGTTACTACACATCCACACTAGGCATTTTGCAACCCAATCTGGTGAAATGTGGTCTGACCAATTCATTTCAGATACAGGATTAACTCCACTTTTTTTAATAATTTTTTGCATTTCTGTTGCAACTGTACCTGGTGAAAGGACAAGAGCCCGAATTAAGTCTTTGCGCATTTCAAGATCTAGGCAAGAGTTCAAATGGTGAACCGCTGCTTTAGAGGTGCAATAATGTGACCAGCCTTCTAATGCGTTTGATGCTGCTCCAGATCCAATAGTAATAATAGTACCACCATTTTTCATATGCGGAAGAACAGCTTTAATGCCGTACCAGACTCCCTTAATGTTGACATCAATTACTTTGTCAAAATCAGACACGTCCATGTCAGCAATATTTTGGATAGGATCGATAACTCCAGCATTTCCAATAAGTATATTTATGGACCTGTAAGATTTTAAAGTTACCTTTATAGCATTTTCTACTTCATCAGGTTTGCTTACATCACATTTTATTGCTATAGATTTTCCACCATTTGAGTTAATATCAGTAGAGATTTTTTCTATTTTTTCTTTTGATCGGGCAATTAAAGCCACGTTAGCACCGAGTTTTGCAAAAAGACGGGCTGTAGCTTCACCAATGCCCTGAGATGCGCCAGTGATGATTAATGTTTTATTTTTGATATGTTCCATAATAAGATATTAAACTACAATATGTATGCGAACAATATTATTGTTTTGGAAAATAATCCTCAAATGAACTTTCTCGATAAACGTCTGCAGTACAACAATGTAATCCACCGCCAAAAGCATAAGCGTCTCGTAATTCAACTTCGATAACTTCCATACCCAAATTGTCCATTTGCTCAGCCTGATAAACTTCTGATTTTTCAACACATACTGTTTTTTGATTCAAAACGAGCACATTCATGGAAAGCCAGGTTGAAGAGTAACATAATGGTGGTGGGGCGTTATGTGCTGGTTGTGCTGCATCAATAATCTCCCAATCATTTTTATTAAACATCTGGCGTTGCTCGTCTGGAAGGCGGCGTTGTGGATTATTTAAGATTAATCCTGGGCGAAGGGGCGTAAATGTAGCATCAATATGGATTGGATAAGGATCACCAGGAAAGTTTACAGAATGAACTCTGTGATTAGGAAAATGCCTTCGTAACCATTCGATACCTTTTTCATTTGTTGTAAATCCGTGTTGTACAACTAAATCTTTTCCAAACCTTAGAACATCTGCCGCATCAAAAAGGGGTTCAGTTTCTGTTGTAACAAAGAATTTTTTAGCTGCCCATTCCAAGCGCTTTTCAACACCTATCTTATCAGACAAATAGTCTGGCCTGTAATCTTCATCGGTTAACCTTGGTTTTGGAGCAGCTTCATGTCGGAAATTTGGATCTTCTTCCCAATATTGTTGCATCAATGGCCTATAACATAAATATTCAAACCATCTGCATCTATAGCTCATAGTTGCTTCTAGAATTTCTGAACCGACTGTTAACAACACGTCCCGTGGAGGCATACAACCAAATTGACTGGCTGTGTAAAAATCTGGGGTGGTGACTGGTTGGGAAAAATCTATCGGAGTAGGTCTATCAACTCTAATTCCACGGTTTTCTAATTGAATGGAAAATTTATCTAAAAGCTCGTTAGCATGATCAATACTTTCCTGAGGTCTGCGACCCCATTGTCCTCTCATATCACTATCTTCGGGAACTTTGGCGTCCAGCGCGGGTTCAGCAGGGGGAATATGACAATTGTCTGCACGACCTACAATAACATGTTTTAGATCGTCCCATTCGTTCCAGCTATTTACGACTGTCTTTTCGACCTCTTGTGTCATTTTATACTCCAATATGAATTTCAATTGACGAAAAACTTAATTTTTCTGTAATTGCAAGTAGTATTTGTAAGCATTAACAGTTAGCAATGGAATCTGACTAAATATCAATTACTATATTAATTAAACCGACAAGAGAGTGAAAGATTTAGAACGTGAATAATAATCTTGAGGTGATAGCAAACACTTTACTCGATATGTCCAAAAAAGCTGGAGCAGAAGCTGCAGAAGTAATTGGCTTAGAAAAAAAATCTCTTAATGTAGATGTGCTAAATGGAATGCTTGAGGGTGTAGAGAGATCAGAAGCAATCGAATTTGGTTTGAGAGTAATCTTAGAGGGACGGCAAGCTTGTCTTAGCAGCTCTGATGTTCGAGATGAATCTTTGGCGAAAATGGTTATGAGATCGTTATCTATGGCTAGAGAGGCGCCAGTAGATAAAGATATAGTTTTGGCAAGAAATGATCAATTAGTGAGTGCGCAGGATTTAGAAGCATTAGATTTGATAGATACTGAGGTAATGGTTGAGGCTGATTATCTTAAAAAATGGGCTATTGAGGCTGAAGCTGAGGCGAGGAAAGTAAAGGGGGTAACTCAAGTTCAAGGATCGAGTGCCAGTGTAGGGATAATAAAATCCCATCTAGCTTTTTCAAATGGATTTTCTCAAGGGTATTCGCGAAGTGGAGTGAACATTTCATGTGTTTCAATATCTGGTCAAGGCAACAAAATGGAACGCGATTATGCTTCTGAAAGCCGCGTTTATATCAGTGATCTCCCGTCGCCATCCAGTATTGGACAGTTATCTGGTGAGAGAGCTGCTGCACGTTATGGGGCCCAAAAACCACCTACTGGCAATTATCCAGTTGTTTATGATGAGCGGGTTGCTAGCTCATTAGTGGGCCACCTCATTAGCGCTATTAATGGAGCAACAATTGTAAGAGGATCAAGTTGGCTTGTAAAATCTTTAGGGGAAGAGATATTTCCAAAGAACATTTCTATAATAGAATGTCCTTTAAAAGCTAGATGCTCAGGTTCTCGACCTTTTGATGCAGAGGGATTAAAGACTAATACCAAAAACATCATTAATAATGGTATTTTAGAGACTTGGTTACTAGATTTATCTTCATCAAAAAATTTGAGCCTGCAAAGCACTGGTAATGCTGTTAGAACTGTCTCCTCACCACCATCACCTGGCATTTCAAATATTTCTTTTATAGGTGGTTCAAAAAGTAAGGATGATTTATTAAAGGAAATGGGAACAGGCTTATTGGTCACATCAATGATAGGTTTAACCCTTAATCAAATTACTGGAGACTATTCACGAGGCGCTTCTGGATATTGGGTTGAAAATGGGGAGTTAAAATATCCAGTGAATGAATGTACGATTGCAGGAAATTTGAAAGAGATGCTTAAAACAATTATTCCAGCAAATGATGCAAAAAGACATTTAAGTTTTTCGGTTCCTTCTCTATTGGTTCAGGGTTTAAAAATTGCTGGAAAATGATCTAGACCTATTGCTCGATGCTGTAAACGCTGCCGGAAAAATAGCGCTAAGGTATTTTAGAAAAAATCCTAAAGTTTGGGAAAAAGGGTCAAATGAAGGGCCAGTTACAGAAGCCGATATTGAAATAAACAATATGTTGGTAGATAGGCTTTTATCAGCAAGACCAGACTATGGATGGTTATCTGAAGAAACAGAAGATGATCCAGGGAGGCTTGATAAGGATTACGTCTTTATTGTTGATCCAATTGATGGAACAAGATCGTTTATTGATGGTCATGAAAACTACGCTTGCGCTTTAGGAATTGCATTTAAAGGAGTTATGAAAGTGGCAGCAGTTAAAATGCCCAGTTTAGAACAAACCTTTTGGGCTTCAGTTGGGTCAGGAGCATATCAGAATGGAAAAAGAATAAATGTTAGCTCTCGCTCTGAAGTGCATGGATCAACCATCCTTACGGCAAAACCTAATTTGGATTCAACCTATTGGCCTGGAGGTGTTCCGCCGATGCGTCAATTCTATAGAAGTTCACTTGCCTATCGATTATGCCTTGCGGCAAATGGTTCTTTTGATGCGATGGTGACATTAAGAGATTGTTGGGAATGGGATATTGCAGCAGGCGATTTGATTGTTAGAGAAGCGGGGGGTGAGGTTACGGATAGGTATGGAAAAGATCTTTCTTTCAACAACCCAAAACCCAAAAGACCAGGTATTTTGGCTGGCCCTAAAGATATTCAATTAAATCTTTTAAAGAGATTGTAGCATGGCTTTTTTAGTTTTGTTTTTTAAAATATTTAATGGTAATTTGTGAAATAATGGGAAAATCTATTCAAGAATTTTATGATGAAAAAATAACGAATAAGATTCTAACTTATGATGCTTCACAAGCGAATGCAGTTATTTTGTTTTCTAAAATTAATGAAGATCTTTCTAAAAGAAACAGAAGATTTTTCTCAGCCATAAAGAAAAGTAACTTATTAAAAGGCGTATATCTCTGGGGTGGTGTTGGGCGTGGAAAATCTATGATCATGGATTTATTTTTTTCATGCTCCTCAATTAAAAAGAAAAGGCGTGTTCATTTTCATGCATTTATGCAGGAGATACATGAGAAAGTTTTTGAGGTTCGGAAGACAGGAGTTAGCGACGCCATTGAACCAATCGCAAAACACATTTCTAAAACCACAGATCTTTTATGTTTTGATGAGCTGCAGATAACAGATATAACAGATGCCATGATAATCGGGCGATTGTTTGATAAAATAACAAACTATGGAGTATTCATCGTTGCAACTTCTAATAGACCACCAGAAGATCTTTATAAAGATGGACTTAACCGCAATTTATTCCTTCATTTTATAAGTTTTGTACAGCGAGATTTTGAAGTTTTTGAATTTACAGCTGGTGTTGATTACCGAAGGTTAGGGTTAACTTCAAAAAAACGTTTTTTTTCACCAATTAACGAAAAAAGTAAATTAGAAGTTGATGTTATTTGGGAATCTTTTCTTGAAGGTCCATCCTCTGAGCTTAAATTAAGGCTAAAATCTCGATCTATTTCGATTACTAAATTTATAAACGGGGTTGGGCGAATGGAATTTGAAGACTTGTGTAACAAGCCATTAGGTCCAGCTGACTTTTTAGCGATTGCAAATTCTGTTCGAGTGCTAATTATTGATAATATTCCAAAATTAGGAAGAGAGCAGAACAATCAGGCAAAACGTTTTGTTACTTTAATCGATGTATTATATGAGCAGAAAGTTATTTTGGTAGCATCTGCCGCAACTATTCCAGAAAAGATTTTTGAACTTGGAGAAGGGTCGTTTGAATTTGAACGTACTGCTTCAAGAATTAACGAAATGCAATCAGACGACTGGGGTTTTTAAAGTTGGGCGGTTTTTAGTTTACACTGGCTGTACATTCTTAAAGGCTTGACGTTGTTTCATCATTTCTAAGTATTCGTCTAAATTTTTTTCATCATGCTCGAATTCAATTTTTTTGGCCCATCGTAAAAGTGTGGTGAGTAATATATCAGGGATTGTCATTTTTTCACCTAGAAGAAATGGTCCGTTCGTAAACTTAGTAGCAAGTGTTTTGCAATTGCGAGAAAATTCCCATCTTAAAGATTTATTTATCCCTTTGATGCGTTTATCTTCAGGTAAAATGAAATCATGCCTCGCTGACATCCAAAGAATGCTGTCAATTTCGTCATTTATCCCAAATGTCAGGCTATCTTGTTGAGCGCGCTCTTTAGTTCCCGCCGGATATGTAAGTTTTTTATGCTTGTCTGCAAGATAAGTTAATATCGCCATGCTATCAGAGATAACGATATCATTGTCTATTAATACCGGAATTTTACCTGAAGGATTTATCTTCCTGAGTTCGGGTGATCTTGGCTTAATAGAAACACCTTCATAATCGACGTTCATTTCTTCCAACATCCAATAAACTCGAAAAGCACGACTCTTGGTCCCCCCTAATACTTTATACATTTTTATCCTTTTATTTAGAAATCATCATAGAAATTTTAATTAATGTTCGATCTATTACAGCTTGTTGTGGTATGGGTTTGGAAGATCGAAGGGTTAAACCATTTTCATGCAAAAGAGTTAATGCTTTTTCAAGGCGTTTAACTCCCCATTTTTTTGAGTTAGAAAGTAATTTATTTCGTCGGTCTCCAAAAACGGGAGGTCGAATTCTGGATATTGCTTGTTCAATATTAGAGGGCTGGATAGCTAACATGTGAAGGTTTCTAAAGTATTGATTAATGATTATATAAGTTGATGTGGGGGTTTGACCTTTTGTGTTTAGCTTTAAAAGTAAAGGAGAGAGATCTTTAGTATTTCCTTCACAAATTTTGTTAATCAAATCGTCTAGTTCAATTTCAGATGACAGATTTATGCATTTTGATATGTCTTCAGAAGAAATAGGAGTGTCATCGTCGATTTTATAAAGGAAAATTTTTTCTAAAACTTGTTCAAATTCATTATGCTCAACAGATTTCGCTAATTGCTCTAAATTTTTTCTGGCATCTGTTGTAATGTCTTGTATTCCAACATTTTTGATAGCTAATTCAATTTCTTGAGTTGTTAGTGGATCGGGATATACACCAATAGAAATTGCTGTTTTGCTGCTTTCAAATAATTTCCTTAATTTAGACCGAGTATTTAATTTGTTTGCTGTCACTATAAGAAAAGCATCACCCTCTTGGTAATTATGAATTATGTCAGAGAATAAATCACTCAGACCATCAGTACCGTTTTTTATAAATACCATTCGGGGCCCAGGAAAGAATCCGATAGCCTTGGTGGCGTCTATTACTAAGCCTTTGTCCTTCCTTATTTCTGCGCCAGACAGTTCGGTTACCCGCATTTCTGTTTTAGCATTCTCTCCCACTAATCTTTCACTAATGGATTGGTATTTTCTTAATATTTTAGACTCTGGTTCGCCGTGTAGTAATATCGCTGGAGCGGGCTTAGGGTATAAGCAAAAACTAGTGGCATCTTTTCCTGTTAATTTCATTTTACCCAAGCAAGATTTGAATGATAAAGTTCAGTCAAAATCCTTTTTGAGAGCAAGGTAGATAATCTTTTCTTTGCATTTTGCTCAGCAGCCTTATTGGCAACATTTGATTGGTTAATATCAAAAGACACTCTTTCAGTGATTATGAAGTTATGTTCATGATCGTTTTTGATAAGTTTACAATTTATTGTCCCAATTAGGTCTTTTCTTGTTACTTGGTTTGATGAAGACAGGCCATATTCGTTATTAGTTAAGGTGAGTTTTGTGCTTAATTTGATCGGTTTTTTATTACCAGTATCGTTTAGAGATAAACGTAACTTTTGGCTTAGGTAAAATCCTACTTCACCATTAATTTCTTCAACTGTAATTTTATCATTTATTAAGTTTTTAGATAATTTTGTTGTATATAATGGCACACTATTACAGGATGCTATTATCAGAAAAATACTTAATAAAATATATTGTTTTTTACAATACAACATTCACAATACGCCCCGGAATCACGATTATTTTCTTTGGGTCTTTTCCGTTTAATATTTTTTTTATATTTTCATTTGAAAGTGCTAAAGATTCAATCTCTTTTTTTTCTAAAGATTTTGGATAAGTAATTAACGTTCGCCTTTTACCATTAATTTGAACTGCAATGGTAATATCATCGTTTTCGAGTAGTTCTTGATTTACATTTGGCCAACTTGATTGACTTATTAATCCTGGTCCTCCCAGGGTAAGCCACATTTCTTCAGCAATATGTGGTGTGAAGGGCATCATCAGTATTGCTAACGATTTTAGAGCTTTTCTTTTTGTAATAGAGTTAACGGTTGCTTTGCTTATTATATTGGTCAGGTCGTATAAATTTGCTATAGCTTTGTTGAACGAAAAATCTTCAATATTTTTAGTCACTTCGTTTATAGAATTGTTGACGGCTTTTTCTAATTCTAAGTCTGTAGTTTTTTCAGAAGTATTGTCTTTTGTGTTCATAGACTCAGCGACTAAGCGCCATACTTTATTGAGGTGTTTCCATGCTGCTTCAACACCCGATGTTGTCCATTCCATATCACGTTCTGGTGGACTATCTGATAAAACAAACCATCGGGCAGTATCAGCCCCGTATTTTTCGATTATATCCTGGGGGTCAATCACATTTTTTTTAGATTTAGACATTTTAATAGTTGGCCCAACAAATGCTGCTTTCCCAGATGCCTTTACGATTATCTTGCCGTCTTTATTGGTAACTTCATCAGGAGAATACCATGTTTTCTTTTTTACACTTGAAGGTTCAGGTATGGAATAGGTTTCGTGGGTTACCATTCCCTGTGTAAACAATGCATTAAAGGGCTCTATTGCCTTATCAGGCAGGTGGTTGGTTAGGTTCATCGCACGTGCAAAAAATCGAGAGTAGAGTAGGTGTAAAATAGCGTGCTCAACACCTCCTATATATTGGTCCACGTTCATCCAATAATTAGCATCTTCAAAATCGACGGGATTTTCGGATTTTGGCGAGGTGAAACGAGCAAAATACCATGAGGAGTCTATAAAAGTATACATAGTATCTGTTTCTCTTAAAGCATCATCGCCACATTGAGGACACTTGCAATTACGCCACTCAAAATGTGTCTCTAAAGGATTTCCAGGTTTATTGAAATTAATATCTTCTGGAAGTTTTACGGGTAGGTTTTCTTTTTTTTCTGGGACAACACCACATTTTTTACAATGAATCGTGGGTATTGGGCATCCCCAATAGCGCTGTCTACTCGCGCCCCAATCTCTCAATCTATATTGTGTTACAGGCTTACCCCAACCAGATTTTTCAGCAAAATGTATTGTGGATTTTATCATTTCTTCGCCAGTTGCTTTTTCAAGACCAGTAAAATGATCAACCCAATACACTACTTCTGTTTTAGGTGGCACAAAAGCAATATCTCTGACTTTTTCTCTGTTTTTAAGAGAAAAAAATGTATCAATTATTGGTAAATTATATTTTATAGAAAATTCAAGATCGCGCTGGTCATGGGCGGGGCATGCGAAAATTGCACCTGTTCCGTAGTCCATCAAAATAAAATTTGCGATCCATACAGGAAGTATTTTTCTATTATCCAAAGGGTGACTAACAGTAATACCTGTGTCAAATCCAATTTTATCTGCTTTATCAATGTCTTGCTGGGAATTTCCGAATGACTTGCACTGCATATTGAAGTTTGCAATATCTTTATTTGATTTAGCTAAATGTTTCGCCAATGGATGATCTGGGGAAATTCCAATAAAACTGGCTCCTAAGAGCGTATCAGGCCTTGTCGTAAACACTTTTATTTCCGAAAACTTCGTTAAGTTTTGACTTATTGAAAATTTTATTTCTAACCCAACCGATTTGCCAATCCAGTTAGCTTGCATTGTTTTTACTTTCTCAGGCCAGTTTTTTAAATGCTCTAGTGCCTCTAAAAGCTCCTCCGAATAATCGCTTATTTTAAAGAACCATTGGGTTAATTCTTTTTGTTCAACAAGAGCACCAGACCGCCAACCTCGGCCAGCCTCAACTTGCTCATTTGCTAAAACTGTCATGTCGACAGGATCCCAATTAACAATCGCGTTTTTTCGATAAACTAATCCTTTCTCCATCATATCAATAAACATGGATTGTTGTTGGCCATAATATTCAGGATCGCAGGTCGCAAATTCTCTTGACCAATCTAATGAAAGGCCTAGCGGCAGCATTTGAGCTCTCATGTCCGCAATATTATTATATGTCCAATCACCAGGATGAATTCCTTTTTCCATCGCAGCGTTCTCTGCCGGTAGTCCAAATGCATCCCAGCCCATCGGATGTAAAACATTATAACCTTTTGCAGTTTTATATCGTGCTATTACATCTCCCATAGTGTAATTTCTGACATGCCCCATGTGAATTCTGCCAGAAGGATAGGGAAACATTTCTAAAACGTAATATTTATCCTTGCTCTTATCACGTGTTGCGTTGAATATATTTGATTTTTGCCAATGTTCTTGCCATTTTGGCTCTGTCACTCGAGCATTATATCGAGACATCACTCATCCTTTATTAACTATTTTGCTTATCTTCCGTGCTCAATTTGGGGAATTTTACTTATAATTTTTCGTCGTTCAGCCGAAGTTGTATTGCCCTACTTAAAATAGCTTTTTCTATAATTTCTACTGTTTTCGAAGAAGCGACACCATTTTTTTTCATTAGTGTTACTTTTAAAGATCTGGCATCTAAAGAAGGGTCTTGAATGTAAATAGTAGCTTGATATTGCGTATCTGTTCCCGGTGCCGAGCCCCATCCAGTTTTTATGATACCTGAAAATGGATCTACTGCCTCAAGGGGAAGGAAATTTAGAACCTCTAATGATGCTTTCCAAATATATCTATTTACCTTTAACACACTTTCGGACTCACCTTCTC
>JAQWNW010000018.1 GCA_029246285.1 Paracoccaceae bacterium | reverse complement strand
CTGGATCCGCCACAATCGGCATACTATGCTGATAATCCCATCCTTTTTCATCAATATGAAAGGAAGCAGACATGTTCAAAATCTGCTTACCATTTTGTATCGCAATTACACGTCGCGTCGTGAAGCTTCCTCCATCCCGAGCGCGGTCAACTTCATAAAGAACCGGTATACTAGGATCCCCAGGTCTAATAAAATAGGCATGTAAAGAATGACACATACGTTCATTAACTGTTTTGTAAGATGCTGCTAAAGCTTGCGCGATAACATGGCCACCAAAAATTCGCGTGCTCGTCTCACCTCCAGTTCCTATACCTCTGAACAAATCAACTTCTAATTGCTCTAATTCGATTAATTCTAATAATTCATTGGTAGATTTTTTCATGTCTTTAGAAATTTCGCCTAAACTGTAATTGCACTATGAACCAAAGCTTTTAATTCTGCCCTATTTGAATAGCTACTAGAAGGTGATAATTGAGTAAAAAATACTATCGACATATTATGAATTGGATCAGTCCAAAAGAATGTTGACGCCATACCACCCCATCCAAAATCTCCAACACTTCCAGGTATTCGAGTTAAGCCTGGATTTATGACGACTGCTCCACCAAGTCCAAAACCCATACCATCCATCGGTTGCTCAGCAAAACTCTCTGGACCTAAAGAAGCAATATCACCACGCAAATGGTTTAACCTCATGAATTCAAGAGTTTTTTTAGAAAGGACACGGTGATTTTTATAAATGCCGCCTTTACAAATCATCTCACCAAAGTTCATGTAATCATCAATCGTACTCACGAGCCCGCCCCCACCTGAAAATAACAAAGGATTTTGATAAGGGGAGTTATCTCGTTGGTCAATTAACTCTAAACTGTTTCCCTCTACTGGAGAGTAAAGCGAAGAAAATCTATCTAATGAAGCCGGTGAAATATTGAATGCCGTATCCTCCATACCCAAAGGTTCAAAAATCTCATCCTTTAAAAATATGTCCAATGACTTTCCAGAAACAATTTCAATAACTCGACCAAGCAAATCTATTGAAACTGAATATTCCCATTTAGCACCAGGCTTAAAACAAAGAGGCAACTTTGATAATTCTTTGACCGCATTTTGCAGCGTTATCTCATCTGAACGGTCAAAAATTCCTATCTTAGACATTTCTTTAGCAACCAAGCCAGGATTAAAGCTATAACTTAGCCCACTCGTGTGAGTTAACAATTGGTGTATTGTTGGCGTTTCACAACTTTCTGTTTCGTCGATAGATTTTGCAGTAGATATCAAAGATCTCATATGTTTAAACGATGGAACAAACTCCGACACTGGCGCTTCGAGTGGAAACAAGCCCTTTTCAAACAGCGTCATCAAAGCAACCGAAGTGATAAGTTTGGTCATAGAAAAAATACGAACAATTGTATCTCTTTGAAATAATAACCTTTCCTCAACATCTCGATATCCAACATTTGAATAAAACACTTCCTCACCGTGTCTATTAATTAAGATTGAGCTTCCAGGAAATTTCTCTTCATCAACGTAACGCTGCATCCAGTCAGTTATTTTAGTAAGTCGAGAGGAATCGAACCCCAAGTTTTCTGTTGAACCCATAATCTCCAATCCATTTAAGACTATTAAAATTCTGTTCTATTCGCTATGAACATCTTTCATAGTTAGTTAGTTTCGCCATATTCTTTTCTTAACGTTAGCTTTGACACCTTTCCAGTTGCTGTGAGGGGCAAGCTTTCAACAAAAACTACGTCATCTGGCACCTGCCACTTGGCTAAGTTTTTTGCAAGATGTGCTAAAATACTTTTTGGATCTGGTTCCTGTTCAGGTTTTGGGACAACAATTAGTAAAGGTCTCTCATCCCATTTAGGGTCAGGTATTGCTATTACGGCACAATTGGAAACGTGTTCGTGGCTCATCGCCATATTTTCAACATCAATAGAGCTTATCCACTCCCCTCCAGATTTAATTAAGTCTTTTGCACGGTCTGTTATTGTTAGAAAGCCATTTGAGTCTAACGTTGCAACATCACCTGTTCCAAACCAACCCTCCGAGTCCATCGCTGCCGATGTCGCTTCGGGATTGTTATAGTAATCCGAAATAATCATATTCCCTCTGACATAAAGTTCACCATT
Organism: Paracoccaceae bacterium; assembly: GCA_029246285.1. Classification (GTDB taxonomy): domain Bacteria; phylum Pseudomonadota; class Alphaproteobacteria; order Rhodobacterales; family Rhodobacteraceae. The sequence goes on along the minus strand of JAQWNW010000018.1, from coordinate 25,407 downwards.
CGAAACTCCATCGTGAGGAACTCTGTTTCCAGAATCGTCAACAATTTTTAATTCAACACCATAAACTCTACGCCCTTGTTTTACTTTCAAGTCAATTTTTTCACTCATAGGTAAGCGCGCGTGAATAGGGGATAATCTACCATTTGTGCCGATAGGACTCATTTCGGTCATACCCCATGCGTGACAAACCGAAACGTCTAAGTTTTCAAATGATTCTACCATAGATCTAGGAACGGCGGAACCACCTATAATCACTTCTCCAAAACCTTTAGGGATCCTACCTCTATTATTAATTTCACCTAAGAGCCCTAGCCAAACGGTAGGAACACCCCAAGCAGAGAAAACATTTTCACTATCCATGAGATCAAAAATACTCTTTCCATCTAAATGCGGCCCAGGAAAAATAATAGACGCACCTACCAAAGGAGCAACGTATGCTAATCCCCAAGCATTCACATGAAAAAGGGGAACGACTGGCAATATCCTAACTCCAGCTCTCATCGTTTCAGGAAATGATATTCCAGCGGTAAGCGAATGAAGCACTGTAGAGCGATGTGTGTATAAGGATCCTTTTGGATTGCCTGTAGTTCCTGATGTGTAACATAAACTGGACGCTGTTTCTTCAGGAAATTCCGGCCATTCAATATTTGAGTCACACGCCTTAAGAAGTTCCTCATAACACAAAACATGTTTCAATGAAGTATCCGGCATATGGTCCTGATCAGTCATTATTATAAATTTCATTTCAGCTGGTATTTGATCTTTCAACGATTCCAATATTGGAACAAAAGTCAAGTCAACGCATATTACAGAGTCTTCGGCGTGGTTGATTATATAGACCATTTGCTCAGCTGAAAGCCGTGGATTAATTGTATGACAAACAGCGCCAATACCTGAAATAGCATAATAAAGCTCAAAATGACGATAACCGTTCCATGCTAATGTTGCGATTCTATCGCCTAACTTAACACCTAGATTTTGCAACGCATTAGCCATTTTTCTTACACGAACCGCGGTCTTTCCATATGTAGTACGATGAATACCCCCCTCCACAGTGACCGATATTATCTCAGCATCCCTATGGGCTTCTTCTCCAAAAGTAAGTATGTCCGCTATTCTCAACGGACGGTGCATCATCATTCCCTTCATAATCACTCCATACTTCAAAAGTTTAATAGAATCCTCGATCTATATATGTTGACACTGTTCGGAGAAAGAAGCTACCATTTTTCAACAAAAATTGGCCAGTGATCTGGAGTATTTCAGCAAAAATTAAATAACTTAACATCAAGGGAACTGTGTAATTGAAGCGAATTCACGAGTTATTAGAAAACAAGCCAGAAAATTCATTAGCTATCCAAGATTTTGACAATCAGAACTATAGCTATTCCCACTTAAAAAAAATGTCTTCTCAGCTCGCACAAGCGTTAAAAAAACATGGCGTAGAAGGTGGGGACAAAGTGGTAGTAGTTTCTGAAAATTCAGCAATGTACGCTGCATGCTTGTTTGGCTTAAGTAAAATTAATGCCTGGAGTGTGTTTGTAAACGCTCGACAATCAAAAACTGAAATAGATTCCATAATCAAACATTCCAAAGCCAAATGTATTTTATTTACAACTCGAGCATCTCAACAAGCAGAAGATCATGCAAAAAACTTAAATGCGAGCACTATTGCTGAAATTGACTGCGGGCCAATAGTCTGCACACCAATATACAATCAAAAACCAGAAAAGGTAATTGATGATGGTGAGCAGGTTGCCGTTCTTTTATATACGACAGGAACAACGAGCGCGCCAAAGGGCGTAATGCTAACACACAATAACCTACTATTTAATTCTGAAAATTCTGCTAACCACATCGGCCTGAATCATAACGATAAAGTATTAGGAGTATTACCTGGAACTCATATTTATTGCTTAGCTTCTGCATTTCTACCTGTGATTTTTGCTGGTGGATCGATCCAATTTGTTCCAAGATTTAAACCAGACGAAATATTAAGAATTTTACGAGGGGGCATTACACGATTTCCAGGCGTCCCGCAAATGTTTGCATCAATAATCGAACTGTTAGATAAAAACAATGAAACACTAAACGCCCCTCACTTAAGAAATCTGGCGACGGGAGGAGCGCCATTAGATCCCAATGTTAAAATGCAAATTGAAAAAATATTCAAATTGCAGCTTAACAATGGCTATGGCATTACCGAGTGCTCTCCCACTATAGCAGTGACAAAAAATGAAGTTCCTCGTTCAGATTTATCAGTAGGACTTCCTGTTCCAAACGTTGATGTCAAAATTGACAAACCAAATCAGGATAATATCGGCGAAATTCTTGTTCGTGGTAAAAATGTCATGAAAGGTTACTATCGAGACACCCATCAAACAAAAGAAGTTATCACACCTGATGGTTATTTTAAAACGGGGGATCTTGGTTATTTTGGAAAAGACGGAGCGCTTTTTGTAGTGGGTCGATCAAAAGAGTTGATTATTAGGTCTGGCTTTAATGTTTTTCCACCAGAGGTTGAAGCAATGTTAACTAAACATCCCAGTGTATATCAAGCAGCGGTTATTGGGAGAAAAACAAAAAGCAACGAAGAAATTTTAGCCTTTATTCTCACTGATGGTAAAGTTGTTGAAGCTGAATTAAAGCAATGGTTAAGAAAATATCTTGCGCCCTATAAGATACCACAACACATTTATATAGTAAAAAAATTCCCTACCGCAGCCACAGGCAAAATTTTAAAACACAAATTAACAACATTTTTTGCTGAGATTTTAAATTAAAATCCAATTCAATTCTCTTTCACTTTATTTTCCCGCCAAATAATTAAAATACCAGCACCAACAATTAACAAGACTCCTGGGAAAAGAGTATCAATTGGAAATTCACCAAATATTATCCACCCAAACATAAAAGCCGTTAATATCCCAAAATAAATAAAGGGTGACAAGACGGAGGCTGGAGCCATTCTATAAGCTATCATCATAAGTAAAACACCTATGCCCCCCGTTATGGACATGATAAAGATTAATATCATATGCTTAATGGACGCTATTGGGGTAAAATCCACCATCAATGTTGCCAATATAATGGCCCCAAGGCCTGCACCCACTGAAGAATATAAATAAAGTAAACCATTTGAAATACTGCGATCAAATTTTGGTAGGGTTGATATTGAGAGGCCATATAAAAAAGCGGCGCAAATTGGCAATATGGCATAAACAGAAAAGTCGGCAGTGCCTGGCCTAATAATCCAAACAACTCCTACAAAGCCCAGGCCAAGAGCTACCCACCTCCAAATACCAACTTTTTCCCCTACTATTATCACAGATAAAATCACAACAAAAAACGCATTGGTCTGCCCCAAAGTAGATACTGTTGCTAAATCAAGAACTCCAATCGCAGAGTAATAACATAGCTGAGCCACAGCGACCGACACACCTCTAAATAACGCTAGACGCCATTGTTTTATTATTAAGGACGAAAAATTTAGTGATAGCTCTCGTGTATAAATTAATAAAATAATACTCGGAATTACTCCAATAACATTTCGGTAAGCTGACAATTCTTGGGCAGTATAATCTGTCAATAAAATTCTAACAAAGACTGCCATTACATCAAAACAAGTAATTGCCAATATAAGGATACCAATTGCATGAAAGGTCGTTTGGCGATGCACGCTTTTTGTTTCTTTGGGCAAAATGAAATCTCAATTAAATGAATTTGCGACAACTTAATCAGTGCATTTTAACGAAACTGAAAGCAACAGCTTATTAATAAATAACAATTGCTATTCATATTTCAAAACGTCTAGATATTCGTATAATGAAATTTGTATCAAACATTTTAATTCTTATTTTTTTCACAACAAATTTTCTATGTGCAAATGAACTTATTTTAAATGGTACAAATAACTCAAATACTAAATTTACAAAACCAAAAGACATGACTAAATCTGATTGGTTTGATCCATTTGAAATGGAAAGAGCTTGGATAGGTTCTATTGTTAGAATTCCAAACGGACTAGGAAAATCTAAACTTTCAAATATCAAAGAAATGAAAGAACAGTTAAATACTCAAATGAAGAAATTTCCAACGGTGATTTTTTTGCATGGGTGTTATGGAATTCATTCTGGATCTCATCACAGACTTAAATTCTTAGCTGATAATGGATTCCTAGTAATTGCTCCTGTCAGTTTCGCCCGAAAAAAATATCCAAAATCTTGTGATATCTATACATTGGAGGGTGGGTTATACAGAGGTACAATAAATATACGACAATTTGATGCCAAATATGCGATAATTGCTTTATCAGAGTTAAAATTTGTTGATCATAAAAATATTATACTAATGGGGCATAGCCAAGGCGGCATTACGGCCGCTACTTTACGGGTTAACAATATAGAACAAAAGTTGAAGGCTAGAGTTATTGAAGGTTGGAACTGCACTCCTGATGTCTGGCCAGAATATTCTGGAATGAATGCTGAAAAAAATGAACTGGTTTTATCTCTGGTTGGATATTCAGACCCGTGGTTTTCTTATTCAAATTATAAACTAGGATGTGGGCCATTGCTAAATCAAAACAATGGTAGCAAAGGAATTGTCTATAAAGAAGGGTTTCTTCGATACGAACACGCACCATTAGATTACAAAAAGCCAAAAGAAGAGTTACTTAATTTTTTAACCCAAGTAATACGAAAATAAATGTCTAAAACCTCTTTGACTTTGAACAGACGACATTTACATTTGAAAACCAGGTGTTGATTTAGACAATGCAATCTCTTCATCTGACATTTCGGTTTCAATATCGTCAAACAATGGGGTAGAAAGATAACGTTCGCCAGTATCAGGAAGCATAGCCAAAATAACAGAATTTGGTTTAGCTTTTTTAGCAATCTCCATTGCAACAGCTAAACTAGCGCCTCCCGACACTCCTGTAAAAATACCTTCTTTTGTAGCTAATTGTTTAGACCAATAAATGCTATTTTTTCCAGTCACTGGTAAAAGCTCATCAAACAAATTGTTATCGATAGCTTCTTGCAAAACCAAGGGAATAAAATCTGGCGTCCAACCTTGTATTGGATGAGGTTCAAAACTTGGATGGCTAACTAAAGGTTCTCCAAGTTCATTTCGTTCTTGTGCGTGATTTGAAGCCACTATTCTAGCAACATCAGGTTCACTTAATATTATCTTTGTTTTTGGGCTATCTTTTCTCAAAACTCTCGCAACTCCAGTAACAGTTCCACCTGTACCATAACCAGTTACAAAATAGTCTAATCCTTCTTTCTCAAAATCACTTATGATTTCTTTACCCGTTGTTGCTTCATGTATGTCTGCATTTGCATCTGTCTCAAATTGATGAGCTAAAAACCAATCATTTTTCTCAGCAAGTTCTTTTGCTTTCTTGTACATACCCAAACCCTTTTGAGCGCGAGGTGTAAGAACAACTTTTGCACCCAGGAACCTCATCAACTTTCTACGTTCAATAGAAAAACTGTCTGCCATTGTAACAACCAAAGGATAGCCTTTAGCTGCACAAACGGTAGCTAATCCTATACCGGTATTCCCACTTGTAGCCTCAACTACTGTTTGACCTGGCTTCAACTTTCCAGATCTTTCAGCAGCTTCAATAATGTTTAATGCCAATCGATCTTTTACTGATCCTGCTGGATTGAAAGACTCAACCTTAACATACATCTGCACGCCTTCAGGAGAGATTTTATTAAGTTTAATGACTGGTGTATTACCAACAGTTTCCACGATTGAGTTGAATAACTTTTTTTGACCAGTTGTTTCAAAAATTTTTGATGTACTTCCCATTTTTTTCACCTACTCCAAAAGATTTATGTATTATCTATATCAATGAACCACTTAAAAACATAAAATTATTTAACAATTTTTTTAATTAATTAGTCTCACCTTGAACCCAAACATATCCACTTTCTATTCGTTCAATAAATCCAATTGCCGGGTTTAAAATATGTCCACCAGAAAACGCAATCTTTTCATCAGCTAGAATATCTAGCATCTTTTTTCTGGATTTTTTTGCCAAATCTGGATCTTGGTCAAAAACGACTCCGATGTCTGGATTATTAATTTGCAAATACTGTGCATGAATAATATCACCGGCAATCGCAAATTGCTCATTACCTGAAGAAATTAACACTCCAATATGACCTGCAGTATGTCCAGGTAAATCTATAGCCGATAAGCCCGAACCAATATCCGCATCATTAGATATTAAAGTTAATTTATCAGTATATTTTGACAACACTTGGAGAGGTAATTTTTGATCTTCTAAATTATTCTTAAAATTTTCAAAATTTGTCCAAAACTCATGCTCTTTTTGAGTGAGTATTAATCCAGCATTTTCAAAAACTGGGTTTCCGTTCTCCGAAAGTAACCCGCCTATATGATCAGGATGTAAATGTGTAGCTATGATGTCTGTTATTTCATCATTTTTGACACCAACTTCCTTTAATGCAAATTTTAAATTACCTGCTGCTGGACCAAAAAGATTTCCTGCACCGGCATCAATCAAGATATTTCTTTCACCAGTCCTTACTAAAAAAGCGTTAAAATTAGTTTCAATTGCTTGACGATCGTTTAATTTTAACAATCTTTGTATCTCATTTGAATCATTTACAATAAACGTTTCTTTACCAAATTCTGTTTCACCATCTTTTAGAATAAACAACTCTACATCACCTACATCTTTTTTAACTGAATACATCAATCGTATCTCCCAATATATTTACTCTCATTAACTTTTTATTTTAGGCACAATAATTTTTATATTAATTGTAATGTTAAACAAAATATCAATTCATTAAAATCGATTACCCAAATAAATTAGCAACTTTTCTCTGTACAGCCATTTTTATAAAATGTTTCTTTGCATAAAGTCCCATCACTATTATAGTATCGCCAACGACCATCACGCCTTCCTTTGGAAAACTGGCCTTCATGTTCTATATTTCCATTATCATAATAAGACGAAAAACTACCATCTCTTAAGCCATCCTCGTAGTTTCCCATCCCCAACAAATTTCCAGTTGGATAATACGATTTCCATGGGCCATGCTTTACGTTACCATTCCAATTCCCCTCAAAATATAATTGACCATTATCCCAATAGTATTTCCATTCATCACTCTTAACGGTTGCAGTAATCAAAAACATAACTCCCATTTCACTTAATCAAGAATTCTAGAATGCCACAGAATGCGATAACTAAAAAAGAAAGAGCCAATATAGTCAAACTTATTCTATTTCTAAAAATCTAAACAAATTTATTCGCTTTTTTAACAAATATTGTTAAAAATATTAACTAAACAACTTAATTTACAAATAAAGGATTTATTAAGATGAGCCACCTTGGGTTTAGCGAAACAGTTTCCCCGGATGATCTTGTTGTAAGGAATGGTATTTTTTACAAAAAATTTACAGATACTCCATTTATTGGAGAAGTAAGTGGAAGACAGAATGGTACTGTCATTAATGGTAAAAGAGATGGTTTTTGGGAATCTTATTATGAAAATGGGCAATTAAATTGGAAAGGCAATTATAAGAATGATAACTTGGATGGTCCATGGGAGTACTATCATAAGAATGGACAATTATCTTTCAAGGGAAATTACGTCGATGGAAAGGAAGAAGGTAGTTTTGAACATTTTAAAGAAAACGGTAAATTTGAAAAAAGAGAAACTTGGAAAAATGGAAAAGTAATCTTTAAGAAATAGTCGTGTTTCTAACTAAACAAAACCATCAAGGAAATAAATCATTTCCCTTCATTATATGAGCATGTGTTTCTTTATTAATATTACCACCAGAAATAATAGCAACTACATTTTTCCCAGAATATTGTGGCTTAAGAGCAGCTGCCAAAGCAACTGCACCAGCCCCCTCAGCAATTAAATTAGATGTATTTGATAGAGCACGTAAAGCGTTTGCAGCCTCCTCGTGAGAAACTATTACAACTTCATCAACCAGTGCATCTAACAAAGGCCACATCTCATTCAAAACAATCGTTGAACCAATGCCATCTATCCAACTCTCACCACGCTCTACTTGAACTGGCCTACCTTTGTTTTTTGCAGCGCTTAGCGGTACCGAACTTTCAATTTCACAAGCCACAATAGTAGGTGATTTTCCAAGTGCTTTCATAGCTAAAGCAATGCCAGAAATCATTCCTCCCCCTCCAAATGGAACAACCACTACGTCTACATCTGGATATTGCGCTGCAATTTCCAACCCTATCACTCCGTTACCAATTATTACTTCAAGCTCTGCCACAGGATGGATAAAGAATCCATCTACACCTGCAGACCTATTCATCATTATATTCCACCAATCTGAAAACGAAACCGATGTAACTTTAGCACCAAGATTTATTAGAGAATCAACTTTTGACTTTGATGCCGTATCAGGTACGAATACATGAACATCTAAACCTCTATTTTTCGCTGCTTTCGTGACACCTTGGCCAAAATTACCTGCACTTGCGGTAACCACGCCATTTATTAACTTCACTTTATCAACCATAGCAATAGCATTTGCACCAGCCCGTATTTTAAACGAACCCAACGGTTGCAAGCACTCTGCTTTAATCAATAAGTTTCTATCATCAGTTGGGTAAGACAATAATGGTGTAATAATTACATCTGCCTCTATGCGAGCTTTTGCTGCCTCAAAATCCTGTAATTCAAGTTCAAATGCTGCTTCTGATATCGATATGCTCATGAACTAACCTTAGTTACTATCTACCATGAATAAGACATAATAATACAAATATCAAAACATAAGGCTTTAATAAAAAATGCCCGCCAAAGCGGGCATTCTTTAAAAGCTATCTTTCTTAGTTTATGCTTCTTTTCTTGAAGAAGTGGCCGCTGACCAAATCATCAGACCAAACGCTATTTTATTAACAAAATCTGCTATGTTATAAATGCCGTTTAATGTGCCTGCATCAACTTGATCTCCTGCATAACCAATTACATAACCTATTGGATATATCGCCCAACCTACTAAGACTATCAGCCTCATCGTTTTAAACGCTGATTGTACACCTTCAGGCGCATCTGCTAAGTTTGCTTGTGCGTCTCCTGCAAAAATCGCCCATATGATATAGAGCCATCCTGCCATTCCGATTACAAACGCTAACCAAACATTCATATAACCGACTTCTCCTAAGTAACCAAATATCAACATCACCAAAGATGCCACTAGAAGGTTCCAGAAAACTCGGCCTGCTACGGCTCCCACGGCGGCTAAAATCAAATAAAATTCGATAATCTGAAGAGGAACTGTTATTATCCAGTCAACATATCTGTACACGGTCGGAGTATCTTGAGTCTCAACCCAAACACCACGCATATAAAAATAGTGAACCGCTGCTACCAATGTTACTAATCCAGCAACAGTTAAAGAAGTACTCCATTTAGCATCAACTTTGTTAGACTCCATAAAAAAGAAAATTGTTGCTGCTACCATCGCAATTGAAATTATCCAAAAGCTAATGCCCACAAAATCGTCTGCTCTCAAGTTTGTTGATGCAGAAGCCACTAGAGGCATCATGGTCAAAACACTAACAGGAATGGCACATTTACCAATTCTATTAATTAAATTAATCATTTTAAATTCTCCACATTTGACTATAAATATCCACTTGCTAATACTAGACAAGCTGAGTTTTTCAAACTTAACTTTCCGCTAAATTTAAAAACAATGACTTATATTATTGCGTTATTGCTGTAGAGTAATCTTTAACGTTACGTAAATTATAGAATTTTATCTACGCTAGTATATCCCATACAATTTTCAGCCTGATACCAGTCGAAATCAAGCATAAAAAACCGAAAATTAAGGCTAAAATAGGAAAAGAACTCGGAAATATACACATTAAGATTATAAATATTATTGTCTCCGTTCCTTCGATTAGACCACTTAAGTAATAGAACCCCTTAGATGGAAATATTGAAGATGATATCTTTCTTCGTTCGGCAATAATAGAAAAAGCAAGAAATGTTGAACCTGTTCCAAAAAATGTAAAGAGTAATATGCAGGCAAATAGTGAATTTTCCGATGGATTATGTAATGCAAAGGCTAAAGGAATTGATGCATAAAAAATAAAATCTAGGATTATATCCAAGAAGGCTCCCTTATCAGAGGTGCCATTCCGCCGTGCAATAATACCGTCAAGACCGTCGAGCAGTCTATTAAGAATAATTGCTAATAAAGCCAATTTAAAAAAACCGAGGATTATTAAAGGTAGACTAGAAATACCAATTATAAAACCTACAACCGTAACCGAATTTGCTGTTACTTTTAGATCAGTTAAATATCCAGCTACTGGACTCAGACAAAACTCAACAATGGGAAGCACTCTACTATCTATCATTATCTGTCCAAGTAGACCCAGTAACCCCAAAAGTAACTTTTGATCTACTAATAGAACTAACTGTATTTTGTTGCGTTAATAAGATCTTTTTCAAACTCATCTTAGTTCCAGCTGATTGAATAAGGATGGCGACCCCGAGAGGATTCGAACCTCTAACCTGCCCCTTAGGAGGGGGCTGCTCTATCCAGTTGAGCCACGGGGCCAAGTTAATTTACATGTTGATTAAGACGTTAAACCTTTTTCTCCCAAATCTAAAAACCTTTGACGTCTATCAGCTATCAACGTTTTCCTATCAAAGCCTTTAAGGCTTTCTAATTGGATTTCTATTGATTCACCTACTGCCTTTATAGTCACATCTCTACCGCGCTGCGCACCACCAACCGGTTCTTCAACAATCAAATCACATACTCCTAATTTTAGTAGATCCTGTGCAGTTAACCGAAGAGCCTCAGCCGCTTCACGCATTTTTTCTGCGTCTTTCCACAAAATAGAGGCGCAACCTTCTGGAGAAATTACAGAGTAAATTGAATGTTGCAGCATAATCACTCTGTTTGCTGTAGCAAATGCTACCGCTCCTCCCGAACCACCTTCACCAATAATAATGGATATTAAAGGAACTCCAATCTGTAGACATTTTTCTGTCGATCGAGCTATCGCTTCCGACTGGCCACGTTCTTCTGCACCCTTTCCAGGATAAGCCCCTGGAGTATCTACAAGTGTTATTACTGGCAAATTAAATCTATCAGCCAAGTCCATCAATCTAATCGCTTTTCGGTAACCTTCTGGTCTAGCCATTCCAAAATTACGTTCGATTCTTGTTTTAGTGTCGTAACCTTTTTCTTGGCCTAAAACGATAACTGGCTGGTCATTAAACCTTCCAATCCCCCCCATAACAGCATGATCATCAGCGAAATTTCTATCCCCACTAAGCGGAATATAATCTTGAAAAAGTTTATCAATATAATCTTTACAATGTGGCCTATCAGGATGTCTGGCAACTTGGCATTTACGCCAGGGTGTCAAATTTTCATAAAGATTTATTAGTAAATCTCCTGCTTTTTTGTCTAAAGCTGAAGCTTCATTTTCAACATTCATTTCTTCAGAAGTCTTCGCCAAGGCCCTTAGCTCTGCCGCTTTACCCTCAATTTCCGCTAATGGCCTCTCAAATTCTAAATAATTTTGCATTCAAATGCCTTTTACCTAAGTATCGTTTTAGAAACATAAACATTTACTGTGATTATTCCAACATCAATTCTGCTTGTCTGACTATAACTTCTGCTTGCTTAATGGAAGCGATGTCAACAAGACGACCTTTGTAAACCGTTGCACCTTCTCCACTATTTTTCGCCTCTTCCATTGCTAACAAAATTTCTTTCGCTTCCTTCACAGCTTCAGCAGATGGAGTAAACACTTCGTTTGCAAGAGCAACTTGTTTTGGATGGATTGCCCATTTACCAACCATACCAAGAGTTGCTGATCTCAAGGCTTGTGCTCTAAAACCTGCATCGTCAGAAAAATCACCAAATGGACCATCAATAGGTAAAAGACCATAGGTTCGACACGCAGCTACAATAGAAGTTGTTACCGAATGCCAAGGATCAGAGAAATAAATATTTCTTTCACTATCCACCTCACCATTTTCAATCATATAATAATTAGACTGCGTTCCCCCAATCCCAGTTGTCTGCATTCCCATCGAAGCTGCAAAGTCTGCTGCCCCCAATGATAAAGCTTTCATCCGAGAGCTCGAGGATGCTATCTCATTTACGTTTACTAAGCCAGCAGCTGTTTCAATTATTGCCTCAAAGTTTAGGCTTTTTGTAATCCCTCTCGATGACTCAATACTAGAAACTAGAGCATCAACAGCGTAAATATCTTTTGCATTTCCCGCTTTGGGAATCATAATTTGGTCTAGACGACCATCCGTTTTTTCAACCAAATCTACCACATCTCTATACCAGTATGATGTATCGAGCCCATTAATCCTAACAGATAATGTTTTGTTTCCCCAGTTTATCTCATTGATCGCAGAAATAGCATTTTTTCTTGCGCTAACTTTATCACTCGGAGCCACACTGTCCTCAAGATCAATATTTATTACGTCAGCCCTTGAAGCGGCCATTTTTTCAAATAATGCGGTTCTCGATGCCGGTCCAAATAACTGACATCGATTGGGCCTATGGGGTGGCATGGGCTGTAAATGAAAGCTCATATAGATCTCCAATAATGATTTCAAATTAATAATTTGTGATAACTTGTTGTGACACTGGTCGCAACCACATGATTCTAAATAAAAATCTGGGTTGATTTGGTGAGCCCTACAGGATTCGAACCTGTGACCCACTGATTAAAAGTCAGTTGCTCTACCAACTGAGCTAAGGGCCCACACAATAAGGGTACGTAGCGTCGAGGTAGTGTTTGGTCAATAGAAAATAAAGATATTAATTAATAAGTTCACGTTAAATTCAACTTTTCAGAGTTTTTATCAAATTGAAATATAAAGAGAAAGTTGATAGATAGAGCATATCGCTTAAGTTTTATAAAAACATCTATTAAACTTTATAATTAATGGTCTAATTCTTATTTTGGAGAAAAAGGAAAATTAAGTGCAAGAAATTCCATTTATAAAAATGCACGGACTAGGAAATGATTTCGTAATTATTGATCAGCGCAAGCAAGACATTAATTTAAACAAAAATCTTATTCAACGAATCGCGGATCGAAATAAAGGTGTTGGGTTTGATCAATTAGCTTTAATTTTAAGTAGTAACGAATCAGACGCTGAGCTCGTATTTTTCAATTCTGACGGATCTAAATCTCGAACCTGTGGCAATGCCACCCGCTGCATAGCAAAGCACTTAATGCAAGAGAAAAAAACTAATAACTTAACACTATCCACAGATGGAATATTTCTTATTGCTAAAAATGTTGGGGGAAACCTCACATCAGTTAACATGGGAGTTCCAAAATTTGAATGGAATGAAATTCCAATTTCAAAAAAAATTAATACACTAAAGTTACCAATTGAAGGCCATCCAACCGGAACTAGTATCGGAAACCCTCATTGTACATTTTTTGTTGAAGACTTTGAAAATATAGATCTTAACAAAATTGGACCTGAAATTGAAAATCACCCTCTATTTCCCGAAAGAACTAATGTTCAGTTCGCTAAAATATTAGATCCAAATCGCATACGAGTGCGTGTTTGGGAACGAGGCACTGGAGTAACCCTTGCGTCTGGATCATCTTCTTGCGCTGTAGCAGTCGCCGCCATAAGAAATGAGTTTACTCAAAATAAGGTAACTGTAGATCTTGACGGCGGTTCAGTAGAGGTTAATTGGAAATCTGACGGAGTTTGGTTAACAGGCCCAACTGCTCACTCATTTAGTGGAACTTTAACAAAAGATTTTCTTAAGTATGAATAAATCAAAATTTATAACGCTAGGCTGCCGTTTAAATACTTACGAGACGGAGGCTATGAAGGCATTAGTAGAAACTGAAAAGGTTTCCAATGTTGCTGTAGTTAACACATGCGCTGTAACCGCTGAAGCCGTCCGAAAATCAAAACAAGAAATCCGAAAACTTTACCGCGAAGATAACAAAAGAAAAATTATTGTTACTGGTTGTGCAGCTCAAATAAACCCAAATGACTTTTCCAATATGAAAGAAGTTTCAAATGTTTTTGGAAATATAGAAAAAATGAAACCAGAAACATGGAAAACATTTTCGAACGAAAGAATTATCAGTTCAGCTCATAAAAAGATTCGAGTTAATGATATTATGACTCACAAGAGCGAAGAAAATAATACTATTATTGATGGTTTTGGCACAAGGAGTCGAGCCTACGTTCAGGTACAGAATGGATGTGATCATCGTTGCACATTTTGTATTATCCCATACGGTCGGGGCAATTCTCGCTCTGTTACTCAAGAGAAAATAATTGAGCAAATAAAACGTCTGGTTTCAAATGGATTCAAGGAAGTTGTTCTCACAGGAGTAGATTTAACAAGCTGGGGGGCTGATTTAGACAAGCAACCTTCCCTTGGCAACCTTGTAATACAAATCTTAAAAATGATTCCTGATCTTCCAAGATTAAGGATTAGCTCAATAGACAGTATAGAAGTTGATGACGCATTAATGGAGGCTATAACAAATGAAAAGCGACTGATGGCACATTTTCATTTGAGCCTACAATCCGGGGATAACATGATATTAAAGCGGATGAAACGAAGGCATTTACGAGATGATGCCATTTCATTTTGTGAAGAAGTCAAAAAAGTGCGTCCCGAAGTCACCTTTGGTGCTGATATCATTGCTGGTTTTCCAACCGAAACAAATAAAATGTTTGAAAATTCTTTAAAATTGGTGACAGAGTGTGATTTAACCTGGCTTCATATTTTTCCATACTCCGCAAGAGTTGGTACGCCTGCATCTAGGATGCCACAAGTCAATGGTCAAAAAGTAAAAGAACGAGCCAAAGAGCTTAGAGCGTTAGGATCATCACAAGTATCAAAATATTTATCCTCCCAAGTCGGACTACAACATAAGATATTAATGGAGAATGAAACTTTGGGTCGAACAGAGCAATTTGCAGAAGTTCAATTCAAAATTCCAAGAAAACCTGGTATTATAATTTCTGCAAAGATTAACAGTTTTGAAAACCATAGATTAACAGTATAGCATTAGCATTACGGGCTTTTATTATGGCATACCCCATTCTTTATTCTTTTAGACGTTGCCCATATGCAATGAGAGCTAGATTAGCTATTTTTAGCGCAGAATTAAAACACGAGCATAGAGAAATTTTACTCAAAGAAAAACCTAAAGCTTTTCTGGATCTTTCCTCAAAAGGCACTGTCCCGGTATTATTAACAGAAAATAATAAATTGATTAAAGAAAGTCTCGACATAATGAAATGGGCATTAAAGAAAAATGATCCTGAAAAATTACTTAATATTGAAAGTGAAAAGCATTTCAGTGTGTTTATTTCAAAACTCGACAACGATTTTAAAAATAATCTAGATAATTACAAATATTTGCATAAAGAAGATCCAAATAAATTAATATGCAGAAATAATGCTTGTGAATTTTTACAGCAACTTGATTTACAACTTAACAATCAAAAATGGTTATTTGGAGAAACTCCAAAGATTTACGATTTAGTTTCCTTGCCTTTTATAAGGCAATTTGCCAACGTTGATCGATCTTGGTTTGATAACCAATCATTTAAAAACATACACAGATGGCTGAGTTCGTTCTTGGATAGCGATAGATTTTTTTCAATAATGTATAAATATAAAAAATGGACACCTACTGATATCCCAACCCTAAATGATTTTGAAAAAATTTAGATTAAAAAGGTGGTCTTACAACTTTTCCAGACATTATTTCATTATCGGGCAAATAAACATTTACACCTTGATCTTCATGCCAATAGTTTCGGTCAATCATTGAAAGTCCAACATTTGCTTTTAAACGAGGAGAAAAAATCGCTGATGTGATAGCCCCAACCTCAACTTTTCCAACCTTTACAGGCCAAGGTAATGAGCAAGTAGGACAAGGGTTTTCTCCAAAAATCACGCCTCTTAATTTTCTTTTCACACCTTCCTTGGCTATTTTTTTTAATGTATCTTTACCAATATATTCGATTGTATCATCAAAACTGCAATATTTTTCTAAACCTATTTCTAGTGGATTATTGGCACGTGTCATTTCATTTCCATAACTAAATAATCCACCTTCGATACGCTCAATTAAATTAGGACAACCAGGTTTTATATTAAACTCTTGTCCAGCATTCCATATCTTTAGCCAAAGCTTCTCCCCTAAATCTGCTCCTTTAAGATAAATTTCAAATCCACCCTGTCTAGAATATCCAGATCTAGCGATTAATTGCCTAGTATTCAGAAAGTCTATCCAGCCAAATTTAAAAAATTTAATATCTGCCACATGTTTACCAAAAATATTTGACAATAGCGCTTCTGCTTTGGGCCCCTGAATTGCCAAAGGGTAAACATCTGGCTCTTCAACACAAACATCAAAGCATTTTCCTATAGCTATACCTTTTGCATAAAGTAGAACATCAGAGTCTGCGATTGATAGCCAAAAATGATTATCATTTAGTTTTAACAAAACAGGATCGTTGACTAGGCCTGCATCAGAGTCAATAATAGGAATGTACATGCATTGGCCAATATGGCACCCTGAAATATCTCTTGGTGTCATCAATTGAACTAGTTTTGAAGCATCTGGACCAATAATTTCGACTTGCCTTTGACAAGAAACATCCCAAATTTGAACGTGCTCTTTAAGATGCCAGTAATCTTCCTCAACACTAGCTTCAAATGCTTTAGGCAACAGCATATGATTTACGACAGAAAAACCTTTAACACCCAGCTTTTCAACATTATTTGTATAAGGTGTTCGTCGAATCCTTCTTGACATTTTTAATCCATCAGAACTCAACTAGACCACCAAGTTGAATATGAATTAGGATTTATAATGATTGGCATATGATAACTTGCTTCCGGGTTTGGTATTTTAAATCTTAATACTATTTGCTCCATTATTTGATCGTAACCCCGACTAGACCAATATGCTCCTGTATCAAATGTTAATTCATAAATGGATGAAATATCTATTATTTCTGGTTTGACGATTTGATTAAGGCGACCACCTTCATCCATCTTTGACTCAAATAAAATTTCACCATTCAGTTTAATTAGTTTGACCGAAATACCACTAGCATGAGTACCGTCTAGTCCATTGAGCGTATGAGAGGTAACGATAGCCATTATTCTATAGACGCCTTATCACGTTTATCTGATGTTGCAGCTACAATAGGACTAATTACACCCTTACATTTTACATTTAAGCACGCCGTTTTGCCTGAAGCTATAGCACGTCTTAAGGCCGGTCCAATCTCTTCTCTCTTAGTCACCATTTCTCCATATCCTCCAAGACCCTCAAACATTGCATGAAATGGAATGTCTCTAAAATCTGTTGCAAAATGTTTCCCATTCGAAAATAAGCGTTCCTGTTGCTGACTAATGCAATCTAAACCGCCATTATTATCTATTACAACGATTATTGGTAACCCTTCTTGAAAAGCGGCTTCTATAGATAATCCACCGGATAAAAATGCACCATCACCACTTATTACAACAACATTCTTATCAGGATTTAAGTTCTTAGCTGAAATACCAAAACTCACACCGACCCCAAGTAGTGAGTAATTTCCTGGGTGCATTATTCCCCCAAGTCTTTGACCTTTCCACCCGGCTATATTTACTGCTATTTCAGACCAAAAGTGAGTATTGCCCCCGTCAAATACCAACCAGTCTTCTTCATTCATCTCTTTTTGAACATCTAAACTTAGCTGCAACGGATGTATACGATTATCCCTTTGAGTTTCAGCTTCAATATAATCACTCCACTCCTTTACCCAATGTTCTCGTCTACTAGATTGCAGGTCAAACCATTCACTCCAATTTTTTTCAATATCCATCAAGGTTTGAAGAAATGCACCAGGATCAGAGAGCAAGAGTTCATCTGCTGCGCGATTATAATTTAACTCCTCATCACTCCCATTTACGCATATCAATCGTGTGCTCACTGGAAAAAAGGGTGCATTTCCAAAATTCATTTGATTGTCGAGTCGACCACCTATCATTAAAATCAGGTCACTTTCCTGTATAGCTTCTTTTGAAGGATGATATTGATGAAAATCTGCCAATCCCATGTATGCTTCATTTTCTTCACCTAACAACTTCTGATGATACGGTACGTTAAAAATTGGTATTCTTAGTTTTTTCCCTACCTGTTCTAAAAATCTTTCTGAACGCGACCACCAAATACCATGACCACCAATGATTATTGGTCTTTCAGAATTTTCTATTAATTCCACTATTCTTAATAATGCAAGGGGCTCTGGCCATGCTTTGATTGGATATCTAGGCCCTCTGTTGAAGGGTCGCTCATCCAACCCAGCGTCAAAGTCATAACTAGAAAACATAATATCAACTGGAAGACTAATATGGACTGGACCAGGGTAACCAGTGGTTGCAGCTGACCATGCTCGATCAACAAACTCACTTATCCTATCCCCATCAGTAATACTTATAGAATATTTTGTAAGTGGTTGTGCAATGGCAACATCGTCGATCTCTTTAAAACCCCCCGAACCTTGACGCTTTTGAGTAGAAGATCCTGTTACAAAAATTACTGGACTTCTTTCACCCCAGGCTTCTAGCATTGCAGGCACTGCATTTGCAAAACCTTCTGGACCAACAAGACAAACTGCCGGCTTCCTAGTTATTCTAGAATGCCCATCCGCCAGATGCCCAGCCACTTGCTCATGGGGACAATTTATTACGGGCATTTGGCATTCCATCATCCCCTCGAGCGCAGGGTTACAAAAACCTCCTGCTAGTGTAAAAACATGATCAACACCTTTTTCCTTTAAGGCTCGCGCTAAAATTGACCCACCTCTAATTTTTTCTTTTGCCACTCTACTCTCCTGCCAATACAGAACTATTTATTTCTTCAACTCGGTTAATCCCCAACTGGGCCATTACTACTTTTATATCTTCAGATAAGATTGAAAGAATTTTCTCTAATCCAACATCTCCAGCTGCTGCTAATGAATGTAAAATTGGTCGCCCTAAAAATACAAAGTTTGCGCCCTTAGCTAAAGCTTTAACAATATCACTACCGTCCCTGATACCACTATCAAAAGCCAAAGGATATTCATTGCCCAGGGCTTCTCGAATCCTTGGTAAAACATTTATTGCAGGTGGAGCTGCATCTAGTTGTCGACCACCATGATTGGATACCCAAATAGCATCGGCTCCCAGAGCCTTTACCCTAACTGCATCTTCAGTGGACAATACACCTTTTACAATAATTCGACCTTTCCAAATCATTCGTATCTTTTCTAAGAACTCCCAGGTTGCGCCTGGTCTGGGTGCCTTTCGATCAAAACGGTCTTCACTTTGATTAATTAATACTGGCTTTGGTATGCCATTAAATATTGTTCTGATAGTCCAAGTTGGATGGGTTGCAAGATCAACAAACTGACTTAGCCCCATCTTAAATGGCACTTGAAACCCATTTCTTAACTCACGCATACGCCTGGACCCTTGAGGAACATCAACTGTCAATATTAATGTGTTACAACCAACAGATTGAGCCGCATTTACAAGCCTCATACCACTCTCAACACCAGAAAAAAGATAGAGTTGGAACCAAGCATTATCTTCACAAATGTTATATAGATCCTTAATATCTGTTGACGAAGCAGTTGAAATACCATGAGGGAAGTTCCATTTCTTTGCTGCTTTTGCCATTATTGTATCAGCTTTAGAAAATGCCAAATTACACATTCCCATTGGTGCAATCCCAAATGGTAGCCCAAATGTTTGACCCAAGAATACAGTGCTTGTATTACACTGACTTACATCTCGTAAAGCACGCGGCAATAGTTTAATCTCATCAAACGCTTTAAGATTCTCTATTGGAGCAACTTCTCTTCCAGTGGCACCTTCAATAAAATCATATATTAATCGAGGCAATTTATTGCGTGAAATACACCGCGCATCGTTAGAATCAAATATTTTGTTAACTGCTCTCATTAAATAGTTCAATAAATCAAAAAAAATATAATAAAAAGAGAAAGTATCTCTAAGATTATTCTGGGCTTTATTATTTACTAGGACAAATATAAACTTAAATAAAAAAATAAAATTTATTCGGAAATATTGGTTCGAGGAAAACTTTGGTTACTCACAAAACACAGATAGCTATTATTGGTGGTGGTCCAGCAGGTCTACTATTAAGCCATATATTACATCTTAATGGCATCGATAGCATGGTTATAGAACGTCAAAGTAAAGCTCATGTTAAAGGAAGGATAAGGGCAGGTGTATTAGAAGCAGGGACTGTTCAGCTCCTACGTGACGTGGGTTTAGGTGATAGAATGGATAGAGAGGGAATGCCTCATGACGGTACAAGTTTTACATGGGAAAACAAGCCAAGCTTATTTATTGATGTAAAAAAATTTACAGGCAAAAGCTTTATGGCGTATGGGCAAACTTCAATAACTGAAGACCTATACCTACAAAGAGAACGAGATAATGGTCAGATTATTTGTGAAGCATCTGAAGTCCAAATTCACGATATTGATGAAAAAAAACCCAAAGTCACTTTTTTGGCAGATGGACAAAATCATGAAGTAATTTGTGACTTTATTGCTGGATGCGATGGCTTTCATGGTGTTTCACGTCAGTCAATACCAACTCATCTACAACGTTCATTCCAAAGGACTTATCCTTTTGGTTGGCTGGGAATAATGGCAGAAGTGCCTCCATATAAAGACGTATTATATGGCTACCACAGTGAAGGTTTTGCTTTGGCTTCTCAAAGAAACCCAATGTTAAGTCGATTTTACATACAAGTAGATATACAAGATAAAATTAAGGATTGGTCTGATGATCGATTTTGGGAGGCACTATTACGGCGTTTACCAAATGAAGTAACCAAAGAAATTCAAACAGGCCCATCAATTGAAAAATCAATTGCTCCTTTGAGAAGTTTTGTTTCTGAACCTATGCAGTACAAAAGACTATTTTTGGCTGGAGATAGTGCTCACGTCGTTCCACCAACTGGCGCCAAGGGATTAAACTTGGCAGTTTCGGATATTTATTTCCTTAGTAGAGCATTAATCGAAGTTTACAAAAATAACAATTTCTCACATTTAGAAAATTACTCTAAAACTGCTCTGGCAAGAATTTGGGGTGCCATAAATTTAAGTTGGCGTCTAACAAAAATGCTTCACACTTTTCCTGGTGAAGATCCATTCGATCAGCAAATTAGACAGTCTGATTATGACTTACTCCTAAGATCAGAAGAATTACAACGGTCGTTGGCAGTGCAATATATTGGCTTACCTTTAAATTTATAATTTCTGTGGCCTAGAAAATTAAAATATTAAACCCCTTAAATAAAAGTCTTAATGCAATCAGGGTAACTATAAACTTAAAAACCCGTCTAAAGGTCTGTTCAGAAACCATGCTAGTTGTCCGCTTACCTAGCCAGGTACCTACTAAACCCGCTACAGTAGCACCAAGAATATGAGGAAGATAAGTTAAATAATCAAATCCAATATTTGAAAACCAAAATACCTTAAAAATATCCATCGACAGCATACACGCAGCTAACGTACCAGTTATCTGCATCTTGATAAGCTCTGTCCTCAAAATAGCAGGCTGTAGAAATGCCCCAACACCAAAAACAGTTGCTATAAAAGAATGTACTGCACCTACAATTATAAAAATCTTTGAAGCATTAACCGGCAGCTTAAAATTTCCAAACCAAATTAAAATAATCAGTAAAATCCCAATGCCAATAGATAAAAATGCCTCTGGAAGAGCAACAAAAACATTTACTCCAAAATATACTCCAAAAATTGAACCAATAAATACCGCTAATACTATTCGCCAAGCAATATCCTTCCAAAATAAGAGCAACCTACCAACCAAAGAAGAAAAAGCCAAAAGCGGCATTAATGGGATAACGATAGTCATTGGAAAAACAATAGAGCCTGCAGCAAGTAGGAGATATACTCCTCCAGTTGCAAAAGCGGCATTAACAAAAGCGGCCAGAAGGCTACCTAGAGTAATTATAACTAAGGTATATTCCATCAATCAATTAACCCATCTCTATTAGCAGAAAAAATCGATAAATCGTGATTGGTATTTTTTGATAGAATAATTTCAGAAAGAAGCTTACCTGTTTTTGGACCAGCTGATAGCCCAATATGCTGATGCCCATAGCCGAGCCAAACGTTCTTATATTTCGGGGAAACACTGATCACTGGCAAACTATCCGTAGTAGAGGGCCTATGACCCATCCAACGTGTCTTTCTTTTATATTTTAGCTCTGGAAACAAAGTTTTTATTTTATTCTCTATCAGTTCAAATGGTTTGTAACTTGTCACATCAGACAACCCTCCAAACTCTACCAATCCGGCGCAACGCAAACGCCCTTGCATTGAATGTATTATAAATTTTGAGTCAGATATCATTACTGGCGCTTTCAACTTAATATTTGGTGAATGATATTCAACATGGTATCCCCGTTCAGAAACTAAGGGGATCCTTGCTCCAAGGATTTTTGCCAAGCCTGCTGACCATGCACCCGTTGTCAAAACTGCTTTATTACATGTTATGTCACCACTATTAGTTACTAGGCCTATTAGATTATTAGAACCATCAAATAAAAAATCTTTTACATCAGATTTGAGGAACTTTCCTCCATTATTTAAGAAACTCTTAAACAATTCTCCAATATAAGCTCCTGGATCTATTATAGATCCATGGTTCATACATTGAACGGCAAAACCAAATTTATTTTCTAAATTTTTATCATATTTTGCTAAATGCCTTTGGTCTAAAATAGAAAATTTATGTCCGTGCTTTTCTTTCAGATCCCAAGAATATTTATCGCTCTCATATGCTTTTTTATCAGCGTAACCAACAATCAAATCATCAGTCGTTATGTATTTTTCTGCTTTGGTTCCTTTAGCGATTTCAAAATGTTGTTCTACGCTATCATGTAAAATATAACTCAAAGCATTTGATATTTTTGAAACCGAATATTTATTTGAATTTCGTAAATATTTATAAAAAAATGGTAGTAACCGGGGAACTTGAGACAATCTCAAAAATAATGGCTTTTTATTGTTAAAAAGCATTCCCGGTACCTTTAAAAGAATTCCAGGAGTGGGTACAGGAATAATCGAAGCGGTAGCGAGTATTCCCGCATTGCCATATGAGGTTGCAGATCCTGGCTCATCACGATCTATTAATGTTACCGCTGCTCCTGATCTTTGTAACCAGATTGCAGTTGAAACTCCAACAATACCTGCCCCAACAACTAAAATATCAGAAGTATCTGTCATAAAATCCAGTCAGTAAATTCAATTAACTTTAATACTAAGATCTCTTTGCATGAAAGATCGAATAAGCCACAAAAATTATTTTTTGGACTATTTTTGGTCTAAAAAAAAACATTTTGGATTATAACTGGTTTGATGTATAGATACATTATAATATTAGAATATTTTATTAATTTTTATAATATAAATTAGGGAGGGAGATATGGAAGAACAATTGGCTGCTTTGGTCGCACAGATTGCTGCACTCGAAGCCAAAGCAAATACAACCAATACTATGTTTGCAGAAACCTATTATTATTTATCAATACCACTCATGATAATTATTCATGCTGGCTTCTTAGCTTACGAAATGGGGGCAAGCCGACTTAAAAATGCATTAGCATCAGGTGTCAAGAATTTGCTTGCTTTTGCATTCATGGTACCCACATTTTATTATTTTGGTTGGTGGGTTTACTGGGCATTTCCGACTGGCTTAACATTAAGCACAGGTTACATGGAAACCTCGGGTTTAGCTTATGCAAATTCAATAGCGTTACCTTGGGTAGAATATATGGGGCCACATATCGCGGATAACGCTTCTGGCGTCTTCTGGGGTGCCTTCACATTATTCGCCGCTACCACAGCATCAATTATGTCTGGGGCGGTAATAGAACGAATTCAAGTCGTTGGATTTGTAATATTAGCAATAGTGCTTGGCTCTTTTGCATGGATTCTTGCCGCAGCATGGGGTTGGCATGCAGATGGTTGGCTCGTAACACGATTTGGGCTACATGATTTTGGTGCTGCTGGATTAGTTCACGCAGTAGCAGGATTCTTTGCTCTCGGTGTTTTAATGAACCTTGGTCCACGAATTGGCAAGTTCAATGAGGATGGTTCAGCCAATCATATAGCGCCTCACAATCTACCTTTCACAGTAACTGGCTTAATGTTAATTATAGTTGGTTTTTGGGGTTTCTTGATGGCCTGTGTCATTCTTCCTGGAGAAGCTTGGAGCTGGTACGATGATAAAATGGCGACAATTTATGGTACGCCAATAACATTATCAGCATTATCTTTTAATATTTTGATGGGAATTTCCGGTGGAATAATTGGCGCTTGGGCGATTACTAAAGATCCTTTTTGGATGATGTCTGGTGCTCTTGCGGGCATTATTGCCGTTGCATCTGGACTGGATCTTTATTGGCCTCCATTAGCCTTTATCATAGCGTTTGGCGCAGGTTGCATTTTAAAACCATGTGCAACTTGGTTAGAAAACCGAGGCATAGATGATGCTGTTGGTGCTGTGACCGTTCATGGGACGATAGGTCTTTACGGATTAATAATGTTAGGCGTTTGGGCGTCTGGTTATCCAGCATTAGATGCCTTTGTTGATGAAGGTGCGGCACCTAAAATTACCCTTTATGGTCAAATAATTGGCGCCGTCGTATTCTTCTTAGTGGGCTTTGTACCAGGGTGGATCGTCTCTAAAATTCTATCTGCTTTAGGTCTATTACGTGTTTCACCAGAAGCAGAAGAAGCAGGATTAGACATGACCAAGGTACCATCTCAAGCATATCCTGAGGGCATAGGTCAATCGTCAACACCAATTAAACAATAGGAGGAACAACAATGGGTTCTCAATTTACTGACTGGGCACAAGCAACAGGTCCTATGTATATGGGTGCTAATGGAATTATGGAGGTTGTTTGGACCTTGATTTCAGTGGCTGTATGCATCTGGGCTTTAAGTGCTGGAAGTAAGCACGAGCTAGATGCTTATAAGAATGTCAAAAAATAATGTATAATTCAAAAAGAGCCGGCTCAAATATTAGTTGGCTCTTTTTACTTTAAAATAAAGTTTCAATTAATTTCTTTGTATTTTCTCTTGTCATTACTCGCGGATTGCCAGAAACAGATGGATCGCGCATTGCTATGTCCGTTATCAGATTAATATCTGGATCCTCTACCCCAAGTTCACTAAGATTTTTTGGTATATCTAAGTTCTGACACAATTCAAAAATAAAATTTTTGAACCCTTCAAAGCCATGATCTATGCCTAGATAATTAGCTGCATC
>JAQWNW010000013.1 GCA_029246285.1 Paracoccaceae bacterium | reverse complement strand
ATCCATTTGAGTGAACATCATAAGCCGAAAAAAAATCCACACCCCAATCTTTCGCATCTTTAAAGTCACTGGTGTGTGCTGACCCTAGTCCTCTTGATCCTACTTGAATAATTCTTTCAATATGCTCCATTTCAGATGCGCGCCTCATCGTGGACGATAGACCCATAGTTTCATCCATATGAGATTCCCTCCAATCAATATGCGCATCGATTTGAAGTATGGTGTATTTTTCTTTTCCACTAAATCCTTTAAAAACAGGGATCGGTATAGAATCATCTCCACCGATAACAAAAGGAATAGAGTGCTTTTCGACTATTTCTTTAATCGTATTTTCAATTTCTACTCTGTTTTTCTCGTAATTTGTGTCATGGTATGGAAGATCTCCGCAGTCTACCGCTAACGGATGATTTGGAAGAAATATTGGGCCATTAATATCGAAGTTATGACGATCAATATTGGCGCTCAAAGAGCTAATTGATTGCCTAAGGGCATTAGGAGCATTCTTACAATAAGGACCAACTGTCCGATATGGGGTCGCACATGGAATGCCTATCAATGCGATTGAAGTAACTAATTTTTGAATATCGCTACATTTCTTTAAGCCCAGAAATGTTGACGTATCAGTTGCGCCAAACAAGGCGCTCAAATCAGGTTTTTCACTCATTTTACTTTCCTTAAAAAATGTTAGTAGCAATTAATGTGTTATAATTTCAAATATGGTCTATTAAAAACCAGTTATTGGCAATCGTGATTAATAATGTTAAGCGAATTTTTGTAAATTTCTTGTTATTGGCCCCTTAGCTCAACTGGATAGAGTACCAGACTTCGAATCTGGGGGTTGCAGGTTCGAACCCTGCAGGGGTCACCAACTTAGAGTACTATATGAGAAATTGGAGAGCTAATATGAGAAAACCAATTTTAATGCTTGTTATGGCATTGATGGTACCTAATATGGGCTTTGCAAATGATCCATATCCAAAAGAGGTTTGTAAACAGATCTATGATTCAATCGGTATATTTCTTGCTATAGCTGATAAGGCTTGGAAATCTGAAGATGAAGAAAAAGCAATTATTTATTCAAAAGTAGCGGCAAACTATGCGACCGTATACGGGGTAACTTGCAAACCGTAATTAACTATAATTATATGACTGATCTTTTTTTGCTGCTGCAATTAAGGTAATGGGAATTCTATCTTATTAGAAACTTAGGTTTAATTGGTCGCTAATACCCATACAGATCATTTTCTCGTCTGCAAAAATCTTATTTGAAATTTGTTTTTAAATGACTAGGCTAAATAATTAGTTAACTACGGGGTATTAATGTATTCGAAATCTATGATTGTAGCTGCTCAACCTGAGGCTGCTGAGGCTGGCGCAAGAGTTTTGATGGCAGGTGGAAATGCGGTAGATGCTGCAGTTACCGCTGCTTTGGTTCAGGGCGTAGTTGATCCGCAGATGTGCGGGATTGCGGGGTTTGGAAATTGTCAATTACTATTACCAGATCAAGACATTCATACTTGCATTGACTTTCATGGTAAAACGCCATTGGCAGCCTCTTCAAATATGTGGGAAGATCTTATTATTTCTGAGACCAGGGATGGATTTGGCTATGTTTTAAGAGATAATATTAACGATCTTGGCTATCAATCCGTAACCACGCCTGGAAGTTTAAAGGCATATTATGAGGCGTTAGAAAATTTTGGGACCTGGGATTGGGCTGATGTAGTTGCGCCTGCTATTAAGCAGGCTGAGCAAGGTTTCATCGTTCGTCCTCATGTGGCTTTTTGGTGGAATTATGGCGCAAATTATGGTCGGGTAGGGGTTGATGAGAGGTTAAGATACTCTAAAACGGGAGCTGAATCTTATTTTGACTCAAGCGGTAATCTAAAAAAAATTGGTGATAAAGTAAAAATTTCTGGAATGGCAGAAACTCTTCGGAAAGTAGCTAAGCATGGGCCGGAAATTTTTTATAAGGGTGAAATAGCTGAGAAAATCTCTGAGGATATGAAAATAAATGGCGGTTTACTCTCGTATGAAGATTTGTCGACTTATTCGACTAAGTGGACCAAGCCATTATTAGGAACTTATCGAGACTTTAGTATATCTACTAATCAACCTCCAGGGGGAGGAATAATGATACTTGAGATGTTAAATATTCTCGAGAATTTCGATTTACCAGAACTAGGACATAATTCTATAGAATATATTAGAATTGTTTGTGAGGCCATGAAACAGGCAACAGTTGATAAGGAGTCTTTTGTTGGGGATCCAGATTTTGTTAAAGTCCCTATAAAGCGTCTCCTTTCAAAAAAACATGCGATGCGATCTAGTAAGCATATTTTGTCTGGTCAGAAAATAAATATTGATAGAATTGGGGAATCTGAATCTAAAGATACGACTCATGTTTCTGTTGTTGATAAACATGGAAATTGTGTCACAATGACTCATTCGCTTGGCATGCCTTCAGGTGTAATTACCGATGGACTGGGTTTTATGTATAATGGCTGCATGGCCGTCTTTGATCCTAGGCCTGGGAGGGCGGGCTCGATTGAACCTGGTAAGAGCAGATTTAGCTCTCTTGCTCCAACTATTGTTACCAAAGATAGTGCTCCTTATATGATTTTGGGAGCTCCTGGCGGCACGCAAATAGCCATGGGAATTTTGCAAACAGTTCTGAATGTCATTGAATTTAAAATGAATATGCTTGAAGCGGTTTCAGCACCTCGATTTTCATCTACTAGTAATATTATCGATGTAACAAATAGGATACCTTCTTATGTCACGGAGGGTCTGAAGGAATTAAAGTACGATGTGCAGCGGAGCGCACTGACGTTTGGTATTGCTGCTGTTCACGGAATTAGAATTAAGGACGGTGTAATGGACGGGGGGGCTGATCCTGGTCATGATGGCGTATCATTATCAGTTTGATCCCATTTTTATAAACAACTCCTACCTTATTTTTATTTTCGTAAACTAGTTTCAGTTACAATTTGGTTTTTTCGGGATCTTTCTCTTATAAAGATATAAAACCCACTGAGTGTAATTAATATTATCCCCACAAATGAATAATAATCTAATTTTTCGCCAAAAATAAAATAACCAATTACCAAGGCATTTATAATCATGGTATATTCAAAAGGAGAAATTACAGAAGGTTCTCCAATACGGTAGGCATTCATAAGGCATAAAATACCAAATGTACCAAAAATTGAGATGATTAGCATTTTGCTTACTATCGTCTCATTGCTAAAATCCCATTCTCGTAGGAGATAATTTATACTGGGATTATTGGCATATCCGTCATGGTAATGTCCAAAAAAGAAATAGACCGCTAAACCTACTGCGATAGAACCTATGTATACATGTGTTGTTTGTTGATAGGCACTATCAGATTCTTTGGTTAACACAGTTAATATCATAGAGAGAGAGTAGCAAAAAGCACAAAAAATTGGTAAAATCATAATCCAATTAAAGTTGTTAAATTCAGGTTTTATAATGAGTAAAATTCCAATGAATCCGACAATTATGGCAAAAAGTCGATGAATGCCAACTTTGTTTTTTAAAATAAGTCGTGACAAAATAGTCATAAATAGAGGGCTTACAAAAAACAATGCACTTGCTTCTGCGATTGGTATTGAAGCAAGTGCTAGGTAGAAACTTAAGAAAGAAATTGGAAACAGAAGCCCACGAATTACTGCAATTAATGGGTGTTTTGATTTTATACTAAATCGGCGCTTTGATAGTTTGAGGAAAATAGAAAGAAAAATAAGTCCAATAAAACCTCTTATTACGAATATCTGCAATAAAGACGCTGTTTTGGATAGATCTTTAATTAATGCGTCTTGAACGCTAAAAACTAACATACCAAAAACTATTAAGAATATGCCTTTTTGATCAGCTGACATTTCTATTGCCTACATTTATTTTAATACGAGATAATATCTGACTATTTTTTTTAAATACTATTCAACACACGACAAATTTATGACGAATATAGATTTCCTAAATACGACACCAACAATGACGAATAAGAACTGTATAAGCAAGAAAAGGAGTAGTTAAGGACGATTATAAATTCAATTTTAGGTTTATATTTTTAAGATAAATAGCTGATTTTATGTAAATAATGTATTTTTACCTGCCATATAAATATTAATCTCTTTGAACCTATTTTCTTTTACACGAAAAAAGTTACAATTAGACTTTTTAACTATTTCACCATTATTCAAAGTATTCACTACGCTAAATTGAGTGGCAATTTTGTTAAGCTTGCGGTCTTCTAAGAACTTAAAGTCTTTGTGTAGTACGCTAAGGTGATCACCCCAAAGATTTGAAAACATTGCTTGGATCTCTGAATAGCCTATTAATTCAATTCCATGTGTTTCTACTGTTATACGACAGTCTTTATCTAGTGTTTCCTTAATTTTTTGGAAATCCTTAGTATCTACCCCCTCAAAATATGTTAAAACTAGTGATTTCATTGTAGTACTATCGGTCATTTTAGATTTTTTTCTACATTTAAGTCATTCCAGATTTCTTGCTGAACTATTCTTGACTCTCTTATATGAAATTTATCGATAAATCTTACATTAACAAAACTACTTCCATCCAGCCATTCTCCTTTTAGAGTGCCATGGCAATAGACAAAGGTCTCGGCGCCGTTGAAAGAAAGATCAATCGTTTCTATATCTTTCATGATAGACTTATATCTTGTTTTTGCCCATTCTATAAAATCCTCTAGAGAGTAAAAAATTAGACCTCCTGGGCATTTAATCAAAAATTCAGAATTTAAAAAAGATTTGGCTAGTTGTATATCTCGCTCTTCCATCGCCTTTAAATATTTTGAAATGATTTTATCTGCTAGTGGTGGTGATTTTGATGGCTGCTTTTGGGAACGATCTCTCATATAGTTTTCTGGTAATATCTCTGATATTGCCACAGTTATTAAAGCAGGATTGGTGCCAATTGCTGAGCAAGTTGCATCAGTAATCCTCTCTGCCAATAATTTTTTGGTTTTCTTGTCATAACCAGTGAGCAATTGACAGTTTATCTGAGGCATTCATATAATCCTTTATCTACTTGAATTTTCTATGTAAAATTTTCAGGGTTCCGTTCCGCAAGAATATCAATAACAAATGTCATGACTAATTCACCTTTATGATTGAAGGCTTCATTCCTACTTTTGATTATTCCCCACTTCTTTTTTAGAATTTTTTCTGATTTTTCAATAATTTCATGTGAGAAAGTTAAAGTATGTCCGGGTCTAACTGGTTTTAATATTTTTAGATCCTGAAAGCCTAATCCCGCACCATTTCTGCGGCCATCAACCACGCCTAGAGAATACCCTTCCATATAGTCCACCATCAAGCGCATCCAGATCGAACATAAATGCCAATTGGAGGCAATCAACCCTTTGTATCGTGTGTTTAGGGCCGCATCTGGGTTAGTATGATATATTTGTGGTGCGTAAGATGTGCCAAAATCAACCATTTCTTGCTCACTTAAAGTGTAACTTCCAAAAACATGAAATTCTCCAACAGGGATATCTTCAAACCATCTCGACCGTAAAAAAGAAGTAGTAGTCAATGTTTACTCCTTTTTTCTATCATTAATTTTGTTTGTAATTCCATAATTAGAGTATTTTCTTGATTTAATAATTTCACATTACATAAAATTGTGCCAAAATTTTTGTTAGTTTCGTTTTTATCCTCACCGTCAAAATTGAGTTCTGCATATAACTCGTGACCCTCGAAAGCTGGTTTATGCCATCTTAAGAAGGGAACATGGTCACTCCCAATTAATTTTATATTTTTAGATGCGAGGGTATCACTCAATAGTTTCATCATAATAGCGCACACATGCCATCCACTGGCGCAAAGGCCCCCAAAGATCGAAGTTTCAGCGGCTATTCTGTCAGTATGATAGGGCTGTGGGTCAAATTGAGTTGCAAATTTCCTAATTTCTGCCGCACTGATAGTTATTTTATCAGTTAAGAAATATGCATTTTTATCCAGGGTCTCGAAATATATTGGCTTTGACTGTGTCATAATTATTCTTTTTAATAATTGATATTTTGTTCATATATCATATTGTAGAATATGAAAAGAATATCAAAGAACTGGTTTTTTTTGATTGGGCCAATCTGTAACCAAGTGATAATTTTGCGCAAACTGAAGCATTAATTTATCATTTCCTTGAGCGCCGAAAAGCTGCAAACCCATTGGGAGATTCTGCTCACTAAACCCGCAAGGTATATTAATCGCAGGTAGGCCAACCAATGAAACAGGTATTACAACCTCCATCCACTGATGATAAGTTAACATTTCAACATTATTTATTTGATTTGGCCAATTTGTTTCAACGTTAAATGGAAAAACTTGTGCTGAAGGTAATGCCAAAGCATCAAATTTATTAAATACTTTAGTTAAATATTGGAACCAATTAGAACGAATGACACTCGCTTCATAAATTTGAGTGGCTGAAAGGGCTAATCCACTCTCAATTTCATAAATAATTTCCGGTTTTAATAAACTTCTTTTAATTTTGTCATTATAAAGATTTCTCATACCATTTGAGACGCTCCAGCTTCGTAGGGTTAGCCAAGAATTCCAGAGTAATTTAGGGTCGAAATCTGGTGAAAATTTTTCAACTTCAACTCCCATTTCAGAATATTGTGTAAGCGCATTTTTGCATAAGTCTGTTATTCCAGTTTCATACTGATAATATCCGTTCCAATCACCAATCCATCCAATGCGTTTTTTTGAGACAGTTTTATCTAAGTCTGAAGTATAGCTTTCGTCAGGTGTTTGATTTACTGGCAATAATGGATTAGGGCCAACCATGGTTTCGAGTAAGTGAGCCATATCCATTGGGTTTCTTCCCATTGGGCCACTAGTAGCTAATGTTTGCATAAAGGTGTCACCCTCGGCGTCATTTGGGACAAGCCCCCAAGTTGGCCTAAAGCCATAGACATTATTGAATGCGGCTGGATTTCTAAGAGACCCCATCATATCGGAACCATCTGCGACCGGTAGTAAGTTGGCGGCTAATGCTGCTGCAGTTCCTCCACTTGAACCACCAGCTGTTTTGTCCAAATTGTATGGATTTCGCGTTATTCCATTTACTGGATTGTAGGTATGTGATCCTAGGCCAAATTCTGGGGTATTTGTTTTTCCTATAATGATTGCTCCTGCTCCTTTAATTCTTTCAGAAACAAGACTGTCTATTGTTGAAATATGGTTTTTGAATATTGACGATCCCCATGTCGTTATTAGATTTTTGCTCTCTGATAAATCCTTTATTGCTATTGGAATTCCATGAAGCCAACCTTTTGGCTTTATATTATCATAAGATTGTGCTTGTGAGATTAAATCATCGTAAGATCTCATTGATATAATTGCATTTATTTTGGGGTTGTATTTTTCAATTTGATCTAGGTATGCTTGCATAACTTCACGGCAGCTTAGACTTCGATCATGTATGGCTTTTGAAAGTTTTAGGGCGTCTAGGTCAGCAATATTTGCCATGAGAAGTTCTTATCCAAGGTGTTTAAATTTGTTTCGTGTCTAAAACGATAATAACATATTTTGAAAAAACAAATAGTAATCATTAAAAGTATATAAAAAAAACATATGTGCCTGCTACGCCGAGTATCACTCCTGTAATTAATATTAGTATTAGTGATTTTGAGGGCAAATTTTCAAATACTTTGTTAAATACCCAAAAACCCCCTGAAATCACCAAGACAACTATTACAATTAAGCTAATGATTCTTATCATAATTTTCAGTTATTACTTTAATGACTGTGAGTTTTTGATGCTACATAATCCATTATTGCTAAAAACACACCCGATGCGATGAAAACGAGATGGATTATAATCATCCATTGTATCTCTCTATCGCTTTTGTGAGAAAGATCCATGAAGGTTTCTAGAAGGTTAATTCCTGATATGGCCACGATAGACGCGATCAACTTTAATTTTAGTTCACTAAAATCAACTTTACCCATCCATCCAGGTTTATCTTCACTGTTCCGAGCAACTGTAATTTTAGACACAAAATTTTCATATCCAGCAAAGATAATCATTAATATTAGGTTGCCAACCAATGCAAAATCAACAATGTGCAGCAAGAACATCATCATATCTTTGTTATCTTTTTCCCACGCAGATGGAAGGATATGTAGGAATTCTTGAAGAACCTTTAATGCAACAAATGCTAAGGAAATACATAACACCAAATATACGGGCGCTAAAAGCCATCTACTCGCAAAAATTGATTTCTCTATGCCATTCTCTAAAAAGTCTCTCATTGTAGTCTCTTTTAAATTATTAATGTATCGTTTAAAACATAGAGTCTAATTGTAAATGTTTGATTGTCTAGCAGATTCTACATTAAGCATTGGTTTAAGTTGCATTAGTGATGTAAAACTAGAAAAATAATTGAGTTTTTAAATATTAGGGTTCAGGAGAGATGAAAATAAATATATTTTATATACTGTCAAAAATTTATCTAATCTTAATTCTAAGTGTTGGTCTTTTAATCGCAATTATTGAGCTTTCAATTACGCGCGATTCAGTATTTTGGCCAGTGCTGCAAATAGCATTTTCTTTTTTTGCATTGCCAATAGTGGTTAAATTGAAACAAAGAACGAGACTACATCAATTTATTAATCTTCTGGTTATTTTACCGATTGGTTCATACTACACTTTAAACTTTGTCTCTGATGTTCTCTCTTCTGGTGCATTTGTTTATATTTATTTTAATGAAAATACTATTTTAATTAGTAAAATCATTATGTTGTCGTATTATTATATACCATCAATTCATTTGATGATGGCATATAAGTATGAATTCTTAACACCTGAGCGTGTCAATTCTAATGCAAAAATCCCTGAAATAATCTCATTGCTTGTTGAAGTATTATTGTTTGTTACGCCCACTTTGCTTGTTTTATCAAATATTTTTGAGTTCGAACTAACGAGCATCTTAGCAACGTCTGGTATTCTTGCTGCAATAATTGGTCTAGCAATCCAAGCCAATCTAAGTAACATATTATCTGGAGTTTTTGTTAATATAGAAAGACCGTTTAGTCCCGAAGAATATGTATCAATAAATGATATAAAAGGCTTAGTTCTGGATGTCACATGGAGGTCAACTAGGATTAGGACCTTTGAAAATACTGAAGTTACAATTCCAAATGAAATTGTTGCTAATTCAGTTATTACAAACTGGACGAGAACTGACGCTAAAAAATTAAGTGTAGGGTTTAGAATTTTTAATTCTTTGTCCTTCAGTCCTAAACATGATCCGGGTCATCTAAGCCAACTCTTGAAAAATGCCTTAAAAAAAGTGAAGCCGGTTGATGGACGTGACCAGCTTGATTTTCAGTGGGTTAAATTTTCAGATGCTGATGAATATGGATTAAAATTTTCAATCGGTTTTGATTGTGTAGATGTTTTTTTAAAAACATCGCAACAAGATGCCGTTATGCTTGAAATACACAAAACACTTCAACATGCTGGAATTAGAATGACAGTTGGCAAGTTGTATAGTCAAATGGACGATGACGTAGGTTTGGATGCTTTAGAAACATCTCGCATTTCAGATGATTTTGAAGATCAATTTTCAGCTGAGTTTAATCCCTATAATGAGGCAATTAAGAACAAAGTTTTATTAAAAAAAGTACCAATTTTTATGTCAATGAATGGTGAAGAGTTAGAATTACTTGCCGAAAGTTGTAAGAGGTTACATTTTAATCAAGGAGAATCCATTATAAAGCAAAATGATCCAGGAGATAGCCTTTACGTGATTGCGGATGGAGTAGTTAGTGTTCAGCTAGATTTAAAAAACGGGGACCGCAAAACCGTTTCTAGACTTGGAGTTGGTGACTTTTTTGGAGAAATGTCTTTGATGACCGGTGAGCCCAGAACAGCGCATATAATTACAGAGAGCCCAACGGTTGTTATAAATGTAGAAAAAGATGTAATTAAGAAAATATTTACAAACAATTCGCACTTTTTTGATACTGTTTCTGCTATATTGGCAAAAAGAAAAGTTGATTTAGAACATTTAAAGACTTCAAGTGAGGACGAAATCAAAAAAGTAAAGAATATTGCAGCAGATTTGAAAAAAGTAATAATGAATTTCTTAAGTTAATGGGACAGTGGCAGATAATTTGTTATTTTGTTTGAGTTTGTCTCCCTTTAAAGGGAATCAACTTTTTTCTGTTGTAAGACTTTGTCCCGTTTACCTAAGTAAGATCCCCAAGTTGTTACGCAAAAGGGGACACAATAGGTAAGGCATACCTTTAAAATAGGTGGAAACTCACCGGCCAAGATATTATCACCATGGTTTATCGTAGTAAGAATAGTTCCGACTACGCAAGCTGTGTAGAAAGCCTTTTTTGGGGTGCCATCTGTAAAAGCCAAATCCAGAAATTTGGTTGAATATTTGTTTTTCATTTCTAGCCTTTTAGGTTTTTAAAAAAATAAGATGTAATTTTAATTTTTCTTATTTTTATCGACGTTTTTTGTATTTGTTTGAATTAAGTCTTCAAATTTTGTGCTCACAGCTTTTAACTCTTCGATGGCTGACCGTATATCAGAAACATCAAACACATCAATGTCGATATGCTTTCCACGGTGTGAATAAGTCTTACGCTCATTTTTGTGATTATCAGATTTAAAATCTTTTACTAAATGAATACCGATTGGCCGAGCAAACCCTTTTAATTTGATTTCATCAAAGTAATTAGTTTCGACTTTTCCTTTTATGAGGTTATGGGTTGCGTCGGATATCAAGATTTCATTCTTTGGAGCCTTACTTTCTAATCTTGCTGATATATTAACGGGACCTCCGAGTGCCGTGTAGTCCATTCGTTGATTTGACCCAAAATTTCCAACGGTACAATGCCCTGTTGCAATTCCCACACGAATATCCAATCCCCCTTTAACCCCATTCCTTTCCCAATACTCACGTAGTTCTTCAACACGCGCTTTCATTCTAAGCGCCATTTCAATACAGTTTAACGCATCTTCCTCTTCTCCAAGTGACTCCGGGTCGCCAAAGAAAACCATCACAGCATCACCTATAAATTTATCAATTGTTCCTCCGCATTCCAAAGCAATTGTGGTCATTTCAGATAAATAATTGTTAATTATTTGAGCAAGCTTTTCAGGCTCTAGGGTGTCGCTAAGATCTGTAAAATTTACTATATCAGAGAAAAACACAGTCAGGTTTTTTCTCTTATGGGTGGTGCTTGCTTCTTCCTCTTTAAATATACTTTTATAAACTTGTGGTGATAGGTACTTCGCAAGTCGATTAGCGATATTTTCAAGATGCATGCTTTTTTCTTCAATAATTGCCTGATCACGAAGCTTTTGATCCAGAAGGTCTTCTTTCTCAGCCCTTAATTTGTGTTCGATTGTTCGGTCAACAAATTGGCCTTGAATTCCATTTAGAAATGAAAAGTCCTGGTTTGTCGTTACTGCTGACAAAAGTGAATAAACTTTTTCTTCCCCTTCGATATTTAGTTCAATTCTAGGAATAAGTACCCTTCCATCCTTTTTTAAACCATTTTCAAATTCGTCAATAAGGTGACTTTCTACACCCAATTGCTCTAATACACTTGTGAATAAAACATTTGTCACATTTTCAAGAACAGGAAAGAACTTCTTAAAGTTATTATTAACTCTCAAGACCTCTAATTCATTTGAAGCGAAATATGCTGCTGTTATTGCATTCGCAAAATTAAAAAAGCTGAGATCGAGAACACTTTCACGCTTAATAAATTCTTCTAATTTCATTTGAAATCACTTTAACTAATCGTTTAAAAATAAAATTCAAATTGCATTTAATGCACTATGTAACTTTTCCGCAGGTTCAGGCTTTTCATAGTTCTGACCCTTTAAAAATTGCTGAATTGTTTCGCCTGTGAGACCAGTTGCTCTTTCCAGAGTTTGCTTTGCTTCAACAGTTTGATTTAACTTTGCGTAAGAAGCAGCTGAGTAAAAAAGGCTATTTTTTGTTGGAACTTTCAATTTTTTGAAACTGTTAATCGCGTTTTCAAAATCATCTAGGCAGAAATTAATTATACCTTCATCTTCAAATAATATGTCAGGGCAGAACGGATCCAATCGCATTGCGCGCTTAATTTCATCTAAGGCCTTCTCTGGCTCACCCATATAGATCAAAGCTGTTGCATATTTTGCCGCTATGTAAGCATCACTTGGGCAAAGATCTTTAGCTTTCTCGTGGTGATATCTGCCTGATTGGAAATCCCCTTCAATCATTTTAATTGATCCCATTATTCGATGGGCCTCGGCTTCTTCTGGATCTATCTCAAGTGCGCGCGTAACCGATTCAGAACATTCATCCATCCAATTTGCTCCGGCCCCTTCCTTATCCCAAGATTGGTAATTGGCTAAAGAGCATGCTTTCCATGCGTGAGCTCTTGCGTAATTTGGGTCTAATTCAGTCGCTTTTTTAAAGAAACTATAGGCCTTCTCAGCATTTTCTTTTGTTGCTCCAGATTTTCTATGATGATCTAATCCTTGCAATACAAGATCATACGCAGCTAAATTTTCAGGTCTTGAATTAGATAGTTGTTGAATATGATCTGCCTCAACTCGGCCTACGATAGTCGAAATAATGGTGGAAATTAGTTCGTCTTGTATATCAAATATTTCTTCAATTGTTGTATCATAATTGCTAGACCAGACTGTACTTTCTTTTTCTGCTGAAATTAAGCTAGCACTTATTCTCATTTTAGGCCCAAGCTTTCTAACGCTTCCTTCAAGAATATATCTGACACCTAATTCTTTCCCAATTTCTTTAGGTTTTTTGTTTTTATCCCGATACGCAAAACTAGCGCTCCCAGACACGACGAGTAGCTTTCGGAATTGTGATAAAGAAGAAATTAAATCCTCTGAAAAACCTTCACAAAAATATGCTTGTTCCTCATCATTACTTAAGCTCTTAAACATCATCACTGCTAAAGAACCCGCTTCCGCTTTTTCAATTTCAATTTGAGGTGCTTCAGTAGGTTGATGGTAACGCCCTGCGCCTTTAAACTGGACTATAAAATAGGCCTCAACAGGGTTTTGGATGTTTTTTAACTCCAGCTTACCAACAGATTCAAAAGAAGCTTTTATTTTTTGACTGACCATATCTAGCACAGTTTTAGATATACAGATTCCTTCTGGTTCTGCCTGAGCTTCCAATCTTGCCGCAACATTGATGGCATCTCCATAAAGATTGTCACCAGATATCATAACATCTCCTAGATTTAGGCCAATTCTAAATTGCATTTTTTGATTGTCAGGAAGTGCATCATTAATAGTCTGCATTTTGTCTTGGATTTTGATAGATGCTTCAGTTGCTTTCACTGGACTATCAAACTCAGCTATTACGCTATCACCGGCGGAGCCAAACATTCGTCCGCTATGTTCCATAATAATAGCATCAATTATTTCACGTCGCTGTTTCAGTACAGCCAAAGTTATGTCTTCATCTATTGCCATTAGCTTGCTAAAGCCAACTACATCCAATGCAAAAATTGTACTTAATTTTCGTTCCATAATTTTACCTTAAAATAAATAAGTTTCACCTAATTAAACTTCTTACAGACATATGCTTTCAAATTTATGAAATAATTTAAACATATTATTCACAATTTTAAATTTTGCAATTGGATATTATTCCCTTCTGGGATGGATGGAGTCATTTTTTGGGCGAAATTTGGTGCAGAAATGACGTTTTTTATTACCTTTAATTATTAATAAATTGTTACTAATATACGTTATGATTCACAAAATTATTGTGTTAACGAGCGGAAATTTAGAACAAATATAAATATATGCAGAATTATTCATTTTTTTCTTTAGCAAGAAATGCATTGTCTAGCCATAAAAACTGGCAAGCGGCATGGCGTAGTCCTCCATTAAAAGAGGAATATGATGTTATTATTATTGGTGCTGGTGGACATGGTTTGGCGACTGCTTATTATTTGGCAAAAGAATTTGGCATCACAAATGTAGCGGTTTTGGAACGCGGATGGCTAGGTGGTGGTAATGTAGCGCGCAACACCGTAACTGTGCGTTCTAATTACCTTAGAGATCAATCAATTCCCTTCTATGTTAAATCCGTTAGTCTTTATGAGGGCTTAACCAAAGAATTAAATTTTAATATGATGCATTCAAAGCGGACGATGGTCGATGTCGTGCATAATTATCCTAAGATGCGAGATTTAAGACGTCGCCAATTGACCATGGATATTTATAATTCGACTTACGAGCAGATTACCGTGGAAAAAGTACGTCAATTAATTCCTGCGTTAACTGGTGGTGGCCCGGGCTCAAGATTGCCGATAATTGGCGGAATGGTGCACAAGGATGCTGGTGTAAACCGACATGATGCTGTGGCTTGGGGGTATGCGAGAGCGGCAGATTCTCTTGGCGTTGAAATGCATCAAAAAACGGGTGTTACTGCTTTATTGAGAGCTAGTAATGGAGATATTCAGGGTGTTGAAACAAACAAGGGTGTAGTTAAGGCGAAAAAAGTGGTCGTGGCTGTTTCTGGGCATACCACTACGCTTACTGAAACTGCTGGATTGAAATTGCCATTAAGAACTATGAATTTAACTGCTTTTGTTTCAGAACCAATAAAACCGATTGTCGACGTAATCGTAAATTGCTCTGACTTAGGCTTTTATTTTAGCCAATCTGACAAAGGAGAATTGGTTATTGGCGGAGCGCCTGATTCTGCTCAAAGCTTTCGAAGAGATATAAAACAGCATGTTTTTGAGGATACAGTTGGAGCAATGTTAGAATTGTTTCCTTCTTTTAAGAAACTGAAACTGTTGAGGCAATGGGGGGGGCATTTAGACATTACTCCTGATGCTTCACCAATAATGGATGAAACTAGCGTTCCTGGTTTGTATGTCACTGCTGGTTGGTGGGGCGGTTATAAAGCTATTCCAGCCGGCGGGTTAACGATGGCTCATCACGTTGCTAAAAATATGCCTCATCCTTTAATGGAAGCCTTCACGTGTAATCGCTTTAAAAATTTAGATTATATTTTAGAAACTGGTACAACGACTGCCCGATAAAAGGTTTAAAGATGTTATTGATAAATTGTCCATTTTGTAAGGAACGTAATGAAACTGAATTTGTCTATGGGGGGCCAGTAGGAGTAGATAGGCCAGATCCAAACGCTGTTGCAGATCAAGAATGGGTTGATTTTTTAACTTTGGTGCCAAATCCAACCGGACCTGTTTTTGAAAAATGGTGGCATGCGCGTGGATGTGGTGAATGGTTTGTAATTTGTCGCGATACTGTTACCCATGAGATTTTGGAGAGCCCAGATGAAAAATCATAGACGATTAGAATCTGGGGGAAGAGTTGATCGTTCTAAACGCTTGAACTTTTCATTCAATGGGCGGCAGTATTATGGGTTTGAGGGTGACACACTGGCATCAGCTTTAATTGCTAATGGTGTCAAAGTGATTGCACGAAGTTTTAAATATCATAGACCAAGGGGTATTATTGGATCTGGAATAGAAGATCCTGCATCTTTGGTGGAATTACTGGATGAGAATGCGTCTGGGAATAACTTGGCCACAACAGTTATCTTAAAGGATGGTTTAAAGGCTAAGTCTATTAATTGTTGGCCCAGTGTTAACTTTGATTTTGGCTCGATCATTCAATATTTTCCTAAACTTGTTCCAGCAGGATTTTATTATAAAACGTTTATGTGGCCAAATTGGCATTTATTTGAACCTTCGATCAGAAAAGCTGCTGGGTTGGCTAATGCTCCTCAGGTGCCTCCTAAAAAAGGGCATTTTGAGTCTCGTAATGCTCACACAGATGTCCTAGTTATTGGCTCTGGTCCGGCGGGTTTGGCAGCGTCATTAACGGTCGCAAAAACTGGCGTAAAAGTTTTTTTAGTTGATCAAAATTCAGAACCGGGAGGTAATTTATTAAGCTCAAAATTATTCATAAATAAGCAGCCAGCCATTGCTTGGGTAGATGATATGGTAAGTGAACTAGCAAAAATGGATAATGTCACTCATATGCAAAATAGTACGGCCTGGGCGTATAGAGAACATAATTTAATTATCGTTAATGAACGTGAAGTAGACAATTCATCAATTATAGAAAGAAGCTGGAGAGTTCGTGCCAAAAAAGTAGTGATTGCTACAGGTGCAATTGAACGTGCGTTGGTTTTTGCTAATAACGATCGACCCGGTGTTATGTTAGCCTCAGCAGTGCAAACATTTGTCAACCGATATGCAGTTAAAGTGGGTGACAATTTGGTTTTCTTTACTAACAATGATAGTGTTTATAGCTATATTGATGATTTAGAAAATGCTGGAATTAACATTTTAGCAATCATAGATTCACGAAAAAAAATCCCTGATCAATGTTTAAGCCGTGCTAAAAAGATAAAAGTTATGGCTAATTCTATTTTAAAGAATGTGAACGGTTACAAACAGGTCCGATCAATTAATGTTCAGTCACTTGATACCGGAAAATTTGAAACAATTTCGTGTGATTTAGTGGCTCATTCAGGGGGCTGGAATCCGGCGGTTCACTTGCATTCTCAATCTAGAGGTTCTTTAAAGTTTAACGAGAAAATAGCAGCCTTTGTACCTAATAAAAGTATTCAAAACTCAATAAATATTGGAGCATGTAACGGTACATTTGCATTGGCGGAAATTTTCAAAGAAACTAATCAATTAATGTCAAAACTATCAGGTGAGGTTAAATCTGAATCTCGAGAAGATAACTTCGAGGTTGATGAACAGCACTATTCAATTGAACCTCTCTGGAGCACAGATTTATCAGATGAGAAGGAGAAAGCATTTTTCGATATCCAAAATGATGTAACTTATGACGATATCCAGCTCGCTTTGTTAGAAGGATACTCCAATGTTGAGCATGTTAAGAGATACACAACAGGTGGGATGGGTTTTGATCAAGGAAAGACTGGCAATATAAATATAATTGGGGCTATTGCTGAGCAACAGGGAGTCGGACTAGATAGCGTAGGAACGACGACATTCAGGTCCCCATTTACGCCAGTATCATTTGGTTCAATAAATGGTGTAAGGCAGGGAAGCGTTGTTTTACCTTTTAGGCATACTCCAGTGACGAAGTGGAACCTAGAAAAAGGTGCGTTTATGTACGAGGCTGGGGCGAGGTGGCGTCGACCAGGTTATTTCCCAAAGAAGGAAGAGGGATTCCAAGAAGCTGTTAACCGCGAATGTGAAACGGTAAGATATGGCGTGGGTGTTTATGACGGCTCACCACTCGGAAAGTTTGAGCTGAAAGGCAAAGATGTCGGGGTTTTTCTTGATTTAATTTACACCAATATAATGTCTTCATTAAAACCGGGAGCCGGTAGATA
This sequence comes from Paracoccaceae bacterium, assembly GCA_029246285.1. Lineage (GTDB taxonomy): Bacteria > Pseudomonadota > Alphaproteobacteria > Rhodobacterales > Rhodobacteraceae. The sequence goes on along the minus strand of JAQWNW010000013.1, from coordinate 3,977 downwards.
TGGTTTAATGTTAAGTGATGATGGGTTGATTTTTGATGATGGAGTAGCTTTTCGGATTGATGAGAATCGATGGTTCATATCTACTTCCTCAGGTCATTCTGATGCGATCAATCAACATATGAAAAAAGTTCTAACGTTTGATCGCCCCGATTGGGATGTCAAAATTACCAATACTACTAATCAGTGGAATAACGCTACAATTTGTGGGCCATTGGCGAGGCAATTATTAGAGAAACTATCAACAAATATTGACATCGATAATGAAGCGTTTCCATTTATGACATTTAGAGAAGGTATGGTGGCTGAAATCCCAGCAAGAGTAATTAGGGTTAGCTTTACGGGTGAGTTGTCATTCGAGATAAATGTAGCACCGAGAAATATGTTGAAGTTATGGGAAAAGATTATTGAGGTCGGAAATGAATTTAAAATATTACCGGTGGGTTCTGAGGCTAGTCATGTGCTGAGGGTGGAAAAAGGTTTCTTATCACTTGGCCACGAAGTGGATGGAACAGTAGATGCCTACGATTTAGGCATGGGTTGGTTAATGTCTAAGAAAAAAATTGACTATATTGGCAAACGGTCAGTTAATTTGCGTCGAGGAGAGAAAAGTAAAGGCAGACGGGAATTGGTTGGTTTGTTGCCACACAATCCAAATGAAGCCATTCCAGAAGGCGCACCTATCACACCTAAGGGCAAAAAAGTGGGCACTGAAGGTTTTACAACAGCCTGTGTCTGGAGCGTCGTAAATAAAAGGTGGGTTGGGTTGGGTTTAATAGAAGATGGACATTCTCGTCATGGAGAGGAAGCTTGTATAAGAATGAAAGATAGAATTATCAGGGCAGAAATTACTAAACCAATATTTCATGATCCAGATGGTAAATTATTGAGGTCTTAAAATGGGATATGATGTAAAAATTGAGCGAAATTTACTTCATGCCTTGTTTGATTTAAAAGGATCAGTCGAAGATGTTAGCTCTTATCTAAAAGAGCATATTGGGTCAATTCCTGTTGAACCCAATTCATATGTTACTTATGGCAACCTGAGGGTTTTATATCTTGGAATAAATCACTGGATATTATTAGCTCCTATAGATGAAGAGCAGAAATTGCTTGAATTGTTAAAGCCAGAATTCTGCCCAGCTTCAATAAGTATTGTTCTTATTTCAGATACACTAAAGTTTTTTAGGATTAATGGGGCTAACGCAGATGATATTATGGCCGTCGCATCTCCCTTAAATTTAAATGCTGATGCTTTCACAAACAATAGCGCCACTTTTAGTGAGGTGTTTGGTTTAAAAGCTTTAATTATGCGTCATGGTGACGGCTATCAATTTGGTATTGATCAAAGTTTTGGTGATATGATTTCAGATTATTTGGACCTGACAATGGCTCGATAATCGTTATGAAATACTAGTGTAAAAAAAATTACTCTTTTGCGTTATAATTATTTGCAACAAGAGCTAACATTTCACCCTTCTTAACGACACCTCGGTTTGAGTGAGCTAGAATTTTGCCACTATGCTTAAATTTAAGTTCGATTGATGCTCGATCTGGTTCTGATATATAATGAAACCATCCTGCAGATTGGCCCTTTGAAACTATATCTCCTGCTTTTGTGAGCCTATCAAATAAACCAAATGAGGGGGCATGTATTGTTGCACTTGGATTGGATATCTCAATGATGTCGAACTGTGGTTTCTCAGTAATTTGGATACTGTTAAAAATATCTAAATGTTTTAAGATCTTTAAAATGCCAGACTCCGCCATACTAGTCATATCGGGATCAACCCCACCGCCGCCACCAAGCTCAGCGGCAATCATAGGGACATTTGCTCTTTCAGCAGCTGAATTTAATGATCTATTGTCGTTGTTTTGTCCTAAAATCCAAATCGTTGGTGCTCCAAAAATTTTTGCTAGTTCTAAATTTTCTTGAAATAAGCGGCTGTTGGTGGATTTGGTGGCAAGAGAGCAGGGCGTAAATATTGAGGCTTTACCTCCAGAATGTAGGTCGATTATTGCATCAAAATTCGGAATAAGGTGTGTTTCTAAATAGTGTGCTAACATTTCTGTTGGCGAGCCATCGGGATTGCCAGGAAAAGCTCTATTCATGTTTTTATAATCTAAAGGATTGGTTCGGCTTGAATTTTTTACCGCATTGAAGCTCAGGCTTGGGATTAGCAATATATGTCCATTCACTTCATTTGAAGAAAATTTTTGAGATATTCTCATAATAGCTGCTGGCCCTTCAAACTCATCTCCATGATTTCCACCAATTACAAGAAGGCTTTTACCTTTTCCATTTCGAACATTAATTAATGGGATTGGATGGTATCCTAGTGGAGTAGTGTTATCTGACCATGGTATCATTAGTTCACCGACTTGATGGCCATTTTTATTTAAATCAATATTTGATTTTATTCTTGATGGATTAACAGACATAGCATTATTCCTTTAAGCTTTCGAGTAACTCATATTTAGTATCTTTGTCTAAGTTCTTACTAAATGTTTCAAAAGAAATTTTAAAAATGTTCTATTGACGTGTTTAAGAATTAACATGTCGTTTATTATACCCTTATTTAGAGATTAAATATACTTATAATATTAAGAATTAGACCAAAATTTTGATAAATGAAGGGGAAAGAAGTGCAGAATTTCAATAGTTTTAACGTTAAACCTATTTCAGGTGCCATGGGTGCCGAGGTTTTTGATATAGATTTATCAGTAGATCTTTCGTCTGAGGCATGGAGTGAGATACAAGATGCATTTCACCATTATTTGGTGCTTATTTTTAGAGATCAAAATTTAACTGACCAGCAGCAATTTGATTTTTCGCAAAGGTTTGGAAAAATTATTCCTCATCCATATGTGAAAGGCTTACCTGATATTCCTGAAATTTTTAAAATAATTAGGGAACCTGGTGAGTCCTTTAGTTGGGATGGGTTTTATCATTCAGATTTAATGTTTTTAAAAAAACCACCTTTGGGTGCTACATTATATGCTAAAGAATGTCCTCCATTTGGTGCTGATACCGCATTTACAAATATGTATTTAGCTTATGAAACCTTATCTGATGGAATGAAGGCGCTATTAGATGGTTTAGAAGGAGAAAATGAGTCTGGTAATCCTCAAAAATACAGTAATAAGTATCAGTCTATGGAGGAATTGGGAAAAAAAGGTGCGATGGGTGCAATTCATCCTATGGTTCGCGTTCACCCTGTAACAGGAAGAAAAGCTTTATTTAGTACACTTGCCTTTACCAAAAGAATTAAGGGTATGACAGATAGTGAGAGTGCTCCAATCCTTAATTATCTGTATGAACATTCTATTCAAGCACATTTAGGGTGTCGCTTGGAATGGAAGAAAGGTTCTTTGGCTCTTTGGGACAATAGAGTGTGCCTACATCACGCTGTAGCAGATTATTTTGGTGAGGTGGCAAAACATAGACGAGTTATGCAAAGAGCAACAATTGAAGGCGAGGAGCCGCTCTCTATCAAATCTCATAAAGAAATGAATTCTAACTGATTAATGACTTTTTATTTTTTGGGTAATTTGGTCTTGCCTTTCATCAAAAGCTATGTTCACTTTATTATGTATAGACATATTGGGGTGACATATACAGTTTTTTGAACTGCATTTGCTAATTCCAATCAATGAAAAATGATAAAATAGGATCCTCTGACTATGCCAAGTGAAAGCCCAATAATTAAATTTCAAAATGTGGATAAGTTTTATGGGAACTTTCAAGCACTGAGTGATATTAGTATTGAAGTAAAACCTAGTGAAAGAATGGTTATTTGCGGTCCTTCTGGATCTGGTAAATCAACACTAATTCGTTGTATAAATGGTTTAGAGAGCCACAGTATGGGAAAGCTTACAGTTGATGGTATAGAGGTTTATGAGGGCTCAAAGGAAATTATTTCACTAAGACAAAATGTTGGCATGGTTTTTCAACAGTTTAATCTTTTTCCTCATTTAAC
>JAQWNW010000005.1 GCA_029246285.1 Paracoccaceae bacterium | reverse complement strand
TTAATCCGAATCAAAATGGTGTCTTTGGGTCACAATCGACAAAACTTTTGATAGATGGCTCATCGAATGAATCTGCCAGTTTAACAAACAAGAAGAAAGAAATTCATATATTTGCTAGTAGGCCAGCATGGGTACGTATCTATACTTCACAGGGTGAAATTATTGATGAAGAAATTTTAGATTTTTCTCAAACAATGAAAGTTCCAAATAACATCAAGGGTCTTTTCCTCCGTTCCGGAAATGCTGGTTCTGTTTTTATCAAGGTTGGGAATGAGTCTTATGGTCCGGTTGGAGAAGGTACTGGTGTTGTTAAAGATGTTTCCCTAAGTTATGAAGATATTGTGAAAGGCTTTGAAGTTGTAACAGATCAAAAATTGTTAACACCTTTAGAGCGTTTAAAAATTATAACTGAAAAAACAGAGTAAATGATCCAAAATTTTATTTATAATTTTACTAAAAAGACTTGTATCGAATGTCTTTAAGTTCTGTGCGTCCTTGGCGTGAAATTAGACGCCGTAAATCTCGTCAAATTTTTGTAGGTTCGGTACCTGTTGGAGGAAATGCTCCTATTTCTGTGCAAACAATGACGAATACTGACACTTCTGACATTCAAGAAACATTAAAACAAATAAATGAGTGCGCTGACGCTGGAGCAGATATTGTCCGTGTTTCTTGCCCAGACAAAAGCTCTACTTCCGCTTTGAAAACTATATGTTCAGAAAGCCCAGTACCGATCGTAGCAGACATACATTTTCATTACAAAAGAGCAATTGAAGCAGCAGAAGCGGGAGCTGCTTGTTTAAGGTTTAATCCAGGAAACATTGGGGATGAAATTAGGGTAAAGGAAGTTATTTCTGCTGCAAAAGACAATGATTGTTCTATGCGCATTGGCGTAAATGCTGGATCAATCGAAAGAAATCTCTTAGAGAAATATGGTGAACCATGTCCGGAAGCCCTTATCGAAAGTGGTCTTCGACATATTAGACTTCTTGAAGACAATAATTATTTTAATTTTAAAATAAGTGTTAAAGCTTCTGATGTATTTCTTTCAGTCGCTGCATATCATGGCTTGGCTGATGCAACAGATGCACCGTTACATATTGGAATTACTGAAGCCGGAGGGCTTACAACAGGCACTATAAAATCGTCAATAGGACTTGGTAATCTTCTTTGGACAGGTATCGGTGATACGTTACGTGTATCGTTGTCGGCAAATCCGGTTGAGGAAGTTAAAGTTGGATATGAAATTTTAAAATCATTAGGTTTGCGTCATCGAGGAGTAACTATAATCTCTTGTCCATCATGCGCTAGGCAAGGATTCGATGTCATAAAGACTGTAGCAATATTGGAAGAAAAATTATCTCACATCAAGACTCCTTTAACGTTATCTGTAATCGGGTGCGTCGTTAATGGTCCGGGAGAGGCATTAATGACTGATATTGGATTTACAGGAGGTGGGAAAGATAGTGGAATGGTATATTTAGATGGCAAAAAAGTGAATAAGTTAATTAATTCAGAAATGGTCGACAAAATTGTTGAATTAGTGGAAATTAAGGCACGAGAATATGATAGCAATGGAAGGCTTAATTGAAGATTATTTTTGCAGTATTTTTAATTGTGATTATCGTTTTGTGTTACATTAGATTTGCAAAGCCTAATGAATCTAATTGGCATGTTGATCCTGAATTAGTTTCACGAAATGACTTAAGAAATTCATTTCTTATTAATTCTAAAAGCAGTAATTTTTTTCATTATGCTGTCCCAGTTAAAGAATTATACATAGAATTATACACGATACTTGAAGAAGATAAATGTCAAAGAGTTTTTGGGGATATTGATGATGGTTTAATAACATTTGTTTGTAGAAGTAGATTATTTGGTTTCCCTGATTACGTATCAATAAGCTTAAGGGAGTCTGAAACGGGAGTATCCACACTATCAGTGTTTTCTCGATCACGTTTTGGGATATATGATTTCGGGAAAAATAAGAAACGAGTGACCAATTGGCTTCAGCAACTAAAATCAAATATTCAAGACACATAACATTATACTATAAACAAAACACCTAACATATTTTATGAGAATGATAGTTTATGATTAATTTAGAGAAATTAAATCAAATTGAAGAACGTTTTGAATTTTTAGAGGCTAAGTTAACTCAGCAGTTACGAGCAGATGAGATTAGAGATATTGGCCTAGAGTATTCAGAGCTTAAAATTATTGTGGAAAAGATACAAACTTTTAAAAAAATTACGATGGAGCTTGAAGAAGTCGAAAGTGCTCTTGATGATCCAGAATTACGGGTTTTGGCGTTAGATGAAAAAAAATATCTCTCTGAACAATTAGAAAACATAAGAAATGAATTAATCACTGAAATAATACCCAAAGATGAAGCAGATACCAAACCAGCTATTTTAGAAATTAGAGCAGGGACTGGTGGAGATGAGGCAGCTTTATTTGCTTCAGATTTATTAAGAATGTATCAAAAATTTAGTGATAATATGGGATGGCAAGTCAATTTAATATCAGAATCTAATAATGAGTTAGGTGGTTTAAAAGAAGTGGTTGTAAATATTTCTGGCAAAAATGTTTTTCAATATCTTAAATACGAAAGTGGGGTGCACCGTGTTCAAAGAGTTCCAGTTACAGAGTCTGGTGGTAGAGTTCATACCTCAGCTGCTACGGTTGCTGTGTTGCCTGAAGCCGAAGAGGTGGATGTTTTGATCAATCAAAATGATCTTAGAATTGATACAATGCGTGCAAGTGGTGCAGGAGGTCAGCATGTTAATACTACCGATTCTGCAGTTAGAATTACACATTTACCAACTGGAATTGTGGTTACGAGTTCCGAGAAATCTCAACATCAGAATAGAGCAAATGCCATGCAAGTACTTCGTTCGAAACTGTATGAACAAGAGAGAGAATTAAAGAACAAAGAGAGAGACGCCGAAAGAAAGGAAAAAGTAGGTAGTGGTGATCGATCTGAACGGATACGGACTTATAATTTTCCGCAAGGGAGGATCACTGATCATCGAATAAACCTTACTCTGCACAAACTTAATCAAATTTTGGAGGGCGATCTTGAAGAGTTAATTGAAGCATTGAAGGCAAATGATAGATTAACAAAACTCTCGAATCTTGCTGATGAATAACTCGATAAATATATTGTTAAAAGAGGCAATATGCCGTCTTCGCAATTCTGGAATAAAAGATCCCGTAGGAGATAGCCGAAAGCTTTTAGCTCATGCTTTGAGAATTTCTAAAAAAGATTTAATTATGATGAATCAAGCCTCAATAACTGAGGAAATTAAAGCAAATTTTATTTCTTTTATCGAATTAAGAGAGGATTTAAAGCCAGTTAGTCAAATTTTAGGTTTTCGGTCTTTCTGGGGTCGTGATTTTTACATTGATGAGAATGTTTTAGATCCTAGGCCAGAGACGGAAACGATTATTAATCATGCCTTAAAAAGAGAGTTTAATAAGGTTTTAGATCTCGGTACAGGATCTGGAATTATAATTATAACACTGCTTTTAGAAAGACAATCTTCTTTAGGTCAGGCGGTTGATATTTCAAATTCTGCGTTAAGTGTGGCTGCTAAAAATATTAAAAAGTTTAACCTCGATGATAGGGTTAGTGTAATTAGCTCGAACTGGTGTGAAGGCGTTCACGAAAAGTTTGATTTAGTCGTTGCTAATCCACCTTACATAGATCGAAGTAGGAATGAACTATATGATCAGAGTATAATTTCATGGGAACCAGAAATAGCACTTTTTTCAAATAAACACGGGTTTGGTGCTTATTTGGCAATTGCGCAGCAGTTAAGGTTAGTTCTAAAGGATACAGGTGTAGCTATTTTTGAAATAGGTTACGATCAGGCGTTAAAAGTATCAAGAATTTTTCAAAATGAAGGTTTCCAAACTTCCGTATTTAAAGATTTATCAAATAAGGATCGAGTTATTGAGGTCACATTTTAAAATATTAAAATAAATATAAATTTTTGACTTTATTTTCCTTGTTTATTTGAGAAATTCAAGATAGAAGTGAGTCATCGTAGACATATGCTCTACTAAAAAAGCTTTAAATCCGCAAAGATAATTCTTTTAAAATTTCACTAAAATTAAACAAACTTAAACATCTACATAAAGATTTTTTAATGAGACAATCAAATAAGTCCCGTTCACGTAATAAAAATAATGGTAACAGAAGGTCTATGGCAAATGCTGTGAATCGTGTTTTTGATAGTGCGGGCCCCGAAGGAAAGGTTAGAGGAACTCCTCAACAGATTATTGAAAAATACATGACTTTTTTCAGAGACTCTCAATTATCTGGTGATCGTATTGCAGCAGAGAACTTTCAACAACATGCTGAACATTATATCAGACTTTTATCTGAAGCTCTTAAAGAGCAGAGCGAAAGAAAAGAGCAACATGAGCTACAATCAGCATCAAGAAAGTCTGAAAAGCCTGAAAATCTGCCTGAAAACGTAACGCATGCAAAAGACACCAATAAAAAATTGGTTAATGAAGCTTTAGCAGATCAGCAGGGGTCTGAAGAAGAAAAACTCGTTCACTTTAAAGAAGACGTCTAACCCTTCTCATAATTTTCAATAATTCTAGCTAAATTACACCAATCTGAAATTGATAAATTTTCAGCGCGTAACGTTGACTTTATACCAGAGGATTTTAAGATTTTTTCAATATTCAAATTATCTTTCTTTAAAGATGATCGAAGCATTTTGCGTCTTTGATTAAATCCGGATTTAACAATTCTTTCTAAGATTAACGGGTTTGCAGCAAATTTTGGCCGGTCATTCGCAAAAATTGATACGACAGATGAGTGTACCTTTGGGATTGGTCTAAATGCTTCAGGCGGGAGATTCATCGATATTTTAACTGAGCTCCGCCACTGTGCTAAAATTGACAGTCTGCCGTAAGTCTTAGTTCCATGAGTTGCAACGATTCTATTTGCAACCTCTTTTTGAAACATTAGGGTCATATCTCTCCATATTGGGGGCCAGGTTTTTGGTTGAAGCCAATTGATTAATAGTTTTGTTCCAATATTATACGGTAAGTTAGAAATAATCTTAAGATTTGAAATATGGTTTAAATTCTCAATATCAAAAGTTAATGCGTCTTGTTCGATTATTTCCAGGCGATTTGGATAAACTTTTTCGATCTCCTTGAGTATTGGAATAAAATTCTTATCTTTCTCAATCGCAATTACTTTTTCAACTCCTGATACCAATAAAGCTCTTGTAAGAGCGCCTGGTCCTGGACCAATTTCTAAAACCGTTGAGTTAACTAAGCTGCCATTTAGGTTGGCTATTTTTACAGTCAGGTTTAGGTCAAATAAGAAATTTTGACTAAGAGATTTTTTAGCAAGTAAATTTGATTTTTGAAGAACCTCTTTTATTTGAGGTAGCTCATCAATTTTCATTTAAACGGTTTCTCCAGATAACTGCTCGGCCATCCTAATTGAATTAATCAAACTTGTTGGAGAAGCTATTCCTTTCCCAGCAATATCCACTGCTGTCCCGTGATCTGGTGAGGTGCGAACAAAAGGAAGACCTAAAGTTATATTAACCGCATCATCGAAGGAAATAGTTTTTATAGGTATCAATGCTTGATCATGATACATACATACTACTACATCATAATTTTTTCTAGCCTGCTCATGAAATAAAGAGTCTGCAGAAAATGGTCCCGTTACATCAATTCCTCTTCTTTGTAATGCCTGGATAGAGGGAACAATTATATCTAATTCCTCTAGTCCAAACATACCGCTTTCACCAGCGTGTGGATTCAAACCTGAAACAGCAATTCTAGGGGCGGGGATATCAAATAATTTAATTAAAGAGTCATGAACTATTTCAATTGTATTTTCTATTAGTTGTTTTGATAATAACTTTGTCGCATCTACTAGAGAGACATGAATAGTAACTGGAATTACACGAAGTTTGTCTGATGCTAACATCATAACTGCATTATCACTTTTGGTTAAATACCTTAGGAAATCCGTGTGCCCAGTATGCTTAAAATTTTGTTTTTCAGTTAAAATGTTCTTACTAATCGGATTTGTACAAAGAGCTTTGGTTTCACCATTTATGCAACTTCTCGTTGCCATCTCTATACTACGGATAGTTTCGCTAGAAAAATCAACATTAAATTCATTGGGTCGATATGGTGTTAAGAAAGGGATATCAAAAATAGGTAGCCCATTTTGCATTACGTCGCGGGCGTTTTTTGGATTATCAATTTTCATCATTGGCACTTCCGGAAATCTTTGTTTCATGTAATCAAAGGAAGTATACAGAACAAAGTTCAATTCTTGTCTCATTAATTTCCATGCACTTACGGTTATTTCGGGACCAATGCCATTCGGGTCGCCACAAGATATTGCAATGGGGGTAGTCATTTATAGTTGATCTTTGCTTCAGATTTTAAATCAGCAAGTAGCCCATCAGCAAGAAAGTTAAGTCGTTGTGATATCAAAAATTGTCTCGCTAATTCTCTATCCGATTTAGAAATTTCCTGCTGTCTTGAGCATAACATTATTAAGGTTGTAGCAGATTGTTCATTGCCTTTTATCAAAGCCATTTCTCCTGCGTCTAGTTTATCCAAATAATTAAGTTTTTCCTGTTTAATTTTCTGTGAGCTAGCAACTGTTCTAGTCAGATTCTTTGATAACTGTCCGTAGTTTTTTAACTCAAATTGCAAATTTAAGCAGTTGTCGCTGTCCTCAAACAACAAAACTGTTTCGTTCAAACTTAATTTACTCCCAGATGAGTATTTAACTTCAATGTAGTCAAGCTTAGTATTTACATTGTTAAATAATGGCACGTCTCGCATTGCTATTAATCTATATAAGACAATAATGTTCTCTATAATTTCTGGGCCAATTATCTCATTTGTATCTGCCGTCAATAATTTATTTCCAAGCTCTATCGGCATTTGACTAATTGGAACCCAACCCACACCTCCACCATTAATTGCAGTAGCTGATTTGGAGTATTCCTTTGCAATGGATTCAAATTTCCCACCTTCAGATAATCTGTTTTTTATAGACGACACGAGATCTAAAATTTCTTGTTTATTATCATATCTAAATGGCAAAACAATTTCAGCCAAATTTAATTCTACTGATGCTTTTCCATTGATTATATAAGAATCTACCTCATCATCTAAAATTGCTGCGCGGTTTAAAAACTTAAAATATACTACTTCATTTAATAAAACACGATTTTTTAAAAAAGCAGTTACAGTTTGCTTTGAAATACCTAATGTTTTAAGCTCTTTCAAAAATATATTGCTCGACACATTAAATTTATTGGCAATGATACTTAGCTCTTCTTCAATTCTTTTGTCAGAGATTTCAATTTTAAAATTCTCAGAAAATTCTTGCAATAATCTTTCATCAATTAGGTTGTTTAAAACTTGTTCTTTAGTTATTTTTTCTGGCTGTAAAACATTCAAAAGTGTTAATCTCTGAGACAATTCGTAGTGAGAGACTATTCGATTGTTTACCGTAACAATGGGTTCAAATTTGTTTTGAGCAAGCACTTTAGTATTCGTCAAAGTGGATAAAACCAGTATTATCGTAAAGGTTCTCTTTAGGAGATTTAGCATATTACCCAGAACAATTCTTTTCATTGAGTGCACGACTTGATTTTCCTGCTCCTAGTCCCATTAACTCCAGTTGTAGACCAAGTTTTACTCCTGGGGAAGCTGAACCACCGGAATTGAAATCGCGTGATACATAAAAATCAACTGTCATACAATCGTGTTTGTATCGTGACAATAATTTTGACTGCATGATTTTATTTTCCTTTGCATCATAAGCCAACGATAAGGTTGCGTTCGTTCGTTTAGTTAAATTAAACTCCGAACCGAAATTTAACTCTGATCGTTCATCAGAATTTTCATTCTCTGGCTTGTAAAAAAAATGTGAATAAAAATCCATATATTTTTCTGTATATGAGATCCGCATATTGTTTCGGGTTACTTGTAAAGTGCTATTCGTCACGAAATCAGCATCAAAAGAAAATTTATTTGCCAGCATAACATTTATTGCGCCTATATTACTGGATGTTTCAGATTCCAGCCCTGATCCAATCCCAAAAGAATTAATTCCATTTAATTTAGTAAAATTCCCAATAAATAAATTGATCTGGTCCTTCTTGGACCCATAATAAGATGTCTCCAAACCTGTTTTTAAATGCATACCATTTAACACTCTATCAGAGCCATAAGAATGGTTGAGATTAAAAAAGTTTGAGGAACTAACTTCAGAATGTTGACTAATCTCATTTGGCTCAGAGGTGTTATAGGGCGGTGAGTAAACCACTTGGATCTTTGGATTATAAATTAACGAAGTTTTCGCATATTTATTGAGCATCGGGAGACTAAATTCTACTCCCGCTATTTGATGGATTTGATTAATCAGATTAGGATTTATACTGTCATTGTAATACTTGGACAATCCAGCAGTTGTAAATGACTTGATTCCAAATATCCCACCAAACTTAGTTAGGCTGTCCTTTTGCCAAGAAAGAGTTAGATCAGTACTAGTGGCATCACGTCCTAAAACACCATCGCTAGCTGATTTCCTTTTGTATCCATCTGCGCTGATGGATAAGATTGCCTGACCGCCGATCGTTTTTGGTTTTATAAGATAGTCGATATTACTCATAAAATTTAAATTTGGCATATTAGAGTTATTAGCCTGAGTATTAAGAAATGTACTTTCATAAAGGCCAAAATATCCACTATATAATTTACCTATTTCAGAGGATTCAACATAACTTTCAGTAAATTTTTTATTTTTATTTGTATAATTTGATAATACCGTTAAATTTGACGCACGTTGAAACTGAAATCGTAGGTCTCTTTTTGAGTTCAACTGAGAACTAAAATTTGTAAACAAATATCCTTTGGATGCTTGATCATTTGAATCATTGATCCCAAAAGCCTCAATATTCAAATCTGAATTCTTGAAAAGCTGTTTGTAATCGAAACCAAGTGAATATGATCCATTGGTATTAACTGCCGGTGAAATAATTACATCGGAATGGTCAGTTAATGGTATAAAGTAGGGTAATTTGAACTGTGTACTTGCTGAGGTTGAATAATTAAAATCTGGGGTAAGAAATCCCTTTGCTCGTGTTACCCTAGGATCTGGCAATCTTATTAAAGGCAAGTAAGCTACAGGAATTCCCCAAAATCTAAATTGAGATTTATAGAAGTAAATTTGCTTTAACTTTTCGTCATGGTAGATCCTTTTTGCTCTGATCTCCCATAAAGGGATGTCACTCTTTGAACATACCTTACATGTTGACGCTCTCGTATCATAAAAATTGTTAATGATACCATTCTTTCTAGTTATTTGTTCAGATGTAATTTCCAAACTGTTTAAGAGAATAAATTTAGTACCAGTTAATACTGCATCTCTAAATTGTTTATTAAAAATTGCTTCATCAGCAAAAATTATTGATTGTTGACCATCGAAAAACGTAATTGGACCTACTGCTTTAATCTGATCAATTAGTTTGTTATAACTTATCTCTTCTGCGTTCACTTTTATATTTTTGTAAGTTACTTCAACATTGCCTTTTGCAATTATAGTATTTCCATCTTCCGTCACGGTTATCATGTCAGCTATTAGGCTTGGAGCAGCCTCCAAACTTGAGTACCAAAAAGTAAAACAGATAAATATTGATAATAACTTGAATTTAATCAATCAACCATCCTCCAAGTGCAAAATTACCCCTAATGAAATTAGAATGGTAATGAATGGGGGAGCCCATGCCCCCAATAAAATTGGTATTGCACCATTTTGACTTAAAATCTGCGTTAAATTATTCAATAAAAAAGCTCCGATTCCCAATACTATAGTCACAATTAACATTAATCCTGTTTTCGATAATTTGGAATGACCCATATTTAGCATACCTCCTATTAAAAACATTCCAATCATTAAAAATGGAAGAGCAATTTCACAATTTAAATATACTTTATGTTTAAGAGTCGAGAAACCGGCTTTTTCAATTCTTTTTATATAATTTCCTAACTCCCAAATCGAAATTTGATTTGGCTCTCCAAAACCCAACCGTATTTTCTCAAAGTTTAAATCTGTTTTAATAGTGTATTGATTAAATGATTTAGCTCGATCTTCAGGTCTGTTATCTCTATTCACTTTCCAAATTTTACCATCTTTAAGTGTCCAACTATTAGGTTTTACTATTGCCGTTTTTGCACTTATTCTAATATTTGGTATACGGTCTTTATCAAATTCAAATATTGTTACTTTGTTCAGAGTAGCCCCAACTTTAGCGATAGATCTTGCATGAACGACTCTTTGCCCATCACTAAATCCTTCACGTAACCATATGCCTTCATCTTCCAAAGAATAACTATTTAATGAGTTACTACTCGATCTAACTTCTGCTTCGTAAAGCTTATACATTATCGTGCTAATTGGGTTAAGTGCAGAAATGACAAAAACACCCAAAAAAAGAATAGTTAACGTTGGAATTAACAAACTTCGTAAAATTGATCGACCTGCACTCCTAATAATTATTAACTCACTATTTCTTGATATACTTACGAAAAATGTTAACGATGTTAGAAGAGTAATTACTGGAATTAAAGGATGTACAGTGATAGGTGTTTTTAAAACTGCTAGGTAAAATAATTTTCTAGAGTTTATTGTTTTCGAAAAATCAAAACGTAAAATATCTATCCAATTTAGGAATATACTAAAAAACAAAAAAACAAAAAATGTCAGACTGAATATCAAAATTATTTTTTTAGAAAAATAAATATTAAGTCTCATAAACTAGAGCCTTTAAATTTTGAAAATGATGGTTGAATAAAAAAAACTTTTCTTACACGGGTAAATAACAGATAAACAAGTATAAAGCCCAAAATTGCAGGCAAGTATCCAAAAAACCAATTACTACTATCTCGTCTCAATAGTACCAAACCATTTGTCGAGAGTATATTAAATCCTAAAACAATTAATACAGAAAAAAATATCTGGCGAGCCAAACCAAAACGACTATAGCTTCCGATGCACATAACTACTGCAGATAAAAGAACATATATAAAACAGTGTAATGGCTTAAGAATTCTATCATGTGCTTCGAATTGTATTCTTGATTTGGATTTTTTTAACGATTTTTGAAGGGCATGATCTGCTTTTAACAGTTCAATAATTCCATAATTATCAATATTCCTCATTTTTTTTTCTTCTGTGGAGGTAAGCTGAGCTAGTCTGTAGGTCAAGCTATCGAAGCCAATGTGACTAAGTGTATTAGATTTTATATCTAGTGTTTGAAGCAACCCGTTGAACAATACCAGGTGAGATTTCTCATTTTCTTTTACAAGTAAAGCCCGCGTCGCTACATATGTCAAATCGCGATCTTTAGATCTTTGATCGTGAATAAAAATATCTTCCAGCTCACCATTCGTATTTACAGAGGAAACGAAAATTGTCATGTTTGGCACTGGATGCAAGAAAGATCCGTCAGAAATTAATTTACTTATAATATCCTTTGAAATGATCTCGGTTCTAAAATCCATTTGGCTTCTACTAATGGGTACAAGATATAGTGACAATATAGCAGTTAAGATTGAGGTAAGAAACGCAAAATATATAAAAGGCCTCAATATATTAAAAGGTGAAAGACCAGCTGCATCGAGAATGACTAATTCACTTTCTGAATTCATTCTATTGATTATAAAAATAGTTGCAGCTAATGCAGCTATGGGCAATATGATAGCGATAACTTGCGGCAAAAATAAAAATATTAATTCAAAAAAAACAATTGTAGACTGACCATCTCCAATTAGGCTGTTAAAAATTCCCAAGGATCGATTGATCCAGTATGCAAGTATCAGTATTAAACTAAAAAATCCGAAGGTTTGAGTTAGCCTTCCAAGCACATAACGGTTGTAATGCTTCAATGATAAAAAACTCCTTTATCAATTCCGTTGCATTATAAACCGATTCATTATTTAAAAACAGAGTAATATTAAATAATTAACGAGACCTTACTGATAAGGCTTAATTAACACGCTGCAAGGAATTCATATGAGTAACACTACTAAATTAACGGTGAACAAATTAAATTTAACAAAAGTGAATTTGATTAAGGGTGCGGTAGTTTGTTTTATAGACGAAAATGAAAATGATAAGGCGTTTCTAAACGAAGTAATCCTCAAAGGCAGTGAAATGCTGAAGGATATTAAAAAACATCCAAAATATCAGAATTTGAAAGATGGTGATTTCTTGGAATTTCCTCTAGCAAGCAATACTAAAATAGAAGCAATAATTATTGTAAAGAAGCCAAATGATATAACTGAAGTGAATGTAAGAAAAGTAGGAGCTAAATTAGCAAATTTAACTCATTACGATAGTATTACAATATTCACGTCTAATATTGAATTTCTAACTCAGGTTACCTATGGTTTTCAGTTGAAGAGCTACTTTTTTGATAAGTATAAAGGTGAACGAAGTAAGAGGGTTAAAAATATAAATATTTTAAGTTTAAGCCCAAAAATATTTAAGAAAAATTATCTGGAATATAGTGCTTTAATTGAAGGAATTACACTAACCCGGGATTTAACAAATGAGCCTTCAAATATTCTGACAACTGAAGAATTTGCGAAACGTTTAAAATCTTTAAGTACCCTTGGTCTAAAAATTCAAATTCTTGAAGAAGCTGAATTAAAGAAACTTGGTATGAATGCGTTGCTTGGAGTGGGACAAGGCTCTCCAAGTCCTTCTAAGGTTGTAATAATGGAGTGGCAAGGAATAAAGGGTAAAGATCCACTTGTGATTGTTGGAAAAGGTGTAGTTTTTGACACTGGTGGAATCTCCTTAAAGCCAGCTAACGGTATGGAGCAAATGACTGTCGATATGGGAGGAGCTGGCGTAGTAGCTGGTCTAATGAAAACCATAGCAATAAGAGGAGCAAAAAAACATGTGATTGGTGCAGTTGGATTGGTCGAAAATATGCCAGATGGTAAGGCTCAGAGACCTGGAGATGTGGTTACATCAATGAAAGGAGATACCATTGAGATAATCAATACAGATGCTGAAGGTCGATTAGTTCTTTGTGATCTTTTATGGTATGTTCAGCAAAAGTATACTCCAAAAGCCGTTATTGATTTAGCGACGTTGACTGGCGCTATAATAGTTGCTCTTGGAAATGAGAAAGCCGGTGTATTTTCGAACAATCAACCTTTTGCCGAGCAATTTATAGAGTGTGCGTTAGAAGAGGGTGAGGGTGCTTGGCAGATGCCGCTCGATAATAGTTATGATCGTTTATTGAAATCACATATTGCAGATGTCAAAAACGTTGGCGGCAGACCAGCTAATTCGATCTCAGCTGCAAGGTTTTTGCAACGTTTTGTTGATAATGACTTGCCTTGGATACATCTGGACATTGCTGGAGTTGCGTCGACAGGGACTGGATCAAGTATTTCTCCAAAAGGTGCGACGGGATGGGGCGTAAAATCATTAAACAAATTGATAGATAAGTATTTTTGAGTAAATTTATTTACTTATTAGAATGGGTTATAAGTTAAATGTTATGTATCACATAAGGTTTATGGCTTTTTCCCAAAGTATTTCGGCCTTTTTCAAACCGTCTACAGCTTCTTTTCTTTGTTTTTGAAGTTTACGTAATTTATCGTCGTTATATTGCTCATAAATCAAAGGATTACTTAGATTTTCATCTATAATTTTAATAATATTTTCAATTTTTTCTATCCTTTGCTCACACCTTGTTACCTCTTCTTCTTTTAAGGATGGTTTTGTGCTGTTTCTTTTTAGGGAAGCTTTTACCTTTGATTTATTTTCTTTTTCTTTAGACCCACCACGTTCTTTCAAAAGCATATCTCGATATGAATTTAAATCATCGTGATATTCGCTTACTTTCTGATTCTTAACTAACCATAGCTTATTTGCAGTTAAACTTAAGATATTCAAATCATGACTTACAATAATTACAGCGCCTGAATAATCAGCTAAAGCTCGAATTAATGCTTCTCGGCTCTCCATATCCAAATGATTAGTGGGCTCATCTAAAATTAAAATGTGAGGAGCAGACAAAGTTGCTAAAAGGAGAGATAATCTAGCTTTTTGACCACCAGATAGAGTATCCACAGTATTATCCGCAATATCAGTGTTTATTCCAAATGACGCTAGTTTAGATCTCAGACTTGATGGACTGTCTTTCGAAAGCTTTGATTTTAAATGATCTAAAGGTGTTTCATTTGGGGTTAACTCTTCAATTTGATGTTGAGCAAAGAAACCAATTCTTAATTTATTTTGAACATTAAAATTCCCACTAAAAGGAGTTAGCTGACCCGATAACAACTTCGCAAAGGTTGATTTGCCTTCACCATTTGCACCAATCAGAGCTATTCGGTCGTCCTGGTCTAAACGAAGATTAATATTTTGTAATATTACCTCATTACCATAGCCAACCTTAACTTTCTCCATGGAGATCAATGGAGGTGATAATTCTTCCGGATTTGGAAAAGAAAAACGAACTAAACGATTAGCATCTTCAACTGCTATAGGTTGCATCTTTTCAATCATCTTAATTCTTGATTGAGCTTGTTTTGCCTTATTGGCTTGATATCTAAACCGATCAACATAACTTTGCATATGCTTTAACCGATCTTCTTGTTTTTTAGCAGCTGCTAATTGATGCCTTAATTCCTCCCGTCTTTGCTCATCAAATAAATCAAAATTTCCTGAATAAAGCCTTAAGGTTTCATTGTTTACATGCAAAATTGAGTTAACTGCTTTATTTAACAAAGCGCGATCATGACTAATTATCAGCACTGTATGAGGGTATTTGTATAAAAACTTCTCTAACCAAAACACTCCTTCAAGATCCAAAAAGTTGGTGGGTTCATCAAGTAATAAAATATCTGGTTTTGAAAATAGCAAACCAGCGAGAGCAACCCGCATTCTCCAGCCACCTGAAAAGGAATTAGTGGGCCTTAATTGACTTTCGTTGCTAAAACCTAAACCTTTAAGGATAGAACTAGCCCGAGGCTCAGCTGTATGAGACTCAATATCTGCAAGACGTAAGTGTATTTCAGAAACTCTAGCTGGATGTGTTGTTGATTTAGCTTCCTTTAAAAGTAAATCTCGTTCTACATCATACTGTAAAACAGTTTCAATTAAATTTTTCTCTGTTCCCGGAACCTCTTGATCCATAGATCCGATCCGAGTTTTTTTAGGCATTGTAATTTTACCACTTTCAAGTTGGATTTCATCTTTCAACAATGTAAAAAGTGTAGACTTACCAATGCCATTTCTACCAACAACTCCAACCTTATGACCCGGTGGAATTGTTACTGTACTATTTTCGAAAATCGTCTTTCCGCCAATACGATACGATATGTTTTCTATCTTTAACATTGTTGAAGCAGTGTTTATCCTGATGATGTTAATTTAACAATTAAAAGTTATACTTTTCAAAGTTAACCTGTCATGTTAAGCCGCCGAAATTATCTAATATTTTATCATTAATTTTATAAGAGGTCGTAATGGCAATAGAACAAACTTTTTCAATAATTAAACCCGATGCCACAAAGCGTAATCTAACTGGTGCAATTAACGCTAAATTTGAAAAGGCCGGTCTAAAAATAGTTGCTCAGAAAAGAATACTAATGTCTAGAAAACAGGCTGAGCATTTTTATGGTGTTCATGCTGAAAGGCCATTTTTTG
>JAQWNW010000071.1 GCA_029246285.1 Paracoccaceae bacterium | reverse complement strand
ATTTCAAAAGGATGAAATCTAATGGCAGTCGTAACATCCATATCTCTGTCTGCATGATGAACACGGTGAAAGCTCCACAAAAAAGGTATTTTATGGGTAACCCAATGTTGAAACCAGATCACAAAATCTAAAATTATTATTGATACAAAAATCTCAATCCACAAATGGATTGAAAAATAATTAAATAACCCCACGCCATTAACAGAAGCATCGTAAGCAGCTACAGTAGCCGCGAACGGAATCATTAAATTAACAAGGCGCAACCCTAGGGTATTAATAAGACTCAGCGACACATTAGTAATCCAACGCTCAAAACGTTTTTGAACACGGCTTCTTCGAGGAAATGCATATTCTAAGCCAAGTAATAAAAGAAATATTAACAAAAATATTCCTAACCGGAGTATTATTTCGTAAGTCATACCTTAGAAGTGGTTACTTACTTGCTTTCTGACAAGGATAAAATTTCAACCTTATGAATTTAATGATAAAACTAGGCTTCCCTAATTAAGGTTCCTGCCCCGTGATCAGTAAAAAGCTCCAGTATCACCGCATTTTGAACCCTACCATCTAATATCACAACCGCTCGCACCCCACCTTTAATTGCTGAAAGTGCTGTTTCTGTCTTTGGGATCATGCCACCTGCGATAATATTTTCTTTAATTAATTTTTTTACCTGTTTTGCAGTAAGCTGAGTGACTACATCTCCCTCAGAATCTTTAACTCCCGCAACGTCTGTTAATAAGAGCAGCCTATCTGCTTTCAAAGCTGCAGCAATTGCTCCAGCCGCAGTATCTGCATTCACATTGAAAGTTTCGCCTTTTCTACCAGTTCCTAGAGGCGCAACGACGGGGATATTATCAGATGCAAAAAAAGTTTTTAAAACTTCAGGGTGCATTTCAACCGGCTTTCCAACAAAACCAAGTTCAAGATTGTCAAATTCACAAACCATAAGGTTCGCATCCTTTCCAGATAATCCAACAGCTTTACCACCCTGGTTATTTATAGCCTGAACAATGCTCTTATTGATTTTTCCTGATAAAACCATTTCGACCACTTCAACCACAGCCTTATCGCTCACTCTTTTTCCATTAACAAAATCCGACTTTATATCTAACTTAGCCAACATCTCATTTATCATGGGCCCACCACCGTGAACAATAACAGGGTTCATACCAACTTGTTTCATAAGAACTATATCACGCGCGAAACTGTTTAAAGCTTCTTCACTGCTCATAGCATGGCCACCCAGCTTAATTACTACAATTGCACCATCATAGCGCTGTAAATAAGGTAAAGCCTCTGAAAGGGTTCTCGCTGTCGCTTTCCAATCTTGATCAAGTTTTTTCAATTTTTGCACTAACCTGTATTATTAGATCGGGACAACTGATATAATGAAAATAACAAACTGCCAAGCTAAACCATAAATATCAAAAACTATTCTTAATCTTGAGTAATTGAGAATAATAATTATACTGAGCATTATCAGCTTTTTTAGTTGAATATTTTTTTAAAAGGAGGATACGGTTCTGTCTGAGCTGGCACCCGCAGAAAATACACCTGCGAGAAATAAAGTCACTAAAAAAACGCGTTTAAAAAAACCTGATAAGAAATTTTTAAAATACTTATTAAAAATTCTTGATGATGAAAAAGCCGAAAGCGTTACAACTATCGAATTAGATGGTAAATCTGAAATGGCGGATTATATGATTATCGCCTCTGGCAGATCATCTCGGCAGGTTATATCATTATCTCAAAATATATCTGACAAAATAAAATCAGAATATAATATTATTTCTAGGATCGAGGGTAAAGAACATGGTGATTGGGTACTTATTGATACAGGTGATATTGTAGTTCATATTTTTAAGCCTGAAATAAGAGAGTTTTATCAATTAGAGCAAATGTGGAACTCCCCTCAATCAGAAAGACGTTAATTAGATGCACATAACAATATGTGCAATTGGGCGAATGCGGAATGGTCCACATCTTGACCTCTTTAATACTTATCAAAAAAGATTTAACCAAAATGCACGACAAATAGGATTTAAAAAACTCAACTTAGTCGAGGTTGAGGATAAAAATAAAAATGCTCTAAAGACTGAAACACAAATGCTTAAGAAGGCAGTAGCAAAAGCAACTAGTGTTTTTGGACTAGACGAGTTTGGCGAACAATTAGATTCGATGGAGTTTGCAACCCTTTTAAAAGCACTAAAAAATCAAAATGAAAAAGAAATTAGTTTCGTAATTGGCGGCGCCGACGGATTAGACAAAGAATTTAAAAAATCATGTGGAAGATTAATTTCTTTTGGTCCAATGGTCTGGCCACATATGTTGGCACGGGTTATGCTATCGGAACAACTCTACCGAGCTTCTACAATAATGTTAAATAATCCTTATCATCGGCTCTAAAATCAGTAAGCAAAGGCAATCTAATGAAAAAAAAGACTCCTACCGTTTTGTGCATTATGGATGGATGGGGTATTAGTTCAAATAAAACTGGTAATGCCGTCGCCTTAGCTAAAACTCCATTTTTTGATAATTTGATGTCTACTCGTCCCAATACTGAACTTATAACTCATGGGTTGGATGTTGGCTTACCAAGGAATCAAATGGGTAATTCTGAGGTTGGGCATACTAATATTGGTGCCGGGCGCATAGTTTACATGGATCTTCCAAAAATTGATCAATCAATTACCTCAGGTGATTACAAAAATAATCCTGTATTGTTAGAGTTTATAACCAAATTGAAAAAGAGTAATGGATCCGCTCATATTTTAGGATTGGCTTCAGATGGAGGGGTTCATTCATCAATAGACCATCTGCTAGAGACAGTAACTATAATGAGCAACCACGATATTCCCATTCTTATTCATGTATTAACAGATGGAAGAGACGTTGCACCAAAATCCGCTGAAAAATATATAAATAAATTAACAAAAAATTTACCCGATAATGCAAGAATAGCCACCCTCATGGGCAGATACTTCGCTATGGATAGGGATAATCGATGGGATCGAATAGAATGTGCATATAAAGCAATCATTTCTGGACAAGGAGAGAAATCAGATACTGCTTTAAATGCGATTAGAGATAGTTATCAAAAAAATGAAAGTGATGAGTTTATAATCCCAACTGTCATTTCCTCTTATTCTGGTACCTCTGATGGAGATGGTTTAATGTGTATAAATTTTAGATCTGACCGAGCACGGCAGATAATGTCAGCTCTTGGGAATCCATCCTTTAAACAATTTAATGTCTCAAATCGACCCAAATGGGAAAAAATCATCAGCATGACAAAATATTCTAATGAACATAATAAATTCGTGTCTCACTTATTTTCAAACGAACCAATAATAAATACATTAGGATCATGGGTATCGAAACAAGGTTGCACTCAATTAAGATTAGCCGAAACAGAAAAATACCCTCATGTAACATTTTTCCTTAATGGAGGGATAGAAAAATCTGAAATAGGTGAGTCTCGGATCATGCCAGCGAGCCCGAAAGTTTTAACCTATAATTTAGCTCCAGATATGTCATCCGAACTAGTTACAAAGAGCCTTATTGAAGCAATCAAGAATAATATCGATTTAATTGTCGTAAATTATGCAAACCCAGATATGGTTGGACATACAGGTGATTTACAGGCCGCAATAAAAGCATGTGAGGCAATCGATAAGGCTTTAAATCAAATTGTGCCAACCTTAGAGGATAAAGGTGGTTGCATGTTACTAACCTCAGATCACGGGAATTGTGAAACAATGGTTAATCTTGATACAAATACACCTCATACTGCTCACACTACAAATCTCGTACCTGCGATACTTATTGGTAGCAAAAATAACCTTCGAAAAGGAGGTCGATTGGCAGATGTCGCCCCAACAATTTTGGAACTAATGCAACTACCTCAACCAATAGAGATGACCGGTAAAAGTTTATTATGTTAAATCTCTCGATTAAAACATTACTAACTGCCAGAATTTATCAAAAGAACACCTTTAAGAATAAGAAGTTGAATTAACATCTCAATGAAATATATGCTAAACACACGCCGTCGGCAGGATTCACATAATTGGAAGAGAAAAAAATGAAAAAACAATTTTTCGTAGCTTCAACTTTTGGAATAATACTAGGTATATTTCTCACGTTTCAAATCGCAAATCCTATTAGTGCAGATGAATCCTCGTCGAATAAATCCACTTATGAACAGTTATCGCTTTTTGGTAATATTTTTGAACAAATTCGTGATAAATATGTTGAGGAAGTTGACGATGTGGAGCTTATTAGAGCTGCAATTAATGGTATGCTCACTTCTTTAGATCCACACTCAAGCTATCTACCCCCAAGTGATTTTGACCAAATGCAAGTTCAAACAAGAGGTGAATTTGGTGGATTAGGAATAGAGGTAACACTTGAAGAAGGTTATGTGAAAGTCGTTTCGCCAATTGACGATACCCCGGCCTTTCGGGCAGGTATTGAGGCTGGCGATTTGATTACATCGGTTGATGGGGAAAGCTTATTGGGTATGTCTTTAGATGAAGCTGTGAAACTTATGCGAGGTCCTGTTGGGTCAGAAATTATTCTAACCATCTATCGAGAGTCAATTGAGGAGCCTTATGATGTTACAATCATTCGTGATACAATCAAACCTGTCGTCGTACGGCATCGACTAGAAGGGGATTCAGCCTATATCAGATTAACCACTTTTAATGATCAAACATTTAAGGGCCTGGAAAAAGGCATAAAATCAATGATTAATGAGGCTGGAGGAATAAATAATATTAATGGTTTTGTCTTAGACTTAAGAAACAACCCAGGTGGCCTTCTAAGTCAGGCAATAAAAGTATCAGATGCCTTCTTGGATAAAGGTGAGATTGTTTCAACACGAAGCAAACGTAAAGGTGATGGTGATAGATTTAATGCAATTAGAGGAGACCTTGCAAAAGGCAAACCCATTGTGGTCATCATTAATGGGGGCTCAGCATCTGCATCTGAAATTGTTGCAGGAGCTCTTCAAGACCATAAGCGCGCCATTGTTTTAGGTACCAAAAGCTTTGGAAAAGGATCTGTTCAAACAATAATGCCTTTGCAAGGAAACGGTGCAATAAGATTAACAACCTCAAGATACTACACCCCTTCTGGACGTTCCATTCAAGCAGTCGGTGTTGTTCCAGATGTTTTAGTTGAGCAAACAAAAATTACTGACGATGATGATAAAAATTCTAAGTCGAGAACTGAAGCTAACCTTAAGGGAAGTTTGAAAAATGACTCTCTATCTGACAATGACAAACAAAGGCTAGAAGAAGAAGAACGAATGTTAAACGAAAAAGCTAAATTACGTCGAGATGATTATCAGTTATCCTACGCGCTTGATTTGTTAAAAGGCTTCTCAGTATTGCAGCAAAACAACTAAAACATAAAAAATTTTAAAATGACCCCAGAAGAAATATCCTTGTTACCATACAGACCATGTGTCGGTATCGTTTTAATAAATAAAGAAAAGAATATTTTTGGCGGTCAACGCATTGATAGTAAAATTAATGCTTGGCAAATGCCGCAAGGGGGAATTGACGATGGAGAAAGACCATTAAATGCCGCTTTTCGTGAGTTAGAAGAGGAAACTGGTATAGAAAAACCCGCTACAATTTACATAGATAAGATGGATGAATTGATCCCTTATGATCTTCCAGTAGAGTTAATTCCTAAGTTATGGAAAGGGAGATATCGAGGACAAATGCAGCAATGGTTTTTATTTGAGTTTCTACAAAACGACAATTTAATAAATATTAAGACAGAGCATCCAGAATTTTCGCGCTGGAAATGGATGACAAAAGAAGAAATGTTAAAAAATATCGTACCCTTCAAACTGAATACATATCAAACAGTCTTTCAATATTTTGACAAACATTTGAATAGTTAGCCTTATAAAACGTTTTAGTTGCCTTAATTGCCTGCTATAATAGCGCAATAAACGTAAAAATGATATGAGAAAGCAATAATGTCCAAATATGAGATATCCAGAACTGGATATTATTCACAAAGTCAGCTCTTTAAGTGGATTTGGTCTGATTACCTAAAAAATTATAAAGGTATGATCATAATCGCTATTATCTTAATGATTATCGAGGGTAGTACATTTGGACTTTTGAGTTACTTCATTGAGCCAATGTTCGATCAAGTTTTTGCAAAAGGTGATCATACTGCCATAAAATGGGTGAGCCTAAGCGTGGCTGGTATTTTTATCCTTAGAGCCTTTAGTGCATTTTTTAATAAGTTAGTTACGATATATATCGGCCAAAAAGTTGTTGCAGGCATACAAAAAAATATGGTACGACATCTTCTGACTTTTAGCCCAAACTTTTTTCAAAAAAACTCTCCAGGCTCATTAATAGAGCGAGTAAGAGGTGACACGGCAGTCGTAGAAAGAATTTGGGCAACCGTTTTAGCTGGATCATTTCGAGATTTGATAGCCGTATTTTCACTTTTAATTGTCGCAATTTCAATTGATCCAATTTGGGCTATGATTGCCCTTCTCGGGGCTCCACTATTAATAATTCCAGTGTTTTTTCTAAGAAAACTAATTCAAAAGACTTCAAGAAATTCAAGATCTGCTGCTGCAGATTTAGCAACGCGGCTAGATGAAATTTTTCATGGTATATCTTCAATAAAATTAATTAATGGAGAGAAAAAAGAACACTCCAAGTTTGCAAATAGATTAAATAAGTTTGTTACAAATTCAATTTCTTCTGAAGCTGGAGTGGCTGCAATACCCTCTTTGATGGATATCATCGCTGGGATCGGATTTGTCGGGGTTCTAACCTACGGTGGGTATCAAATTATTGAAGGGACAAAAACTGTAGGGGAATTTATGAGTTTTTTTACAGCAATCGCACTCTTATTTGAACCAATCAGAAGATTAGGAACCATCGGTGGAGCATGGCAAACTGTTTTTACAAATTTGGAAAGAATACGAAATATTTTTGACCTTGATGCAGATATTGTTCCTTCACAGAAAAATCAGCCAAAAGATATTAAATTCACAAATGATATCAAATTCGATAATGTTCATTTATCTGTAAACGAAAAAGATATTCTGCGCGGAATAACATTTACTGCCCAAGCTGAGAAAACAACCGCAATTGTTGGTCCTTCTGGTGCCGGAAAAACAACTTTATTTAATCTTATTGGTCGGCTTGTTGATCCAGATAAAGGAAGTGTAGAAATTGGCAATATTTCTGTAAAAGATATCTCATTAGAGGAATTACGGCATAATCTCTCATATGTTTCACAAGACTCTTGGCTTTTTGATGAAAGCATTGAGGAAAATATAAAAATTGGCAATCCTGACGCTTCGCCAGAAGACTATAAGAAAGCTATCATATCTGCTAATGCAAATGATTTTATTGATGAGATGCCAGATAAAGAAAAAACACCTGTTGGACCACGTGGATCAAATTTGTCAGGTGGTCAAAGGCAACGCATAGCTATCGCAAGAGTAATACTTCGAAATACTCCAATCTTGCTATTAGATGAACCAACCTCCGCCTTAGATAATGAAGCAGAAAGCCAAATTACAAAAACCATATCATCCTTATCAGGAGGGCGCACAACATTAATAATAGCTCACAAAATTTCAACTATAAAAGATTCAGATCATATCATCGTGTTAGACCACGGTCTAATAATCGATCAAGGAACGCATAGTGATTTAATTGACAGATGCGAAACCTATAAATCGTTATACGAGATAGAAAACAAATAAATTCAAGACAGTGCCATTATTACATCCAATGGGTACTTAGAAGTATTTTTAATACTGTATTGCAAAGAATGTGAAGGGTCGATATCAATCTTTCGATTAATGAAGGAGTGCACAAAATGTGCGGAATAGTAGGATTATTTTTAAAGGACAAGTCATTAGAGCCAGAGTTAGGCTCATTATTAACAGACATGTTGGTAACTATGTCTGATAGGGGACCTGATAGTGCTGGTATAGCGATCTATAATAATTTAAAAAAACAGGGCTCAAAAATAACGATTCAGTCAATGAACCCAGTTGAAGACTTTAAGGAAATAAAAGCTCAATTAACTCAGTTATCTGGTGCAGACTTAGAGGTCCGAATTGTCGATACGCACGCTATAATAACACTCGACTCAAATTATAAAGATAAGATCAAACAAATACTAAAATCTTCATTTGCCAATCTACGAATTATGAGCATTGGTGATTCTATAGAGATATACAAGGAAGTTGGTTTACCTGAAGAAGTAGCAGATCGCTTTGAGCTCTCTAAAATGGTTGGCAGCCACGGGGTTGGGCACACAAGAATGGCTACTGAATCTGCTGTGACTACTTTAGGAGCACATCCCTTTTCAACTGGCGAAGATCAATGTCTCGTACATAATGGATCTTTATCAAATCATAATTCACTAAGACGAAAATTAGCAAGATTAGGCGTTAATTGTGAAACAGATAATGATACTGAAGTTGCAGCAGCTTATATTACTCATAAGATGAATGACGGGTTCAATTTAGGAGATGCTTTAAATGCGGGGATCAGTGATTTAGACGGATTTTACACTTTCTTAGTTGGAACTAAAAATGGATTTGGGGTCTTGCGAGATCCGATAGCATGTAAACCAGCTGTGCTTGCCGAAACAGAGCAATATGTTGCTTTTGGATCAGAATACCGTGCATTAGTAAATTTGCCAAATATCGATCATGCCAAAATTTGGGAACCTGAACCAGCAACAGTATATTTTTGGGAGCATTAATTAATGGAAAAGATTGATCTAGCAACCTCTTCGCTTCGGGAGCTCAATGAAAGATTGCAGCAGCAATCTGAGGTAACAAACGAAAAGCAATGGGAGGTAGTAAATCCAAAAGGAGCACATGCAATTGCTGTTGGATTAAATGCCCCATTAGAATTATTGATAAAGGGCTCTACCGGATATTATTGTGCTGGCATGAATCAACATGCACAAATCACAGTTCAAGGTTCAGTAGGACCTGGGGTATGTGAAAATATGATGTCAGGCAGTGTCTTTATTGAAGGTGATGCTAGCCAATATGCTGGCGCGACAGGTCACGGTGGATTGTTAACAATAAAAGGAAATGCTGCCTCTCGATGTGGGATATCTATGAAGGGTATCAATATAGTGGTACATGGAAATATTGGACATATGTCAGCGTTCATGGGGCAATCAGGCAACCTCGTTGTCCTTGGAAACGCTGGAGATGCTCTCGGCGATAGTCTTTATGAAGCAAGGCTTTTTATTAGAGGAAAAGTTTCATCATTAGGTGCAGATTGTATAGAAAAAGAAATGAGGCCAGAACACAGAGAGATATTGCAAGATCTTTTAACAAAATCTGGAGCAGATGCAAATGTAGCTGACTTCAAAAGATATGGCTCTGCGAGAAAACTTTATAATTTTGATATCGACAATGCAGGGGATTATTAAATGGCTAATGAAAAGAAACCAATGACGACACCCGTCAAACCATGGACATTTGATGATCATACAAATTCTTACATTCGACGCGCGGCTTCTACTGGCATTTATGATATAAGAGGAGGCGGCGCAAAACGACGCGTCCCACACTTCGATGACCTATTATTCTTAGGAGCCTCAATGTCTAGGTATCCATTGGAAGGATATAGAGAGAAGTGTGAAACAAAAATTAAACTGGGGACAAGGTTTGCCAAGAACCCAATAGAACTAGATATTCCAATCACAATTGCTGGAATGAGTTTTGGTGCTTTATCTGGTCAAGCAAAAGAAGCGATAGGTAGAGGAGCCAGTGCAGCCGGCACCTCTACGACAACGGGTGATGGAGGTATGACCCCTGAAGAAAGAGGTCATTCAACCAAATTGGTTTATCAATATCTTCCTTCAAGATATGGCATGAACCCAAATGATCTAAGAAAAGCAGACGCGATAGAAATAGTTGTAGGTCAAGGAGCAAAGCCTGGAGGTGGAGGGATGCTCTTGGGTCAAAAAATAAGTGACCGAGTAGCTGAGATGCGAAATCTTCCTAAAGGAATAGATCAAAGATCAGCATGTCGTCATCCTGACTGGACTGGTCCCGACGATCTTGAAATAAAAATTCTTGAATTGAGAGAAATCACGGGTTGGAAAATTCCAATTTATGTCAAGATTGGTGGGGCTCGTCCTTATTTTGACACAACATTGGCAATAAAAGCTGGTGCAGATGTGGTTGTTTTAGACGGCATGCAAGGTGGTACAGCAGCCACACAGGATGTGTTTATAGAGCATGTTGGTCAACCAACCCTCGCGTGCATTAGGCCAGCCGTAAAAGCGCTACAAGAACTTGGTATGCACAGAAAAGTTCAACTTATATTGTCCGGCGGAATAAGAACTGGAGCCGATGTTGCAAAAGCATTAGCCTTGGGTGCAGACGCTGTATCAATTGGTACAGCGGCGTTGATCGCATTAGGTGACAATGATCCTAAATGGGAAAAAGAATATAATAAGTTAGGTACAACGGCGGGTGCATATGATGATTGGCATGAAGGACAAGATCCAGCTGGTATCACAACTCAAGATCCAGAGCTTTCTGCTCGACTGGATCCAGAATTGGCGGGAAGGCGCTTAGAAAATTATTTAAAAGTTATGACATTAGAGGCTCAAACAATTGCGAGAGCCTGTGGAAAAAATCATATTCTTAATTTGGAACCAGAAGATTTGTGTGCTTTAACAATAGAAGCTGCTGCAATGGCTGAGATCCCCCTATCGGGCACAAATTGGATACCGGGCAAAACAGAAATTTAAGTATTAGAAAGGGACAGTAAAATGACAAAAGATTTAGAAAAATTCGCTAAGAAAAATGGTGTGAAATATTTCATGATTTCTTTTACAGATTTATTTGGTGGTCAAAGAGCCAAATTAGTTCCAGCTCAAGCGATTGCTGATATGCAAGAAGAAGGTGCTGGCTTTGCTGGCTTTGCAACTTATCTTGATATGACTCCAGCTTTTCCAGATATGTTAGCGGTTCCTGATCCAGAATCCGTGATACAGCTACCTTGGAAACCAGAAGTTGCCTGGGTAGCTGGAAACTGTGTGATCGAAAATGAATTTGTTAAGCAAGCGCCCAGAAATGTTCTTATAAACCAAATTGAAAAAGCTGAAGCTAAAGGTCTTCGCATTAAGACTGGAATTGAAGCAGAGTTCTTTCTACTTAATCCAGAAGGTACAGAGCTTTCAGATGAATACGATACCGCTTCTAAACCATGTTACGATCAACAATCAGTTATGCGTCGATATGATGTAATAGCAGAGATTTGCGATTATATGCTACAATTAGGATGGGGTCCGTATCAAAACGATCATGAAGATGCAAACGGTCAATTTGAAATGAACTTTGAATTCGATGATGCATTGAAAACTGCTGATAAACATTCATTTTTTAAATTTATGACCAAATCAATCGCAGAAAAACATGGGATGAGGGCCACATTTATGCCCAAACCCGTTGAAGGTTTAACTGGAAATGGCTGCCATGCCCATATCTCCGTTTGGGATAAATCTGGAAAAATAAACGCTTTTGCAGATGATAATGGTGAACTTGGTTTGTCCGATAAAGGATACAATTTCCTTGGTGGAATTATGAAGCACGCCACGGCAATGACGGCTATTACAAATCCAACAGTTAATTCCTACAAAAGAATAAACGCTCCAAGAACAACATCTGGTGCGACATGGGCTCCCAATACGGTAACATGGACTGGCAACAACAGAACACATATGGTGAGGGTACCGGGTCCTGGACGCTTTGAGCTTAGGCTTCCCGATGGCGCGACAAATCCATACTTGTTACAAGCAGTCATCATTGCAGCTGGAATGCATGGATTAGACTCCAACGCACAGCCTGGAAAAAGATATGATATAGATATGTACGCAGAGGGTTATAAAGTAAAAGGTGCTCCAAAATTACCACTTAACCTGCTAGATGCATTACGCACATTTGATAAGGACAAAGCGCTTAAAGAAGCACTAGGTATGGAGTTTTCTGATGCTTTCTTAAAGTTAAAGAATGAAGAGTGGAGTAATTTTTGTTCACACTTTTCAGCTTGGGAAAAGGAAAACACCTTAGATATTTAAATACTTGTTCTTAAAATCTTATTCAGAAATATAACGGGTATTAACCCTACTAAAATAATTAGCAATGCGGGTACAGAAGCTTGACCCATTAACTCATCGTGGGCAAATTGGTAGGTAAAGGTAGCAAGTGTCTCAAAATCAAAAGGTCTTAATAATAAAGTAATTGGTAATTCCTTCATTATATCAACAAATGCCAAAACTCCTCCTGCAATAATCGATTTCTTTATTAACGGTATTGTTAT
>JAQWNW010000060.1 GCA_029246285.1 Paracoccaceae bacterium | reverse complement strand
TGAGGTAAGTGGTGGTTTAAATTATCAAGAATATGTCAAACGTCAAAATCAACATCTGGAAGCTGAAATAGCAGCAATGCTTGATACAGCTCATTTTATTGATAAAGCACGGAACTTATACAATTATCCAAATTTTATTTGTGATAGTAGTGGCTCACTTTGTGAAATCGTCGATCCCAACGATCCAAATGACTTTATCTTGAAGGAATTATCTAAAAATCTTCTTTTATTATGGATCGAGGGTGAGGAAAATCATAATAACGTTTTAAAAGAGAGGTTTAAAAAAGATCCAAAACCTATGTATTACAACCCAACTCTTCTTAATGAGTCTTGGGCCGCATTTAAAAAGCTCAACGGCTCTCAAGATGATGAAGTCGATCCAAACGCATTTGCAATTTATACTTACGAAAAGGCTATATCAGCTCGTCAACCCAAATATCGTGCTATGAGCAATAAATGGGGTGTATCAATTACTGCCGATGAAGTTAGCACTATTACTTCATCAGAAGACTTTGACACCTTAATCGCCAAAGCTTTGGATCGATAGAAAGTGATAGTCCCATGCCTATAAAAATACCAAAAAATCTTCCAGCGTATAAAGCCCTAGAAGATGAAGGTGTGATGGTTTTATCAGAAGCTGCAGCAACAAGACAAGATATTCGCCCTCTCCAAATAGGCTTACTTAATTTAATGCCAACAAAAATTCAGACTGAAACACAATTTGCAAGACTAATTGGTGCGACACCCTTACAAATCGAGCTCACACTTATTCGAATGTCGGAACATCACTCAAAAAATACATCTCCTGTTCATATGGAGGAGTTTTACCAACCAGTTTCAAAAATTTTATCAAAAAAATTTGATGGCTTAATCATTACTGGAGCGCCCATAGAACATCTACCTTTTAAAGATGTCACTTACTGGATGGAATTATGTAAAGTGTTTGAATGGACACAAACCAATGTTTTTGCAACCTTCGGTGTTTGTTGGGGGGGTATGGCAATGATTAACTATTTTCACGACATAAACAAGCATCTCCTTGATAAGAAAAAATTTGGTTGCTTCTGGCAACAAAACTTAGAAAAAAATTCACCCTTTCTAAGAGGATTTTCTGACGAATGCTTAATACCGATAAGCCGATGGACAGAAGTTAAACAGGATGAAATTGACAGAAACATTCATCTTAAAACATTACTAGGATCGCCTGATACTGGACCGTGCTTGGTTGAAGACTATAAGCATCGAGCCATTTATATATTTAATCATTTTGAATATGATAGTGACACCCTAAAACAAGAGTATGAACGTGATAAATCAAATGGCGTGGAAGCTAGAATACCAAAAAACTACTTTACTGGAGATAATCCAGAGCTAGCTCCATCAAATCGCTGGCGCAGTCATGCTCACCTATTATACGGAAATTGGATT
This sequence comes from Paracoccaceae bacterium, assembly GCA_029246285.1. Lineage (GTDB taxonomy): Bacteria > Pseudomonadota > Alphaproteobacteria > Rhodobacterales > Rhodobacteraceae. The sequence continues at coordinate 2,423 of JAQWNW010000060.1, read as the reverse complement.
AATGAAATCTACCAAAATACTCCCTATGATATCAGCGATATAGGAAGTTGAAAATTTTGTATAAATACAAAGGTTAAATTTAAGAAAAGTAAATATGAAACATACATCTGATACTAACCCCCAATTTTTCATAACACATCCACAAGCTTGTGCTTATCTACCAAATCGTTTGGAACGTAAAATCTTTACTAAACTTGAACCTGAAAATGGTGAATTTCTAAATAACACTCTTTCTAAACAGGGCTTCAGAAGATCTCAAAATATTCTCTACCGACCGGCCTGCAAAGGTTGTACTGCTTGTTTTTCATCAAGAATTGATGTGTCTAAGTTTCAAAAAAGTAAGAGCCAAAAACGCATAGTAAACAAGAACAGGCAAGTCTCTAGATCGATAAAAAACCCATGGGCAACGGAAGAACAATATGACTTGTTTAAGAAATATCTAAATTTTAGGCATGTAGATGGTGGCATGGCGGGGATGGAAATATATGAGTTTTCTGCAATGATTGAAGAAACCTCCATTAAAAGTGAAGTAATCGAATATTATTCAGAAAAGCTTTATTCCGATCCAGTACTCATCGGAGCCAGTCTAACTGATATTTTGGATGATGGAATCTCAATGGTATATTCTTTTTACGATCCCGAAATCAAACAAAATTCGTTTGGAAAATATATCATATTAGATCACATTGAATATGCAAAGCAATTAGGACTCCCCTATGTTTATTTAGGGTACTGGGTGCCTAATAGTGAGAAGATGGGATACAAAAGTGATTTTAGTGGTATTGAAATATTTAGCAATGGAGCTTGGCAAAGGTTGGATACTGATTGCAAGTTCAAGCTTGAACCTGATCAACCTGAGCCGATCACCAAACAAGTTGCTAACTTAAAACTACCAATTAACTTTTCAGAAATTTAAGTTCAAAAGTTCAAAAATTATATCAATTTTGAAATAAAATTACTTGAAAGGTACTATTTTTTGTTATTTTACGAAATTATTACTGTTGACCATAAGTTTATCGTTTCATAATGTCTGCAAGAATGTCGGGATTAAATATAATATTCATAACTCTAAACCTGATAATAAATTATTAAACAGGGGGTTATTGAATAACCCCGTTAGTTGAGAAAGAAAAATAATGTCAAAAGAAATGACAGGCGCAAAGATGGTTGTTCAAGCTCTAAAAGATCAAGGCGTGGATACTATTTTTGGATACCCAGGTGGAGCAGTCTTACCCATCTATGACGAGATATTTCTACAAAACGATATTAAGCACGTTTTGGTAAGACACGAACAAGGAGCGGTACATGCTGCTGAGGGTTATGCAAGATCGACAGGAAAGCCCGGAGTAGTGTTAGTGACCTCAGGGCCAGGCGCCACCAATGCCGTAACTGGTATGACTGATGCCCTCATGGATAGCATACCTCTTGTTGTACTAACAGGACAAGTTCCAACTTTTATGATCGGAAATGATGCCTTTCAAGAAGCCGATACCGTGGGTATTACTCGCCCCTGTACTAAACATAACTGGCTTGTCAAAGAGACCGAAAAGTTATCTGAAATTATTCATCAAGCTTTTCACGTTTCAACAACTGGTAGACCTGGGCCTGTTTTGGTCGACATACCAAAGGATGTGCAATTCGCTACAGGCTCTTATAAAACGATATCCCAAACACCAAAAGGACACTATTCCCCAAAAATTAAAGGAGATATTTCGGAGATTACAAAGCTTGTAGAGTTAATAGAAAGTGCTGAAAAACCAATAATTTACAGTGGTGGTGGTGTAATTAATTCTGGTGTAGGTGCCAGTCAGCTTCTTTGTGAGTTATCAGACTCTACAAATATTCCTGTGACTTCCACTTTAATGGGTCTTGGAGCATACCCTGGTTCGGAAAAAAATTGGTTGGGTATGTTAGGTATGCATGGGACTTATGAAGCCAATTTAGCAATGCATGGATGCGATCTAATGATAAATATTGGTGCCCGCTTTGACGATCGCATTACGGGTCGAGTTCAAGATTTTAGCCCACATTCAAAAAAAGCGCATCTTGATATTGATCCATCTTCAATAAATAAAGTAATTCATGTTGATATTCCGATAATTGGAGATATTGGACATATTTTAGAAGATTTGATGAAAATATGGAAATCAAGAGGACGGAAAATTAACTCTGAAGCAATAAGTCAATGGTGGAAGAAAATTAATGAATGGCGTAAAACGGATTGTTTAAAATACACCAAATCAGAGAAAACTATAAAACCACAATATGCAATGGAACGACTTGAGGCATTAACAAAAGACCATGACCGGTTTGTTTGCACTGAAGTAGGTCAGCATCAGATGTGGGCTGCTCAGTTTCTCAGCTTTAATGCACCAAATCGATGGATGACTTCGGGTGGCCTAGGGACAATGGGATATGGATTT
>JAQWNW010000054.1 GCA_029246285.1 Paracoccaceae bacterium | reverse complement strand
CAAGGGAAAAAGATGCTATAAGTTATTAACTTGATATCAATTTTTGACGAATTTTTCGAAATAATATATTTGACAAAAACCAACCAACAAAAATTAATAGAAAATTTAGCATGATACTTACAGTATAAAAAATTATCCGATCAATTATTAGCATATCATTTAAAAAGGGGTACGGAAGTCCATTTGTAATTGTCCCAATTGGGATAGAATTGATTGGCCGCAGAATTATCTCCATCCAAATTGGATATGACACACTAAACACAGAAATAAAAAACAAAATCTTTTTAAGTTTTTGAAAAGCGCCCAATATAAAGAAAGCATCAATCCATAATAATGCAGGTCCTACTAAATGTAGGTAATATTGTTGATGCCATGGAATTTCTCCTGATCCTACTAATAATGGATCAATAAAATATAACCTCCAGTATTGAATAACAACAACCATGCTAATTACGGTGGCAACAGAGGTTAGAGTGTTCCAAGATTTGTCACTAAAGCCGCAAGAAAAACTTAAAAGTTGTCCTGCTACAAATAGACTTATGGTTAAGCTCCAGATAGTCAAATATCGAAACTGCCAACCAAATGGATCAGTAAAAATACCATCAAATTGATAGAGCCAATAACTTAATGCTAAAATAAATACGAGGGCCCTATAAGTAAGGATAGTTTTATCACTCATAATAATGTTGAGCATAATACAAAAATTTATTTATTCAATTAAAGATCAGCCGACTTTGGTGCCAAAGAGAAAGTAAACAGAAGCGTTTTAAGAATTCTTAGAAATGCTATTATTAATTTACCTACTAGACTGTTGGGATTATACTGAAATTATATTCGTTGACCACAGTAAGGTACATGTTAAACCGTACTTGAATTTGAGGGGTACAGATGAATCTTTTTGCGAACGTACATGAGCTTGTTTTAGAATCTTTGGCATCATTACAATCTAGCAGAGCTTTGCCAGCTGATCTTGATTTCAAAAATGTTACTGTGGAGGCGCCACGTGATAGTTCCCATGGTGATATGTCTACTAATGCGGCAATGATTTTGGCAAAACAGGCAAAAATGCGTCCAAGAGAAATAGCTGATTTGTTATTAAAGAAACTAGTAAGTAATACTCAAATTGAACATATCGAAATTGCTGGACCTGGGTTTTTAAATTTGACTTTGTCGAAAAGTATTTGGCTTGAGGCAATCCCACAAATTGTAAAGTTAAACAAAGAATTTGGAAGGTCTTCAATAGGTAAAGAGAAAAGAGTAAATGTTGAGTTTGTAAGTGCCAACCCAACTGGACCTATTCATGTAGGCCATACAAGGGGCGCTGTTTTTGGGGATGCATTGGCAAATCTATTGGATTTTGCAGGGTATAATGTAACCAGAGAATATTATATTAATGATGGTGGTGCTCAGATTGATGCGTTAGCACGTTCAGTTTATTTGCGTTATTTGGAAGCTAATGGGAACTCTGTAGAATTTATTGAGGGTACTTATCCTGGTGAATATCTGATTCCTGTAGGGGAGTCTTTAAAAGAAGGCTTTGGAGATGTATTTGTTGAAGCGGATGAGGCCGAATGGCTGCCGAAGTTTCGAGCTCATGCAGTAAGATCGATGATGGAGTTAATTGAATCTGATTTATTGTCATTAGGTATAAAAATGGATGTCTTTTATTCAGAGAAATCACTTTATGGCACTGGACGTATAGAGACTGCTTTAGAAGAGCTAAGTGCAAAAGGTTTGATTTACGAGGGTTACTTAGATCCTCCAAAAGGAAAATTACCTGAAGATTGGGAACCTCGAAAACAAACCTTATTCAGATCTTCAGAATATGGCGATGATGTTGATCGACCAATAAAAAAATCTGATGGCCAATGGACTTATTTTGCACCAGATATTGCATATCACTATGATAAGATTTCACGAAAATTTGATCATCTTATTAATATATTTGGCGCTGATCATGGAGGTTATGTAAAAAGGATGAAGGCCGCTGTTAGAGCCCTTTCAAATGATGAAATTACTTTAGATATTAAACTCACTCAATTGGTGCGATTATATAAAAATGGTGAGCCTTTTAAAATGTCTAAACGTGCTGGTAACTTTATATCATTAAGAGATTTAGTTGAACAGGTTGGTTCCGATGTAACTAGATTTGTAATGCTAACAAGAAAGAATGATGCACCTCTTGATTTTGATTTTGATAAAGTACTGGAGCAATCACGCGATAATCCTGTATTTTATGTGCAATATGCATATGCCAGAATTAACTCCGTTTTAAAAAAGGCTAGAGTAGCTAATATTAATGTTTGTGATGGTTCTTTGATTTCAGCTGATATGCAAGGAGTTGAGCATGAAAGCGAAGTATATATTATAAAAAAAGTTTGTGAGTGGCCCAGATTAGTAGAATTAGCAGCAAAACATAATGAACCTCACCGTGTGGCATTTTACTTATATGAGTTGGCTTCTGAGTTCCACGCTTTTTGGAGTAAAGGAAAAGATACACCTTCTTTAAGGTTTATTCATGAAGATAATGTAATGCGATCCTTGTCAAAATTAGCTGTGGCAAGAAGTGTGGCCATTGTCATTTCAAATGGTTTAGGTATCCTCGGGGTGCAACCAATGGATGAAATGCGTTAAGATAGACTGAGAAGGTAAGTATCTTAGTAAAATTGTTACGTTAATTGAGGTATATTAATGCCTTTTGGGCAAAATAATGATGAACCAACCATTTTTGTTATTATGATTAAATTAATAGTCAGTTGGGTAGGAATAATATTATCAATATTAATTGTGGTGGTGCTCGTAGTTTGGGGGTTCAGTTTAAATGTAAGTGATAATGCTGAAATTCCAGTAGTGAAGGCAGGAGTAAAAGAGTTTAGGATAATACCTGATGAACCGGGAGGGCAAATTGTTAATTATCAGGGTCTATCGGTAAATAGTGTTCAGGAGAAGGGCTCTGCCCAAATAGCAGCGAATGAAATTAGGTTAGCACCAGACCCTATAAACTTAAGTGAGGAAAAAAATATTGTCGAGCAGTTACAATCATCTGATGAACAAGTTAATCATCAACTAGATTTATCTGAAAAAAATCAAGGTGATGCTAATAATATTAGCAGTAATAATTCTGATACTAAGTTAAGAATATATACTTCTGTTCGTCCTGTAGCGAAGAATTATATAAAGCTGGTAACTCCTACAATAATAAAAAAGATTCCGCCTAGAGAGATCGAAATTGAGAAAATTGAAAAAGTTGAGAAGATTGTTCTTAAACCAGGGACGTTTTTTGTTGAATTGGGATCCTATCGAACAAAAGATAAAGCAAAAAAAATCTGGTTGAGTTTGTCAAAAGGGAATAGTCTGATTTTTAAGAATAAAGAGCAATTGATCCAGGATGTAAGTACTAATAGTTCAAAGCTATTCAAATTGAGGGTTGTTGGTTTTGTAAATATAATAGAAAGTAGAGTTTTTTGTGATCAATTGCGAGATTGGGGAACAACTTGCTTACCAATGAGAGCCGAATGAGTGTTAAGCCGGTCATATTTGGTTGTAGTGGAAAAGTTCTGACGCAAGACGAGAGAGATTTTTTTAAGAAGTCAATTCCTTGGGGAATTATCTTATTTAAGAGAAACATCGAAAATCCTAATCAATTGAAAGATCTAACAGCATCCATTAGGGATGCAACAGGCAGTAATATTCCTATATTGGTTGATCAAGAAGGTGGGCGTGTTGAACGCCTTACTAAGCCTAATTGGCGATCTTGGATGTCAGCTTTACAGCAAATGACCATACTACCAGAGGAAGTGGTAGATCGAGCGATGTGGTTACGTTACCGACTAATTGGGGAGGAATTAAAAGAAGTTGGGATAAGCGTCAATTGTGCGCCTGTTGGAGATCTTGCCAGTAAGTTTACTCATCGTATCCTATTGAATCGTTGCTATGGTGAGAGTCTACGACAAGTAATTTCAGCGGCTAGGGCATGTGCTGATGGATTAATTAGTGCTGGTATTTTACCTGTTTTGAAGCATATTCCTGGTCATGGACGTGCTACAGTCGATAGTCATTTTAAATTACCTAAGGTGAGTACTACGTTAAAAGAGTTGAACAATTCAGATTTTAAAGTGTTTGAAGCCTTGAACGATATATCTCTTGGTATGACAGCACATGTTCTTTATGATAATATTGATAGGGAATTTCCTGCAACGCAGTCAAAAGAAGTAATAAAAATTGTGCGTGATAAAATAAAGTTTAAAGGTTTATTGATGACAGATGACATATCGATGAAAGCTTTAACTGGCTCATTGGTTGATAAAGTACAGGGCTCACTTGAAGCAGGTTGTGACTTAATATTGCATTGTAACGGCATTATGACTGAAATGATAGAAATTGCTGATTGCTGTGGTATTTTGAAACCTGAAAGAAAAAAATATTCTGATATGATTTTAAGAGAAAAAAAAGCTGCAAAAAATACTGATATTCGAGAGCTTGCAAATGAATATGATACTTTGATTCAAAAGTATGGCTCGGCTGTAATGTAAAAGGAAGACTTTTAATGGTTGAAGAAAGTTGGCTAGAAACAAATTTCAACGAAGACTATGAGATTAATTCTCTTATAGTTGATGTGGATGGCTACGAAGGTCCCCTTGATGTGTTATTGACATTAGCTCGAACTCAGAAGGTAGATGTTCGAAAAATCTCCGTACTTATGTTGGCCGAACAATACCTTCATTTCATAAAAGAAGCAAAAGAATTGCGCATTGAGCTAGCAGCAGATTACCTCGTTATGGCGGCATGGTTGGCATTTCTCAAATCAAGGCTTTTGCTACCACCTGATCCGTCAGATGAGGGTCCTTCCGGAGAAGAGCTTGCTAATTATTTGGCTTTTCAATTAGAGAGATTGGAAGCGATGAGGCGTTCTGCAGCAACGATTTTGGCACGAGATCAGTTAGGACGTAATTTTTTTGCTCGTGGAATTGAGGAAAATGTTGAGCGAAAAAAAATATTACTTACACTGCTAATCTTTTAGATCTAATGCAAGGATATGCAAGAGTTAAGACAAAAGATGAATTTAAGCCATTTGTGTTTGAGAGGAATTCTATTTTAACTATGGAGCAAGCTTTAGAGAGAATGCGAAGCTTGATAGGGCATGCTACTAATTGGTCTGATTTGAGTTCATTTTTACCAGAAGGTTGGCATTTGGATGGTAAGCGCTTAAGATCAGCTACCGCATCGACTTTTGCCGCTGCCTTGGAATTAGCAAAATATGGACTCATCGAACTTGAGCAGGATGCAAGTTTTTCAGCGATAAAATTGAGGAAGAAAGTAAATTAAATGGGTAATACGAATGAAATTGGTTTATTTGAAACACCTACTATTACAGAGCAGGAGCGAATGGTTGAGGCGATTTTATTCGCTTCAAAAGAACCTGTGGAGGTTCAAGAGTTTCTTAAGAGGATGCCCCATGGTTCGGACCCGTTAAAAGCGTTAAAAAATTTAAAACTATCATATGAAGGTAGGGGGGTTAATTTAAATAATATTGGTAATGCTTGGGTAATTCGGACTTCTCCAGACTTAGGTTTCCTAATGCGGAGTGAAATAATTGAAACTCGTAAATTAAGCCGGGCTGCGATAGAAACACTTTCTATAATTGCTTATCATCAACCAGTTAGTAGAGCAGAAATTGAAGAAATAAGGGGTGTCTCCGTAAGTAGAGGAACCTTAGATTTGCTTATCGAAATTGAGTGGGTTCGTTTGGGTCGCCGCCGTACAACGCCAGGTCGTCCGGTAACTTTTATGGTTACACAAAAATTTTTGGATCATTTTGGGTTGTCATCTCTTAAAGATTTACCTGGACTTAAGGAGCTTCGCGCAGCAGGGCTTCTGGAAAGTAGGCCGCCGCCTGGAACTTCTCTAAAAGAAGAGGAATTTAGTGAAAATAATGGAGATAGTGATGAAGCAGATTTTTTTGAAGATGACGGCTAAATTATTTACGTATTTTTGAAATGTTTGGAAAGCTTCAATCCCTGACCTTGATAATTTGATTTTACTTCTTGGCCATAAATAATATCAGGTTCTTCAATCATATTTTCGTATACCAAACGACCCACATTTTGACCGTGATCCATGATAAATGGTGCTTCATGGCATCTGACTTCAAGTACACCTCTTGAGCCACTTCCGCCTGCCTTAATATTTCCAAAACCTGGATCAAAAAACCCCGCATAATGGACTCTAAATTCTCCAACCATTGATAGATACGGTGCCATTTCAGCAGCGCAATTTAAGGGAATATTGACAGATTCTTGGCTTACTAGAATATAAAAAGCGCCTGGATCTAAGATTATTTGTCCAGTTTTACTTTCGATTGGTTGCCAAAAATCAAGTGGATTGTAATACCCAACTTTTGCTAAATTTATTACATCTGTATGTGGCTTTGCCATATACCCCACCAAGTTAGTATTCGATGGTCTTAAATCTACGGAAAAACCCAACCCATCATTGATTAATGCTTGGCCGTTAACTAGAGGTTCCTGCGCGTGCATTATCTCTAAATTTTCGTCACTTATTTTGGAATCTCCAATTCGGAATCTAATTTGATTTAAACATTGTTCTGATTGTGCAAGCACTGAAAATGATCTTGGGCAAATTTCTGCATATAATGGTCCTTTGTATCCAGCATTTATGCGGTCAAATTCTGACCCGTTATCAATGATGACTCTTGTTAAAAGATCTAGTCTGCCGGTAGAGCTTTTTGCATTTGCCGCTGCTGTTATATTGTTGGGAAGATCTAGACTCTCAATCAATGGGACTATATACACACAACCTTTTTCTAGAACTGCTCCTTTGCTCAAATCGATTTTATGCATTACGAGTTCATTTAAACGATTAAGAACTTTAGAATTTTTTCCTGGAAGGAATGAGGCTCTTACACGATAAGCGGTTTCACCAAGTCTTAAGTCTAAACTGGCAGGTTGGATTTGAGGAGTGGAAATTTCTTTGTTACTAGAAACAATATTTAAGTTTTTAATCAATTTTTTAATTGATTGTGAGGGAAGTACTCCTTTTATTTCATTTGCCATAATTCATCTCTTTTTTCATTTGAAAGATTGTAAAGCTTGTTCACATGTTAATGGTCGGGCTAGCGGGATTTGAACCCACGACCTTTCGTCCCCCAGACGAACGCGCTACCAAACTGCGCTATAGCCCGATACGCTTGTATCAACATTTTCTATAGAATGAGCAACAAGAAACAGTAGAAGTTCTCTTAAACATCAAAACTATTTTCATTTTCTTCTTGGATCCTGTCCCTTAATATTTTTAGACGTTTTGCAATCATCTTAAGCTCTTCTTGTCCTGTTAACTTTTGCTGTGTTTTCTGAGCCTCAACCATATTATTTATATTGTCTACATCTTCTGATGATTTGATATTTGAAGGATCCGTGTTTAGTTCTGTTACGATTAGGTCTTTTGTCTTAAGAGGCTTCTCAGCTCGTTCCTGAGTTTCACTTGCTTTTACAAATTTATCAATTGGCGGTGAAAGCGTGGCTACATGAACAGCACCTTTCTCTTTCAAGATTTTTTGCACGCCTTTTATTGTGAGACCCTCTCCATGCAATAAAGTCTTTATACCACCGATTACTTTCATATCCTCTGGTCGATAGTAACGTCTTCCATCCTTTCTTTTAACTGGTTTTATTTGTGAGAAACGGCTCTCCCAAAACCTTAGAACATAGGCCTCTGTGTCTAGCCAAGTTGCCACTTCACCTATTGTTCTAAATGCTTTAGCTGATTTTTCCATGTTTTATGACTTAGTCACTGTTTCCCGCTGATACCCGCTCTTTCATAAGATGAGATGGGCGAAATGACAAAACTCTTCGAGGAGTGATAACCGCTTCTTCACCAGTCTTAGGATTTCTACCAATACGTTCAGTTTTATCACATACTTTGAAGGTTCCAAAGGAGGATATCTTTACAGTTTCTCCTGCAACTAAAGCATCAGAAAGATGATTTAAAACGCTTTCAACTAAATCAGAGCTTTCGTTTCTTGAAAGACCCACCTCTCTAAAAAGAGCTTCATTTAATTCCATACGTGTAAGCGTTTTTTCACTCATAAAATTTAACTCCCCCAAGTTATTCACTAACAGTAGGAAAATAATACTTGATCTGTCAACCTTAAGCGATTGATCAATCTAATAAATTTTACCAGCGAAAGATTACTGACCCCCAAGCCAATCCACCACCAATGGCCTCGGTTAACAATAGATCACCCTTTTTGAGTTTTTTTTCCTTATTTGCAACAGATATTGCAAGGGGAATTGAAGCTGCTGACGTATTCCCATGGCTTTGCACGGTTACAATAATTTTTGATAAATCTATGCCCAGTTTTTGAGAGGTTGATTTTATTATACGCAGGTTTGCTTGATGGGGAATCACCCAATCGATTTCTTCGTGGTTTATTTTAGCCTTTTTTAAAACAGTTTCTGCTGTTTGAGTTAACTTTGTCACAGCATGTTTGTAAACTTCTTTTCCTTCCATAATCAAAACACCACTTTGTTGATTTTTTGATACACCGCCATCAACATAAAGAATATCTGCTAGGCTGCCATCAGAGTTTAAATCGGTCGCGATAATGCCTCTATCTTGGTTATTATTGTCACCTTCTTGAGCCTCTAAAATTAATGCACCTGCACCGTCACCAAATAGCACGCAGGTAGAACGATCTTTCCAATTCATTATTCGAGAGAAAGTTTCGGCTCCGATTACCATAACTCTTTTTGCTTGCCCTGAAATAATTAATGCGTTTGCATTTGCTAAGGCAAATACAAATCCAGCACAAACAGCTTGGATGTCAAAGGCGAAACCTGTTGTCATTCCGAGCTTATGTTGAATTTTAGTAGCTGTAGATGGAAAAGTAAGATCTGGGGTTGATGTTGCGACTATAACAGCATCAATGTCATCGGCATTTAAAGACGCATGCTTCAGAGCATTTTTTGCTGCAGCAAAACCGAGATCTGATGTAAGTTCATTATCTTCAGCAAAATGTCTGCTTTCAATTCCACTTCGAGCTTTTATCCAATCATCTGATGTATCAAGAAATGTTTCAAAGTAACTATTTTTTATGATTTTCTTTGGTAAATAGTGTCCAACCCCTATTGGAACTGCTCTTAAAACTGTCATCTTACTCTATCCAATTATTATCATCTGGTTTAGCTTATAAGCCTTCCGTTTCAGACGCAATTCTTGCTGCTAGTTTTTCGTTAAAACCTGACTTGGTTAAATTAATGGCTAGCTCTATCGCTGCGGCCACACCAGTTGGATCAGAGTCACCATGAGACTTGACCACTGTTCCATTCAATCCCAAGAACACTCCTCCATTTACTCTTCTGGGATCTATTCCATTTGCAAATTTTTGTAACTCACGAGCTGACAATAAGGCGCTGATACGAGAAAGAAGAGTGCTTTTATAAACTTTCCCCAATCTTTCGCGTATTAACTTAGCTGTGCCTTCTCCTGTTTTTAAAGCTATATTTCCAGTAAAGCCGTCTGTCACAATGACATCTACTTTTGCCGAAGGAATGTCACTTCCCTCAACAAAACCAACAAATTTATAATTACCAGTTTTAGCTTTAGCGTTTATTAAGTCATAGGCTTGTTTTATAATTGGACGTCCTTTATGTTGTTCTGTTCCAATATTTAAGAGTCCTACTCTTGGTTGGTTAATGTTTAATCCATTTCTAGCATAAGAAACACCCATTTGAGCATATTGTGATAGATCTAAAGCATCTGCTTTAACATCGGCTCCAACATCCAATACAATATTTAACCCATGCTTATTTGTTGAAGGCCAAAGACAGGCTATAGCTGGACGTATTACTCCTGGTAATTTACGCAATCTCACCATTGATAACGCCATTAATGCTCCTGTATTTCCACAAGAGATAGCTATAGATGCCTGCTTATTTCGGACTGCTTCAATTGTTGACCACATACTTGAGCGTGAGCCGTTTCTTATTACGTTACTAGGCTTGTCTTCCATTGTTACTATATCTTCACATTGCACAATTTTGCACTTAGCTGAAATCTCTGGGTGACTTTCAATAAGGGGGCTTAATTGGCTTTTTTGGCCGTGAATAATAAAATTAGTATCTGAATATTTTTTTAATGATCTGGCGATTCCGTCAATTACAACCTTTGGCCCTTTATCCCCTCCCATTGCATCGATTGATAACACTAGGGATTGCTCTTGTTTATCTTTGTAATCAGAAGGCAAGGTAGATCATGGTTGCTAAACTTCTATGCGGCATCTTCGTCTAAATCAATGTCTTCAACCATAGAAATTATTTCATTATCGGAATAATGGCCACAAGCTCCACATATATGATGAGGCCTCTTTAATTCGCCACAGTTGCTGCATTCATTTAGATTTTGCGCAATTAAAGAATCGTGACTTCGTCTTTTATTACGACGAGAACGTGTTACTTTATTTTGTTGTACAGCCATAACTCAACCTCATTTTATACATATATTAACTTGTAATTTCATGTCTTCTTTAAGCGGTAAATATAAAAGTTTCAATCAAACTTTACGCCATCTCAAATCAGAGCGCGAAAATACTCTTAATTCTGATTAGTGCAAGCTTTTTCTTCAAATATTATATATCAGAGTCTTTTTTTTTCAGTGCTGAAAGAATTGCGAAGGGCGAAGTCTCTTCATTTGATGGGATCTCTCCCACTTTTTGTGCCAATGAAATACTATCAAATACTTCGTTTGTTTCTTTTGGATAGGTTGGAAGCGCTAATGCGAGGCATTCAAAAAAAATATTCCCAAGACATAATTCCTTATCGATAAAGTCATCATCATTTAACTCCAACTCACTTTTTTGAATGCTTAGATCGGGTCCGTTGACTATTCGTCGAGTTATCTTTTCATCAATCCGCGTTGTTACGGGTTTTAAGGATAAAACACTTTTTTGTAAAATAGTTGCGCCCATTACTGCTCGTAATGTCCATTTATCATTATCGATTCTTGTAAATTCTCCTAGCATTTTTGTCTTCTTTATTGATTCTAAGTCAAGATCATTTGCTATTTGTAACAAGTCTTCTCGGCTAAAAATCATCTCAAATTTAATAGTTTTCTCTGCATTCAATTTTGAGAGATCTATTCTAGATTGGTAAGATAATGGTTTATAATTTTCTAGCAAAGAGTATTCTCCTTTAAGATTATCTTATTGAATTGTTAGTTGGTTTTATATAGCTTCAGAAGCAATCGCAACTTAGTGCAAATCTTTTCGGAACTCTTATGAAGTCATATTTTTTTCATCTAAAGACATTATTAATTATGTTAAGCTTGTTGTTGATTGGTGCCTGTTCTCCAACATTTAAAAATCATGGATATGTACCATCTAGGGCGGAGCTTAATCAATTAAAAGTTGGAAAATCTTCAAAAGAGAATGTCAAAAATTTGTTTGGTTCACCGTCTTCAATAGGTTTAGTACAGGATGATCGCTGGTTTTATCTTTATACAAGAATTAAAAACTTTATGTATAGATCTCCTGAAATAGTTGAGCGCCAGCTTGTAGTAGTGACGTTTACATCGAACGGTTTATTAGAAAATATCGAAAGGTTTGAACTTCAAGATCAGGAAGTGGTAGTATTATCTAGACGAATTACAGAAAGTGGGATCAAAGGTATGAGTTTAATACAGCAGTTGTTAAACTCAGCTGGTAATTATGACCCTGCTCAGGCATTTGAACAATAAATTTATTTCTCATCTCTCTCTAAAGCCGCGCCGTTAATACAATACCTTAGTCCCGTTGGGTTAGGACCGTCAGGAAACAAATGCCCCAAGTGTGCATCGCATTTTGCGCAGACAACTTCAGTCCGCCTCATTATCCAGCTATTGTCTTCTTTCTCGCTGATCATTGATTCATCTGCGGGTTTAAAAAAACTTGGCCATCCGGAGCCACTGTCGAATTTATGCTCAGAGTCAAACAATATTTCTTTACAACAAACACATTTAAAAAATGCAGGAGATTTGGGGAAACTATCATTAGAGAACGCCATCTCAGTTGCGCCCTTGCGGGTTACTCTGAACTCAAGTTCGGAGAGTTCTGCTTTCCATTCTTCGTCAGATTTTTTAATTTTATCCATTTTAACACCATCTTCAAAATATAATTCTAAATTTACGATTTAGCCCCCAGTATGACTCATATGTCTACTAATTCCTCCAAAGATACTTTTCCGACTATAATCAAAATCATGACCTTTTGGTTTTAAGGCTATAGCGTTTTTAATCGCCTTAATTACTGGCTCATCTTCAATAGGGTTTTGTCTCAACACATTGCGTAAATCAGCTTCATCTTCTTGACCCAAACATTGATGAAGTTGGCCAGTGCAACTTAACCTAACTCTATTACAACTTTCGCAAAAGTTGTGACTAAGTGGCGTTATTAGGCCAACTTTAAGGTTGAGATCTATTAACTTTATATATCGAGCTGGACCGCCAGTTTTTTCATCTAGGTTAACTATTTTATATTTTTGAGACAGTCGCTGCTGGAGTTCCTCGAGAGACCAATATTGATCTAATCTTTTTTCATTTCCTATGTCACCCATAGGCATTACTTCTATAAAGGTTAGATCCATATCGTTTGATGCACACCAATTAGTAAGTGATAATAATTCATCTTCATTAGTGTTTTTAAGTGCTACCGTATTTATTTTTATACGTATACCTGATTTTTGAGCTGCCTCGATGCCTTTTAAAACTTGTGATAGCCTTCCCCAACGGGTGATTTGTGAAAATTTATTTGGATCTAAGGTGTCAAGAGATACATTTATACGTTTTACACCGCATTCAGCTAGTCTGGGGGCAAATTTTTCTAATTGGGAACCATTGGTTGTTAAGGTTAATTCCTTTAAATCTCCTGAATCCAAGTGTCTCGAAATTGATTTGAAAAAGTCGATAATACCTCTTCTAACCAATGGTTCTCCTCCTGTAATACGGAGTTTTGTTATTCCTTGTTTGATAAATATTGAACATATTCGATCTAGCTCTTCTAAGGATAGCAATTGTTTTTTTGGAAGGAAGGTCATATTTTCCGACATGCAGTAAACACATCTAAAGTCGCACCTATCTGTTACAGAGACTCGAAGATAATCTATCGATCTGTCAAATGGGTCTATTAGTTTTGGTAATTTAGCCATACTTATTAACTATGTTCGAATTTCAATTCATTCAAGGGAATAAGTTGTAAAATATGAGTCTTGTAAACTTGAAATTGTTTCCTCAATATTCGATAAAATTAACCCGATAAAGGTCTTCCGTCTTTCCATTCTCCATCAAAAGCCTGTCCATCATTGTAGAGCATTTTACCTCTTCCATGCCTTTTTCCTTTTACAAAACTTCCGATATAAATATCACCATTTTGATATTTTGCGGTTCCATTGCCTTCAATCTCACCATTTCTCCATTGCCCATTATATTCAAAGCCATTTAGCATTAAGATTATCCCATGACCATGTCTCATCCCATTTGAGAAATCACCTGAATAAACTGTGCCATTCTTATATGTTGCTATTCCTGCACCACTTTTCAAACCCTCTTGCCAATTTCCAGTATAGGCATTTCCGTTTAGATAAGACATTGTCCCTTTGCCATGTGCCTTTCCTTCAGTAAATTGTCCTTTGTATTGCACCCCATTCGCGTAGGTTGCATTGCCGTAACCTTGAATTACTCCCTTCAACCACTCACCATCATATGTACCACCATCTGCGTAGTTAATTCTTCCCCTTCCGTGAGCAAGACCATTTTGAAATATACCTTGAAAATGGGAGCCATCAGGATATTCTATCTTTCCTGAACCACTCTTTTGCCCGTTTACCCATTGTCCAAAATAAGTGTAGCCATTTTCATTTGTTAGCTTTCCAATTCCATGTCGTTGATCGTTTAAAAATGATCCGATATAAGATGTCCCGTTGTTATAGTCCTGCTTTCCTTCCCCCGACCGTAATCCGTTTTTTAAAATTCCTTCAAACTTTTCTCCATCAATACTTATTATAAGTGCTTTTCCATTAATTTTGTCTTCATTCCAAATACCTTGATAAATCGTACCATTTGGCAAGGTAAACTTTCCGGCTCCATGCCTTAACCCGTTGAGCACTTCGCCTTCATAAAGAGTTTGATCAGAATAGGTTATTTTAGCGAGTCCAATTTTCTTGCCATCTTTCCAGATCCCATGATACTCATAGTTATTCGGGTCTTTTAAAAGGCCTTTTCCGTGATATTTGGCGTCTTTGAAACCACCATTGTAAGTTAGTCCGCTTGTGTAAATAGCTTTACCAGTGCCATTTATATTCCCGTTGCTCCAAGTTCCTTCGTATATATCGCCATTTAAAAATTGAATTTTGCCAAAGCCATCTGGTTTTCCTTCTGAAAACGTACCTTCATAAATTGATCCATTTGGATAGTGTGCTATTCCATGCCCAAAAATTTCTCCGTTTACCCATTCGCCTCTATAGGAATAACCATTTGGAAGCTCGTATCTTCCTAACCCGTGTCTTTTGCCATCTTTAAATTCACCCTCATAGTACCCACCAGATTCATATTCGGTAATTGTTTCAGAGTTTTCTGCTAGTAGACTTTTACTCAATATTAAGGTCAATATAATGGTAATATTGAGAATATATTTAAATAACATCATTTTTTCCAAAATTGATTTTTTAGTATTCGGCGCATATATCAAGTATAACTTTAAATGCACAATGTTAACCTGACAATCCTTTTTAATTTGATCTCTTTTATATTTCATCCAGAGAGATTAAAATATCTTTAAGAACCTTTTTGAGGCTGAATATGGATAATACATTTCGATTGATTATAGCCCAGCTAAATGCTCGAGCTGGAGATCTAGCTGGTAACGCTAAAAAGGTTCGGAAAGCCTTTAAAACAGCTCAAGATCTTAATGCAAATTATATTGCTTTCCCAGAAATGTTTTTGATTGGGTATCAAGTTGGTGATTTGGTTAGAAAGCCCGCTTTTGTAAAAGAAGTGATGTGTTTAGTTCAAGAACTTGCTGTTGAATTTCAAACGGGTCCCAGTGTGGGTTTGGGAGCTCCCTATTTTGACGGAAAAGATTTGTTCAACGCTTACTATATTTTGCGCAAAGGAAAAATTGAAACGGTTGTGAGAAAACATTTTTTACCAAACGATAATGAGTTTGATGAAAAGCGACTTTTTTCGGAAGGTGCTATATCTGGTCCCTATAATATCGATGGAGTAAAAATTGGCTCCCCAATTTGTGAGGATGCATGGCACCCGGATGTTTGTGAGGCTCAAGTTGAAAGTGGCGCAGAGATATTTATTGTGCCAA
The DNA here is from genome assembly GCA_029246285.1 of Paracoccaceae bacterium. Classification (GTDB taxonomy): domain Bacteria; phylum Pseudomonadota; class Alphaproteobacteria; order Rhodobacterales; family Rhodobacteraceae. Next base: position 75,438 of record JAQWNW010000054.1, on the reverse strand, counting down.
ATGGATCTCCATACAGTAGAGATAAGCGGGAAGCGCGTTTGCAAGCAATGATTTCACGGGTTGTCGAGACAAATATACCATTAGTTTATCTTAACATGGTGGGTGGTCAAGATGATCAGGGTTTTGATGGGATGAGTTTTGTTTTAAACCCAAAGGGAGAAATTGCATTACAAATGCCTGCTTATGATGAGGTGGTTCAAAAGATTGATTTCGAGAAAAGAGGCGATAAATGGTTTGCAATGAGCGGGCCAATAGAAAAATTGCCTGATCAGCAGGAGCTTGATTATAGAACCATGTTGGAAACTTTAAAAGATTATGTAAAAAAGACTGGTTTTGAAAAAGTACTTCTGGGTCTTTCAGGTGGCATAGATAGCGCATTGGTTGCTGCTATCGCGGTTGACGCGTTAGGTTCAAAAAATGTGAGATGTGTAATGTTGCCATCTGAATTTACTTCTGAGAGTTCTCTTTCTGATGCTAGGGCAGTCGCTCAGAATTTAGACTGTTCGTTAAATACCATTCCAATTTCTGAGCCAAAAACCGCAGTAAATATGGCCCTAAGAGGTCTTTTTCAAGATAAAGAAATCGATGTAACTGAAGAAAATATACAATCAAGGTTAAGGGGTTTGTTGCTTATGGCAATGTCAAATAAATTTGGCGAGATGTTATTGACGACCGGGAATAAGTCGGAGGTGGCTGTTGGGTATTCCACAATTTATGGCGATATGTCGGGTGGTTATAATCCTTTAAAGGATTTGTATAAGACGAAAGTTTTTGAAATTTCGCGCTGGAGGAATTTGAACCATCGTTCTTGGATGCTTGGTTCAAATGGCGTGATTATTCCAGAAACGATCTTGACAAAAGCTCCTACTGCAGAGCTTAGGGACAATCAAAAAGATCAAGACAGTTTGCCAGATTATGAAGTTCTTGATGCTATTTTAATGGCTTTTATTGATGATGAGAAATCAGTGGCTGAAATTGTGAAAATGGGTTTTGATAGGAAAATTGTTAAGGATATTGAAGACCTTATCTACAAATCTGAATATAAGAGATATCAATCTGCTCCGGGAACAAAATTATCGGGTCGTGCATTTTGGTTGGACAGGAGATATCCAATTGCAAATAAATGGCGAGATAATAGTTAAATAAAATTTTAACTTAAGAATTTAACATGTGATAAGCTTTTCAGCTCGACAGAATTTATTGGAGCTGGTACGGCCTGTATTAATTAATAATTTTGGTGGGAATATTATGATCATCACACGTTTTGCTCCTTCGCCAACTGGATTGTTGCACGTTGGCAACCTCAGAACAGCATTGTTTAATTATTTAATAGCAAAACAGAACGATGGTAAATTCATCTTGCGATTAGATGATACTGATCCAGAAAGATCTAAGCAAAAGTATATAGATGCGATAAGGTTTGATTTAGAATGGTTGGGGTTATATTGGGATCAAGAAGAACAGCAATCAAATCGGATAGGTCGATACAGTGAAGTGGCTGAACAATTGCGTAAAGAGAAGAAATTGTATGAATGCTTTGAATCCCCAGTAGATTTAGACCTTAAGCGTAAAAAACTCTTAAATATGGGTAAGCCTCCAGTATATGATAGAGCTGCTTTGAAACTTTCGGAGGATAAAAAAGTACTAATAAGAAAGAAAGAAAGCCCATATTGGAGGTTTTTACTTTCGCATGAACGAATAGAATGGGAAGACCAGATCTTAGGTGAAATATCTATAGACTCTGCTTCTATTTCTGATCCTGTTTTAATAAGAGCTGATGGTCAGTTTCTCTATACGCTTGCTTCAGTCATTGATGACATGGACATGAAAATTACAAACGTAGTTAGAGGTTCTGATCATGTAACTAACACAGCAACACAGATTCAAATCACACAAGCCCTTGGGGGGGATTTACCTAAATATTCGCACCATTCTCTTTTGACAGGACCATCTGGGGAAAGTCTTTCAAAACGTCTTGGGACATTGTCTTTAAAAGATTTACGTTTGGCTGGGATTGAACCAATGGCCATTTTAAGCCACCTATCTCGACTTGGCTCTAGTAAACCTGGGGAACTTTTTAGCTCTCTTGAAGAGATTCGAGAAGGTTTTGATATTTCAAGTTTTGGAGCGGCGCCTACTAAATTCGAAAAGCAAGATCTTTTCCCAATTACCTCAAAATATATTAGCGGATTAAGTTTTTCTGAAGTTAAGGATCGAATTATAGAAACCCCTGGTTCTGAGCTGTTGTGGGAAGTGGTTAGGCAAAATTTGATAGTTTTAGAGGATTTCGAATATTGGATGAATTTAACTGAAAACGGAGTTAGTCCTTTAGTTGAGGAAGAGGATCGCGGGTATGTAAATGATGCTTTAAGCTTGCTTCCTAAGTCTAAACTGAATGAGCAGAGTTGGGATCAGTGGACAAAAGAAATTAAATCGCAAAGCGATCGAAAAGGTAAACAGTTGTTCTTACCATTGAGAAAAGCTTTGACGGGTAAGGAAAATGGACCGGATATGTCTCGTTTGCTTCCTTTACTAAAAAAAATACCTGCAAAAGTTTAAGCTTATTTCTATTTTAAACTAGTTAAAAGATTGGTCATCATAAGATCACATCGATCCATTTGTTCAACCGTAATAAATTCGTTTGGCTTATGTCCTTGAAGCATCGAACCTGGTCCACAAACGACTGTAGGTATTCCAACTTCTTTATGAAATAATCCTCCTTCAGTTCCAAATGCGACTTTTATTGTATTATTGGTCCCTGTTAAACTTCGAACAAAATTTATAATTTCTGAATTTATATCGGTTCCTAGGCCTGGATAAGAGAAGGTTTCTCGCCAAAAAATCTCAGCTTTTGGGCTTTTGTATTCTTGCAGTTTAAGTTCTACGAGTTCTTTAACACGAGTTAAAATTGTTTCAGTGCTATCATTTGCCAAGTTTCGTATTTCCCAATCAATCGTACATAGATTGGGAACAATGTTAAGCGCAACACCTCCATTCATTTTTCCTACATGCAATGTTGTATAGGGCACGTCATAATCGTTATCCTCGTTACCCTTATTAATCATTTCATTTTGAACCTCCCTTATAATATTCACAAAATCGGTTCCTAAGTGAAGCGCATTAAGCGCTAAAGGCGCTAGAGCAGAGTGGCCTTCAATGCCCTTACAAGTTGTTTGCAGAGCTATTTTACCTTTATGTCCTGAAGCAACAGCTAATAGCGTTGGCTCACCTACTATACACATCTTAGGTTTGACGGGGCTAGTTTTTAGCATTTCAATTAACGACCTAACCCCGATACATCCAATTTCCTCATCAAAAGAAAGTGCCAAATGCAATGGTGTGCTAAGCTTGTTCTGTGATGCCGCACACATAATTCTAATTGCACTAGCACAAAACCCCTTCATGTCAGCGGTTCCACGACCAAACAGTTTGCCGTCAGATTGTTTGAGTTCAAAAGGGTTCGTATGCCAATTCTGACCATCGGTGGGAACCACATCAGTATGTCCTGATAGCATTATTCCTGGTTCCAGAGTATCACTGGAAGTAGCAAAAAGATTTGCTCTGGAGCCATCTTCATTCCTCAATATGGTTGATTTTACTCCAAACGATCCAAGTAGTTCTGAGACCCAATTGATTAACTCAATATTGGGAGTTCTACTAATCGTAGGAAAGCTAATTAACTTTTCTAAAATTTCGATTGAAGATAAATTTTTACTCGCCATAAGGGATCCATATGTTTTTGATATCAGTCGCATTACGAAGAAATTCTTTTCCTTCACCATTACTCAACCAGTCGCGACCTTGATTATTGTTAACCCAAGTACGTTTTACAGAGTTAGAAGATAATTTTTCAATTTTGCCTGAGTTTTTACCTGCACCAAAGTACCATAGGGCAGCAACATCGTGATGTTCCGATAATGTCTTAACTAAATCATCTTCAAAACCAGTAATGATATTTAAGACTCCGGCCGGTACATCTGAAGTTTCCAAAATTTCATAAAAATTGAGTGCAATATTTGGATATGATGCAGATGGTATGATTACACTTCTGTTTCCCGTTGCGATTAGTGGTGCTGCGATAGAAATAAAACCAAGAAGGGGAAACTCTTCAGGGCAAATTGCACCGACAACCCCTATCGGCTCATTCATTGCCAAGGTTACTCCTCGAATTGGTACATCGTGAACGGAGCCATCAAATTTGTCTGCCCAAGCAGCATACGAAAACAATCTTGATATTGACGTTTCAATTTCTTTTTTTATAAGCTCTTTCTTTGTACCAGTTGTCGACATAATATTTTCGGTAAATTCCAGGCTACGTTTTTCTAAATTTTCCGCCAAATAATATAGTATTTGCGCTTTTAGGTGCCCTGGACTTCTTCCCCAGGCACTCGCTTTGTGTGCTGCCTCAACAGCATTTCTGATGTCTTTACGATTGCCGTCAGCTACATGAGTTATTAGCCCTTTTGGGCCATATATTGGGTTTGAGTATCCACTATCGGGCCTCACTTGTCTTCCTCCAATATAAAGTTTTAAAGTTTTATCTAAATCATCATAAGAATTTAGTTTGGGTTTATTTTTTTCAAACCTTCTTTGAGGTTTGAGAGGATAAGTTTTTATCTTTGGTTTGACATATGCCAATAAACCTTCACTGCCCCCCTCACGACCAAAGCCACTTTCTCTGCGACCTCCAAACCCAGCGGCAGCGTCAAATTGATTAACGGAATTAATCCATACGACGCCACATTGTATTTTTGGGGCAAGGTCTAGAGCCAGATTAATATTTTCGGTCCAAATACTTGCTGCGAGGCCGTATTTTGTATTATTTGCGAGAGCTATTGCTTCATTTGGAGTTCTAAAAGTAGTTGAAACTAAAACAGGACCAAAAATCTCTTCTTGCATTAAGGTAGCGGAGGGCTCCATTTCTGTAATTAAAGTTGGAGGAAAATAACAACCTTTGGATGGAATTTTATTATTGGGTTGAAAAAAATTACCTTCATGAGAGTTTCTTTTGATTAGCTTTGAGATTGAAGAAAGTTGTTTTGGATCTACTATTGCTCCCATGTCAATGGATTTGTCCAATGGATCTCCAATTCTTAATTTTTTCATTCTTTTCTTAAGCTTTTTATAAAACTGGTCTGATATTGTTTCATGTACTAATAGCCTAGAACCCGCACAACAAACCTGACCTTGATTGAGCCAAATTGAGTCAACCAAGCCTTCAATAGCGCTATCTACATCAGCGTCATCAAAAACAATGTAAGGTGATTTTCCACCAAGTTCTAATGTTAACGATTTTCCAGTGCCTGCCGTTTGAGATCTTATAATTCGCCCTACTTCCGTTGATCCAGTAAAGGCAATTTTATCAATAAGTTTATGATTAGTAATCAACGATCCTGTAACTCCATCCCCAGTAACAATATTGATCACACCTTTTGGAATATTAGCTTCAATGCATATTTGAGCAAAAAGCATAGCTGTAAGCGATGTATACTCAGCTGGTTTTAAGACGACAGTATTGCCCATAGCGATTGCTGGAGCGATTTTCCAAGCAAGCATAAGTAAAGGAAAATTCCAAGGAATTATTTGACCACAAACACCAATCGCCTCGTATCCCGGTAAGTTGTCTTTCATTAATTGGGCTGCTCCAGCGTGGTAATAAAAATGTCGGATTGCGAGTGGTATATCGATATCGCGACTTTCCCTTATCGGCTTTCCATTATCAATTGTTTCCAAGACAGCAAAAAGACGACTGTGTTTTTGAAGTAATCGCGCAATTGCGTAAAGATATCTTGACCTTCCATGACAACCAATTTGTATCCATTTTTTTTGAGCTTTTAGAGCTGAATTTACAGCAAGGTTAACATCCGATTTAGATCCAACTGCGATATTGGCCAGAAATTGATTGTTGGCTGGGTTTTTTGTTTTAAAATGGTTTTTTGCCTTTACGAATTCCCCACCGATAAAATGATTAAAGGTGCTATCTTGTTCTTTAATCCATGAAAGGGCTATTTTGTTATTTTCAGGGGCAGTTCCCCAATCCATGTTATTGAATATTTCATTCAGTGTCATAATCATCCCATCCCATGGCGAAAATTGGCCGAATATTGGCCGGTGTTAAAGTGATCCAGTTGTCTTTCAATATCACCCAAAAGCGAGGAGGCGCCAAACCTGAATAAATCAGGATTTAACCATTGATCTCCTAGTTCATCTTTTATGAGGCTTAAATAAGTCAAGGCATCTTTTGCTTTTGAGATGCCACCAGCTGGTTTATAACCCACGTGGTAACCCGTTCTTTCGTGAAAATCCCTTATTTGTCTCAACATAGTTAATGTTACTGGTAAAGTGGAGTTAATATTCTCTTTACCAGTAGAGGTTTTGATGAAATCTGCTCCTGCCATCATACAAACAAGAGATGCCCGAGCCACATTTCGTAATGTTCCTAAATCGCCAGTTGCTAAAATAGCTTTCATATGGGCATTACCACAGGCTTGTTTAAATAATTTTACCTCTTCGTATAGAGCCGACCAGTTTCCATTCAAAACGTGTCGTCTAGAGATGACAATATCAATTTCTGAAGCTCCAATTTTCACGCTTTCTTTTATTTCCTTGATTCTTAAGTTTAGTGGAGAAAGGCCCGCGGGAAATCCTGTTGAAACAGCGGCAACTGGAATGGTAGTATTCTTTAAAGCATTAACAGCAGTTTTAACCATTTCATGATACACACATATTGCACCCACCTGAATCTTAAGGGTTTGTATTCCTAGCTCATCAACTAATAATTTGCTAATTGGTTGCTTCCCCTTTGCACACAGCCGATGAACACGTTTTTCAGTATCATCACCTGATAATGTTGTAAGATCGATTAATGTTATGGCTTTTAATAACCAGGCAGCTTGGTATTGCTTTTTTATTGACCGTCTATTGCCAATATTGTTTGCACGACGTTCAATCGCTGATGTGTTCGCTTGCGTCATTAGAACCCAATCAAGATCCAATTCAGTTCCGATATTAGCGATTATTTTTTCGTTATTTTTCATTTTTCGTATTCATGATTTATGCACATCTTCGCAAACTAATATTTTTTAACATAATCGCTAAGAAGCTAAAGGTAAGTAATCTCAGCGTAACAAGTGTCTTTTGTTCTACAATGATAATAAAAGTGCAAGGAAATATTTTATTATCGAATGAAGTTAAGAATGAGAAGCTAAGTATGTTGCGAAATCATAATTCGGTCTTTCTAGATGCGATAAATGCCCTGGTGTTGCGTTGTCCGAAAGTAATCCTTTGAATACTTTCTCAGTGCATCCTCGATCTTCCACATTAACTTCATCCAAAAGAGTTTTTACTGCTTTGAAATGATCTTGAGCATCTGGATCATTGACAAAATCAGGAGACATACCTCCGCCAAAATTAATATGCACTTTTCCTACACCTTTAGGATGTAAAGAAAGATACCAAAAATAACCCGGGGTTAAGGTTATAAGTAAGCTAGGATAAATAGCTAGTAAGACGGTTGTTCGTCTCCAATCACCCTTCAATTTTGTATTATTTGGATGAGCATTCGCTAGTTTGAAATGAGGTTCTTTCAATATGAAATGATAGTTAAATGCCTCTCTTCCAGGTGGGCAGTCCATTTCTTCTAATTTTGATAATCCACCAATAGTACCGGCATGGCATACAGGTAAATGGTAGCTTTCCATGAAATTTTCTGCCAAAACTTTCCAATTTGTATCCCATACGTGTGTTTCAAAGAAAGTTTGTGTATAGGTTTCCATTTCAAAATCGCCAATTAAATCTGATACTTCAGATAATGATTTTTGAATAGGTTTTGCATCAGGATTAAGTGATATCATAATCCAGCCCAACCATTCTTGGCACTTTATTTTTGGTAGGCAGTATTTCTTTTTGTCAAAATCTTTGTTTTGGGTCATTGCAGGAGCGCCACGAAGCGTCCCATTTAGACCATAAGTCCATGCGTGATATGGGCAAACGATGGTTTTAGTATTACCGGATCCGTCCAATAATGTTGACATTCTATGGCGGCAAACATTGGATTGGGCGCGAATTTTTTTTTCATTGTCTCGCAATATCATGATTGGTTGACCAGCTAACTCAAGGGTGAAATAATCTCCGACATTTTTTAAGGAGTCTGAGCGCCCCGCGCAAAACCAATCTTTCTTGAAGACATTTTCAATTTCATAATCCAGAAATTCATCAGATGTATATACAGATTTTGGCATCGCTCTGGCTTTAGCAAAAGGTAAGGCGACATTGTCCTGTAATTCTTTGATAGGACTTAGTTTCTCTTTTCCCATAATTCCACCCAATTTTGAATCTGTGATCACAGAAAATTATCATATACTGCGTTAATGTACTAGCAAAAAATTATATTTTCCATCTACAAACCCTAAATTTTATAAAAAAGAGAAAAAGCTTGCTTTCTCATTATTTCTTTTAATATAGTTCATATATGAATTATGTCGATATTAATGAAGTCCCGGCTTTTAGTACCTCCTTGCCTATGCAACTGTATAGAGCGTTAGACGCAATAATGCCTGAATACCGCAATTTGTTTTATAAATATGATCTTACAGAGCAACAATGGAGAATTCTTCGCGTTTTATGGACTGAAAACAATATTACTGTTGCGCGGCTTTCCAAAATAACTCTTTTGCCAGCGCCTAGTTTGGTTGGTATCTTGGATAGATTAATTAAAAAGAATTTACTTGTAAGAAATAGAAGCGAAAAAGACAGGCGGCAGGTCCAAATAAGTTTAACTACTAAAGGCCAAGAATTACAGCAGTTAGTGGCACCAAGTGTGCTTGCAATTCACTCGAGATTAAAAGCGAGACTTAGCAACGAGGAATGGCAGAGTTTAGAAAGATTGCTTCAGAAATTTTCTGTTTAAAAGGAAGGTAAAGTTCATGAAAGACACATCAATACTTACTGGTAAGGGAATAAGAACAGGCGCAGAATATATAGCTGGTCTGCAAGATGATCGAGAAATATGGACCCAAGGCAAAAGAGTAAAAGATGTGACCTCTGAGCCTGGAATGTCTCGTGGTGTTTCTTCGTTGGCAGGTTTTTTGGACAATCAACATAACGACAAATATCGCGATAAGGTAACTTACGTTGATGAAGATGGCATCCGTTGTCCGTTATCATTTAAGACCCCGAAGTCAAAGCAAGATATCTTAGATCGTGGAAAAGCTTATTATGAGTGGGCGACTTGGAGCCATGGTATGTTTGGAAGAACACCTGATTACAAGAATGCGTCGCTCATGTCATTTGCAGCAGCGAGATCCTTTTTGGATCAAGGAACGAAAGGAAACGCTGAATTTTCTAAGAATATGCTTGATTTCTATAATTATGCTCGGACAAACGATCAAATTTTGACGCATACACTGATAAACCCCTCAGTAAGTCACAAACAGGCAGCGGCGGGGATCTACAATGATCAGGTCGCCTTACATGTCGTAAAAGAGACAGATGCAGGGATAATTGTTACCGGCGCAAGATTATTGGCTACTTTAGGTCCATTTGCAGATGAAATCGAAGTTTTCCCATCAACGGTTCTAAAAGCAGATCCCGCTAATATTCCTTTTGCCTTTGCTTTTGCTATACCTATCGCAACACCTGGTTTGAAATTGATATGTAGAGATACATACGATAATGGAAAATCAAATTTTGATGCGCCCTTGTCTAGCCGTTTTGAGGAAATGGACGCAGTTGTCATTTTTGATAATGTCTTAGTCCCTTGGGAGCGCATATTCATGTATGGTCAGCCAGAGTTATGCAATAGAGCCTTTGCTGATACGAACGCAGTCGTGCACATGGCTCATCAGGTCGCTTGTGGGAAATTGGCAAAGGCAGAATTCCTAACGGGAATTTTGTGTGCGATTGCTAAAGCTACAGGTCGTGATAAGGATTTGGCAATGAAGGGTATGATCTCTGAAATAATGATGATGACAGAGACTGTAAGAGCATTGTTATATCAGGCTGAACATGACGCACATGAGGATCAATATGGAAACTTTGTTCCAAATCGTAGACCATTAGATACTCAGCGAAACTTATTTCCTAAATATTATCCGAGAATGGTTGAAATGTTACAATTAATGGGATCTTCTTCTTTAATGGCAACGCCATCTGAAGCTGATTTTGAAAATGCTATAAGTGGTGATGTGGACAAATATTTTCATGTGGCAAATTTGGAGGCTAAAGATAGGGTTGCTTTATATCGACTTGCCCATGATGTTTGTGTTTCAGGCTTTGGTAGTAGACAAACTCTTTACGAAAGGTTCTTCTTTGGCCCACCTCATTTGATGCATGCAGCTTATTTTGATCTTTATGATCGTGACAGGGTGATAGATAGAGTTGACAGTTTTTTAAACCAAACATAGGTGTTTATCGTGGTTCTAAGGCATATGTCGCATCCTTCGGACAAAACTATCAGAATCCGGATAGCATCGGCTTGTCTCCCGGTTAACATGATGACTAAGGTATTCTGGAATGACAAATTTTTCTTCTAACGATTTTAGATCTGCTTTATCAAGCTTTGCTACTGGCGTTACCATAATAACGGCTAGAGATCTGAATGATGATCCAATCGGTATGACAGCGAGCAGTTTCAATTCAGTTTCTATGGAACCACCACTCGTTTTATGGAGTATTGCAAAGTCTGCTTTATCGTCACCATCATTTACGAATGCAACTTTTTTTTCTGTTCATGTTTTAGCATCTGATCAATCAGAGATTTCAAACAAGTTTGCTATAAAGGGTGAAGATAAGTTCTCAAATATTAACTGGCATGAGGACCAAAATAGAGTTCCGATTATTAGTGATGTGTCTAGTAGGTTTGACTGTAAAACCCATGATATTCATGACGGTGGAGATCATTGGATTATTGTTGGTAAGGTTTTAAATCTTGAAAATAGTTCGAAACAAGGACTTGTTTTTAGTCAAGGTTCCTACGCTACTACATCAACTATTAAGCCCAAACAACATTCTGGATCTAATGTAGATACAGGAGCAAGCTTGATTGATGAATTACTGATTTACCAATTGGCACGAGCGAGTAGGCAGGTAGAAACTCTTTTTCATAAAACCGTGGAAGAGGAAGGTCTGACGATTCCTGAATGGCGTATATTGGCATCGTTATATGGAAAAGTATCTCGAAATTTAGTTGATCTTTGCGCGCGAACTTTCGTGGATCCAAGCGCGATAACGGACGTGCTATCTCAGATGAATAACGATAACCTATGTGTGTTAGCGGGCGAAGGAAGTTCTATGCTTATCACCGGCACTGAAAGCGGAATGAAAAGGGTCGCTCATTTATTTAATATGGCCAAAAATCAGGAAAATGAGATTTTAACAAATATGAATGAACAAGAGCGATTATCACTTCTCAGAAACCTTGAGAATGTAATTAGTAATACAAACAATTAGAGCTTATAGCGATGTAAAGACTGTCCATTTTTTTTCAACCAATCTTTATGGTATTCAAAATCTGGCATTAAATATGAAACAGTTTCCCAAAATTGGTTAGAATGATTTAAATGAAGTAAATGAGAAACTTCATGAGCTGCAACATAATTCAAAACTTCTGGAGGAGCCATTATAAGGCGCCACGAATACATAAGATGACCCTTTGATGTACATGAACCCCAACGACTTCGAGTGTCGCGTAAGGTTAATCTATTATATTTTCTTCCAAGGATATTTGAATATTTTTTTGAAATAAAATCTAAATGATCCCGAGCTTGGATCTTTAAAAAACCTTTTAACTTCCCTTTTAATTGATTAGGTTCACAGGACACATATAATGCATTTTCATCTTTATAGACTCGTCGATCTTTGGATTTTTTGATTATAAGTTTTTGACCTTGGTATAAAAACTCTGAACCAAACTCTGGTGATATTTCAGGCAGATTGTTAGCAAGCTTATCTCTAATCCAAGTTTCTCGTGATTTTGCAAAGGTGATCGCTTGATGATAGGAGCCATTTACAGGAATAGTTAGTTTTGCAGTATTATTAATATTGGAAATGTGAATTGAGTAATTCTTCGCTCGATCAGAATAATTCACGAGAATTGAAATTTCAGGCGTTCCAAATTTGACGGTTTCATTTATATTTTTCATACTTGTCTTTTTGGTTCAATCTACTAAGTTTTTAGACTGCGATGTTCTATTTGATATGATTAAAAGCTTAAACTATTACAAAGCCTTTGACAAAGTACTAATGAGTATGGCAAGTGCGCAGGATGAAATCATAAGATGTAACGAGGATTTATAAATGCCAAAAGAAGAATGGGGTGTAAAACGCCTTTGTCCAAATTGTTCGACGCGATTTTATGACTTGCAAAAGGATCCAATGACTTGTCCGTTATGTGGACATGAATTTGATTTGGAAACATTATTGAATCCGAAGGGTCGCTCTGCGATAAGCAAAAAGGATGAAAGTGCTCCAGAAGCCGATGTTACTGATGATATCGATGACACTGATGTTTTGGATGATGAAGATACTGACGTAGATCTAGGAGACGATCTTCTTGAGGAAGAGGACGATGATACGGTTTCGATTGAAGAGATTGCAGACGTCCCAACCAACGATGAAGAATCTTAATAACTTTTTTGATTGTGTTAGACGAAGAAAATTGTTGCAATATAGATAATTAGAAAGCTACTTTTCAAGTAGAAGGGGCCTTAGCTCAGCTGGTAGAGCGCCTCGCTGGCAGCGAGGAGGTCAGGGGTTCGACTCCCCTAGGCTCCACCAAATTTACTTGTATTTATGCTTGCAAAAGTTTTCACATTACCGTTACCATTTGAGCATCGTTGAACATCCCTGGAGATTGCATGCCATCGCAAAGCTTTATGTTTCCTGAACTCTTTAAATCGATTTTAATTCGCAATATTGAAATTCGAAATAGAATTGTTTCGACAGGTCATGATACAACAATACCTACAGATGGAACTGTTAACGACGCGTTAATAGCTTATCATAAGGCGCGAGCAAAAGGAGGTGTTGGTTTAATTGTAGCGCAAGTTACTGGAGTACACGAAAGCGCAAGATATACTAATCATGTTTTGATGGGGACTGATGACGATTGTATTCAAGGCTTTAGAAAACTCGCAGAAACTGTTCAAAAAGAGGGTGCAAAACTTTTTGTACAACTTTTTCACCCAGGTAGAGAAATGACTGAAAGTTTAGATGGTACAGCTCCAATTGCGTGGGCACCTTCCGTTTCTCCTAGCGAACGCTTTCATGTTATACCTCGCGCAATCACAGAAGAAATGATTCAAGAAATACTGGATGGTTATGGAAAAGTTGCAAAGAGATTAGAGAAGGCCGGTGTTGATGGCGTGGAAATTGTTGCAAGCCACGGTTATCTGCCGGCGCAGTTTCTGAATCCAACCGTCAACCGTCGTGAAGATAAATGGGGTGGTTCTGAAGAAAACCGTATAAGGTTTCTGAGAGAAGCTATTGGGAAAGCAAGAGCAGCAACGAGCTCAAAATTTATTGTGGGCTTGAGAATATCTGGCGATGAGCAATACGAAGATGGGTTTTCTAAATCAGGAACTCTAGACACGATTAAACATGTCTCGAGTGATATTGATTATGTGTCCTTGGTTGATGGAACTTCTGCGACATTAGGTGGTTCAGTTCACATTGTTCCACCAATGTATTATGAGCCGGGATATGTCGCTCCTTTTTCGGCGCGGTTGAAGGAAATTATTGATATTCCAGTTATTGTTACGGGTAGAATAAATCAACCCCATGAGGCAGAAAAAATTTTAAAGAATAATGCTGCGGATATGTGTGGAATGACCCGTGCAATGATTTGTGATCCACTAATGCCAGTAAAAGCAAAAAATGGAAATTTTGATGAAATTCGTGCATGTATTGGCTGTAACCAAGCATGTATTGGCCATTTTCATAAGGGGCATGCAATTTCTTGCATACAATATCCTGAAACTGGCCGAGAATTAGAATTTACTAATAAACCCAAAGTACAAAAGCCTCTTAAAGTAGTTGTGGTTGGAGGTGGTCCAGGCGGTATGAAGGCAGCTTCAGTTGCTTCAGATCGCGGTCATCAGGTTAGCCTGTATGAAGCTGATTCCCAGCTTGGTGGGCAGGCGCGCCTTGCTCAATTATTGCCTAATAGATCTGAGTTTGGTGGGATAATTACTAACCTATCTCGCGAACTCGAGACGTCAGGTGCTAAGATAAATACTGGTGTGAGCTTGAATGCTGCAAAAATAAAGCAACTCAAACCAGATGTTGTGATCCTAGCAACCGGTGCAAAACCTCTCTGGCCTGAAAATTTAAGTAATGATGGAGAGGGACAGGTTTGTGATGCGTGGCAGGTTTTGAAGGGAGAAGTTAATGTAGGAAGTTCAGTCTTAATTCATGATTGGAAGGGTGATTGGATTGGTATGGGTGTCGCCGAGCATTTAGCGCAAAATGGCTGTAAGGTTCGACTTGCCGTTAACGGTCTTTTTGCTGGTGAAAGTTTGCAATCTTATGTTAGAGATTCTAATGCTGCCCGATTGCATGATTTGGGTGTTAAAATTATTCCTTATGTTCGTCTTTACGGGAGAGATGAAGACAGCGTTTATCTACAGCATACGGTTCATGGTGCCGCTATAATTGAAGAAGAGGTTGATACTTTAGTTCTCGCGCAGGGGCATACTCCAGAAAATAGATTAGAAGCCGAATTACATGATGATATTGAGAAAGTTATTTGTATTGGTGATTGTCAAATGCCTCGGACTTGTGAAGAGGCAGTTCTTGAAGGCTTGCGAGCTGCCTATAATTTGGCTTAATCGAAAATAAAATAATGCTTGAGACTTCATATCCAAACTTTGAGCCATCTGCAGGTTATATGACTGAGAGCGTACAACGAGCATATATTTCTAAAGCGATGGAAAAAAATATTTTACCTAAAGAGGCTCATCGAATGCGAGAAATTTTATCATTGGTAGCTTCCAATGATTTACAAAAACCGATCCAATTTTGGCAATTATTTTCAGTATTGGGTCAAAATAATATAGTAAGGATCGTACAAAAATTTTATGACCGAGTTTATAAAGATGAGCCTTGGTTTACATCTGTTTTTGCTCGCATAGGTGATGCTTCACATCATATGCGAACGCAAGCTTCAATGTGGATTGATGTTATGGGAGGGGGATTCTTTTATCATGGAGCGGAGTTTAGATTAAATTTTCATCACCAACACAATGCTTTTGAAATCATGAATGAGAAAGGAGCTGAACGTTGGTTGAAACTTATGATCGAAACTCTTGATGAATCAGAACAGTATATGTCTAATGATAGCCGGGTTAGAACTAGTATTAATACATTTCTTACACATTTTATGGACAAATATATGCTCGATTTTGGCTTTCAAATAGATGAGTTATTTGGACCCACTAACAAACCGATTATAAGAAAAATCAATTTTCTAAATATGACAGATGCTGCAATTGAGGATCTTTCAGAGATGGAATTGAGAGATGGGCTAGCTGGCAGGGGCGTCAACTTAGAGAAACTTGTCGATAAATCTGAACTGGTTAGAATAGCAAAGAGCCTATAATTGGAATTGTCTTATAATTTATATTGCAAGTTCGGGATGTTCGTAAGCTTTAGGGTATGCCATTGGTTTGATCGGCCCTAAAGGTACCACTTTATTCCAGGATCTGCCAAAATAACCCTGCCTGCAATGTAACAATGAATTACTCTTTTTCACACCTGGTAGAGCATAAACTCTGCAAAGCCATTTCCAAAGGTGGGGGTAATCCAAAATTTTAGCCCCGTTTAATTTCATTCGAATGTAATAAACTGGATCGTGTCTATATAAAGTTGGAAATAATCGTAAGTCGACTTCTGTGAATTGATTTCCTGTAAGAAAAAGACAACCGTGAGACTTTAACTCGTTATCAAGTTTGCTCAAGGTTTCAAAATAATTCGTATAAGCGATTTTGTATATTTCTTGACTTGAGGAAAATCCCGCTTTGTATGCGCCGTTATTTATATTCACATAGATTAGCTTGTTAAATTTATCAATTATGGGTTGAAGCTCTACTGGATACAAATTTACAAAATTATTTTTCTGTAGTTTACTACCAAGAGATTTTGAGTGTTCATTTAACATCCGAATAATTTCAGCGCTCTCATTTGATACGATTTTTTTAGTTTTTTTATCGTACAGTATTGGTAAAGAAGTCTCTTTTGATGCTTCTTCTTGGTATATCTGACTAACAACTCGAAATTTTTTACCTGTTGCTGTATCATTCGTGCATTCCGGAAGTCTCTTACCTGTCAAGCTAGCCTTTCTAAGTGGAGCAAACTCCCATTGGTTAGACCCAAAATCGTGATCCGAGTCCGTTCGGTTTGGGAATGCTATATCCATAGATATGCTATCATCCAATCCCAAAATACTTCTGGCAAGCGTTACTCGATGACACCAGGGGCAGTTAAGCGCAACAAAAAGGTGATATCGGTTTTCCTCTGGTTGAAATTGTGAGTTGTTTCCTAGATAGTTTCGAAACCCACTTACACCCCTAACGAACTCACCTTTTTTTTGTCGTTTGCTTAGGTTGTTTTGGCTCTCTTCTACAGAGCTATCAACAGACTTTGAATTTTCATAAGTCATTAAATTACATTATCTCCATATTCTTAAAGTTTTTTGAATTACATCTTTCTAAGATGATTTGACATTTGTAAAAATATAGGTGGTATTTCCAGTTTCAAAAGAGGGAATGGAGTGTTCTATTTTAGGCATCATTGTTTAAAGCTTTAAAAACTAACGAATGAAAATGGTGTAAGAGATGTTCACTGTTTGAAGACCGCTCAGCGTCAATCATATATCGTCCTTGATCAAACCCTGATGAGTGTAACCCTTGTTGAACGTATAAGTTCAAATCTATATCTTCGGGACCCAATTTTTCGTTAAACCAATTTATGGCTGCTTTACTTAACTTATTTTGAGGGCGGTTCTTTGGTATATAATGACCAAATCTTAAGAGTGTCTTTTCAGGCCCAATTGGAATTTCGTTAAATGTACCAATCGCATCTGCGTATGGGAACGCATAAATTGTCGTCATGGGCCATAATTGAATATTGTAAAACCAATCAGTTTGATAAGTTTGGCCCTCAACTATTTCTCCAAAAGCTGTTTTCGTTGGAACGGGTGGTCCTTTAAAATCCCACCATTTTCCATGAGCGTTAAGTTCATATTTATCAAAATCAATTAAAGCGGCTAGATCTTTATGGTGCGGTCCTGATAGTTTGAAATGATATCCTTCGATAGCATTATCTACTATTACCTTCCAATTTGCATCCACCATCATATCCACCTCTTCAATAAAGGTTATTTCGCCAAGATCGGGAAAATATGGGGACATGGCCTCGTATGCTCCAGGGATGTCATCTGCTAGTGAAGATGTATTAGGATCAAAATTAATAAAATAGAACCCTGCGAACTCTTCTAAACGGACTTTACTTAAACCCCAGTCATCTTTTGAAAATCCCTTCATAGTTTCGCAACGTGGAGCATGGCGCAAATTTCCATTAAGATGATAACTCCAAGCATGATATGGGCATGTTATCATATTTTTTATATTGCCTCGGCGTTCTTGAATTAATTGGGTACCTCTATGTTTGCAAACGTTGTGCATAGCATTTACGTTCCCATCTTCAGCCCGAATTACTAAAACGCTTTCTTTCAAAATATCAAATTTAACGAAATCTCCAACATTTGAGATTTCAGATTTATGACAAACAAAATGCCATGAAGGGTAAATTATAGTATCAATTTCCCTTCTAAAGATTTCTTCGTCAAAGAAATAGCGGGATGGAAGAGTTAGAGATAAGTCCGGATCTTTACCATCCCATTTGAGTGTTTTTTCTCCTACTATTGATTTTCTTAGATCATTCATAATGAGTCCTCTTTGATACCAAAAATGTAAACTTCTCACGCGAAGAAACTACCGAAATAGTTTCCTTTTTATTATTTTCAACATATGTCTATTGAGAACTCAAGAGATATCAATAGTTGAATATGTTGGAAGACGGAGCAGATCTATGAAAAATGGATTAATAGAACAAGCGGATCTAAATTTTCTGATATATGATTGGTTAAACATCGAAGATTTTCTAATTAAGAATAATTCAGAAATTGATAGAGAGACCATTGATGCTTTTCTTGATCTATCACATAAATTGGCAAGAGATCATTTTTTACCTCACTTTAAAAAATCAGATCAGATCGAACCTTATCTTGAAGATGGCCAAGTTAGAGTTCTAAAAGAAATAGCTCAGGCACTGAAACGATATACTGAATTAGGTATGTTCTCCGCTGGCTTTTCAGAGTCACTTGGTGGGATGGGATTCCCGAGCACGATTGCAAATGCTGCCTACACAATTTTGGCTACAGCAAATGGCTCCACGATCGGATATTCATTACTAACCGTAGCAAATGCCAGGTTAATTTCTAAATTTGGAAGCGAGGAGCAAATTAAACAATTCGCACTACCACAAATAAATGGGAAATGGTTTGGAACGATGTGTCTTTCTGAGCCTCAAGCTGGATCAGGCTTAGGGGATATAAAAACTAAAGCTACATTTGAAGAAAAGGATGAGCTAGGTGATTGTTATAGGCTAAAGGGCAATAAGATGTGGATTTCAGGAGGTGATCAAGACATCTCAGAAAACATTATTCATCTAGTCCTCGCAAAAGCTCCCAACAAGGATGGTATTTTAACTGCTGGTACTGCAGGAATCTCTTTATTTATTGTTCCTAAATTCTTAAGAGACGGAAGGAAAAATGACGTTACTGTCGCTGGCCTGAATCACAAGATGGGTAATCGTGGAATTTCAAATTGTTTGTTGAATTTTGGAGAAGGAGAAGGTGCAAAGGGCTGGTTGGTAGGCGAGTTGGGACATGGTTTAAGACAAATGTTTATGATGATGAACGAAGCTAGAATTGGGGTCGGTTTTGGTGGAGCGGCTGTGGCCTACAGAGGCCATAAGTTAGCCGTTAACTATGCTAAAGAACGTCTTCAAGGCAGAGATATTTATAAAAGAGATGATAAGGTAATTCCCATAATAGAACATTCGGATGTTAAGAGAATGTTGTTAGCTTCTAAATCATACGCAGAGGGCTCATTGGCTTTATGTTTATATTGCTCAAAGTTAGTTGATGAAGTGAATAATGTTGATTCTCAAAAACTTTTGAGTTTATTAACTCCGGTTGCAAAGACCTTTCCTGCTGAATTTGGCTTGTTAGCAAATGATTTAGCAATTCAAGTTCATGGTGGTTATGGTTACACAAGAGATTTTGATGTTGAACAATTGTATCGTGATAACAGATTGAATCCTATCCATGAGGGGACCACTGGTATTCAATCGCTCGATTTGCTGGGACGAAAAATTATTGGAGATTCTGGTGAGAGTTTGAAAATTTTCACCAAGCGAGTTTTGAAAACATGTGATCAAGCGATCCAAATTAATTTGAAGAGCGATGCAAGCTACCTACTAGAAGTGATGAAAAACTTGGAAAGAGTATGTGATATTTTAATTAATAGCAAAGATAATAACACATTAGCAAACTCTAGTGCTTTTTTAACCGGCTTTGGTCATATAGTTGTTGGTTGGCTTTGGCTTGATATGGCTATTGTTGCGTTATCTCAAAAGGATGAAGATCAGTACGTTCAGTCATTTTTAAATGGAAAAATAGCCACAAGCCGTTATTTTTTTGAGTGTGAACTTCCCAAGGCAGATATGTTATTAAACTTTGTTGCAAAGAAAAGCGACGTAGTTTCTTCAGTAAAAACTGAATTTTTTTAAGAAATTTAAAGATTTTCGGGCTGTGCCATACCAAGAACATGGTAGCCACCATCAACTCTGATAATCTCGCCAGTTGTATCGCTTCCATAATCCGATGATAGATAAACTGCTGTGCCTCCAACAGATTCTAATGATGCGTTTGATCTTAATGGAGCGTTTTGCTCTGTAGTTCTAAAAGTTTTTCGCGCACCACCAATCGCAGCACCCGCCAGTGTTCTCATTGGTCCAGGGCTTATAGCATTCACTCTAATTTTTTGAGGACCAAGATCATTTGCTAGATATAGGACAGTGCTTTCTAAAGCAGCTTTTGCAACACCCATTACATTATAATAAGGTGTTACCCTTGTTGATCCGCCGTAAGTGAGCGTTAGAATGGTTCCGCCATCAGGCATAAGAGGCATCGCGCGTCTTGCAACTTCTATTAAAGAGTAGCAACTAATATCCAAAGAGTTTTTAAAATTTTCTCTAGAAGTATTAGAGAACCTACCAGTTAATTCGGCCTTGTCTGAAAAAGCGATAGCATGAACAAGAAAATCTAATGTTCCCCATTCAGTTTTGATTGTTGAGAAAGCACTTTCTAATGACTCATCATCTTGAACGTCAGCATCGATAAGTAATTTAGAACCAATGCTTTCGGCAAGTGGCCTTAATCGTTTGCCAAAGTTTTCGCCTTGATATGTAAAAGCAAGTTCAGCCCCATTTTTGTTCATTTCACGTGCTATGCCCCAAGCTATCGATTTTTCGTTAGCGACACCCATTATCAAACCACGTTTACCACTTAATAATTTATCCATTGTATTTACTCATAGCGATGGTTGCGTTGGTACCTCCAAATCCAAAACTGTTTGAAAGTACTGTATCCAAATTTCGTTCGTTAAGTATTTCTGTTACTATTTCGCCATCATTTAGAGCTGGGTCTAAAGTCTCTACGTTAGCAGAGGCAGTAATAAAGTTATTTTTCATCATTAAAATTGAATAGATAGCCTCCTGTACTCCTGTGGCACCTAAACTGTGTCCAGTTAAAGATTTTGTTGAGCTAACTGGCGGAGTTGAGCCCACGCCAAATATCCGTCTTATAGCTTCGATCTCTGTTACATCTCCAGCTGGAGTTGATGTGCCATGAGCGTTTATGTAATCAACTTTTCTCTCCCCAATTGTACTAATGGCTAATTTCATGGAGCGCTCACCACCTTCCCCTGAGGGTGCCACCATATCGTGTCCATCTGATGTTGCTCCATAACCTGTAATTTCGGCATAAATTTTCGCCCCACGTGCTAATGCGTGTTCTAATTCTTCAAGAACCACGACTCCACCACCTCCAGCGATAACAAACCCGTCACGATTGGCATCAAAAGCTCTAGAAGCTCTTTCTGGAGTGTCATTGTATTTAGAACTCATAGCTCCCATTGCGTCGAACAAACAAGACAAAGACCAATCTAATTCTTCTCCTCCTCCAGCAAATATAATATCCTGTTTACCCATTTGAATCTGTTCAACACCATTCCCAATGCAATGCGCTGATGTCGAGCATGCAGATGTTATTGAGTAGTTTATACCTTTAATTTTAAATGGGGTTGCAAGGCATGCGGAGTTAGTTGATGACATACATCTCGTTACCATAAAAGGTCCCATTCTTTTTGGTGATCCTTTGTCAATAACTATTTTGTGAGCGTTGAAAAAATTAGATGTCGAGGGGCCACCAGATCCTACGATCAATCCTGTGCGCTCATTGGAAACTTCTTTTTCCTCTAAACCACTATCTTGAATGGCTTGTTCCATGGATAAGTAATTGAAAGCCGCACCTGGTCCCATGAACCGCATTTGTCTCTTATCAATGTGATCTTCCAAGACAATGTTAGGCACACCATGAATCTGACTTCTAAAGCCGTGTTCCACGTAGTCTGGTGCAGAGACAATACCAGATTGTCCATTTTTTAGGGATGTTAAAACTTCACCTGGATTGTTGCCAATCGATGAAATAATGCCTATTCCTGTTACAACTACTCTTCGCATTAAAAGCCTCTTATTCCTTAAAAAGACCGACTTTCATGTCAGTCGTTGTATAGATAGTCTGGCCGTCTGCTAACATTTCGCCATTGGCCATACCTAATTTTAACTTTCGATCAATGACTCGCGTAAACTCTACTACATATGTCAGCAAAGTTGTAGTCGGTGTTACCATACCTGTGAATTTCACTTCCCCTACGCCCAAAGCTCTACCTTTGCCTTCCATCCCTCTCCAGCCAAGATTAAATCCCGTTAGCTGCCATAGGGCGTCCAAACCCAGGCAGCCTGGCATCACTGGATCACCCGGAAAATGACATTTAAAAAACCAAAGATCAGGAATTATATCTAGCTCAGCCACAACGTGGCCTTTACCTGATTTGCCTAAGTCGTCAGAAATTTCTGTAATACGGTCCATCATCAACATCGGTGGTTCTGGTAATTGGGGATTTCCAGGACCAAACAACTCACCTCGAGCACATTTCAAAAGGCCTTCCTTGTCAAATTGATTTGGAAATTTTACCATTTTCAAAGTACTCCTAAGTGATTTTCTAAAATTGTTTACCTCCTAACACTGCGACTTGGTGTGAAGCAAGAGTGCGTTAAGCGTAAAAATATTTGAATTTTTCGTCATTTGATTGCATATTGTACCTAGGTAACCAAAAGTTGAGTCGAGAAATGCATAACTCTAGTTCAAATAATTCTATAAATTGGTTAAAAAAGTCCGATTTGAGACCTACGAGACAGAGGTTGGCAGTGGCCGAGGCCTTGATAGGTGATGGAAATGATAGGCATGTAACAGCTGAAAGTCTTTTTTCTTCGGTAAATAAAAACGGAGAAGCAATATCATTAGCGACTGTATATAATACGCTCAATACTTTTCGCGATGCAGGTTTATTAAGTGAAGTTGTTGTGGATCCCCATAAGTCGTATTTCTGTACAAGAGTTGACGACCATCCCCATTTTTATTGGGAGGAGAAAGGCTTATTAACTGACGCTCCTAATGATAAATTGCAGATGACGGGAATACCAGAGGCACCAGAGGGAGCTGAGATTTCTAAAGTTGATGTAGTTATCAGGCTGCGAGAAAAGTAGCCCAAGATATAAACCTGTATTATCAGAGCAATGTTTCAGATAATTTGAAATCTTTGGGAACAAGTAAATTTTTTCTAGATAATTCTTTAATATCCCTATGGCCGCACAGTGCCATTGTCATATCTAATTCTTTATGAATAATTTCTAATGCTTTGCTTACGCCAGCTTCACCGGCAGCGCCTAAACCGTAGATGTAGGATCTCCCAATGTAAGTTCCTTTTGCGCCCATAGCTATTGTCTTTAATACATCTTGGCCTGATCTTATTCCTCCATCCATATGTACTTCCAGATCTGAACTTACTGCTTCTAAAATATCTGGTAGAATGCGAATACTGCTACTGGCTCCATCGAGTTGTCTGCCTCCATGATTTGACACTATAATTGCATCCACCCCACATTGCTCCGCCCTTTTGGCGTCGTCTACATCCAAGATGCCCTTCAAAATTAGTTTACCTCCCCACATTTTTTTTATCTTTTCTACTGCTGTCCAATCAAGGGTGAGATCAAATTGATTAGCTGTCCATTCCATCAACGAACTTACATTTGTGACCCCTTTCACATGGCCAACAATATTGCCAAATGATTTTCTTTTGGTTCGAAGCATTTGCGAGCACCAAATGGGTTTGGTAGCAGTATCAAACCAATTTTTTAAACTAATTCTTAAAGGTACTGAAAGACCATTTTTTATGTCAAGATGCCTTTGTCCAAGCAATTGAAGATCCAACGTCAACACTAGAGCAGAGCAATTTGCATTTCGGGCCCTCTCTATTATTGCCGCAAGAAAATCTTCATCTTTCATCACGTATAACTGAAACCAAAATGGTGAGTTCGTATTATCGGCTACGTCCTCAATGGAGCAGATCGACATCGTTGAAAGTGTATAGGGGATTCCAAATTTTTCTGCAGCTTTGGCTGCTTTAATTTCACCATCCGCTGATTGCATACCTGTTAAGCCTACGGGTGCCAATGCAACGGGCATAGCTACTTCTTGTCCGATCATCGTCGATTTTGTCGATCTATTTGACATGTCGACTGCAACTTTTTGGCGCAATTTTATAAGACTAAAGTCTGAGGAGTTTTCCTTAAGGGTTTGTTGTGTCCAAGAACCGCTTTCAGTATAATCAAAAAACATTTTAGGAACTTTGGCTCTATATTGAGCGCGAAGATCCTCTATAGTTGTAATTTTTCGCATACGTAACTTCTTTTTAATATTATTATTTTTTGAATTCTTTATGTGCTAGAGATCAAAAATTTCCCTAAACTAATTCCCAAGTTGTATAAAAAGTTATGCTTTATGTGCTCCATCTGTCAATGATTTTACAAAATCCAAAATTTCTTCAGTAGATTTTTGTTTTCCAATCATATCAACGATTGCGGAGCCAACTACGACACCATCGGCAACGCTTGCAATTTCAAAAGCGGCGTCAGGTGTTGTGACACCGAAGCCAACAACTATTGGTAAGTGGGTTGATTTCTTAATGTTTTGTACTTCAGGTCCAACGTTTCCAGATTTTGCTGAAGCAGCGCCTGTGATACCTGTAATGGATACATAGTAAACAAACCCTGAAGTATTTGATAATACTTTAGGTAGTCGCTTTGAATCTGTTGTTGGGGTTGCCAAACGAATAAAATTGATATCAAAATTTGATGCAGGAATACATAATTCCTCGTCTTCTTCAGGGGGTAAGTCAACAACAATTAATCCATCTACACCAGCGTTCTTTGCATCCTTCAAGAAATTATTAACACCATAACTATAAATCGGATTATAATACCCCATCAAAACGATTGGTGTATGATTATTTTCAGTCCGAAATAATTTAACCATTTCTAAAGTTTTTTTGACCGTCATTCCTTGTTCTAATGCTCTTTGCCCTGCTAATTGGATAGTCGGCCCGTCAGCCATAGGATCGGTGAATGGTAATCCAAGTTCTATTATATCCACACCTGCTTCGGGAAGACCTTTCAGAATTTCGAATGATTTTTCGTAATTGGTATCACCAGCCATGATGTAGGAAATAAAAGCCTTCCGCTTTTGTGATTTTAGTGCCTCGAAGGTTGTATCAATACGGCCCATTAATTTTTCCTTTATATTTCTACTCTCTGTTTAAGAAATAATGAGCAAAATGCAATGTGTAGATCATTATTAATTTTATGTTTACGAGAACTTGCTATTGACCGTAACCAGTTCCCTGAACTACATGCCATTCAATAATTATTTTTGGATTTTTAAGAATGGGTTTTAAAACTGGGATAGTAGGTTTGCCAAATGTTGGAAAGTCTACCTTATTTAACGCTTTGACAAGAACCGCAGCTGCACAAGCAGCAAATTTTCCTTTCTGTACGATTGAACCCAATATCGGAGAAGTTTCAGTTCCAGATAGTAGATTGGATAAATTGGCGGATTTGGCTAAATCAGCTAAGAGATTGCCAGCAAGAATGACTTTTGTGGATATAGCGGGTTTAGTTAAAGGTGCATCAAAGGGTGAGGGTTTAGGAAATCAATTCTTGGCAAATATAAGAGAGACTGACGCTATTGCTCATGTTTTGCGTTGTTTTGATAATGGTGATGTAACTCATGTTGAAGGAAAAGTAGATCCAGTAGCAGATGCTGAAACAATCGAAACAGAATTGATGCTTGCTGATATTGAAAGCATTGAAAAACGACTACAAAATTTAAGCCGAAAGATAAGAGGTGGTGACAAGGAGGCTATAGAGCAGGACAGATTACTCAAATTAGCTTTGGATGTTTTAGAAAATGGTCAACCTGCAAGGACTTTAAATATTGTAGAAGATGATTTACGCGCTTGGAACATGTTGCAACTTTTGACGGCTAAGCCAGTTTTGTATGTTTGTAACGTTGACGAAGAAAATGCGGCGAGCGGAAATGCTTATTCTAAGGAAGTTGAAAGCATGGCTTGCGCGCATGGGGCAGCGTGCGTTGTGATTTCAGCTGCAATCGAAGAAGAAATTAGTCAGTTAGATAGAGAAGAAGCCAAACTATTTTTGGATGAAATGGGTTTAAATCAGCCCGGTTTGAGCAGGTTAATTGAGGCCGGTTATAATTTATTAGATCTTCAAACATATTTTACTTGTGGACCTAAAGAAACGCGAGCCTGGACAGTTCAAAAAGGGGTGTCAGCTCCCCAAGCAGCCGGTGTAATTCATGGAGATTTTGAAAAAGGTTTTATTCGTGCAGAGACGATTGCTTTTGAGGATTATATAGCCTTAGGAGGTGAAAGTGCGGCGAGAGACGCTGGGAAATTAAGAGCAGAAGGAAAAAGTTATATTGTGCAAGATGGAGATGTTATGCACTTCCTTCATAGCAATTAGTGATAATCCATTACTTATCTGATCGACTGGTAGTTGGTTCATATAAAAGTGAAGTAAGAATATTTAAGTTAGAATTGTTTTTAAGATCTCGTACGGCCGCTTCAATGTTCTCTGATCTTGTCTTGCCAATAACGGGATATGTTAGCTTGAAGAATTTTGATTTTAGTTCAGTGCTTGTTGGAGGCTCTTCAGCAGTCCATCGTGGGCTTAAAAAGGCTGTTTTTAATTTTTTACCACTAGCTAATTCAATCGTGGCGCTAGCGTATCTCTGATTAGGAAACTTACTGTTACAATAATCGTCTTCCACCATTGTTAGCAGTTTTGAAATCCGCTTAATTTCTGGCTGATTAAATGATATTTCAGATACCTCTTTTACTCCAACATCTCCATTTACTAGAGCTGCTGCGCATGGATAAGAAGTCGAATATTGAGCTTCTTCTGTGGTGGTCGGCTCGTTTACGGCTAACCTCACAGCCTCGTGGAATGTCCTTATCTCAATTTTGTTTATTTCAGCAGTTAAAAAATTGTGTTTTCGCTTCAACGTTAAAACTGCTTCAATCGGAGCCTGAGCCCACCTACACACTGGATATGGTTTGAAGTATTGTTTATTTATTAACCACTGATTTCCTAGAGTCTCCCAATATTTTGACGCTTCAGCACTATCAATAGTTATTGCTGGCGCACCAGTAAAGTTATTTTGCGCCAAGTATGCGGCCGAAACACCAGCCATAGCCCCAAATCCTGAACCATCTTTTAGCATTGTGGGATAATCAATGCAGCGCATCATTTGGCTTCTTGGTCCATGATACTCAGCTATTCCAAGCGCGTGCATTGTTTGTTTCTTGTTTAAGCCCAAGTTTCTTGCTCCGATAGCTGCGACTGCTATTGCGATCCATGCGCCAGATGTATGATAATCTTTTGTTGTTCCATGAAGGGCGGTAGCAAGTCGACTTCCAAGCTCGTAACCTATTATAATATCAGTCAGAAAAGAATGGCTATTTATTGACCCGGTTGCTTGTGAAAAAGCGATGGCCGCCGGAAAAATACCACACCCTATATGGCCTTTTGCATCATTAAAGCCGTCATGAGCATCCATTGCGTCAATTGTCATTCCCCCGGCCAAAGCGGATCCTGCTGGACTGCAGTATCGACCATCAAATAATATTTGGGTCTTATTTTTTTCTGAATTGAAGTTTTCTAAGGAATGGTTTCGAATAATTTGAGAAAGATTTGTTGTCGAGCCTGCAATGCCAACACCTATTAAATCTAAGATACATAAAGATGCTTGCCTCCGAACAATTTTAGGCATTTCGGATATGGTGGTTTCATGAATAAATTGGATAAGGTCGTTTATCATCCGATTACCATAATTTAGATAATTTAAATATCCAGTAAAATTCTTAATTTACCTTTGTAAAAAAAATCAGTCGTTCCAATACAATCGGGTCGGATTATCGACCAATAATTTTATTTTTAATTCATCTGTCGGTGCTATTGCATCCAGAATATTTACGAGTTGCCCATCATCAGGCATATGTGACTTCATATTAGGGTGGGGCCAATCTGTTCCCCATAAAACCCGATCAGAGTAGTTTTTAACAAGTAATGTCATGAAAGGTAAAATATCTGAATAATTCTGTTCCGGTCCGGCGTTCGATAATCGTTCAGGACAACTTGTTTTGCACCAAAATTTGTTATTTTCCATTAATTTTTGAAATAGATTAAATTCTTCACTGTCTAGGCCTTTTGATGCATCAGGGCGGGCCATGTGATCGAACACAACATCAGTTGGTAAGGATTTTAGGAAAGGTATTAATTCTTCTAAGTCTTGTGCCTCGAGATAAACGACGATGTGCCATCCCAAATCAGCAATTTTTTTAGCTATATTTTGAAACGCATCTCTTGGCGTATTATCAACTAATCTTTTTACAAAGTTAAATCGAACTGCCCGTACACCTGCTTTATCCAAACGATTTAGATCTGCATCTCTAATATCCTGAGAAACGACGGCAACGCCTCTCGCTAAATCATTTGATGATAATAATGCATCTTCTAAAGCATCATTATTAGTTCCGTGGCAGGAAGCTTGAACAATTACATTTTTTTGAAAACCGAGGAAGTCGCGTAGTTCAAAAAGTTGTTCTTTAGAGGCATCGCATGGTGTGTATTTACGTTCTGGAGCGAAAGGAAATTTATTCGCTGGACCAAAAACATGACAGTGAGCATCAACAGCACCTTTAGGTAACTTTATTCTTGGTTTTGATGGGTTTGGGTGAAAGGGTAGCCAATTTGGGTCCATAAAAATTTTCCTTTTAATTTAGATCACTAAAAACAATACCATCAAAGAGTTTGCGCGCTGTTCTTAGAATAGCAGCAGAGCTTATTTTTTTGTCTTTGAAATCAATGACTATTTGAGTTTGGCCAGAAGGATGTTCAACTGAACAAATTTTTGTGTCTCCCTTTGGTACTGAAGAGATTTCAGCTGTAATGGTCCGGTCTAGAAGGCAAGCTGTTGCAACGCTAACTGCACCAAATACCCCGATAGATGAATGACATCGGTGTGGTATGAAAGTTCTCGTATTTATTATGCCTCCAGCTTTTGATTTACTTATTATGGTCATTTTGGGAACAGTTTTTTTAGTTACATCTCCTAAGTTCATTATATGACCACAAGATAGACGTAAATCTTCTAAAGTTTTACGTAGTTCTGAGTTTTTTTCGAGAATTTCAGTATCTTCATGTCCAGTTATTTTTAGATCTGATGCTTTAATGATTACACATGGCATTCCATTGTCAATCATAGTCACATCTAAACCATTTACAGTATCTATTCGATTGCCTGTTGGTAGTAAGCTACCACACAAAGAACCAGCTATATTTAAGAACTCTAGAGGGATGGGGGAGCTAGGCCTTGGCACCCCATCTATCAGAGTACTACCATTATAGACTACACTAGAATTTTTCGTTTGAACCGTTGCGATAGCAATTTGACCAGTATTTTCCATAAAAATTTTAACTTTTGTTTCATCTTGTCCTTCGCTTGGTTTTACCAGGCCGCGTTCTATTGAAAATGGTCCTACTCCCGCTAATATATTGCCACAGTTTTGCGTATTCGAAACCAGTGCTTCGTCGACGGAAATTTGAAGAAATAGATACTCAACATCAACATTTGGTTTTTTTGATTTTGAGACGATTGCAACTTTTGATGTTAAAGGGTTTCCCCCTCCAACGCCATTTATTTGTAATTTATCAGGTGAGCCAAACACAGATAACAGAAATTTATCTCTTTCTGTTTTATTAGAGGGTATATCATCTTTCAAAAAGTAGAGACCTTTTGACGTTCCTCCCCGCATCCACATAGCAGAAATGCCATTAGACATATTTTAAACCATGTTTTTTTAACTTTTCACGCATTTTATAGATATCAAGACCTAGTTCGCCACTCGCCAATCTCTTACGTTTTTCTATTTCTAACGCTTCACGTTCCTTGGAAAGTTTAAGTACGTTTTTTGCTTCAGAATGTTTAACAATACAAACGCCATCATCATCGGCTACGATTACATCACCAGCGTCTACTTTTGCCCCAGCACATTCTATAGGAATATTTACTGATCCTATCACTTCTTTAACTGTGCCTTGCGCATGACGGGCTTTACACCAGACGGGGAAATCCATCTTTCTTAGATCCGCAATATCTCTACACCCGGCGTCGATTATGAGGCCTTTGCATCCTCTTGCCATAGCGGATGTGGCTAATAAATCACCAAAATATCCAGCATCCGAGGGAGCAGTAGTTGCCAAAATCAGGATATCGCCTGGGTTTATTTGCTCAATTGCTACATGAAGCATCCAATTATCACCGGGTGGCGCTAGAATAGTTAAAGCAGAACCAGCTATTTGTTTCCCAGAAATGATAGGAGAAATATAGCTTGAAAGTAATCCCTTCTGACCCTGAGCTTCGTGTATAGTTGCCACCCCGCATTCGGCCAAGCCATCAATTATATCTTGATCGACTCGATCAACATGTTTTCGAACAATCCCACTCATTATAATTCATCCTTACAAACGGGATAAACAGTTTCGAAAGCTTCAGCATACTCTGCTGGTCGACCACCTGCCATTCCTCCAGAGTTTCTTCTGAAATGATTGCCTCTATTTTCAGCAACATTTGTGTAATAATTCCAAAGATGGTGTTGCCCTTCCATACACTCTATCGCTTTTCGCTTGTTATCCCAAACATCCGTAATGTCTAAAAATACGTCAGGTTTCCATCCCATTTGCTCTGTTTGATGTGGTTCGAACAAATATAGTTGAGGAGCTCCTAATACCTTTTCGCCTGGATTGTGTCCCCATGCTTGGGCGATCATACGAGTTTCAATTGCGACTTTTGTCATTAACATGTGGTCTGTATTATATTGATCATACTTTGAGTGACTCATCATAAAATTTGGTTGAGTTTTGCGTATTAAATCAACTATTTTATATTTTGCTTCCTTATCTATCTCCAATGGATAATCTCCAAGGTCCATGAAAATAATATTATGGGCATTTAAAGCTTTAGCCGCATTTTCTGCTTCTTTTCGTCGATTAGCTTTTACTTTTTCAAGTGTCATGCCATCTTGTTTCCAGAGCTTTGCACTTTCGCCTTTTTCCCCAAATGACATACAAGCTATTGTGACTTCATAACCTAATCTTTGATGTAATGCGATTGCACCACCGCAGCGCCAGACAAAATCAGCGGCGTGAGCGGATAGGATCAATGCAGTTTTTTTATTGTTCATAGTATCACTCTCAATTTTCTTAGGTATAATTATTATTGTTTATTTTAGATTGTTTTGTGCTCATTTTAAAGAAGACTCTTCTATTTCAATTAAGCCACCTTCTTTTAACGCGCGGCTCTTACAGAGAATTATTTCAGTTTGACGTTGTTTTTTTGAAAGAACAAAATCTCTATGCTCAACTTCGCCAGAAATTAAACCGCACTTACAAACTCCGCATAAACCATCAGAGCATTTGACATTTATTTGAAAGCCATTTGCATTTAAAACGTCCGCAGCTGTCTTGTCTTTAGGTACCAAATATTCAGTACCTGATTGATTTAATTTTAGTTTAAAATTGCTGTTTACGTAATCTGGTTCCTCCGGCACTGAAAAATATTCTATGTGGCGATTTTCTTCGGGAAATCTTTTTTTCTCTAATGTGTTAACTACAGCATCCATGTATCTCTCAGAGCCACATATATAAGCATGATCATTTTTTGAATAATTAGGAATTATCTTGTTGAAATCAGCTCGATTACCTTGATCGGAGAAATGCATGCGCACTTTATCAAACCATGGTGCGGATTTTAAATCATTTAGATAGCCAGCTTCACTTTCACTACTGGCTGAGTAATGCATAATAAAATCCTTTTTAATCTTATGAAGACGATGAGCAAAAGCAATCATCGGTGTAATGCCTATCCCCCCCCCTAGAAGGTAAGTTTTATTTGCTGTTTCATCTAATTCAAAATGATTTATTGGTTTTGAAATGAAGACCCTACGCCCATGTGAAAATATTCTTTGTAATGTCTTTGATCCTCCTCGACCTTTATTTTCGAGTAATACACCAATTTGATATTTAGAGCGATCATCTGGATCTCCTGACATCGAATATTGGCGGAGAAATTCTGGCACAACCACAATATCAATATGAGCGCCAGACGACCATTTTGGTAACTTCAAGCCATCAGGATGGCAAAATTCATATTTTGTTATGAGATCAGTCATTTTCTCCACTTTACTCACAACAACTTGGATTACTGGTGCATCATTTGGGATTTGGTATTTGTGGATTTGATTGGTCTCTCCTCTTTCAAGTTTTATTTTGTATTCTTCAGCAGTAATCATTGCCTGATAGGCTTCAATGCCTGCTTCGCGATCCATATTGTATGGATAAGGATAAGGGTGTGGTGCTAAGTTTGCAGGGTATACTGCTAAAGTTTGTTCTTTATATCGAAGGTCAAGATCGCGCTGAAGACCACGACGGTTTAATGGCTTTGTGCTTGAGCGGTAGGCACCATCTTCACTTAGTTCAATGTCCCACCACCATTTCTTAACATCATTAAGATCACCATTTCCAACTAAGTCATCAAGCTTTGCTAACGGTTTTGCTAGTTTAGGGATATTGGAGGCAGCCCACCTAAACGGAGCTTCTGCAAATAATCCTTCTAAATTCCAAGGACAGGTTTTCATACAACGACCGCACATTGCACCGCCTTCAGTTGTGATCCTATATGATGCGCATTTTTGGCTATCAGATTTCCAAATTTCATATCCATTAAACATTAATTTTGGCCCGGCTGTAATTGCCCCAGAAGGGCACTCACGCGCACATTTGTTGCAGTTTTCACAAAAATTCTGCAATCCAAAGTCTATCGGGTTATCGTAAGATAGAGGCATATCTGTTGTAACGACCCCTGATTTTAATCTTGGGCCTAAATATGGATTTAAGATAACCTCACCAATTCTACTCACTTCACCTAAGCCAGAAAGTAAAAGTAAAGGTGGTTGTAAAACATCACCATCCATTACCGAATGAGCTTTCGCTTTGTAGCCTAGGTTTCTGATCTGCTGTGCTATTACACCTCCGAGTAAGGAGAATCTTAAATAGGCTCGCATTGATTGTGCAACTGAAATCCAGTCATCTCCTGATGCGCCTTCCATCGTTTCATAACCTTGATCAATTATCATCGAAATCGCGTTACTATGAGGTGGATCGATAGGTGCGCCTGTTGCGTCGTGACTGTACCAAGCCCATTCAGGGCATCTTGATATACCAACAGCGTCTACTCCTAAAAAGTAACTCGCTGCTTTTATGTTATCCGAATTTTTCTTTTCATTTTTTAATTGTATAGAACTCGCTTTTGGCTCTCCATCTTGTAACAAAACAAAGGCGCCTAGGGCACGTCTTTGAGCAGAAGAAGGTGCTGATTTCCTAACATAATGACCCCCAGTCGCACCTTTTTGAATAGTTTTCCCCATGTCGCCAAACTGCGCACGTGCAAACATGTCTGTTCGTTTTGGAACTCTCGCAACTGACGCTTCATCTATATAAGTTGTCGGTTTATCAACCCTTTTTAAGCGTTCAAAAGGATGAGCCCCATCGACAAAATTTCTTTTCGAATATGGATCTTTATTTAGCGCATTTTTTTGAGAGTTTATTCCTAACCACCATTTTGGTCCTTTTGTTTTAAACCATGATTGAGCTTCAACTGGTGCTAAAGGCCTATCAACTTCGAGATCAATTTTACATGTAACTGCGGATAAGCCAAAGTTTGTTCCAATGTAAGGAGCAACTAGATGGTTGCCCTTAATCCAAACCAAGCCCGAGGAAACCGCTAACTGATTTAAATCTACATCCGATGCTGCTCCAGAGTGAGATTTAGCATCAAAACCTAATAAGCGGATATAATTTGCAATTACAGCTGAAGTTTCATTGGCGCGTAGGCAGGCTCGATGCGATAAAGCGTTTTCCAACCATTCCACTCCGGCTTCACTTTTTTTAATTTGTCTAGGATTTTCGTATAAAAAAACAATCGCGTGTGTATGACCCTTAATTGTTGTTGGTGGCGCCTCCATAGACTCCTTTAAGTCGGCCATAATTAAATCGATTCCAGAAGCTAAAGTTTTAGTTTGGCGAGTACGTAAAGCTTCCGCTAATGGAGTTATGTCTGGATTATGAATTGGAATATCAAGAATATTATTGCTTGATAATTTGCAGATGCCAACAACCGCAGCATCGGAAAAGTAACCAAATGCTTTAAAGTGGTTTGACCGTTCGATTTTATCATTTGGTATTTCTGCTTTTGCTCGGTTTATGAAGCCATCGCGAATGGCATCAAGCATAGCTTGGTATTCACACATGGCATTAACAATACTATTTGGCTGTTCGGGTCTTCGAAAAGATATCGCTTCCATTTTTGGAATTGAGTTAAGATCAGGCATTGGACCTCTTTTTAGGAGCTCCATTGGATATGGGCCTTCATGAACGGATCGCTTTTTGCTGGAAAATAGCCTCATCTAATTTTTCTTCAGTTTAGGTTAAGGATGTCTGAAGTGATTATCGCAGACATTCCTCCATCTATTGTTATATTTTGCCCTTTAACCCAGCCACTTTCAGGAGATATTAAATAAAGAATTAGATCTGCAATTTCCTCGGGTAAGGCTGGTCGGCCAGCCTTGGCGATATTCTTTACAACTTTTTCACCAAAAGCATTTGTAAAATCTTGTAAGATATCCGTACTGACAGCTGCGGGACATACTGAATTTATACGTAATCCCTTTGCTAATAATTCTTCTGTTCTAGACATCGTTAAAACATTGACCGCTTCTTTTGATAAATTGTACGCGCGCACAGGATCGATATTTTCCTTAGAGACAAAATTACTTAATTCCGAGACGCCTAGTTGCATCAATCTCTTTACTTGTTTGAGGTTCTCTTGCCACATTGACCCTGCACGTGAGGAAGTATTTACGATTGATGCCCCGTGGTTGAGTTTACTTAGCATCCCATCCAAAAAAGTTTTCATGCCAATATAATTGACCATCAGAATTTTTTGTTCTGTATTTTCTCTTGGTGGTATTCCGGCATTATTGATAAGAGCGTCAAATCTGCCATTTGTATTTTTTAAGGCTTCTTCAATCGACGTTTGATCAGAGAGATCAATTTGCGTGAAGTTGTCAACACTTTGACTCATTTCAACTAAATCAAACGCTGTAACTGTGTGACCCTGGTTTTTTAATTTCAAAACAACTTCGGCACCAATTCCAGTAGCTGCTCCCGTAATGGCCACATGCATTTGATCCAACTCCCTAAAAAACTATTCTCTGTGATTTAAATTGTTAAGAGCTTATTAAGTTTTTACAATGGATTTCTATTATTTTGAATGTTTTTTGCTTCCCAAAGATAGGTATTTCGAGCGGTCGCATTTATTTCATCCTCAGCTAATTTTCTCATAACTGACGCTTTTAGGTCTTGAGCGGGATAGTTTAATGCGATTAGATGATCACAAAGCTCCAAGCACCATTGCAGGTCAGTAGATTTTCGCGCTTGTTCAAATAAAGAATCCACTCCTCCCGCAAGCTGGGCGATATATTTAGCTCTTTTCGCTGAAGATAAGTTGCCTAAATGAGTTGGATTCCCATCATACCAGCCAAGAGTACCGCTGGCAAAAGCCCGCGCTGCCCATGTAAGTTTGCCGTAATACTCTCCTAACCAAGGTTTAGTCTTTAAGTTTTTTGGTAAGTTTATAGAAGCACAAATATCGTCAATTGATTTTCCATGATTCATTCCTTCGGACGTGTATTTAATCACATATAAGATTGCTTCGCGCGTTGATTTTAAAACATCGTGTATTTTTTCCTGACCAAATACTGGCATGGTATGGCCTGGGGCAAGAATATTTGGCTTTAAATTTGCTAATGTTGTCAAACTATCCGCCCAGGTCTGAAAGTCGCGGTAGGGTGTGCCTCGAATAGCATAGAGATTGGGAAAAGCGTGATACCAATTGTCTCCAGAGAATAAAATTTGAGTGTTTGGAAGCCACACGACCAAATGGTCGTCAGTTTCTCCAGGCGCTAAAATCAATTTTGCAGTAATGCCGTCTAGATCAATTTCAGAATTTGATATGATCCTTTTATTTGGCTTTACATAACCCGCACCCAATCCTTCCATAGGGCGGTCTGCTGGACCACATCCAAGGGATACTCTATCTGAACTTTCTAACCCAATACCGAATTGAGCTAAAGTACGCCTTTCTAAAGATTTATTTGGTGAAACAGCTGAAGTGTCTAAATCTATTAGGTCTGATTTGAAAGCTTCGCTGGCAATTATAGGTATTTTTGGTTTCTCAGCAAATACGCTCGCACCCGATATATGATCCCTATGGGAGTGCGTATAGATAATTCTACCTATAGGTTTTTGGGAAATTTTTCTAAATTCTGTTAAAATATTTTCAGCTGCTTTAGTACTTTCTGATGTATCGATAATTGTAAGGCTATCAACCCCTTCAATCATGTGGACATTTGATGCTGCAAAGCCAACTGCACTCCAAATGCCATCGGACAGTTGTATAATTTTTTTCTCAAATTGCTTGGAATGCTTTAGTAAATCAGGGTTTGGCATTATTCCTCAATAAATTTTTGTTTGATTTTTCCTCGATAGAGCGCGGTTAACTCTTCAGGTACTTCGTTACCGTCAAAAAGAAATGGTAATATACCTTTTCCCATGGATCTAGCACGCATGTTCTTGATATCTTCTTCTGACTTTGTGACTCTTTGGGCTAGTCTTCTACCCCATTGGGCTAAGAACTCATATAGACGATCAATCTCATCCGCATATTCCTCAGTCTTAGCTAAATCATGAAATTCATCAGGGTCAGATTTTAAATCAAATAACATAGGTCTAAAACCACCTTCTGCATGCATCATTTTCCATCTTCCATCAAAAACCATGAATAGGCGACAATCACGTGGTTCAAGACCCAATTTTACGGCTAGAGGAGTGGCTGAATAATCGAATTCGCTTACCACATAATTTCGCCATTCGGGTTTTTTTCCATTAAGCCATGGTATCAGTGATCGACCTTCAATTATATGATCTGGTACTTTACCTCCAGCAGCCTCAACGAATGTCGCAGCTAGATCTAAGCTCTCGACCAATTCATCACATGTAGTGTTGCGAGTTTTGTTTGCAGTTTTGCGAGGATCGTAGATAATTAATGGAATTTTGACAGATTGTTCATGGAATAGATCTTTTTCGCCCAACCAATGATCACCTAGATAATCACCGTGATCGGAAGTTAAGACGATCATTGTGTCATCCATCTTATTTTCTTTTTTTAAGTGCTCCAAAAGTCTTCCCAACTGATCATCACATTGCTTGATTAAGCCCATGTAGGCTGGAATTACTTTTTGTCTTACTTCTTCTTTTTGAAATGCTTCAGCGATTTTATTATGTTGATAACCTCCAAAAACTGGATGAGGGTTTTCTCTTTCTATCTCATGTCTTTTTGCAGGTGGAACATGATTTGCACCATACATATTGTGATAAGGGGCGGGAACAATATAGGGCCAGTGGGGTTTTATAAAGCTTACATGGGCGCACCATGGGCCTTTTTGTTTGTCGATAAAATCGATTGTTTGAGTCGTTAACCACGCTGTCTCGCTGTCTTCTTCCTTTATATTTGCTGCCTTATCGGCGTTTTTAAAAAACCAACCAGAAGCAATGTTATCACCATCAACCCCTGCGTTTGCGAAGTCTGCCCATGGGTTTTCACTCTCATATCCTTTGGATTTGAGGTATTCATTATAAGGAGAACGTTTTTCGTCATAAAATCCATCTGGACCCTGGCCCCAAAGGCCATCATCACGGACCCATGCATCAAATCCACACTCTATTTGCCGAGCGCCAATCTTGCTGTCAGGAGTGAGGCCAAGTCTAGACATACCTTCTGCATCTGCTTTCATATGGGTTTTGCCTAACAACCAGCAATCCATGCCTACTCCGCGCAAATGATCCCCCATAGTTAACTCACCGACTCTGAGAGGAAAATTGTTCCATTGTGCACCATGGCTGGATGCATAGCGCCCCGTGTAAAAGCACATGCGGCTCGCGCCACATATTGGCGATTGGACGTAAGCATTGGTGAAACGTACTCCCATCGATGCGACACGATCAAAATTTGGTGTTTCTAATGAAGGATGTCCGGCGCAACTTAAATAGTCAAATCGAAGCTGATCGTACATTATAAACAAAATATTCAACTGATTGATCTTTCAATTTTATCAAGCGTTTCCATCGCTGAAATTACATCTGTAACACAAGCATTCGGGGTGCGACCTTCGCTTATCGCTGAAATAAACTCCCTATCAATTAGTTCAATGCCGTTATTAGAAACGGCCACGTTCGAGAGATCTATTTGATTGTTGTTACCATCAAAGAGATCGTCGTACCTAGCAATGAATGTGCCATTATCACAAATATAGCGGAAGAATGTGCCAAATGGACCTTCATTATTAAAGCTAAGTGAGAGTGTGCAAATTGCACCGTCTTCAGCTTTTAGACCAATCGACATATCCATTGCTATTTCTAGTTCTGGATGTAGGGGGCCTTGTAAACCATAAGCTTGAACCACCTTACCACCCGTTTGGTATTGAAAAAGGTCCACTGTGTGACAGGCGTGATGCCATAGTAAATGATCAGTCCAGCTACGTGGTTCACCCTTGGCGTTTGTGTTGGTTCGACGAAAAAAATACGTTTGAGCATCCATTTGCTGCAGTTTCAATTCACCAGCATCAATCTTATTTTTGATCCATTGATGTGATGGATTGAAGCGCCTAACTTGTCCTGCCATACAAGTCAGACCAGTCTCTTGCTGCTTCTTAACGACACGAGCGCTATCTTCAAGAGTGTCAGCCATCGGTATTTCAATTAAAACATGTTTTCCAGCTTCCATGCATGCAATGGCTTGATTTGCATGCATTTGGGTTGGTGTTGATAAAATCACGGCTTCGACATCGCTTCGTTTAATACATTCTTCAAGAGTAGTGCTGAAATGATTGATACCTCTCTCAGCAGCTAAAGCTTCGATCTTCTCCTTTGTTGGGCCCATAATCGAAGTTACTTCAACGCCATCAATATTTTTGAGAGCATCTAAATGTTTTAAACCAAACGCACCATAAGCACCAGCAACACAAATTTTCATAAATTTATCCTCAAGTATTGTTTTCAAGTATGATGTGACCAACTGCTGTGTTAGAGGCCGGAACATGATAATGTCGATGTACTTCAGTCACTTCGTCGTTAAGAGCTCCTCTCATAACATGCCACATGACCATTTCTATACCTTCGCTACCAGTTTCACGTAAATATTCTAAGTGAGAAATTTTACTTGCAGCCAATGGATCTCTGGTCATGAGATCTAAAAAATTCTTATCCCATTTAGAATTTATTAAGCCAGCACGTTTATATTGTAGTTGATGACTCATGCCGCCGGTGCCAAAGATTACCACGTTTAAATCTTCTTCGTAACTTTCAATGGCTCGACGTACTGCTTTACCTAAATTGTAGCATCGGTTTCCAGTGGGAGGTGGGTATTGAACCACATTAACACAAAGTGGAATCACGAGCGCTGGCCATTCTTCCTCTGGTTTAACATCACCATACATTACAGATAGAGGGACTGTTAAGCCGTGATCTACCTCCATGTCATTCATGATCGTGATATCAAATTCATCTAAAATTAGAGATTGAGCAATGTGACTAGCCATTTTTTGATGATTTTTGACGACTGGTACTGGTCGTGGTCCCCAACCCTCATCTGCTGGCTTAAATTCTGCTGCACAACCGAGTGAGAATGTAGGAATGCATGAAGCATCAAAGGCCGTGCAGTGATCATTATAAACTAAAAAAATTACATCAGGATTTTGCTTTTTCATCCATTCCCGTGATTTTTCAAATCCATTAAATACTGGCTTCCAGTAGACGTCATTCGTATTGCCAGTATCCATGGCAACTCCGATTGCTGGTACGTGTGAACATCCTACTCCGGCAGTTATACGAGCCATTAATTTTTCTCCCATTCGTCATTTGATCTATTTCCCTCAATCGGTCTCCCACCGCTCAGCATCATGTCTCTATAGGCTTCTACTCCCATACCGGTCATTTTTCCTGCGAGGTTCTGAAAGTTAATTCCATCATTTGCTGCTAATTTTGCAGTATAGTAAATGTTACCTCCAAGCTCGAGTAGCAAATTCCAATTTCGGCTTCGAACTGCTTGACGTTGTTCAGGTGTCATTGGGTAAGAATTTAAGTAAGCCTCTTCGTCTCTATTGAACACATCCCGATTGCTTTGGAGTCTCAAAGATATGCAAAATTGATTTAAATGATAACCTTCTCTTGAACGCTCAGCGTCGAACACGAAGGTTCCGGGAATGTCATCGTAATCTTTTTCAGCCATAAAAATATCCTATTCACTTAATTAATTCGGTGTGCTGGTTCTTTTTAAAGTCATTATAGCTGTTTTGTTTAAACAAAAAAGTCAATTTTGATCTACGCACTTCCCCCAACGGTCAATCCACTTATGTATAATGATGGTTGTCCAACCCCGACAGGCACCCACTGTCCTTGCTTGCCACAGTTTCCCATCCCTGGATCCATTGACATATCATTTCCTATGCCTTGAATTTTTTTAAGCGCAGTAGCGCCATCTCCGATTAATGTTGCTCCTTTAATTGGGTTACCAATTTCACCGTCCTTAACAAGGTAAGCTTCTGTGCAACTAAAAACGAATTTTCCATTTGTAATATCTACTTGCCCCCCACCAAATCCAACTGCCCAAATTCCATTCTTGAGATCTCCAAGTAATGATTGTGGGCTGTTAGATCCACCGAGCATAAAGGTATTTGTCATTCTGGGCATTGGCGCATGTGCGTAGCTTTCACGCCTTCCATTTCCAGTTGGCTTTACGTTCATCAAGCGAGCATTTTGGCGGTCCTGCATGTAAGAAACTAATTTACCATCTTCAATCAAAATATTTCTTGCAGATGGTGTTCCTTCATCATCAAATGTGATTGATCCTCGTCGATCTTTTAAGGTCCCGTCATCCAAAACAGTCACACCT
Source organism: Paracoccaceae bacterium (assembly GCA_029246285.1). Taxonomy (GTDB): domain Bacteria; phylum Pseudomonadota; class Alphaproteobacteria; order Rhodobacterales; family Rhodobacteraceae. The sequence goes on along the minus strand of JAQWNW010000054.1, from coordinate 34,496 downwards.
TTTGCAGCAATTTGTTTGTTCATAAGATTAGAAAAAGCAGATGTACCTTTTCTGTTAAAGTCACCCTCCAACCCATGTCCAATTGCCTCATGCAGCAAAATGCCTGGCCAACCTGGACCTAAGACAATATCCATTACTCCGGCTGGAGCTGGAACTGCTTGCAAGTTTACTAAAGCAATACGAAGAGCCTCCTCTGCAGTTTTTTGCCAATGGCTTTTTTCAAGAAGTGGGCGAATACTGGATCGTCCACCACCACCAGCAGTACCCGTTTCTCTTCGCCCTTCGTGTTCGACGATGATAGAAATATTGAGTCGCGTCATTGGTCTTGTATCTCTTACTGAAACCCCTTCTGGCCTTAGGATCTCAATTTCTTGTGTTGAGGAAGCCAGAGAAATACTGACCTGAAATACTCTTTCATCCATCTGCCGTACAAATTCATTTATTTCCTTTAGTGTTTCCACTTTTATTCCAAAACTCTCTTCTGAAACTGGATCAATTTCCTTATATCGATGAGTGTTTGTTTTACTTGGTGGTATAGCTAATGTGCCTCCACCGCCAGATGAAGCGATTTTAGCGCTTTCAGTTGCTCTTAATAAAGATTTTTCAGATATTTCCGTTGAGTGTGCATATCCCATAGTTTCGCCCAGTACGGTTCTAACTCCAAAGCCTTCTGCGGCATTAAAACTTGCATTTTTTAACTTATTATTGTCAAAAACAAGAGTTTCATTACTGCTGCGTTCAAAATATAATTCTCCATCATCTGCTCCATTAGTAAGGTCTTTAAGAGCGGTTAAAGCCTTTGACTGCTCGATATAGGTCTCAAAGGGTCTGAAAGGTGCGACATTTTCGTTTGAAGGGCTTGTCATACTAAAAAATGCTCCATTTGGTTAAGTAAGTCGTTGAAAGCGTCGCAATGCCGCAAAAGATAAACTTGTTATTGCTGCAATAATATGGTTTCTCGCCAACATCAAATGGTTCTTTTAAGAACTTAGAGAGTATATTAAAATGACCTCGTAGTTAGGTCTTGGGAACAAAAAGATATGCGTTTATTTACTATTTCTAAACTTTTGCTGATTTTCGCCGGCATTTTTTCTTCAGCGAATGCGGAAACGGTCAAAACGATCGGAAAACCTCTACCTGAAGCGATGGGTTTTCAACCAGCCGTCACAGAGTTGATGCGGGATATAATTTGGTTGGATGGTATGGTGAATATCATAATAATAGCGATTAGTTTGTTTGTTACAATATTGTTGCTTTGGGTAGCGTTTAGATATAACAAGAAAAGAAATCCTGAACCAGCTAAATTTACTCATCATTCCACCATTGAGGTGCTCTGGACAGTCATTCCCATTATTATTTTATTATTTATTGGGGCATTTTCTGTTCCTATCTTGTTTAAACAACAGGAGATGCCGGTTGCTGATGTAACAATCAAGGCCACCGGAAACCAATGGTATTGGACACATGAATACCCTGAGCATGAATTTGGATTCGACGGCTTCTTACTTCAAAGAGAAGATCTTGCCGAATATGGTTATAGTCCTGATGAGTATTTATTGGCGACTGACACGAAGGTAGTTATACCCACTGGTAAAAATATTGTTGTGAGAGTGACTGGTGCTGATGTTATTCACGCCTGGACAATTCCAGCATTTGGAGTAAAGCAAGACGCTGTTCCTGGAAGGATAGCAGAACTTTGGTTCAATGTGGATGAGGGTCAAGAAGGTATTTATTTTGGCCAGTGCTCAGAATTGTGCGGTAAGGATCATGCATATATGCCGATAACCGTTCAAGCGGTAACCATGGCAGAATATGAAGAATGGCTGGATGCTGCAATTGAAGAATATGCCGGAAAGCCACGATTACTAAACATTGCTTCGAAGTAATAGCGGGCTAACTCGAAGCTAAAGATTTGATAAAGGATTGATAGTGACAGACGCGTCTTTAAATGCTGGCAGCTATAATATTCCAAACCAGACCGAGTTTGATGATTACTTTGCTTTATTAAAGCCTCGGGTGATGTCTTTGGTTGTTTTTACAGCATCGGTAGGTATGTTAGCTGCTCCTGTTGGAGTGCATCCAATAATAGCTTTTGCCTCCATTCTATTTATCGCAATTGGTGCGGGAGCCTCTGGCGCATTAAATATGTGGTGGGATGCAGATATCGATGCAGTTATGAAAAGAACTGCTGGGCGGCCAATACCAAATGGAAAAGTATCGCCCCATGAAGCAAGAAATCTTGGCTTATGGTTATCTGTTTTTTCTGTTGGCATGCTTGCAATCACAGCGAATTTTTTATCAGCTGGCTTATTGGCCTTCACGATCTTTTTCTACGCAGTTATTTATACAATGTGGTTAAAAAGGTGGACACCTCAGAATATTGTTATAGGAGGAGCCGCGGGAGCATTTCCCCCGATGATAGGCTGGGTTGCAGCAACTGGTGGCATTTCGGTAGAGGCAGTACTGATGTTTCTCCTAATATTCATGTGGACGCCTCCTCACTTTTGGGCATTAGCATTGTTTATGAACGAAGATTATTCAAAAGCGGGTGTCCCGATGTTGACTGTAACGAATGGAAAGAAATCTACTAGACTTCATATTTTAGTATACACTCTTTTATTAGCGCCCATCGCAATCAGTCTATCTTTCACCCAATTGGGTGGCCCTCTTTATTTTTGTGCTTCCCTAGCTCTAAATCTTTGGTTTTTATTTGGTGCCTTTAAGTTATTTGCAAGAGACGAGACTATAGCTTCAGATGAAAATTATAAATTGGAGAGAAAGTTTTTCTTTTTCTCTTTAGTTTATCTGTTTATGCATTTTTTAGCACTTCTTTGTGAAGCTTTTGTTGATTTCGCTTTCTTTTCTTGGCCTGTGGTAATTTAACAATGGCACTGAGCAAATCCCACCCACAACATAAAAGAAGACAACGTTCAAATATCATAATTGGCGCATTGCTTTTGGGTTTTGTTGGCCTTGTATTTGCCATAACGGTAGTAAAGATGAGTAATGGAGCCATGCTTGAAGCATTTGATCACAGCTATAGAATAAGTGTTACCCCTGAACAAAATGACTGATACCTCAAATAAGAAAACTGTTATCGGAGCAATTACGCTTGTAATGTTTATGGGCACATTGTCTTTTGCGGCTGTACCTTTCTATGATTGGTTTTGTAGAGTGACGGGTTTTGGCGGAACTACGCAAGTCGCCAGCTCGGATAATACAACGGTTTTAGATAAAACGCTTTTGATAAAATTTGATGCTAATACTGAGCGTGGAATGCTTTGGGAATTTAAGCCAGTTGATCATGAAATGAGCATAAAAATTGGAGAAACCGGTTTGGCATTCTACACAGCGCATAATCCAACAGATGAACCGATAGCAGGAACGGCGAGTTTTAATGTATTCCCTTACTCAGCAGGTGGTTACTTTACAAAAATTGCTTGTTTTTGTTTTGAAGAACAAGTTTTGCTGCCTGGTGAAACTATAGAGATGCCTGTCAGTTTCTATATTGATCCTGAGATAGTGGATGACAAAGAAGCTAAATACGCAAAATCAATAACGCTATCCTATACCTTTCATCGAACCGAATTGCCGCAGGAGCAAGCATCACTATTTCAATTATCCAAAGAATAAGTTATTTGATGTGCATCGATAAGGAAAGTTAATATGGCGCACGAAAAAAATCATGACTATCACATCCTCGACCCCAGTATATTGCCATTTTTAGGGGCTTTAGGCGCATTTATAATGCTTTTTGGAGCTGTCCTTTGGATGCAAGGGATCACAATGTTTGCGTTTTTAATAGGGCTGGTTCTTGTTCTATATGTAATGTGGGCATGGTGGGCGCAAATTGTTGTTGAGAGTCATGTCGGTGACCATACGCCGATTGTAAGAATAGGCCTGAGATATGGTTTTATCATGTTTATCATTTCAGAGGTTATGTTCTTTGTAGCGTGGTTTTGGACGTTTTTTAAACATGCCCTGTATCCTATGGGCCCAAATAGTCCGGCTATTGATGGTATTTGGCCTCCTGCGGGTATCGAAACATTTGATCCATGGCATTTACCACTTATAAATACACTTATTCTTTTGTGCTCCGGCTGTGCAGCTACTTGGGCTCACCATGCTTTAGTTCATGAAAATAATAGGAAAGATCTTGTAAATGGGTTAATTCTTGCAGTTGCTTTAGGAGCCTTATTTACTGTTTTTCAGGCCTATGAATATGGACACGCAGCCTTTGGGTTCTCAGGAAATATTTATGGAGCTACTTTTTTTATGGCAACTGGGTTTCACGGTTTTCATGTTTTAATTGGTTCAATTTTTCTATTAGTTTGCTTATTTAGAACAATGAAAGGTCATTTTAGTCCTACACAGCATGTGGGGTTTGAAGCGGCTGCTTGGTATTGGCACTTTGTTGATGTCGTGTGGTTGTTTTTGTTTGCCGCAGTATATATTTGGGGCGGTTAGAAAGCATAAGATTGCTCTTAGTAAAAATTATTTTTTCAAATTATTTTGGCGCGGGATTTCTCGCGCCTTAGTTTTTGAGGTTTGATTATGACTAAATATTTAGCGCCTATTTTATTTGGCTTATTAGGAGTTTCGATTCTTCTATATTTAGGAATCTGGCAAATTCAACGATTGCAATGGAAGCAGGAAAAATTAAATAAAATCTCTGCTATGATGTCTGCAACCCCAAAGGATATCCCTAATGAGATCGATCCGATATCACATCAATACCTTCCAGTAAAATTAAGTGGCACTATTTTAGGTGAAAAAGTTTTTGTTTTAACAAGTCGCCCTCCAATTGGCCCTGGTTACAGGGTGATATCGAAGTTAAAAGTTAATGAACGTTTTGTGCTTTTGGATCGTGGCTTTGTTAAAGAGAGTAATCGGAACCATATTTCAAGTTTGGGTTTAGTGAATGTGACTGGCAATTTACTTTGGCCAAATGAAGTTGATTCTTCTTTTACGCCTGAACCTGACGTTGAAAAAAACTTGTGGTTTGCGAGAGATTTAGCCAGCTTATCAAACTACTTGCAGACAGACCCGATATTGATTGTGGCACGATCAGTTAACCCAGAAATGGATCAAGTGTTACCATGGCCAATTGATACTACTGGTATCCCTAATAATCATTTACAATACGCGATAACTTGGTTTTCTTTATCAATAATATGGTTAGGGATGACAGCTTATTGGATATCGCGTATGAAGCGCCGGCGAGAATAGATAATTTACAAGGTCAGTTAATATGAAATACGTTTCAACACGAGGAAAAGCGCCTGAACTGGATTTTGAAGATGTTATGATTACTGGTTTGGCAAGAGATGGTGGATTGTATGTTCCTAAAGAATGGCCATTCTTTAACGAGGAGACTATTTCAAAGATGGACGGCTGTAGCTATGAAGAGATAGCGTTTCAAGTAATGCGACCATTTATTGGATCTACTTTTACTGATCTAGAGTTCAAAGAAATAATCAAGCAATCCTATAAAGATTTTTCATCTTTTGAACGTTGCCCAGTGGTAAAGCTGAAAGATAATATCTTTGTTTTGGAGCTATATCATGGTCCAACACTTGCATTCAAAGATGTGGCCATGCAGTTGATTGGGCAGATGTTCGAATTGTCACTGAAACGAAGAAATCAAAATATTGTTATTGTTGGTGCAACATCTGGTGATACAGGTTCGGCTGCTATTGAGGCTTTTAAGGGTCTCGACTCAGTAGAGGTATTTATAATGTATCCAGATGGTGCAGTTTCTGATGTGCAGCGCAGGCAGATGACTACCGCAACTGAAAACAATGTAAATGCACTCGCGGTAAATGGTAATTTTGATGATTGTCAAGCACGGTTAAAAGACATGTTTAATGATTTTGATTTTCGTGATGAGGTAAATTTAGCAAGTGTTAATTCAATAAATTGGGCGAGAGTAATGGCGCAGGTTGTTTATTATTTTACATCAGCGATAGCTGTTGGTGCCCCGCAAAAGAAAGTAAATTTTACTGTTCCAACTGGTAATTTTGGAGATATTTTTGCTGGATATGTGGCAAAAAAAATGGGCCTTCCAATCGAGAAACTAATTATTGCAACAAACCAGAATGATATCTTAGATAGAGTAGTAAAGAGTGGCGTTTACAAGATAGAACAGGTCAAACCCTCAATTAGTCCTTCTATGGATATTCAAGTAAGTTCAAATTTTGAGCGAGCACTATTTGATATTTTCTCACAAGATTCATTGCGTATTAGAACTTTGATGGATGAATTAAGAATTTCTGAGGAATTTAAATTAACATCAGAAGAAGCTGAAAAGTTACAAGCGGTATTTGAAAGCGGCTCATCATCCGAAGAAGAAACTAATGATACAATATCTTCAATTTTTGAAGAGACTGGTACCTTGATGTGCCCGCATTCAGCAACAGGAACTAAGGTTGCAAAGGAAAAAAATGATGATGGTGATGTTCCCATGATTGTCTTGGCGACAGCTTCACCTGCTAAGTTTCCAAATGCTGTAAAGGCAGCAAGTGGAATATCTCCTAAACTTCCTGTGCATATGAGTGACTTATTTGATAGAGGTGAGCGCGTGAAAATGGTTCCAAATGATATTAAACGTATAAAAGAAATTATTATTGAAAGTATAAATTCATGAGTATTAATGTAACGACCCTTGATAACGGGTTTAGAATTGTATCAGAGCAGATGTCTGGGTTAAAATCAGCTTCGGTTGGCATTTGGATAAATACGGGTGGTAGAAATGAAACGTCAAAACAAAATGGAATAGCTCATTTTCTTGAACATATGGCGTTCAAGGGAACTCAATCGCGCTCTGCACTCGATATTGCGCAGGCGATTGAAAATGTGGGCGGTTATATTAACGCATATACAAGTAAAGAGATGACGGCCTACTACGCAAGAGTGCTTGAGAATGATGTCCCCTTAGCCATAGATGTCATCAGCGATATACTTTTGAATCCTATTTTTGATCAAAGAGAACTGGAGACTGAAAGAGGTGTTATTCTCCAAGAGATTGGTCAATCTTTGGATACTCCTGATGATGTAATATTTGACTGGTTGCAAGAGGCAGCTTTTCCTGACCAACCATTAGGACGAACCATATTGGGACCGAGTGAACTTGTTAAGAACTTCTCAAGAGAAGATCTCTTAGAATTTGTTTCTGAGCAATATGGACCAGAGCAAATGGTTTTATCGGCTGCCGGTTCGGTGGATCATGAGAAAATAGTTTCTCAAGTTAAATTATTATTTGATAAAAAAGAACCAATTTCAAAAGCAGCGATGATTTCGAGTAAATATAATGGTGGGGAAAAACAAGTAGATAAGAATTTGGAGCAAGCCCATTTTGCCTTAGCTTTTGAAGCGCCTGGTTATCGAGATGAAACGATTTATACATCTCAGATATATTCCATTGCATTAGGTGGCGGCATGTCATCAAGATTATTTCAAGAAATTCGCGAAAAGAGAGGTCTATGTTACACTATTTTTGCTCAAGGTGGAGCATATTCAGACACTGGCCTTTTAACAATTTATAGTGGCACAAGCGCGGACTCCCTTAAGGATTTATCAGATATTACAATATCAGAGATGAAGAGAATGGCGATTGATTTTGAGCAAATTGAATTGGACCGTGCGAGAGTTCAAATGAAGGCAGGTTTGTTAATGGGATTAGAGAGCGCATCAGCGAGAGCTGAAAGATTAGCAAGAATGCTTACAATTTGGGATCGTATTCCGACGCTTGATGAAATTGTTAAGAAAATTGATGCTGTCGATTTGAATGACGTTCGACACTTTTCCGATTCAATCATATCGAACAAAAAGCCTACCTTATCAACATATGGTCCAATTTCGAATGGAGTGCCCTTTAATCAAATTATAGATTCATTGGTGGCGTAGTGTTTCGAAAAAATCCTCAAGTATTTATCGAAACCAAGAATCTCACTATGAGATTGCCTCAACTAATTGATAGAGAAAGTTGGATAAATTTACGTAGAGAAAGCGCAGATTTTTTAAAGCCATGGGAACCTATTTGGCAAGATGATCATCTTACAAGGAAGTCTTTTTCTAAACGAGTAGAATGGTCTAAGAAATCAGTTCAGAATAATTCTGCTGTCCCCTTGTTTATTATTAAACGAAATGATCAAACGCTTGTTGGAGCTATAACTCTCGATAATATAAGGCGGGGTCCTGCCCAAACAGCTACTATTGGTTATTGGACGGGCGAACCATTTATTCAACAAGGGTTTATGAGTGAAGCATTACCTGCAGTAGTGCACTACGCTTTTAATGAGCTTGATTTGAGCAGATTAGAAGCAGCTTGTTTGCCAAAGAATATAGCGTCTCGAAAAGTATTAGAAAAATCTGGGTTTAAGTATGAGGGAGTGGCTCAAAGTTACTTGCAAATTGCTGGTCGCTGGCGAAATCATGTTCTTTACGCTAATCTTCGTTATGATAGACGTGGTAAATCCTCCGCTGGATGATTAACAAGTTTTAATTAGTTAGAGATTAAGGATCATCGTATAAATAATGTCCATTTCTGAATTTGTTGATAAAGTCCAAACCCAGCTCCCAAAAGATACATTAAGGGAGGTTCCTGAAAGCTATTTGGAGGAGCCTCGCAGTTTATTAAAAGGAAGCAAAAATTCAATTTTAGCACTTCCTCAATCAACGAAAGAAGTTTCAACTATTGTTAATTTTTCTCGGGATACAGGCGTAGGGATAATACCTTATTCCGGTGGAACGGGTCTGGTTGGAGGACAAGTGAACCCAACAAGCGATCCAGTAGTAATTCTTTCAACGTCCAAGATGAATAAGATAAGAAAAATTTACCCAAATGAAAGAGTAGTGATTGTTGATGCTGGACTAATATTGGACGATTTACAAAAAGAAGTAGAGAAAGATGATTTATTTTTTCCACTTTCCTTAGCATCTCAAGGTTCCTGTCGAATTGGTGGAAATCTTGCAACAAATGCTGGAGGTGTACAGGTATTAAAATATGGAAATATTCGAGATTTGTGTTTGGGAATAGAGGCAGTGTTGCCAAATGGGGAGGTGTTTAATGGGCTTAAGCGCCTTCGTAAGGATAATACGGGTTACGATATCAAAAACCTACTTATAGGATCTGAAGGCACTTTAGGGCTGATTACAGGTGCAAGCTTAAGACTATTTCCAAAACCAAATCACGTTGCAACAGCCATATTGTCTGTTCGTTCGCCCTCAATCGCTCTAGAGCTTTTAAATAATGCTCAGGAGTTTTTGGACGAGCGCGTATCATCTTTTGAATTGATAGGACAAAAAGCAATAGAGTTCGTTAAAAAGGTTTTACCAAGTATTAAAGTCCCAATTAAAAGCAGTTCGGATTGGTTTGTTTTAATTGAAATTACTTCAAGTCAAGATCAAGAAATTAAGGATACCTTTGAAGAATTTATACAGTTGGCTTTGGCTAAAAACTTGGTAGAAGACGGTATTATCGCACAATCCGAGGTACAACGAAAAACATTTTGGTCCTTTAGAGAATCAATTCCTGAAGCAAATCGGCTGGTTGGTTCAATAGTTAGTGCTGATATATCTTTACCACTAACTGAAGTGGCGGGTTTTATAGAAACTGTAAGTGAAGAGATAAGTAGCATTTCAGATTGTCAGATCAATTGTTTTGGTCATGTTGGAGATGGAAACCTTCATTATAATTTATTTAGAAACTGGAACAAACCAATTTCAAATTATGAAAATTCAGCACCTGATTTGTCTAGGTTAGTTTACGATGAAGTTGTAAGTAGAAACGGTTCAATCTCAGCTGAGCATGGTATTGGAAGATTAAAAAAAGACCAATTTTTGAAAACCTCTGACAGGGTGAAGGTCGAGACTATGAAAGCAATCAAAAACGCTCTGGATCCAAGTGGTTTGTTTAATCCCGGTGTTTTACTAGATTAATAAAAATATTTCTTAGTCACCTTCGAACTCACATAAGGCATTTACTTCAAATCCCATATTCTCAAGGTGTTTTCTTCCGCCGAGTTCGGGAAGATCAATAATGAATGAGCAAGAAATGATATCTCCACCCAACTTCTCTATTAACTTTATTCCTGCTTCAGCAGTTCCACCGGTGGCGAGAAGGTCATCAACTAGTAAGATTTTTTCACCTGGCTCAATACAATCTTTATGTATTTCCATAGTTGCGCTCCCATACTCTAATTCGTAATCTTGGGAGATGACTTGGCCAGGAAGTTTTCCTGCTTTTCTGATTGGTACAAAACCCAAAGATAAACGATCTGCAATGGCGCCACCAAGTATGAACCCTCTTGCTTCTAAACCTGCTACTTTATCTATCTTTTGACTTATGTATGGTTCAATCATTTGATCGATTGCTTGCTTTAGCCCTTCAGAATTCAAAAAAAGAGTCGTTACATCTCTAAACATAATACCTTTTTGAGGAAAATCTGGAATAGTTCTTATGTAATCTTTAATCGGCACTTTACTGATTCACTATTGTTAATATCTTTGCTAATCATATAGACCAAAATTATCTCACCTTAAATGGTTCTTTGGCAATTGAAAATTAAGGTTAATTATTAATGGTAAAAAATGTCTGATTTATTTCAAGGTTTTGTTCAAGCTTTAATGTTAATTTTTACGATAGATGGTGATCTTTATGCAATCTCTGCTAGGTCGCTGCAGGTTACATTAACGGCAACTCTAATAGCAACATTGGTTGGTATACCTTTCGGAGCTTGGTTGGCTGTTTCTAATTTTCGATTAAGAAATGGTTTAATCATTTTGACAAATGCTTTAATGGGTCTGCCCCCCGTAGTCGTTGGCCTCTTGGTTTATTTGTTTCTTTCCAAGTCAGGACCTTTTGGTGTTTTCAACCTTTTATTCACTCCGTCAGCAATGATTATAGCCCAAATTATTATTATTTTACCAATTATAGCATCAATATCTCACCGTACTATTCGTAGTTTATGGAAGGAATATCGTGATTTCTTTATATCCTTGAATGCTACAAGATGGCAGATAATTTTAACTCTTGTAAAAGATTCAAGGCGATCATTGATTACTGCTGCCCTTGCTGGATTTGGTCGGGGTATTGGCGAAGTTGGTGCAATTATGATTGTTGGAGGAAATATTGATCACGCCACAAGAGTTCTAACTACAGCAATTTCTCTAGAAACAAGTAGAGGTAACTTCCATTTAGCAATGGCGCTTGGCATTGTTTTAATAATTGTTTCAATTTTAATCAATTTCTTAATGCACCTCAGCATAAAATCTAAGTATGAGCAAATAGATGACAGATTATAAAATTACAGGCGTTAATTTAGTAATCGAAAAGAATAGTAATGTGTTGCTAGGACCGATGTCGTTTGAATTAAGCAATTCAAACTTTATAATTCTACTTGGACAAAATGGGGCAGGGAAAACATCATTACTGCGACTTTTACACGGTTTGGATTACCCTAAAAGTGGGTCCTTAACTTGGGAGCCCCTTATCAAAATAGAAGAGCAAAGTTTTGTTTTTCAATCTCCGGTAATTTTAAGAAGAAATGTCTTAGAAAATGTTTTGTATCCTTTGATTTTGAAAGGTGTTCCAAGACCTACTGCAATTTTGCAGGCGAAAGATTGGTTAGATAAAACCTCTTTAACTCAAAAGGCTTCTGAACCAGCATTATCTTTGTCGGGAGGTGAAAGGCAAAGGATGGTTATTGCGCGTGCTTTAATTTCGAAACCAAAAATTTTATTTCTTGACGAACCCACTGTTAATTTGGATGGAGAGTCAAAATTACAGATCGAAAATTTACTTAAACAGGCGGTAAGTAATGATACTAAAATTATAATGGCGACACATGACTTAGGCCAAGCAAAACGGCTAGGGGACGTGGTATTATTTTTGCACAATGGAAAGATTATTGAGACTTCGTCTGTTAAAACTTTTTTTAACAAACCTCAGACAGTTGAAGCTTTAACTTTTTTACGGGGAGATATTCTTCGATGAAAAAATTTATAATTATCGTTGTAGCAGTTTTGAACCAATTCATCATTATGAATTTTGCTTTGGCAAATGACTCTAATTTTAAATTAGCTGTAACAACCTCATTTCATAATTCTGGACTTTCAGATGTTTTGGTTCCGGAACTTGAAAAAGATACTGGAATAATTGTAGATTTGTTGGTCGTCGGCACAGGGCAAGCTCTTAAATTGGGCAGTAGAGGCGATGTGGATGCAATTCTTGTGCATTCAAAGGTGGCTGAAGAAGCATTTGTTGAGAACGGGTTTGCACCATATCGTAGAGAAATAATGTATAATGATTTTGTTTTGATTGGTTCAAAATCTGATCCTGCTGCAATAAAGAATTTGAAAAACTTAAAATTAATTTTAGAAACGATTAAAAACTCTAAATCAGTGTTTATTAGTCGTGGTGATGATAGTGGGACACATAAGCTGGAACTGTTACTTTGGAGAAAAGCAGGCCAACAACCAGAAAAATTTTTAGTCGATTGGTATTGGGAGGTCGGTGCTGGAATGGGCGCAGCATTGAATATGGCCTCTGAGCTATCAGCATATGTCATAAGTGATAGGGCAAGTTGGTTAAATTTTGGCCGAAAAGGTGATTTAGAAATTTTATTTGAGGGCGATGAGCAGCTTTTCAATCAGTATTCTTATTTACCAATTTCCTCTGTATTATATCCCAAAATTAAATATGAAAAAGCAAGAATAGTAGAAAACTGGTTAGTATCAAAAAAAGCAGGTGAATTGATGAAAAATTATAAAATCATGGGCCAGAATCTTTTTTTCCCAAACCCAAAGTAGTTTAAATCAAATTTATTTTATTTTTGACCTTGAAGATGACGCATTTGTTGCGTATTCGGTTTCTCGCTGCTGGGGTGTAGCCAAGTGGTAAGGCAACGCTTTTTGGTAGCGTGTACCGTAGGTTCGAATCCTACCACCCCAGCCAAGCACTTTTGACAGACAATTTAAGTTGTTTCAGTTAGTTCCAAGAATTTTTTCAGCAGCTTTACCAGCTATCATCATCGTTGGTGCGTTAGTATTCCCTGAAACTAAGGCCGGCATGATAGAGCAATCCACAACTCTTAAACCTTCAACCCCATTTACTCTAAGGTCTAAATCAAGAACATCATTTTTTTGAGGCCCCATTCTACAAGTGCCAGCGGGGTGAAAAATTGTTCTTGCTTGCTCCCGAATACGGTCATCAAGTGTATTAGAGCCAACTTTAGAAGAGACGCCATTGCCAGGCCAAATTTCATCTTTAACCATGTCACTTATTGGTTTTTGGCGAAAAATTTCTCTTGCTAATCTTATTCCTCTTCGAAGTGTATCTAGATCTTCAGGATCTGCTAGCATATTCGCATAAAACTTGAGCGAAGCATTTGGATTGCTCGTATCAAGATATAATCGGCTTCTAGACTTAGGCCTCATGGTCATTGGACTTACTTGAACAGCGTGGATGGGTAATGGTGGTTTTCCAGGTGGTCCAGCAGCGAAGGGAGCAAAATTAAATTGAACGTCTGGGCGACCTTTACCATTTGTATCAATGCAAGCCCCGGCTTCCAATATATTTGACGTCAATAGTCCGCGTTTTAATGCATAATAATTAAGCCCGTTTTTGATGGCCTTAAAACCTTTGTCTTCGTCATGTAATCCAATTTTTTCTCTCAATTTCATTGTTACTGGAGTACCAACGTGGTCTTGGAGATTTGCTCCAACATTTACTGAGTTATGAATCACATCTATGCCTGCTCTTAGTAAATGTTCTTCAGGACCAATACCTGATTGCATTAATAATTTTGGACTTTGAAAGCTTCCTGCCGATAAAATTACCTCTCTTTTTGCTTTTAGTTTTTTTTGACCACATTGATTGCTAATTGCGACTTCTGTCGCTTTGTAATTGGAAAATAAAATATGGTGAGCCTTCGTATTTGTTAATAATGTTAGTTGTTCAGATCGAAGTTGAGGTTTTAGAAAACTTGTAGCCGCAGAGTATCTCTTTCCTTTATGGGCTGTTACTTGGTACCATCCAGTTCCCTCCTGATTGGAGCCGTTAAAATCTTCATTGGGTGATAAGCCAGCCTGAAGAGCTGATTCAATAATCGCTGAATTTATAGGATGCTTATACTCAGGATCTGAGACACGTAATGGTCCATCTTGGCCATGAAATGGCTTTGCCAACCGGGTATTTTTTTCTTGGTTTATGAAGATTGGAAGTACATCCTTGTAACTCCAACCTGCGCATCCATGATTAATTTCCCAATCGTTATAATCTTTTGCTTGCCCACGCATATAAATCATACCGTTTATGGAGGAGCCGCCTCCTAATACAGTGCCTTGTGGGACTACGAAGTTTCTATCATCTAAGCTCGCATCTGGCTCGGATATTACTCTTGATGCATCTTGAGTGTTAAGAGTTTTAAACATTGTGGCAGGTATGTGTATCCAACGGCTCGTATCCTTACGACCTCCCTCTATCAAGCAAACTGAAAATCGACCGTCTTTTATTATTTCGGATGCTAATACACAGCCAGCAGCGCCTGCTCCAATTATAATGTAATCAAATTCAGTTTCGGATTTTAGGCCTTTATCCATTATGCTTAATCGCTCCAGTTATTAATAAGTTTACTGTTTTAGATTAGCTCATTTATTGAAAGGTTTTTTTTAAGTGTTAATTAATCAATTATAATTTGATTAAAGATATCGAATTTCCATTTCAATTTGAACTGCTGTTAATCTTATTCTAAAGTCAGATTTACAAAAGTAGGTGTGAATGTCGATACTCAAAACATTTGAAATAGATTTTTGTCAAAGTGATCTAAACTTTATTTATAAAAAAGTTTCTGAATATCCATGGCATGAAATGCCAAGTGATGGTGGTTGGCAGTTCGGTGCAAATATTGATTTTATGAAAGACCTTTGTAAATATTGGGTTGAGCAGTTTGATTGGAAAAGACAAGAAGATAAGATCAATTCGTTTGATAACTTTACTGCAGAGGTAGATGGAATTGAGGTGCATTTTATTTATGAGAGAGGGAGTGGCTCAAAACCAAAACCATTGATAATTAGCCATGGCTGGCCTGGTTCAATCATTGAATTTATTGAAATTATAGATCCTTTAGCTCATCCTGAGAGATATGGAGGAAATGTTGAAGACGCCTTTGATGTGATTGTTCCATCACTTGTGGGATTTGGATTTTCAGGAAAACCACCCAGGCCTTATGGCCCAAGAAGGATGGCATTGATTTTTAATAAACTGATGACTGAAGTATTAGGATACAAGAGTTATATAGCTCAGGGTGGCGATTGGGGTGGTACTATATCAACCTGGCTAGGTTATGATTATCCAAAATTTTGTGAGGGAATCCATATCAATATTATGACTGTAAGGCATTATGAAGGACCAAAGGGTGTGGAAGAGGAGCTTTGGGCATCGACGTTTGAAGAAGATCAGATACCTGAGAACGGATATCGGATAATGCAAGCAACTAAGCCCCAAACATTGAGTTACGGAATGATGGATAGTCCTGTGGGAATTGCCGCGTGGATAATTGAAAAGTTTTATTCTTGGTCAGATAATAAAAGGGGTGATATTGAGACAGTTTTTTCCAAGGATGTGTTGCTAACAAATATTATGATTTATATCATCACTAAGACCTTCAATACTGCATCGTGGATCTACTATGGTCGAGAGGAAGAGGGAGGGAGAGTTTTATCCAAAGAGGGAAAACGAGTAGAAGTGCCAACCGCCTGTGCCTTGTTTCCAGCTGAAATGTCTTCCTGGCCTCCTAGATCTTACGTTGATAGAGTATATAATGTAAGACAGTGGACTGAAATGCCGACTGGTGGGCATTTTGCAGCAATGGAGCAGCCTAAGTTTCTAATTGAAGATCTTAGAAACTTTGTGAGATCACTTAAGTGACTTGAATTGATAAATTTTAGTTTGTTATTTTGTTTTTGAGGTAGGTAACTTGAAAAAAATTAAGAAAAAAAATATCGTCTTAATCTTTACTGATAATCAACAAGCCTCCACATTAGGATGTTATGGAAATGAAGAGATTCATACTCCAAATCTTGATTTGTTGTCCCAAAGAAGTTTTACTTTTAATAACGCTTTTTGTCCCAATGCTTTTTGTTCACCATGTCGGGCATCTGTTTTAACTGGTCTTTTACCTTCTCAGCATGGAGTCCATAGCTGGATTGATGATCGAAGAAGTAATGAATGGCCAATTGGTTGGCATGCGTTGGATGGATTAAATACGTTACCAGAAATACTAAAAAGTAATGGTTATGAAACTGCTTTGATTGGTAAGTACCATTTAGGAGAGCCAAAAACGCCGATGAGCGGTTTTGATCATTGGGTAACTATGGCCGATGGGCATGTTAGGAGCTTTTTTAGGAATGAAATTTTTGAAAACGGTAATAACTATTTTCACGAAGGCCATTCAGTTGACTTTTTTACATCTAAAGCAGTCTCTTTTCTAAAGAAAAATACTAATAATGAGAAACCCTTTTTTTTGTATTTACCGTACCCCGCACCTTATGGGCATTGGCCTGCAACACAAGAAAAAGACGAGTGCAGACATTCTGAGCGATATAAAGATTGTGCAATGAATTCTATTCCTCGTGAAAGTTTAAGTCGAGAAGCAATTAAGAATTACGATATGGTTAAAGCCCAGTCTGGAAAAGGTATGGATTACTCGATGCTTTTAAGAGCTCCAAATGATCTGGACACTTTAAGAAATTACTATGCACAAATTTCAATGGTTGACGATGGCGTTGGCGAAATTATTTCGACCTTGGATGAGTTGAGTCTAATGGATGAAACTCTATTTATCTTCACAGCAGATCATGGTTTGTCGGTTGGGCATCATGGGTTTTGGGGGCATGGCGCTGCTACTTTCCCATCCAATCTACACAAGGCTGCACATTCTGTTCCGATGATAATAAGAAATGGTGATGAAACGAAGATTGGACAAAGATCAGATCTAATGGTTTCAAATATGGACATTTTTTCGACAATATTAGATGTAACTAAAATTGAACAAGTTGACGATAGTATAAGTGTGCCCAGCCGCTCACTTTTACCAATATTGAGTGATCAAATAACGGATTGGGGGCAGGACGCAGTTTTTTCTGAGCAAGAAGAAACTCGAGTAGTACGAACTCAAAAATTTGTATATTTTAAGAGATTTAAAGATTCAAAGAACTTTAATTTGGATGATGAGCTATTTGACGTAGAAAATGACCCGAAAGAGCAAAAAAATTTAATTGATGAACCTCATTATTTATCGATAAAGAATAAATTGGACCAATTG
This sequence comes from Paracoccaceae bacterium, assembly GCA_029246285.1. GTDB lineage: Bacteria > Pseudomonadota > Alphaproteobacteria > Rhodobacterales > Rhodobacteraceae. Next base: position 17,172 of record JAQWNW010000054.1, on the reverse strand, counting down.
CTTGAGGATTTTTTTAAAACTTATTCTGACTCTAAAGCTGACTTATGGAATGGAGGTAAGTCATTGCAAAATTCTACTCGAAAAGCTTTGTGGAAAAACGCCTGGGGAGATGATTGGGAGCCAGTTTATCAATATAAATCAGATGTTAAAAAAACTCTTGAATGATTGAGATGGGAAATGTGACCCTCTCAGGGGGTTGGTTTAAAATGGGGGCTGACGATGGACCTCATCGAGAAGATGGTGAAGGACCCATAAGAAATATCTGGCTCAATCCCTTTAAGATTTCCAAGACTGCAGTTAGTAATAAAGAATTTAAAGAATTTATCGATGCCACTGGATATAAAACAGTTGCTGAGGAAATTGGAACTTCATTTGTATTTTTTAAGTTCTTAAAAAATCCTGATCAGTATGATTCCTCAAATTTGTCTCCGATCTGGAGATCTGTTCCAAATGCTAGTTGGTCATCGCCAGAAGGTGGTAACAGTAACTTTCTCAAACGTCTTGACCATCCAGTAGTGCATATATCTATTAGAGACGCATTAGCTTTCTGCGAATGGAGAAATTGTAGATTATTGACAGAAGCTGAGTGGGAGTATTCTGCTAGAGGTGGAAAGGTTGGTGAACAATTTCCTTGGGGCAGTTCATTAAAATTAAATGATCAGAAAATGGCAAATACTTGGGACGGAGACTTTCCAAATGGAGAATATGATGGCTTTAAAGATTGGGGGACAGTTGACATTTTTTCATATCAGCCAAATAAATTTGGTCTATATAATATGATTGGAAATGTCTGGGAACTAGTTGCTGATCGGTTTGAAAAAACTCACTCACCTAGAGATCAGAGAAACCCTAAAGGACCATTGAATGGAGAATTTATTGTTGCAAAAGGTGGTTCATATCTATGTCATGACTCATATTGTGCCAGGTATCGAAACTCTTCTAGACAGGCAGTGAAATTCAATACGACTACTGGCAATATAGGGTTTAGGATTGCCTTTAACTAAGTAGGTTAAATCTCTTTAGAATTTAATCCTTTTGAATCAAAGGTTATTTTCATACTTGCAATTCTTATTTTGTGCTAGGATATAATATTTTAAACCCTGTTTTCGCGATTACATTGGAAAAACTATGAAAAAGAAAAAAAACTTTTCGCTTGAATTAGAAACGAAGGTTGCGCAAGCCTTAAGATTTATAGACGATACAACAGGAGCTGTTACACCAAACATTCAGTTATCGGCAACTTACGCTCGTGATGAAAATTATGATAATCGTAAGCCTTATTGGTACCGACGAGATGGTAATGAAACGACTACCTATGCAGAAGAAATAATTGCAGAGTTGGAATGTGCAAAGGATTCCATTCTTTTTGCATCAGGTATGTCTGCTGCTACTGCTGTTATTGATAATCTTCCAAAAGACGCACATGTGGTCATACCAAAAGTAATGTATCATGGTGTATTAGCACAATTTCAACGATATGAAGAATTAAAACGATTAAAAATTTCTTATTATGAAGCTGGTGATTTACAAGAAATGGAAACGGTTATCAACGGTCGCAAAACAGACTTAGTTTGGGTGGAGACACCTAATAATCCTGATTGGGCGGTAACAGACATAGCATTAGCTGCCGAAATAACTCATCGAAATAATGCGAAACTTTTAACGGATTGTACTGCAACACCACCATGTATCACTCGTGCACTAGAACTTGGCGCTGATATTTCTTTTCATTCAGCTACGAAATTTCTTAATGGCCATTCTGATGCGACTGCTGGAGTGCTATCAACCTGTGAGGTTGATGATAACTGGGAGAACTTATACTCGATAAGAAAGTTACAAGGATCTGTATTAAACTCACTTGAGGCTTGGTTGCTTATTAGAGGAATGCGCACTTTATTTTTGAGGTTAGAAAAAGCATGTAAAAACGCCATGAAAATAGCTACTTATTTTGAAGGCCACAGCAAAATAGAGAGTGTGCTTTATCCAGGGTTACAATCTCATAAGGGACATGAAATTAGTAAAAAGCAAACAGGTGGAAAGTTCGGCAGCATGCTATCCATTATTGTAAAGGGCAATGAAAAAAATGCTATAGATGTGGCTAGAGCTTGTAAGATTTTCTACCCAGCCACTTCATTGGGAGGAGTAGAGAGCTTGATAGAGCATAGAAAAACTGTTTCTGGTGAAGGATTTCCCGTGCACCCCAGACTTCTCCGACTTTCTATAGGCATAGAAAATTTAGATGATTTGATTTACGATCTTGAACAAGCATTAGAAACTGCTGCTTAAATACTTACAAAGTTTATTAGTGAAATGTGGTTTGTGGAATAATTTTTTTGAAAGGTGATAATCAATGGAGTATTTTGATCTTGGTAGTTATTCATTTCCAGTAACCACAAGCTCTAAAGAAGCTCAAATGTGGTTTGATAGAGGCTTAATGTGGATTTATGGCTACAATCATGATGAAGCTGAATTTTGTTTTGAACAATCGATTAGAATAGATCCTGGTTGTGCTATGTCTTATTGGGGCATAGGTTACGCAATCGGTCCAAATTATAATAAGACATGGTCAGACTTTTCTCATGAAGATAAGCAGAAATGCATCGATAAATCAAAGTCATCATTAGAAACAGCAATGAAAATAAAAGGATTAAAGCCGGTTGAAGAGGCATTAATTGAGGCTTTGAGTTTTCGTTACCCGTCTAGTGCTTTGGAGGAGGATTTTTCTACTTGGAACGATATTTATGCAGATAAGATGAGAGCAGTATATTGCAGATTTGATGCTGAGTTAGATGTTTGTGCACTTTTTGCTGAAGCGTTAATGAATCGAACGCCGTGGCAATTATGGGAGGTTAGTACTGGTGAAGCAAAGGATGGTGCTGATACTCTGGAGGCTATCGCGGTTTTAGAGAACGCTTTTTCAAATCAAGAATTGTATGGGGCTTATGAGCATCCTGGTTTATTGCATATGTACGTACATCTCATGGAAATGTCGCCACATCCTGAAAAAGCGTTAAAAGCGGGTGATGCATTGACTGAGTTGGTACCCGATGCTGGTCACTTAAAGCATATGGCCACACATATTGATGTTTTATGCGGGCATTATGAAAATGTTGTCCGGCGAAATCATAATGCGTCAATTGCGGATAAAAAATATTTAAAGATGCGAGGGGCGGAAACATTTTATACAGCATATGTATGTCATAATTTTCATTTTAAGGTTTATGGGGCTATGTTTTTAGGACAGTTTAAGCCTGCTTTTGAAGCGGCACAGGAACTACAAGATCTACTTAGTCCGGAAATTATACGGCCAAGTGCAGATTGGTTGGAAAGTTACTATCCAATGAAATTTCATGTTTTTGTTCGATTTGGGATGTGGGAGGAAATTAAAGCTATTGTTTTGCCACAAGATCAAGAACTGTTTAGTTTTACTACCGCTGTTATTCATTATACAAAATCTATCGCTTATGCTGCAACTAACAATATTCCTGAAGCTGAGAAATACGGCAAGTTATTTGTTAAAGCTAAGAAATTAGTTCCCGATACCAGATTCCTTTTTAATAATTCCTGTCTTGATATTCTGGCGGTCGCAGAACAAATGTTGGAAGGTGAGATATATTATCGTAAACAGGAATATGATAGGGCATTTGATAGCTTAAGAAAGGCTGTCCGCTTAGATGACGAGCTTCCGTATGAGGAGCCATGGGGTTGGATGCAACCAGCGCGTCATGCATTGGGTGCATTGTTGTTGGAGCAAGGAAAGATAGAAGAGGCTGAGGCAGTATATCGTGCAGACTTAGGAATCGACGGGGTCTTGGGACGCCCATGTCAAAATCCAGACAATGTATGGTCTTTACATGGATTACATGAATGTTTGCATCGAAAAGGACAGATTGAAGAGGCGAAATTTATAAAGCAACGCCTAAATCTGGCGAACGCCAGGGCTGATCGTCCTATCTTAGCTTCTTGTTTTTGCCGACTAAGTCATAACACGATATGATTCTTTTCAGTAGATCTGACAATAAATCTTAATGGTTATTAGCTAGTTTATTATCTCTAAGATTTAACATTTGCTGGATTGTTTATATCTCTACCCAAAGCCGCCAAATCTGAATAACGATCACCTATTCTATGGTGTGGGCGTCCACTCGTAGCAGCTCCAAGAGCAACAACAACTTCGTCAGCAGCAGGTGCATCGTGTATTGAGAATTGCACTGTAAGGTAATGGGATCGTCTGCCAGTATCATGTTTATCCATTAATGGAATTTGAATCTGAGTATTTGCTGGACCTCGGGTATTGGTGAAACCTAAATATGATTTAGCACCAACAGCTTCGCGGTAAAAATTTCCGTATTGTAATGTATGTATTAGGCCAGAAGCATGCTCTAATTCACAATCTGTACCAGCTATGCATGCTTTACCATATGCTTCAATTTTGTCCCCAGAACCTGCTAAACTAATTAATCTATTTGTAAGAGTTTCTCCGAGAACTGGTGCAATTCTATGAATCTCTGGCGCCAGGTTTTCAACAAATCCTTTTCCCGCCCAAGGGTTTTTAACCACAGCGGCTACACCGATCATTCGTAAAATTGGTTCTGCTGGTTTTTCACCCTCTCTATAAACATCTTCATCGTAAGTGACTATTTTTCTAAGTTCTGGCACCATTTTCATTATACACCTTTTATTTCATAATTATTTTCTGTTCGTGATATTTCTCTTACAGTACCCGCTCTTTCAGTTCCTTCATAAAATCCAAAAGTACCATGTTTAAATTCTCGTTTGTAACGCTCAAGCATGCTTCTTTCTGCCGGTAGTAAAATATTATTTAATGGAATGTCTTCCAATTTAAAGAATCTAAACCCATCCGGAGCGTCTCCTTCTACAGTACCATTATAAAAAATAGTGTGGTTTTTAGTATCTGTGTCACGATAGATCGCATAAATAAAGTTTAAGCGGGGTTTTAAATTAAGATTCTCCAGTAAGCCATAAAGACCATTTTTTGATTTGTCTTCTGTTGGTGCTTTGGGGATAATAAATTTTTGATTAGTAGCATGTTGTAAAAGAATTTTATTATCCTTTGATAAAACTCCACCAATATCTACCCTCTCCCCTGTATTTGCAGCTTCAATTAATGCCTGGTCATGGTTTACGGAAAAATAATTTCCTTTAAAATAACCAAGAGGGGTGCCATCAAAAACTGCATGTTCTTGGACTTTACCAATAAGAATTATATGATCTCCAGCGTCAACTAGTCTTTGTCTTTCACAAATAAAATGGGCAATACTTTCTTCAAATATGGGCAGATTTTTTGGCCCGACTGACCAATTAGCTAATTTAAATTTATCTTTTTCTTGAGATGCGAATAGACCAGATAATTCACGCTGATTTTCTGATAAGATATTTATCGCAAACAGTTTGGATTTTTGAAACGTAGCCGCGCTAAATGCGGTTTTTGCAATACACACTAATAATAAGGGTGGCTCTAAGGAAACAGAGGTAAATGAATTTGCTGTAAAGCCTCTTGGAGATCCATTTTTCTCATTTGTCGTTATTATGGTAACACCTGTGGCGAAATTTCCAAAAGCTTCTCTCAGAGATCTAGTTTTTTCAAAATTTGCTGTCTCAACTTTAGCTTTCTGCAGGTAATTTTTGTCATGCTCACCAATTTTTGGTGGAGTTTTGTATTCTGGGGTTGGGTTTAAACTGAATTTGATTGGATTTGCGGCTACGCGCCAATCTTTTTTTGAAGGATCAGAATGAGGCACCGTTGCAATCATTTTTCTAATATTTACATGTTCATCATCAAGAATGTCTCTTATTGTGTTCACGGGCCCAAAAGGAATTTTTCCTCCTAATATTTTTGTTAATTCATTCTTTGTTTTAAGATTTGTCCAATCAGCTACTAACTTGTTTACCGTTTTTGAGTTTTCTTTTCTCGCGGCTCTCGAAGAATATTTTTTATCCTCACCGGTCTTATGCAATCCCATGCATTTGCTTAATTCGCTCCAAAATATATCATCCACTATTCCAATTGCCACATGACCGTCCGAAGCAGGAAAAATACCAAAAGGTGCTAGCAAAGGATGCCCATTTCCTTCTGGGCCGGGAATTGTTCCATCGTAGTCATGTTGATAAACAGTTCGTTCACATAGGCTTAACACCGCATCATACATACTAATGTCAATAAATTGACCTTCTCCTGTAAAATCTGCAGACCTTAATGCAGCAATGATACCAAAGGACATCATTAAACCTGTGAAAATATCTCCCACACCGGGTCCAACTTTAGTTGGCGAATCAGGGGTTGCTCCAGTAATACCCATAATTCCGCCCATAGCTTGGGCTACAACATCGTAAGAAGGCCACTTTACATATGGGCTTTCCCCTAATCGTGGATCCCCAAAACCACGTATTGCTCCATAAACTAATCGGGGATTTATGGCTCTTAGTTCTTCGTAACTTAAGTCGAGGCGTTCCATTACACCTGGTCTGAAATTTTCTACAACAACGTCGGCGTGCTCAACTAGTTTTCTGAAGTGGTTTTTACCACTTTCTGTCTTGAGATTCAGTTGCACACTTTTTTTTGATCGATTTAGGCTAACAAAATAACCCGCCCACTCTTTTTGTGGGTCATCATTTCGAAAGGGACCATTAGCTCGACTGCTATCGCCTGTTTCACTCTCTATTTTTATAACTTCAGCACCGTGATCGGCGAGCATCATCGTGCAATAAGGTCCCGAGAGCATTCGTGTCAGGTCAAGTACTTTTATACCAGTCAATATTCCTGTACGTTCATTAGTCTTCATTAATTAATCTATCATTTGTAATTTGATTTAAGAAATCATTGATGGGCTCGTTAACAACTTTTGGTGCTTCGGCCAAGGCCATATGTCGCAAACCATTTAGAATGATCAAGTTAGAATTTGGAATTTCTGAAGCTATTGCTTCTGACATTTTTGGGCCGTTGCCAAAATCTTCATCTGCAGTGATTACTAAAACTGGGCACGAAATTTCAGGAGTGGGTGCTGTAATTTCATCCAAGCCAGATGCAAGCACTTCATAAATTTTTGGGTATACTTCTGGATCATTCTTCATAACCCAGCTTCTAATAAGATTTAGCATCTCTGGATTATGCTTTCTATATTCATCTGAAAACCATCTAATTAAGGCGTCTTCTACAGTGGCTTGTGGTCCATAATCTTCCAATTGTTTTAATCTATTCAGTATCGCGCTTTGTGCTTTTTCATCTCTTTTGTAAGGAGAGTTTAAAATCACCATTGCATCCGTTTTGCTCGGATAGTCTTGAGCAAACCTTCTGCAGATCATACCTCCTAGAGAAAACCCAATTAAGATTGCCTTTTCAGCTTTAATCAACTTCAAAAGATCAGCTATTTGGTCAGAAAAAAGTGATAGCGATGGTTTTTTTTCAGGATTAGACGAGGATCCGTGTCCATACAAATCATATGAAATAACATAATAAGATTTCTTAAGATCTGGTATAATCCATTGCCACATTTGTTTGTTTAATCCCAAACCGTGAATTAAGATAACACATGGATTTTTAGTTTCTCCATGGGTCTCATAGGATGTTTTCATAGCATGTCTTTTCGTAGCATTTTTATTTCTTAAACGGGTTTATAAGCAATAACCTCTATTTCTACCCTAACATCAACTAGTAATTCACTTACAACAGCAGATCTAGCGGGTGGCTCTTTAGGAAAATAATCTCCGTAAATTTTATTGAAACCTGGAAAATCAGCTCGTTCCCTAAGCCAAATCATGGATTTTACAACATCACTCATGTTACATTCAGCCTCTTCCAAAGTTGCTTTTATATCTTCCAAAATTGCCTTCGTTTGATCTTCAATTGTTCCGGTTGTCATTGGCTCACCGTTTTTCATAGGTATTTGACCAGTCAAAAATACAAAATCCCCAGCTCTAATTGCCTTTGACAACGATAGTGTTCTTCCCCCGATGATGAGCGGCCCACCAATTATTTTTTTTCCTTTTCCCATGATTTTAACTCCTAAAAACCTGTACATCCAAATAAATACTAAATAATAGAATTGTTGTTTAATAATAAAAAAATTACTTTAAAAGTTTAATATCAGATAAGATTAAGAATCAAATAAATTACGAGGAAAAAAGCATGACAGACATTAGATCCTATCAAATGTTAATCGATGGTAAGTGGGTCAATGCCTCAAATGGTGCTATGTTTGAAAGTATCAATCCGGCAAATGGTCGGGTTTGGAGTAAAGTCCCAGAGGCCACGGAGAGCGATGTGAATGAAGCCGTCAATGCAGCACACAGAGCTTTTACTACTGGGCCTTGGTCAAAGATGACTCCGACAGAACGTGGGAAATGTTTGCGAAAATTAGGTGATTTATTAGCTGAAAAATCTGAGCCGTTGGGCAGGACGGAAAGCGTTGATACGGGAAAGATGTTAAAAGAGACGCGTTGGCAAGCTAAATATATTGCAGAATTTTTTCATTTTTATGCTGGTTGTGCTGACAAAATTAGTGGTGAGACGTTACCAATCGATAAACCGGATTTATTTGTTTTTACAAATCGAGAGCCATTGGGAGTAGTTGCGGCAATTGTTCCATGGAACTCACAATTGTTTCTAGTAGCGGTCAAAGTAGGGCCAGCTTTAGCAGCAGGTAACACAATAGTGCTCAAGGCTTCTGAACACGCCTCTGCAGCAATGTTAGAATTTGGTGAATTAATAGAAGAAGCAGGGTTTCCACCAGGAGTAGTAAATATTGTTACCGGTCATGGAGAGCCATGTGGGAAAGCGTTGACTAGCCACCCATTGGTTGCACGAATCTCATTTACTGGTGGTCCTAATGCTGCCAGACATGTTTTGTACAACTCGGCGGAAAATTTTGCGGAAGTAAGTCTGGAGTTAGGGGGCAAATCTCCCTTTATAGTATTTGAGGATGCGAATATCGAAAGTGCTGTGAATGGATCAGTTGCTGGCATTTTTGGAGCTGCTGGGCAAAGCTGTGTAGCTGGTTCGAGATTGTATCTACACGAAGATATCGCAGATGAGTTTTTAGAGCGAATGATTGAAATTGCAAAAGGTATAAAAATTGGTGATCCACTACTAGAAGAAACTCAAATGGGCCCGTTGTGCACGATTGGTCAGTTGGAAAATATCGAAAAAGAAGTTTCTCATGCTATCGAAGAAGGTGGTCAAGTTCTCCATGGAGGAAAGAGACCAAATGATATGGATGGTCTATTTTATGAACCTACCATTATCAGTTGTAAGAAGCAAAATATGAAGATCGTTGATACTGAGCTTTTTGGCCCAGTTTTAAGTGTTTTGAAATTCAAGACTGAAGAAGAGGTGATTGGTCTTGCGAACGATACTGTCCATGGATTAGCTGCCGGCATTTTCACAAAGGATAGTGCTCGTTCATTACGAATGGCTAAAGCAGTGAGGGCTGGAATAGTTTGGGTCAATACTTATCGTGTTGTTTCACCAATCGCGGAGTTTGGTGGGATCAAAGGATCGGGTTACGGACGTGAAAGTGGATTTCAAGCCATGCATGACTACACTCGTCCAAAAACAATATGGATGAATACATCGGATGAGCCGTTTGGAAATCCGTTTGTAATGCGTTGAACTAAAAGAGGTAAAATAATGAAGTTTCAATTAGCCGTTAATATGGAAAGAATGGATCCAAGCTGGAACATGAATGAAGTCATGCGTCATACATTAGATATGGTGCAAATGGCAGAAGATGGTGGGTTTAACATTGTTTGGGCAGCTGAACATCACGCTTTAGAAATGACAATAGCGCCTAATCCATTTCAAATATTAACTTGGTGGGCATCAGAAACAGAGAATATTAGACTGGGAACTGCGGTTGCGGCTGCTGCTTATTGGCATCCAATAAATTTGGCAGGAGAGGCTGCTTTTCTTGACTTGATTAGTGGAGGACGGCTGGAGTTTGGGATTGGCTCAGGAGCTTATCAAAGAGAATTTGATCGGATGAAACCAGGCTTGAAGCAATCTGACGCTTGGCAATATATGCAAGAAATACTCCCTGCTGTGCTAGAGTTATGGGCTGGAGATTATGAACATGATGGAAAATTTTGGCAATTCCCTACGTCAACATCAGTCCCCAAACCCATACAAAAGCCGCATCCACCCCTTTGGGTTGCTGCCAGATCGCCAATAACATTTGATTATGCAATAAAGAACAACTGTAATGTTATGAGTTGGCCCTTAACGCGAGGATTTTCAGAGGCTGAGCTATATAAACAACAACTTGATGAAGCAATTCATCAAAATGATAATAAATTTAAACCGATATTCGCGATGATGCGTCATACTGCATTATATGAAACTGAAAATGGCAGAGATAAGGCTATAAAAGCAATTCAAACATGTCTTGGGCAATTTGAAAATTTATTTAGAAATTTAGGAGATGTTAGTGACGGCTTTCCTAAGCAAATCCCATTAGATGAATTGCAGGGTCGTAAAGAATATGATGCCAATATGTTGGAAGAAAATCTTATGTTTGGTTCACCTGAAACTGTAATTGAAAAATTAAAAAGATATGAAAAACTTGGGGTGGATGAGTATATTTATTACGCGTCCATGGGTTTGGATATGGAAGCGCAAAAAAAATCAATGAAACTTTTTTGCCAAGAGGTTGTCCCTGAATTTAAATAAATAATTAAGGAGAAAAGTATGCCTGATGGCGTTGAAGTTACACAAAACGGTCGAATTCTTGAGGTAAAGTTAAATAAGCCTAAGGTAAACGCAATTGATATTCCAATGAGCCAGGCATTAGGAGCCGCTTTTGCAGAGTTACGTGATAATCCAGATTTGTGGGTCGGAATTTTAACTGCAGAAGGAGAAAAAATATTCTCTGCCGGTTGGGATTTGAAAGCTTTAAATTCTGGAGAAGTGGAATTAGATAACTGGTGGGAAACAGCTGATTATGGCGATGGTGGTTTTGCCGGTTTAACAGAAAATTGGAATTTAAATAAGCCAGTTATTGCCGCTTTAAATGGTTTAGTAATTGGTGGAGGTTTCGAGTTGGCCATGGGGTGTGATCTTTTAATTGCCGCAGAGCATGTTGAATTTGGTCTGCCAGAAATGCCATTGGGTATGGTTCCAGATGCTGGAGCTCTTCAAAGATTACCAAGAAGAATTCCCCATAATATTGCGATGGAAATGTTTTTATTAGGTCGGCGTATGTCGGCGGCTGAAGCAGCTCATTATGGTTTGGTAAATAAGGTTGTTGCCAAAGAAAAGTTGCTTGATCAAGCGAGAGAGTGGGCAGAGTCAATAGCTTGGTCAGCACCTCTAGCAATGCAAAGTGTAAAGGAAGTGCAACGGGCGATAGAATGCGTGCCGCTTGAAGCCGCTTTTAACAAGATGAGAACGGAGAATTTACCCGTTTACAGGAAAATGTTAAAGTCTGATGATGCGGCAGAAGGTGTTGCGGCTTTTGTAGAAAAGCGTGAACCAAATTTTAAAGGTGAGTAGAGGTGTTAAAGCGCTTAAATGACATAAAGTTAGTAACGAGCATAGGAGCTGGGCCTATTGGTGGTGGGTGGGCTGCTCATTTTTTGGCGCAAGGTTTCAAGGTTAATGCTTATCTTCATTCAGAAGATGAAATAGACATATTTAATAGCATTGTGAAGACCGCGTGGGTTAGCCTCACTGATCTTGGTTTAGCTGAAGGCGCTAGTTTGCAAAATTTACAAATTTTTACAAATTTAGAAGAAAGCTTAAAAGGCACTCACTTTGTGCAAGAAAGTGCCCCGGAGCGTTTAGATATTAAACAGGATTTATATGAAACTTTGGGACGCATTGTTCCGATTGATGTGGTCATTAGTTCCTCTACTTCTGGATTGACCATGACAGAGATTCAACAAAAATGTAATACGCCTGAAAGAACCGTAATTGGCCATCCTTTTAATCCTCCTTATCTTCTCCCACTGGTGGAAATAGTTGGTGGTGAAAAAACTAATCCTGATGTAGTTTCTTGGACTGCAGATTTTTATAAAATGGCGGGAAAATCACCTCTTGTTCTGAAGAAAGAGATACCAGGTTTTGTCGCAACGAGATTGCAGGAAGCTTTATGGCGAGAGGCTTTGCATATGGTAGCAAACGGTGAAGCAACACCAGCCGATATTGATAATGCATTAATAAATGGTCCAGCGCCAAGAATGGCTGTACAAGGACAATGTATGGCATTTCATGTGGCTTGCGGAGAGGGTGGAATGGCAACAAATTTAGATCAGTTTGGTCCCGCTTTAAAATTACCATGGACAAGATTAAAGGCGCCAGAATTAACTAAAGACTTGAGAGACAAAATGGTAAAAGGTTGCGCACAGATGGCTGGAGATCAGCATTTTGAGGAGATGGCGGAAGACCGCGATAAAAAAATAGTAGCTGTGTTAAATGCAATTAAGTCCAAGTGACTTAATTATTACTCATTAATTGATAGGGGGTTAAATAAATGAATTTTGATGTAGTGGTGAGTTGTGCTGTCACTGGCGCAGGGGATACGACAGGAAAGAATCCTCATGTACCTGTAACGCCAAAAGAAGTGGCAGATGCAGCAATAGAAGCGGCTAAAGCTGGTGCTGCAATAGCACATATTCATGTTCGAGATCCAGAGACTGGCAAAGGCTCTAGAGATCCAAAACTGTTTAAAGAAGTTGTTGATCGAGTTAGAGATAGCAATACTGATGTTGTGATAAATCTTACAGCTGGTATGGGGGGAGACTGGGTTCCAGATCCAAATAACCCAGCAATGCCTGGTGTGGGTACCGATATGATTGGTCCAGAAGAAAGGCTTGCTCACGTAAAGGAGTGTATGCCCGAGATATGCTCTCTTGATTGTGGTACATTAAATTTTGGAAATGGGGATGAAATTTATATTTCAACACCTCCGATGTTAAGAAAAATGGCTCAACTAACAAAGGAATGGGGTGTAAAGCCAGAATTAGAGGTTTTTGAACTGGGTCATATCCGTTTCGCCACTCAGATGATTTCCGAAGGTTTGGTAGCAGATCCCCCCATGTTTCAGATTTGTTTAGGAATTCCTTGGGGAGCAGATCAGAGCGTTGATACCATGAAGACAATGAAAGACCACTTACCTACTGGGGCGAATTGGGCTGGTTTTGGCATTTCACGAATGCAAATGCCTATGGCAGCAACTGCAGTTGCTTTAGGCGGAAATGTGCGCGTTGGATTGGAGGATAATATTTACCTAGATAGAGGTGTATTGGCTACAAATGGACAACTTGTAACACGCGCAGTGGAGATAATTGAAAGAATGGGCGCGCGCGCTATTTCACCGGGAGAAGCTAGGAAAAAATTGAATCTCCGTGGTGCTTAATCAACAAGAGTTTGGAGACAAAGTTAGCTATTAGGGTCAACGGTTTAATTTAAGAATTTAAGAAAGTAAGAGTGATCAAATGAACCATGAAAATGAATTATTAATTAATACGTTAAAAGCCTTCATGGATGCTGAAATATTTCCATACGAAGACGAGGTCGATGCAAAAGGTGAGGTTCCAATTGAATTGGGTCGCCAGATTGAAGCACGAGCAAAAGATATAGGTCTTTTTGCTGCTAATCTACCAACAGAAATTGGAGGTGGTGGATTGGGTTATCAAGCTATGGCGTTGATGGAAAGAGAATATGGGAAGACTACTCACGCACTACAGTCGTGGATCGCTAGACCAACTGAGATCTTGTTAGCATGTGAAGGCGATCAAAAAGAGCAATATTTATTGCCTTGTGTAAGAGGGGAAAAGCGAGAGTTATTTGCTTTAACCGAACCAGAAGCTGGATCAGACGTAATGGGAATGAAGTCTAATGCTGTAAAAGACGGAGATGATTGGATATTAAATGGTAGCAAGCATTTTATCTCTGGACCAGTAATGCCTGATTTTGCAATTGTTTTTGCGGCTACGGGTGAAGATCAAACGGCCAGAGGTCCAAGAAAAAGAATTACTGCTTTTTTAGTTGATGTGGGTCTCAAAGGTTTTGAATGCCGAGAAGGTAATAAATGTGTCAGTTACCGAGGATATAAGAATTTTCAATTGAGTTTTGACAATGTGAGATTGGGCCCAACCCAAATTCTGGGGGAAGAAGGCCGTGGATTGGAATTATCGGGAAAATGGCTTGGAATGGGGCGAATTTGGGTTGGTGCGACTTGTTGTGGAAAAGCTGAGCGCATAATGAATCTGGCAATAGATTGGGCTGCAAATAGGAAACAATTTGGCAAACCGATAGGGTCATTTCAGGCCACTGGCTTCAAGCTAGCGGATATGTCAATTGGTTTGCGAGCAGCAGATTTGATGGTAAATGATGCTGTAAGTCGAGCAGAGGTTGGAGCTATGCAGGATGCGGATGCTGCTATGGTGAAGGTATTTTGCTCGGAAATGCTTAATAAAGTTGCGGATGACACGGTGCAAATTTACGGCGGAATGGGTTTAATGGAAGAATTGCCGATTCAACGTTTATGGCGAGATAGCAGATTAGAAAGAATATGGGATGGAACTTCTGAGATTCAACGACATATCATCACAAGGTCAATTCTGCGGCCTTTGGGAGCATGACGCCGGCGCAAAGAGATAATTTTGAAAGGTTAATCAAACCAAAGCATATTGCTTTTATCGGTGGAGCAGATGCCGAGATAGCAATAGGGGAGGCCAAAAGAGCTGGCTTTAAGGGTTTTATTTGGCCAGTTAACCCTCGGCGAGACCAATTAGGCGGACATAAATGTTTCCAGACTTTAGAAGATCTACCTTCTCCTCCGGACGCAGTTTATTTAGCGATTCCTAGAGATCATGCTTTAAAAGCAGTAAAAGATTTGGCAAGGTTAGGTGCTGGTGGAATAGTATGTTACACTGCTGGGTTTGGAGAGGCAGATCCAGAAGGCCAAGAAGCTGAAAATTTACTTGCAGAATATGCTGGTGATATGGCTCTTATAGGTCCAAATTGCTATGGAATAATCAATTACGTTGATGAGGTGGCTCTTTGGCCATTTGCTCATGGTGGTAGCTGCCCAGGATATGGTGCCGCGATTATTACGCAAAGCGGAATGTTTTCTTCAGATATCACGATGAGTCAAAGATCTTTACCTTTAAGTTATATGGTTTCGGCGGGTAATCAGACGGTTATGGGTTTGGCAGATTTTATCGATATTTTATGTGAAAAGCCTGAAGTCAGAGCTATTGGTTTACATATTGAGGGTTTAAGTGATGTTTCTTTGTTTGAGAAAGCGGCATTGAAAGCCCTAGGATTAAATAAACCAGTGGTTGCGTTAAAGACTGGAACATCAAAAATTGGATCAACATTAACATTAAGTCATACGGGATCTTTATCAGGTTCAAAAGAATTATATGAAGCGTTATTTAAACGAACAGGTGTGATCAGTGTGAATAATCCGTCTCAATTTTTAGAGACTTTAAAATATTTATGTGTATCGGGATGCCCTAAACAGGAAAATATAATTGGATTTACCTGTTCTGGTGGTGGAGCAACAATGTTGGCGGATAAAGCAGAAGATATTGGTCTAAAATTTCCAAATTTTAATAAGGAGAAATCAGATAAGCTTGTTGGGTTATTGCCTGAAATAGCAACCTTATCAAACCCGTTGGATTACACGACTCCTATTTGGGGCCAACCCGAAAAGACACGACCAGTCTTTCAAGAGGCAATGAATCAAGGATTAGTTCATTCAGCAATCTTGGTGCAGGATTACCCTGCTAAAGGTTTGGATGAGTCTCTCGTATATTACAGAAATGATGCTTTGGCTTTTGCTCAAGCGGCAGCTGATAATAATCTGCCAGCAGCAATATGTTCGACTATTCCCGAAAATTTTGACAAGGAAACTAGAGACTTGCTTATCTCGATAGGTGTATCTCCGATGCAAGGTATTCATGAAGCTCTGTGGGCAATCAGCCATGCAGTGACATGGAACAAGAATAGAGCTAATATATTAGAGAAAAAGCTGAATAGTGTCTTTGAGGTTTTAGGAAATCCAGACCAGTTAAGAGTGCTAGATGAACAAGACAGTAAATCTCTTTTAAAAAAGAACGGTTTCGATATCCCAGAGGGTGTTGTGTGTTTGGATAAAATAGATGCAAATGATCTTTGCAGTCTTAGTTTTCCTGTCGCTTTGAAGATGGTTAGTTCAAAAATTTTACATAAAACGGAACTCAATGCGGTTATTTTAAATATTAAAAGTGAGTTGGAGTTGAAAACAGCATTTGAAAATATGCATTCTTCAGTCTCAAATGCGGCTCCCGATTTGCTTTCTGATAAATATCTTGTAGAGGAGATGGCCAATGCTCCAATTGCTGAATTAATTGTTGGCATTCGATCTGACACACAATTTGGGCTTGCACTAACGATCGGAAGTGGTGGTGTTTTAGTTGATTTGATTGGTGATGTTTCAACGATAATTCTTCCAACCCATTCTGGAGAAATCAAAGAGGTTATTAAGCGCCTTAAAGTCTTTAAGTTACTGGATGGTTTCAGAGGAAAGCCTAAAGTTAAACTAGATTTTCTTGTAGATGCTATAATGAAACTAACTATCTTTGCTCAAGAAAATCTTAACTCGATATCGGAAATCGAAATAAATCCAATGTTTGTTTATGAGGATTCTGTTTTGATGGTAGATGCCCTGATATATGAGTTTGATACACATGATACTTGAAATTATGCAAATTTCAGAAAATACTAGACATTGAAATAAAAAGATAAGTTGAACTAATTTTAGTTTTGGATGGAGTGATATGATGTCAGAACTTTGGAAACTACCTGGATATGAGATTGCTGAATTAGTAAAATCAAGACAAATTTCTGCTGTTGAAGTTACTAAAGCACATCTCGAGCGTCTGGGCAAAGTAAACCCAAAACTTAACGCTGTTGTTCAGGAAATGCCAGAAGAAGCAATTGAAGATGCAAAAGAAATTGATAAGAAGATCCAGGCTGGAAAGGATCCCGGTATTTTATGTGGAGTTCCTTTAACGATTAAAGTTCTTGCGGATCAAAAAGGCTTTGCCACGACAAATGGTTTGAAAATACAAAAAGACCTCATTGCGACTACTGATAGTCCTATTGTTTCAAACGTGAAGAAAGCTGGTGCAGTGGTAGTCGGTCGAACAAATACTCCAGCTTTTTCA
>JAQWNW010000036.1 GCA_029246285.1 Paracoccaceae bacterium | reverse complement strand
TGAAGATCCTGAGAGCTTAGTTGAAAAAGCAAGAGAGACCAACGCAAAATTATGTTATTTGGCTAACCCAGATAATCCAATGGGGACATGGAATAGTGGAGAAAAAATCGAAAAAGCGGTTAATAATATTCCAGATGGCTGCTTATTTGTACTGGATGAAGCTTATGTAGAATTTGCACCTAGCGGTACATCACCTAAGATTGATTGCAGTAATGAGAAAGTAATTCGATTTCGAACATTTTCTAAAGCGTATGGCATGGCCGGAGCACGGGTTGGATACGCGATTTGCCATAGTGAATTAGCGTCTGCGTTTAATAAAATTCGTAACCATTTTGGCATGTGCCGTGCAAGCCAAGTAGGAGCGCTTGAAGCACTAAAAGATACAAAATATTTTGAAAGTACAGTTGTTAAAGTTAATGAGGCTAAGAAGCGTATTTATAGAATTGCTCTTGAAAATGGTTTAAAAGCGATTCCTTCAGCTACAAATTTTGTTGCAATCGATTGTGGTGCTGGCAAAGATCATGCAGTCAGAATTATGAAAGGTCTTATTGAGCACGGTATTTTTGTCAGGATGCCTTTTGTTGAGCCACAAAATAGATGTATACGAATTTCAGCTGGAAGGACGAAAGATCTTGATCTTTTTGAGGCTTGCTTACCAGAAATATTAAATAGTATCAGGTAACAGAGATATGTCTTAAGGCAGAAAATTTTATTTGATATATGTCTCGGATAATTTTTTCGAGGCAGCATCTAGAGCATTTTGGCCGTGAGGTATATTCAAAGCTTTTAATGCAACATCAATAGTCGATATTACCCCAAGAACCATAGTAGCATTTATATGACCCATATGGCCTATTCTGAAATAATTATGGATTTTTTCATCTTCTTGGTCAGCCATTCCCAAGCCTATACCAAGGGTAAGATCTGAGTTTTTTTCACACCAATCTTGAAGCTTTTTCGCTCCACCCTCGCTAATGCTGGCAGCGGTAACAGCATTAGACCTTAAGCTTTCTTCTTTAACATTTAATTCTATGTTTCCAAAATGTGACCAACGATCAAAGGCAGCCCATATTGCGGACGATAGGTCTATGTGTTTTTGCCAGATATTTTCGAGATTATCTTCATTTACCATCATGTCCAAGGCAGTTCTAAGGCCGTAAATATGATGGGTGGGAGCCGTACCACAAAAGTATTGATAATATCTTTTCACCTCGGTGCGTGGTGTCCAATCCCAATATGAGCTTACCTGATTTTTTTGACTTCTAGCTTGCTGTGCTTTTTGGTTAAACCATACAAAACTTAGGCCAGGAGGAGTCATTAAGCCTTTTTGGCATGCAGAAATCATTAAATCGACACCCCAGTCATCCATTCTGAAGCAATCTGTTCCTAGACTAGCAATACAGTCTGCAAATAGCATAGCGCTATGCTGGGTTTTATTCATACAATCTCGTAATTCTTTTAGATCAGTCTTGATAGAAGTAGATGTATCAGTATGAGCGACTAGAATAGCCTTGAATTTTTTGTCTGTGTCTTTTCTTAAAATCTCTTCTACTTTTTCTAAATCAATTCCTTTAGATTTTCCAAAATCTATTGTTGTTAAATTTATCCCTAAGTTTTCAGCAATTTCTCCCCAGCCGAATGCAAATCTCCCTGTTGCTAAGACCAATACGTGCTCGCCATAAGATAATGTATTAGCAATAGCGGCTTCCCATGCTCCGTGACCATTAGCAATGTAAATCGCCACCTTTGACTCTGTTTGTGCTATTTTCTGTAAATCTGGGATTAAAGATGCGGTGACCTCGTGAAGCTCCCCCTTATAGATATCTGGTGAGGGTCTGTGCATCGCGTTTAAAACTTTTTCTGGGATTACAGAGGGTCCAGGTATTGCTAAATAGGGGCGACCTTGTTGAGACATTTATTCTACTCATATTAAAATTAATCGTTTTCGTATTGCCATAACATTTGAAGTGTTTCAATTCTTCAAATGGTTTGTAAATCATATAGGATCATATATAACATAGCTTGAAGATAAAAGGGGATGGAACATAAATGTTTGACCGAATATGGGGTCGTATCGAAAAAGCAGAGAGTAAGCTCAGAAACCGATTTGGTAATTCACTAGAGACTCCCTGGCAGAGGTTTTTATCTCATGTTCATTTTCAATTGATGGATCATGGCTTTTTAAGAATTCTATGGACTAATTTTTATCAATTTTCTCCAGGAGCATATCGTTCTAATCAACCATCCCCGGCAAGGATAAAAAGATATGCAAGGCGTGGGATTAAAACGATAATCAATTTGAGAGGCAGCCCGATTCAATCACATTATCTTTTTGAAAAAGAAGCTTGTCAGCAATGTGACGTAGAACTCGTAAATTGTAGTATGTGGGCTCGCTCTCTTACCCCCAAACATTTTATTATTGAATTGCTTGATGTTTTTGACAAAATTGAACACCCTTTTGTTGTCCATTGTAAATCAGGTGCAGATCGAGCCTCATTAGCTGCTGCTTTTTACTTGATATATAAAAAAGGATATACCGTTGAACAAACAAGAAACCAGTTTGGATTGAAATATTTGCATTTAAAATTCTCTAGAACAGGGGTGCTTGATTTTTTAATGGATGTTTTTGAAAGAGAAGGTCAAGCTCAGAATATTTCTCTAAGAGATTGGATAACCTCCCATTACGACGCTGAAGCTTTAACTAATCAGTTTTTAGAAAATCGAAGTTAAATTATCATATATTATGAGATTATTTGATTTTTAAGTTAAGTATTTTGGACTATTAAAGTATTATTGTAACGAGTAAATGGTTATAAAATTTTAAGATCAAAGAAAGGTGACATAAAAGTGGAAATCAGACCGTATCGATCATTACTTTACATGCCAGGAGCAAATACCAGAGCACTAGAAAAAGCGCAAAATTTAAATACAGATGCGATAATTTTTGATTTGGAAGACGCAGTCGCCTTCAGTGAAAAAGAATTAGCAAGAGAGAATGTCGCAGTTGCGCTAAAGACAAAAAATTATGGTAATCGGTCTCTTATCGTAAGAATAAACAGCCTAGAAACTACTTGGTGGAAGCAAGACCTATTGATGGCGGTAAATTCGAATGCTCACTCGGTTTTAATTCCTAAGGTGAATTCTAGTAAAGATATAAAACAAATTGAAGGTATTATTGAGAGTGAGAACCCTAGTAAAGAAACTAAAATCTGGGCGATGATTGAAACCCCAGATGGTGTTTTGAATTCTCGAGATATAAGCAAGGCTTCCCAAAAAATGGGGGGGTTGATCATGGGAACAAATGACTTGCAAAAAGAGCTAGATACTCGATTTACCAAGAATAGATTACCTTTACTTAATAGCCTTTCAATGTGCGTATTAGCAGCAAAAAGTGCTAAAGTACCATGTATCGATGGCGTTTATAATGCTTTTAAAGATAATGACGGTTTGTTACATGAGGCCAAACAAGGACGAGATTTAGGATTTGATGGAAAAACTGTAATTCACCCTCTGCAGCTCGAAATAGTTAATGACTGTTTTTCCCCCTCGTTCGAAGATAAAGAATTGTATCTGAAACAGATTGAAGCCTTTGATTTGGCAGTTAAGGATGGCAAGGGAGTGGCAGTCTTGGATGGTAAAATAATTGAAAACTTGCATGTGGAAATTGCAAGAAAAAATTTAGCACTTATGAACTCGATCCAGAATTTAGGATAATGACTATGACAAATAAAACGAATAGAGGTTTGTTTTTTGAGGATTATGTAATTGGCCAAGTTATAGAACATCCTGTCCCACGTACTATAACTTCCGGTGAGAGAGCATTTTATCATGCAGCTTACCCGAGCAGACATGCTTTATACTCTTCAGATTTATTTGCTAAAGATTGTGGTCTACCTAAATCTCCATTAACAGAACTTGCGGCTTTTCATATAGTTTTTGGAAAAACTGTTCCAGATATATCTTTAAATGCTGTTGCTAATCTGGGATATGCTGAAGGATTATTCCTAAAGCCCGTATTTGTGGGGGATACCTTGAGATCAGTCAGTGAAATTATTGGCCTTAAGCAAAACTCTAGTGGTAAAACCGGTGTCGTGTGGGTTCGTACTTCAGGATTTAACCAGGATCAGGAAAAGGTTATTGAATATGTCCGATGGGTTATGGTTCGGAAAAGAAATTTGGGTGCTAAAGAAGTAAAAACTCATGTGCCTGATCTAAAAAACCATCTTAATGTCGAAGATTTGATCGTTCCTGACGGCTTGACTTTTGAAAATTATAATTTTGATCTTGCAGGTGAGCGTTATCAACTAAGTGACTACGATATTGGCGAAAAAATTAACCATGTTGATGCAGTTACCATAGAAGAAGCAGAGCATATGATGGCGACCCGAATTTGGCAGAATACGGCTAAAGTACATTTTGATAAAACTCAGAGAGATGATCTTACTAGGTTGGTTTATGGTGGACACGTCATTTCTATGGCACGGGCTTTAAGCTTTAATGGACTCGCGAATGCCCAATTAATCGCTGGGATAAATTCTGGCTCACATGTTAATCCATGTATATCCGGTGATACAATCTCTGCATGGTCCGAGGTGTTAGATTCTGCGGCTACGAGTTCTCCAAATGTTGGGGCAATAAGATTAAGATTGGTAGCAGTGAAGCAAGAGCATGATGAGTTAGAGTTGTATAATGCCGATGGAACTTACAAAACAAATGTGTTGCTTGATTTTGATTACTGGGCTCTGATTCCAATTTGATAAATTTATGGGTTTGATTGTTATCATAATCTGCAATTCAAATCTTAAGATGTGACGTTTTTGTTCTATTGACGCTATGGTATTTTGCTCCATTTCCATATTAAGTAGAAATAAATAAATAATGAGGAAAAGTTTGGAAGAGTCACGTAATAATAATCGCCCGCTATCTCCTCATTTGGATATTTATCAATATCAAATAACTTGGACAGTATCCATTATGCATCGAATAACTGGAGTGGCTATGACTCTGGGTCTGTTATTAATTGTCGCTTGGTTGGTTGCAGCTGCATTTAGCCCAGGACTATTTTCAGTAATAGATGGTTTTCTGAGATCATGGATTGGTATGATAATAATTTTTGGGTCATTGTGGGCCTTCTGGTTTCATTTTCTTAATGGTATTCGCCATTTGTTTTGGGATCTTGGATATGGTTTCAATTTATCGACCGTTTGGAGATCTGGGTGGGTAGTAGTCCTTGGGTCCATAATATTAACTATTTTTTCTTTTTTAATTTTTTAAAAAGGTTTTCTATGAATTTACGTTCTCTCCAAAATGTTTTTGCAGGCTTAAAGTCCTCTGATCATGGTCTACAACACTGGTTATTGCAGAAAGTAACAGCGATAATTCTAATACCAACTACTCTATTATTTATTTATTTCTTTTCTGAAGTTTTTGGCAAAGGTCATCAATTTATGGCAGGGTTTTTTAGCAATAAGGTGATTGGTCTTATTACAATAGTATTTATTGTTACTTCGCTGGTTCATCTTAGGCAGGGTTTACAAGTCATCATAGAGGACTACGTCCATAATAATTTGGTAAACAAGTTTTTATTGAAAATTATTACCTGGAGCACTCGGATACTTTCATTATTAAGTATTTTAGCTTTGGGAAAATTGGCGTTCATTGGATAAATTGTTGGAAAGAAATCATGTCAGCATATAATTATATTGATCACGAATACGATGTCGTTGTTGTGGGAGCGGGAGGAGCAGGACTTCGTGCTACTTTGGGAATGGCAGAGCAGGGGCTGAAAACGGCTTGTATAACTAAAGTTTTCCCAACAAGGTCTCATACTGTAGCCGCTCAGGGCGGTATTGCTGCTTCACTTTCAAATATGGGGCCAGACAATTGGCAATGGCACATGTATGATACCGTCAAAGGTTCTGATTGGCTTGGTGATACCGATGCAATGGAATACTTAGCTCGAGAGGCTCCTAAAGCAGTTTATGAATTAGAACATTATGGAGTGCCCTTTTCCCGAACTGAAGAAGGAAAAATTTATCAGCGACCGTTTGGTGGCCATACTACAGAATTTGGTGAAGGACCTCCAGTTCAAAGAACATGTGCGGCTGCTGATCGGACAGGGCATGCAATACTGCATACACTATATGGGCAATCTCTTAAGAATAATGCTGAATTCTTTATAGAGTACTTTGCGACTGATTTAATAATGGATGAAGATGGTGCTTGTCAGGGTTTAATCGCCTGGAAATTAGATGACGGTACTATTCATAGGTTTAATGCTAAAATGGTCGTACTTGCCACAGGTGGATACGGTAGAAGTTATTTTAGCGCCACTAGTGCTCATACATGCACAGGTGATGGTGGAGGAATGATTGCGCGACAAGGATTGCCATTACAGGATATGGAGTTCGTCCAATTTCATCCAACAGGAATATATGGTTCGGGGTGCTTGATCACTGAAGGAGCGCGTGGAGAAGGCGGTTATCTAACAAATTCTGAAGGTGAAAGGTTCATGGAAAGATATGCGCCAACATATAAAGATTTAGCTCCAAGAGATTATGTGAGCCGATGTATGACCATGGAAATTCGCGAAGGACGTGGCGTTGGCAAAGACGGAGATCATATCCACCTAAACCTAAATCATTTGCCGCCTGAAGCTTTGGCAGAGAGGTTACCGGGGATATCAGAAAGTGCTCGTATATTCGCAGGAGTGGATTTAACTAAGGATGCGATACCGGTTTTGCCAACAGTTCATTATAATATGGGTGGGATCCCTACAAATTATTGGGGAGAAGTTTTAAATCCTACTTTGGATGATCACGATATTATTCAGCCAGGTTTGATGGCAGTTGGAGAGGCAGGCTGTGCGTCTGTACATGGTGCAAATCGCCTGGGTTCGAACAGTCTCATTGACTTAGTTGTATTTGGTCGAGCGGCTGCGATTAGAGCAGGAAAAGTTGTTGACCCATCGGCACCAAATCAACCGTTGAATATGAAATCAGTTGAAAAAGCTATGGATCGTTTTGATAAGATGAGGCATTTGGACGGTGAGATTGGGACTGCTGAATTGCGTTTAGAGATGCAAAAAACAATGCAGTCTGATGCTGCTGTATTTAGAGCAAATGATACTTTGAAGAAAGGTGTCGATAAAATGGGGAGTATTGCTGACAAAATGAGCGATTTGAAAGTTACGGATAGATCACTCATTTGGAATACAGATTTGATGGAAACATTTGAGTTAGATAACCTTATGCCAAACTCATTGGCTACGATTTTTGGCGCAGAAGCTAGGAAAGAAAGTCGGGGAGCGCACGCTCACGAAGATTTTCCAGATAGGGATGATAAGAATTGGCGCAAACATTCTTTAGCTAAAGTGGATGGTTCTAAGGTTGTGTTGTCTTATAGAAATGTTGGCACAAAACCGTTAACAACAGAAAAAGAGGGTGGGATTTCGCTAAAAAGAATCGCTCCTAAAGAACGTACATTTTGAATAGAAAATAAAGGTACATTAAGATGGTTGAATTTAGATTGCCCAAGAACAGCCGATTAACAGTTGGAAAAACTTGGCCTCGGCCAAAAAACGCTAAGAATGTTCGTAAATTTAAAATTTACCGTTGGGATCCTGATTTAGGAAAAAATCCCCGTGTTGATGTTTATTTTCTAGATATGGATGATTGTGGCCCAATGGTTTTGGATGCATTAATCAAAATTAAGAATGAGATAGACCCAACTCTGAGCTTTAGACGATCATGTCGTGAAGGAATTTGTGGATCCTGTGCAATGAACATAGGGGGAGGAAATACTCTAGCATGTATTTTCGGGCTCGATGAAGTAAAAGGTGATATTAGTATTTATCCACTTCCTCATATGCCAGTGGTAAAAGACTTAATTCCAGATTTGACTAACTTTTATGCACAGCATGCTAGTATTATGCCTTGGTTGGAAACTAAAACTGACAGACCAAAAGAAGAATGGCGTCAATCTATAGAAGATCGTAAAAAATTAGATGGTTTGTACGAATGTGTAATGTGTGCTTCCTGTTCTACGTCTTGCCCCAGCTATTGGTGGAATGGTGATAAATACCTCGGCCCAGCAGCATTACTGCATGCGTATCGTTGGATTATTGATTCTCGTGATCAGGCTACTTCTGAGCGGTTGGAAGATTTGCAAGATCCTTTTAAATTATATCGATGTCATACGATTATGAATTGTACTAAAACATGTCCAAAAGGGTTAAATCCGGCAAAATCGATAGCTGAGATAAAAAAGTTGATGGTGGAAAAAGCAGCTTGATCTCGTTCGTGAGCTCGGCTTTATTTGATGAAAATCAAATTATACTGGAGCCATCGTCTTCATGGTAAATATAACAGCAGAACATATATGTAATTTTGAGACGCATGGTGTCGAACTAATCAAAGGATTATTTAAGGATTATATTGATTTAATTCGAGAAGGGATTGAATTTAATATGGAAAATCCAGGGCCTTATGCAGCTGAAAATTTGAAGACAGGAGAGCATGGTCGATTTTTCGATGATTATTGTAATTGGAATAGAATTAGTCAATTTGAAAAGGTAATTCGAGAGTCAAAAGTCGCTGAAGTGGCCGCAAAGTTAATGGGTTCTAATACAGTTCAGGTTTTCCATGATCACGTTTTAGTAAAAGAACCGGGAACTTCAAAACCGACGCCCTGGCATCAGGATAGTCCATATTATTTTGTGGAAGGAAGGCAAACAATTAGTTTTTGGATTCCTGTGGATAAAGTTTCAGATGCTTCCTTGAGATGTGTGGCAGGATCTCATAAATGGCCAAAGCCAGTTCTTCCAACACGTTGGTTAAATGAAGATAATTTTTATAAAGATGTTGATAAATATATGCCTGTACCAAATCCTGATACAGAAAATATGCCAATATTAGAGTGGGACATGGAACCAGGAGATGCAGTGGCATTTAACTATAGGATTTTACATGGAGCCCGTGGTAATGAATCTGATAAACGCCGTAGAGCATTTTCTTTGAGATTAACGGGTGATGATGCCAGGTATGTAGAAAGGCCAGGACCAACTTCTCCACCATTTCCAGGTCACAACATGAAACCAGGTGATCGGTTGCGAGAGGATTGGTTTCCATTGATTTATGAGCGACAGTCTCATTTATAGTTGATCTTAGTCTTGACATTAGTCTTTCAACACATCTATGGGACTTCAATATTTGCATAAATAAATATTAGCTTAAGTTATAATTCTAGTGCTGAAAATAATGTGATTAATAAAGTTTCAAACTTTATATTGATGCAAAATACTACTCTAAGGAAACGCTCTAATGAAAAGCTTTGATGTACTTGGTTTGAACGATAATTTGATGGGCAAGATTAAGTTTTTAGGTCTTAGCGAACCAACTCCAATTCAGTATCAGGCTATTCCACATATTCTTAATGGTAAAGATATAATGGGTTTGGCTCAAACTGGTACTGGTAAAACTGCTGCTTTTGTACTTCCAATTTCTCACCAGTTAATGAAAATAAAAGAAAAACGAAGTCCAAAATCAGTGCGTGCCTTAATTTTAGCACCAACGAGAGAATTAGCTAAACAGATTCAGGATGTAACTAAGTCTTTCGTCAAAGGGACCCCTCTTAGAACAGGGATGGTTGTGGGAGGTCTTTCTATCAATCCACAAATAAATAAATTAAATAAAGGTTTTGATATTTTAGTTGCTACCCCAGGCCGTTTAATCGATCTGATAAATCGAAAAGCAATAACCTTGGAGTTTACCAAGTTTTTAGTTTTGGATGAAGCAGATCAAATGTTAGATTTAGGTTTTATTCATGCTCTCAGAGAAATTTCAAAGTTTTTACCTGAGCAAAAACAGACTATGTTATTTTCTGCCACGATGCCTAAATTAATGTCAGAAATTGCAGCTACATATCTAACGGCACCTATTAGAATAGAGGTTAGCCAAGCGGGGAAAATTGCGGATGGGATTAAGCAATCGGTACATTTTGTTATACAAGGTGACAAGTCAGATTTGTTAGAAAGGCTGTTATTGGAAAACAAAACAAGACGTGCGCTTGTATTTATGAGAACCAAATATACTGCGGAAAAACTTATGAAATTTCTAGTTAGTCGTGGATTTCAAGCGGATTCAATTCATGGCAATAAGTCTCAGGGTCAGAGAGATCGGGCCTTGCAAGGATTCAAAACCGGAACAATTAGGATTCTGGTTGCTACAGATGTTGCGGCGAGAGGCATTGATATACCTGCTGTAGAATTTGTATTTAATTATGATTTACCTAATGTAGTTGAAAATTACGTACATCGCATTGGAAGAACTGCTCGTGCTGGAGCATCAGGTAACGCAATTTCATTTTGTAGTTCAGCAGAAATGAAAGATTTTATAGATATAGAAAGAAAATTAAATTTAAGAATTGCCATTGCGGGAGGGGAGCGTTGGGAAAAAATCACTGACGGAATATCGAAGAAAAAACATTCTACAAAAAGGAATCCCCGAAAAAATCATAGAAAAAAATCAATATCTTTTAATAAAAATATCACAGAAGATTTTGATGCATTAGAGAAGTCTCAAACAAAAAGAAGAAAAAAGAAACGACGATCTGGTGTTCGTATTAAGAAAAAGGCAATATAACTTGAGGTGTAATCTTAGATGCCAGGGTTAAGGTTCAATCAGATTCAGAATGAACCTGATTTAAATGGTTAAGCGGTTGATAAAGAAATAAAGTTCGTTGATGAATTGTTTGCCATCGGTGAAGTAGCAGAGTTTGGTGATGGAAGATACTATGGTTATAATGCATTAGAGGGCACTTTTCTTGGTCGGTGTTTGTGTTCTGGACTGAATGCTGGTCAAACTGCAAAGGACAAGTGATGAAAAAGATAAATATTGAAAGACCTAAACCTGATGATGCCGATTATTTGAAAGATATCGAGCCTGTAATTTGCTATAATCCGATCAATTTACAAAATTTTAGTTTCTCGATTTATAAAGAAGCGCGCAAAAATCTGAAGAAGATTGATAGCATAATGGTAATGCCTCGTTCTGCAAATTGTGTTGATATAGATGCAGGCCATTTTTTTCGTATTAAGTGTGTCGATGGCGCCCAAGTTGGTGATTTAAATTTGTGGAATAGAAATAATTTAAACGAATTTTTTTATTCTGGAAAAACCAGAGCTCTGTATGGAACGCATTTATCAACTAAAGATCGACTTTGGTCTAGTTTTCCTGCCATGCGGCCTATGGCAACAATCACGGAGGATACATTAGATTGGTATGGGTTTGATAAATTTGGTGGTTCTGTTCACGATATTATAGGTACCCGGTGTGATCCTTATACTCATAATCTTATTTCAGATGGTGGAATATATCATCATTGCTGCCACTCAAACTTAACTAGAGCCTTAGCTGAGCATTGTGATATTGAGTTAAAGATAGCTGAAAAACATGTTCATGATGTATTAAATGTATTTATGTGCACAGGCTTTACCCGAGATACTGGTCAATATTTTATGAAAGAGAGTCCTGTTAAACCTGGTGATTATCTCGAATTTTTTGCTGAGATTGACCTAACCGTAGGATTAAGTGCTTGCCCTGGTGGAAACTGCGCTTCTGAACACTCTAGTGATCAAGCCAAATGTTATCCTTTGGAGATAGAGGTATTCTTACCAGAACCAACGAGTTTAAAGGGGTGGCGAAGCCCCTTAAAAAATAACTATAATGGCTCTCACGGACTAGTTGGGTGATAGTGTTTCTTTAAAACCTTTAACAATATCTTTCTACACCAACTATCTGAGCGTCAGAATACCTATCACCATGAGCCCAGCCAGGTGGCAGAATTTTATTAATTTTTGCTCTATCGGAATTATCAAAAGTAATTTGGGATCCGATTACAAAGTCTTTTAAATTTTCTTCCGACCTTGTACCGGGTATTGGGATAACATGATCTCCTTGATCGAGTGTCCATGCTATCGAAGTTGCTGCAGTACTCCATCCGCGCTCTTGACAAAAAGTCCTAAAACTACGGATGATTTCCATATTTCTCTTAAAATTAGGTTCTAAAAACCTCGGTTGATTTTTTCTGAAGTCTGTTTCTGAAAAATTATGAGGCTTTAGATTTCTATCTGATAAAATACCTCTACCAAGAGGTGAAAAAGGGACAAACGTTGTTCCTAATTCCTTGCAAGTTTGTATCATTCCTAAATCAGGATATCGTGTCCATAAGGAGTATTCATTTTGGATTGCAGTAACTTGATGAATTGCCGCAGCTCGCTTTAATGATGTAGGGGATATTTCTGAGAAGCCAAACCCTCCAATCTTGCCTTCTTCAATGAATTTAGAAAGCGTATGAGCTACGTCTTCAATATCGTACTTATAATCGCGCCTATGAATATAATATAGTGGAATATGTTCTACTTTTAATCGTCTTAAAGATCCTTCTAATGCTTTTCGAAGACCTTTTTCAGAGTTATCATTCGTACCTCGGGCGGCACCTTTTACGATTCCACCTTTAGTTGCGATATTAAATGAAAAATTATTGAGCTGTTGGTATTCTCCAATAATTGTCTCTGACAACCCCCAACCGTACATCTCAGCTGTGTCCAAGAAACTAATTCCTGAATCTCGGGCTTTATCTAGGCATTTAAAAGACTCTTCTTTTGTAGTTGGGTCATAGAAACCGGCGAAACTCATACAGCCTAATCCGATTTCACTTACATTTAGGTCTAGATTTCCAAGTTTTCGATTTTTCATTTGAATGCAGCCTCTAACGCAATTTCAACCATTTCGCCAAAAGATTGTTCTCGCTCTTCTGATGGTA
This sequence comes from Paracoccaceae bacterium, assembly GCA_029246285.1. Taxonomy (GTDB): domain Bacteria; phylum Pseudomonadota; class Alphaproteobacteria; order Rhodobacterales; family Rhodobacteraceae. Next base: position 14,426 of record JAQWNW010000036.1, on the reverse strand, counting down.
ACGCTTCATGCGTGATAAGATGATCACTTACGGTTAAGATAGCAAGCGCCTTTCTTCCATATCTAGCTGCCAATATGTATAATTCGGCTGCTTCCATTTCAACTGCTAAAACATCATGGCGTCTCATTTCCTTGTCGATGTCTGAGTGTTCTGAGTAAAAAACATCAGATGAAAAGATATTACCAATATGCACATTAGAATTTCTTTTATCTGCGGCTTTGGCTGCTGAATTTAACAAATCCCAATTGGCAGTTGGAGCAAAGTTTAAGTCCTTAAATATTGGTTTATTCATGCTGCTCATGGATGAAGCTGACATCGCGATAATAATATCTCTAATACCTACTTTCTCAACCATACCACCGCATGATCCAATACGAATAAGAGTTTGAGCGTTATAATCCTTAATCAATTCATTTACGTATATTGACAAGGAAGGCATCCCCATTCCAGAGCCGTGTATTGTTACTCTATTGCCTTTCCAGTCACCTGTGTATCCCAACATCCCTCTTACTTCATTAATTAACTTTGGTTTTTCTAAGAATGTTTCTGCAGCCCATTTCGCTCGATATGGGTCTCCAGGCAAGAGAACAGTTTCGGCAATATCCTCTTTTTTTGCTCCTATATGAATTGTCATAAATATATCCTTTTTTTCTATTTTAATTTACGCATTTAAGAATATTTAAAAATCCGCACTCTGATGTCTTTTTATGATCAATAATACCATAAGTATTTTAATCATTACAGTCATCGGTCAATTATAGTTAATTAATATCTACCAAGTTACGTTGTTGTAGAAGTGCATTTACATCCGGTAGTTTACCTCGAAAATTTTTATAAGCTTCTTCGGGAGCTACAGATCCTCCTTTTGATAAAATGCAATTAAGTAAAGATTCCGCGACATTACGATCGAATGGATTATTCGTTTCTTCGAATGCCTTGAATGCATCGGCATCCATAACCTCGGACCACATATAAGAGTAGTATCCAGAAGAGTATCCATCTCCAGCAAAAATATGCGCAAATTGAGTGGCTGAATGACGCATTTCAATTGCCAAAGGCATATCGATGCCTTTCAATATTTCTTTCTGTAACTTCAAAGGATCTTTAGGCGATGAAGCATTATGAAAATTTAAGTCAACGATTGCCGACGCTAAATATTCAACTGTACTGAAACCTTGGTCAATATTTTTAGAGTCCAACAGTTTCTTGATTAGTTTTTTAGATATGGGCTTTTGAGTTTCATAATTTATCGCAAATTTTTCTAAAATTTCTGGAACTTCAAGCCAATGTTCGAATAGTTGACTTGGAAGTTCTACAAAATCACGTGCTACTGATGTGCCAGAGACGGAGGGATAAGTTACATCTGATAAAATTACGTGTAGAGCATGTCCAAATTCATGAAACAGAGTGCTCGCTTCATCAAAGCTTAATAAACAAGGATTTCCCTCTTTAGGAAGATCAAAATTGCATACATTAATTACAATTGGTCGTTTGTTTCCATTAAATTTTGACTGGTTTTTAAATGAAGAGCACCATGCTCCAGATCTTTTAGTGTCTCTTGTAAAGTAATCACCTACAAATAGAGCTAAATATTCTCCATTTTTCGTCACTTTCCAACACTTAGCTTTCTCATGATGTAGATTTAAAGAAATTTCTTCAAAGTCTAAGTTAAACAGCCTTTTTGCGCAGTAAAAAATTGCTTCGATTAATTTATGGAGCTGAAAATGAGATTTTATTTCAACTTCATTTATATCATACTCGTTAGCTCTGCGCTTTTCTGCATAATATCGCCAATCCCATGGTTGAAGGGAATCATTTATTCCATCTTCTACTAATAGATTTTGGAGCTGGCGATTATCTTTTTTTGCTTTCAAAACAGCTGGCTTCCAAACCGACATCAGTAAACTCTCTACGTTTTCTGGTGATTTTGCCATCTGGTTTTCAAGCTTGAAATCTGAAAAACTTTTGTAACCTAATAATTTAGCACGTTCTTCCCTAAGCCTTAATATTTTTGTTATAACCTCAAGATTGTTATTGCTATTATTATTATTTCCTCTTGATGCCCAAGCCTGATAAGCTTTTTGTCTTAACTGTCGATTAGGAGAAAATTGTAAGAAAGGTACAACTAATGCTCGATTTAGTGTCAATATATAGCCATGATTACTTTTCGCTTGGGAAGCAATTGCCAGTGCGTCTTTCAGAAAGTTGGGCAAACCGTCTAAATCTTTTATAGTTAACTCCATTTGCCATGAGTTTTCGTCTGCTAGTAAATTTTGAGAGAATTTAGTTCCCAAAATAGCTAATTCTGACATAATGGTTGTATATCTTCTTTTTTTTGACTGTGATAATTCGGCGCCTGCTCTAATAAACATTTGTTGATATAAATAAACAATACGGTGCTGTTCGTCACTTAAATCTAAATCGTCACGATTATTGAATATTTCCTTTATTCTTAACCAAAGGCGTGAATTCATCAAAACTTCGGAACTAAACTGTGCTAACTGTGGGGCTATTTTTAGTTGAATATTTTGTCTCTCAATATTACTATCAGTGCCCGTTAAGTTGAAGAAGACTTGACAAACTTTATCTAACAACTCTTCTGCTTTTTCTATTTGTTCAATTGTATTTTGAAAATTTGGTGGATTCTTATTTAGATAAATATTTGCATAATTTTTTCTAGCTTCTTCAATAGCTAGAGCGAATGCTTCTTCAAAATGGACATCTTTAATTTTATGGAATGGGGGTATTTCAAACTCATTGTCCCATTTTTCTATAAGAGGATTTGTCATTTGGTTTCTTTCAACATTTACGTAGATTGATATTTAAATTAGAGAGAAGATTCTAGTATTAATCGTGTAAGCTCAACACCGAAGAAATTTGACTTGGCTTAATGTGTAAAATGAGGAAAAAATGAAAAAAAATACTTACTCAGGTATTCAAACCACCGCAATTCACGCTGGTGAAGGGCCTGATCCAACAACTAATGCTTCGGCTCCCCCTATTCATATGTCTTCCACATTTGTAAGCGAAGAGGCGGCCGGATTTTCTGCGCACGACTTAACTGACGATAGTCCATGGTTGTACGCTCGTTGGGCAAATCCAACAGTATCGATGTTAGAAAAAAAGATTGCTGCTATTGAAGGCGTTGAAGACGCTTTATGCACAGCGTCTGGCATGGCTGCAGCAACTGCAATATTTCTTACATTTTTACAAAAGGGTGATCATGTAATTGTTTCTGATGTTTCGTATGCTGGAGTGGCAGAATTGGCTCGAGATACGTTGCCACGCTTTGGAATTGAAACTACATTTGTTGATATGGCTGATCTTGAGGCGGTAGAGGCAGCTATGCGAAAAAATACTAAATTAGTACATATTGAGACCCCAGTTAATCCAATTTTACGGTTAACTGATGTTAAAGCTGTGAAAGAAATTACCTTAAAGGCAGGGGCTTTATTATCAGCTGATTGTACTTTTTCTACTCCGATAGGGGCTAAGGCAAATGCTTTGGGCATAGATTTGATAATGCACTCTGCCACTAAATATTTGTGTGGTCATGGAGATGCTGTTGGAGGCGTAATAGCTGGCTCTAAGTCATTGATTTCTAAACTGAGATTGGAGGCTGGAATTCATCACGGTGGGGTAATGTCTCCTTTCAATGCTTGGCTAATTTCTAGGGGAGTTTCAACCTTACCTTTAAGAATGGAAGTGCATCAAAAAAATGCGACTAAACTTGCTAAATGGTTGGAAAACCATCCGTCTGTTACGGATGTAAAATATCCTGGCTTAGAAAGTCATCCACAATATGATTTGGCATTGAAACAGATGAATAATTTCTCTGCGATGTTGAGTTTTCAGGTAGGGAATGAAGAAGCAGGGAAAAAGTTGGCTAATAAGATGTCGCAAAAGCTTGAGGTAATTCACTATGCTGTATCTTTAGGCCATCACAGAAGTCTTATATTTTGGATGCCAACGGAAGATCTGATAAATGGATCATTCAAACTTACAAAACGACAAGGTGAAAGCTACAGAAAATATGCTGGTGATGGCATTTTTAGGATGTCGGTTGGTTTGGAAGATGTTGAAGATCTGATTTTAGATTTAGAACGTGTACTTTAAATTCAAAATTTTTTCAAAAACATAAAATTATTTAACAAATACTTTGATTAAAATTTTAAATATTTAATTAATGAAAAGAATGGATTCTTTAGCATACGTCGGATTCGGGGATGTTTAAGTCGACAAATTGTGATATTGTTTTTAAAAATCTGCGACTTGTTTTAAAGTGTTATCTTTTGGAGAATTATTATGAAATCGCATGTTAAAGCCTTAGTTGTTGGTGGTGGCGCTGTAGGGACAGGAATTGCATATCACTTAGCCAAATTTGGTTGGCAGGATGTTTTATTGTTGGAGCGCGATGAATTAACTTCTGGCTCTACGTGGCATGCAGCTGGTCTATTGCCGTTGTTCAATATGTCGTATGCAACCAGTCATATTCACGATTATTCTGTGAGGTTTTATAAAGATTTAGAGGCTGAGACAGGTTTGAATGCCGGATTCTCTGTTGTTGGGAATCTTAGGATGGCCCAAACAAAGGAGAGAATGGATGAATACATGCTTTATGCTTCAACAGCTGAGACTGTGGGCATTCCTTATGAATGGCTGAGTGCAAAGCAAATAAAGGACCGATGGCCACTAATAAACACGTCAGATTTAGAGGGTGCAATTTATCACCCAACTGATGGGTATATTAATCCTGCCGACGTGACTATGGCGATGGCAAAAGGGGCCAGGCAAAGAGGTGTAGAAATCGAAAGAAAGTGGCAGGTAGATGGCTACAGTTGGAATGGATCAGCTTGGGATGTTACTTGCACTAAGATGGTTGAAAAAGGCGGTAACTTAATTCCTTCTGATGAGAAGAAAATAGTTACTGCAGAGCACGTGGTAACAGCTACCGGTAATCATGCTCAGAGAACTGCCAGATTGTTAAACATAAAAATACCAGCCATACCCGTTGAGCATCAATTTATTGTTACCGATAAGGATTTATCTTTAATGGATTGGCGAAAAAACAATCCTGAACACCCGGTGATAAGAGATGCGGATGCCCAGTCATATGTAAGGGAGGAAAGGGGTGGATGGATATTAGGGGTTTATGAAAAAAACGCACCTGCTCGGTTTGAATATGAGGTTCCAGATAGTTTCAGGGCAGATTTGTTTCAATTGGATTTGGAAAGGATAGAAGATCAATATATGGCGATGATTCATAGAATACCTTCTTGTGAAAATTCGGGACTTAAAGATGATTTTAATGGTCCAATTTGTTATACGCCAGATGGAAACCCATTGGTTGGTCCAGCGCCAGGGTTGCGTAATATGTGGATTGCTGAAGGGTTTAGTTTTGGCATTACGGCCGCCGGAGGTACTGGATATTATATGGCTCAGCTGATGGTTGAAGGAGAGGCAGAAATAGATATGGCCTCATTAGATCCAAAACGATATGGGAAATGGATAACAACAGAATTTGCAGCGCGAAAAAATGAAGAATGTTATGATCACGTTTATGTACTTCACCACCCAGATGAAGAGCGACCGGCGACTAGACCATTAAGAACTTCACCCGCATATGATAGACAGAAGGAAAGAGGTGCTCAGTTTGGCTTTGTAAATGGGTGGGAAAGACCAAATTATTTTGGACCTAAAAACGCTGAACCTGAATATGATAAATTAAGCAGATCATTTCGACGTGGCGCATGGTGGAGATATGCCGTTGAGGAGGCCAAATCAATACGTAACGGCGTTGGTTTGATTGATGCAACTGCTTTTACAAAACATATTATTAAAGGTCCAGGGGCAACCAAATTTCTGGATTGGTTCACATGCAATAGGTTACCTAAAGTTGATAGAATTAATCTTACATACGCTTTAACTTCGAATGGTACTACTCGAACAGAGTATACAATCGTAAGAAATGGCGAGGATAGCTATTATTTAGTCTCAGCAGGTGCTTGGACTGATTATGACGCTGATTATTTATACAAAGCAATTGAAGATAAAATTGCTGATTTTGGTTATATCGAAGTGCATGAAGTGACTAACCAATGGGGAGTATTTGCGATTGCTGGGCCAAAGACTCGCGATGTGATGCGAGAGATTATTAAAGATCGGGATATAGATTCAGTTTTATCAAATAAGAATTTCCCGTGGCTATCTGTTCGAAACATTGAATTGGGAATGTGCCCTGTTAAAGCAATTAGAGTGGCATATACTGGTGAATTGGGTTACGAGCTGCATCATCCAATAGAAATGCAGAATTATCTTTTTGATTTATTAGAAAAAGCAGGAAGAAAATATGATATGAAACTTGTTGGTGCACGAGCTCAAAATTGGTTGCGGCAAGAGAAGTCTTATAGAGCATTTGGCACTGAGTTGGGTCGTGACGCTACTCCGTTAGAAGCTGATTTACCTCGGTTTGTTGATTTAGAGAAAAGTTTCCTGGGTAAAGAAAAAATGTTGGAACTAGGGGTCAGATCAAAATGTGTTACATTGTTGATAGATGGTCCTGATGATGCTGATCCTTGGGGGCGAGAAGCGATTTTCTTTAATGATAAAAAGATTGGACGTCTTACTTCAGGAGGTTTTTCGGTCGTATTTAACAAACAAATTGGTATGGGCTATGTTACGCCAGAGTTTGCTGAAATAGGTCAGAATGTAAATGTGCTGATAATGGGAGAAATGTGGCCGGCAATAGTTGTTGAAGATAGTCCGTATGACCCAAAGAACGAAAAGATTAGGATAGACGGTTAGTATTTCCAATTTTAAGCTCTCGGTTTTTGTGCATTTTATAGATTATTGGAGCTGCAATAAAGTTGTATAGGTGGCGTGAAAAATAATTCAAAATAGGAAGTTTAATAAGGATTGCTAAAACCTTATATCTTGGCATAGTCTTCCATAATTCTCCAAACGCATCTATTCCTTGTAGAGTTTTTCCGTCTTTAATTGCGATAAGTTGTTTTGCCGCCTGGTCTTTAGTTACCCCCCACTTAGTGAGGTCATTAGTATTTAAATCTATGAAACTTATTGGCAGTTTATTCTTAGAAACATACTCTTGATAATGTTTAATTTCAAACCTGCACACAGGACAGTTTTCATTGTAGATTATTTCTAGTTTTGACGTCATTAAACATAAATAGTATCTTATTTGGATAAATCGAGTGTAGAAGCATCATTTAAGGATTATTTATTTTCCCCCATAAGTCATATTCAGATGAGCCGTCGACGGTTACGTTGACAATGTTACCGACTGATAAATTCTTAAAATTCTTATCAATAAACAAGTTACCGTCAATTTCTGGAGCATCGGCCTTAGTTCTACATGTTGCGCCATCATCCTCAACAGAATCCACTATTACGTCTAACTTTTTGCCAACCTTTTTTTCTAACTTATTTTCAGAAATTTCTTGTGAAACTTGCATAAACTTTTGCCATCGATCTTCCTTAATATCGTCACTTATTTGATTTGGTAAATTATTAGACCTTGCACCGTTTACATTTTCGTACTTAAAGCAACCAACTCGATCTAGTTCAGCTTCTTTTAACCAATCTAACAGATGTTGGAATTCGCTTTCAGTTTCTCCAGGATAACCGACGATGAAAGTTGATCTAATTGTAATTTCAGAGCATTGTTTTCGCCAATTTTCGATTTGCTCTAATGTTTTACTACTAGCAGCTGGGCGTGACATCCGTTTCAGAACATCAGGGTGTGAGTGCTGAAATGGTATGTCTAAATATGGTAATATTGTTTCATTGGACATAAATGGTATAAGATTTTTGACATGTGGATATGGGTAAACGTAATGAAGTCTAACCCATACTCCGAGAGATCCAAGGTCGCGAGCTAAGTCAACAATGTGAGCCCGGTGCCCATTAGTTTCCCTGTATTTTAAGTCTAAACCGTAAGCACTGGTGTCTTGTGATATGACTAAAAGCTCTTTAACTCCATTATCTACTAATTTTTCTGCTTCTCGCAATATTGCATGAGCTGGTCGACTTACTAGCTTTCCTCTCATACTAGGAATTATACAAAATTTGCATTTGTGATTGCAGCCTTCGGAAATTTTCAAGTAACTGTAGTGTCTAGGCGTCAATGAAATACTCGAAGTAGGTAATAAGTCTACATAGGGGTCCGGCTTAACAGGTACATTCTGATGAACTGCATCTATGACTTTCTCGTATTGTTGTGGTCCAGTCACAGCAAGAACAGATGGATGTGTACCTGTGATATAATCTGGATTAGCACCTAAACAGCCAGTGACAATCACTTTGCCGTTCTCTTTTAAAGCTTCACTGATGGCTTCTAAGCTTTCGGCTTTCGCTGAGTCCAAAAAACCACAGGTATTTACAATCACTGCTTCAGCATCATTGTACTCAGATGAAATAGAATATCCTTCTGTCCTTAATCTATTGAGTATTCGTTCACTATCAACTAGGGCTTTTGGACAGCCTAAACTAATCATTCCAATTTTGGGCTGGCCAGATTTAATTTGATTGATGGCTTTGGCATTAGCTAAATCTGGACGTTCTTTGGAATTGGTATTTTTCATAACTGGCGTATAGCTATAATTGCTCAATATGAAAAGCATTCGCCATTAATTTTTTATTTATATTAGTGATAGTGATATTGCTTTTATTTATTTAATGGTATTTTTGCTTAAAAGATCGTCTAACATCGAACTAATATCTTCAATTGTGTTGGCTATTATATGAATAATGTTATTCTCTTTTTGTATTTTCCCAGTTATTTTTAACATCCTGCCACCAATAATTTGATTCCGATATTTTTTAAAAATATTTGGCCAAATAATGATATTAAAAACACCAAACTCATCTTCTAAAGTAAGAAATACTACACCGCTTGCTGTTCCAGGTTTTTGGCGGACTAAAACTAACCCTGCAACAGTGACTACAGAGCCATTAGGTGGAAGACTCAATTTATTTTGCGGCAATGCTGAGGGTGGTTTAGGCCAATTGAGCTTATTCGAATTAACATTATCCATAAGAACAAACATAGAACATATTTATTCTTTTTCAATCATATTTAAATCGTCGATTAAAAAAATATTAATAATTTTGTTTACTGTAGTTATATTGCAGAAAATAAAAATTAAATTCCATTTTTAATAAGAAAATACTGGCCTGGAGTGAAAAGCAGAGATACATATTATCAAAAATTTGGAGTTTGATTCTTATGCCTAAAATTACATATATAGAACATGATGGCACAGAGCATTCAGTTGATGTGGCAAATGGCCTTACTGTGATGGAGGGTGCTAGAGATAACAATATTCCAGGTATCGAGGCAGATTGTGGAGGTGCTTGTGCATGTTCAACCTGTCACGTTTACGTGGATTCTAAATGGGTTGATAAATTACCTCCTAAAGATGATATGGAGGAAGATATGCTAGACTTCGCTTGGGAACCTGATCTTGAACGCTCACGTCTTACTTGTCAGCTTAAAGTAACCGATGAATTAGATGGGTTAATCGTACAAATGCCTGAGAAACAAATTTAAAAGTAGGTTTAAAGAGCTCTCCAGCCAATGTCATTACGATAAAAACCTTCTTTCCAGTCTACAGATTCAATTATCTTATAGGCTCTAAGTTGTGCCTCTTTAAGCGTTGATGCCCTAGTGGTGATATTAAGAACTCTTCCACCGCTTGCGACAATATCTTTTCCATGATTTTTAGTTCCAGCATGAAAAATGACTTGTTTACTATTTTCAATGGTAGTTCCTAACCCACTGATCTTAGAACCTTTATCATATTTTATGGGATAACCTTGCGTTGCCATGACAATAGTTATGGCATGATCATCAGCCCAGGTTATTTTTGCATTATCTAATCTTTTTTCGCATGTTGCTAAAATTAAATCTAAGGCTTGTGCTCCTAAGCGCATCATTAAAACTTGACATTCTGGATCCCCAAAACGAGTATTAAATTCAACTAATTTTGGTTCTTCGTCTTTTATCATCAAGCCAGCATATAATACACCTTCATAGGGAATTCCTCTTTTGCGCATTTCTGCCAAACAAGGTTTAATTATTTTGGAAATAGCTTTTTTTTCGATTTCTTTTGTTAATACTGGCGTGGGTGAGTAGGCACCCATCCCACCAGTGTTGGGTCCATTATCTCCATCATAAGCTCTTTTGTGATCTTGGGCACCACCAAATGATATTAAATTCTCTCCGTCACATAACACAAACAATGAAGCTTCTTCGCCTTCCATAAACTCCTCAATCACTACTTGAGCACCGGCCTGTCCATAGTAGCCACCAAACATTTCAGTTATCGCTTCCTCGGCCTCTAAATATTCTGAAGCAATTACGACCCCTTTCCCCGCGGCTAAACCATCAGCTTTGACCACAATTGGAAACTTACTTTTCTTTATAAACTCCATAGCTTTTTCTTGATCGTTAAAATAATCATATTTTGCTGTCGGAGCTTGGCAACTATCACAAATTTCTTTTGTAAATAGTTTTGAAGATTCTAATTTTGAGGCTGCTTTAGATGGAGCAAATGTGGTGATATTTGCGCTTTTTAAAATATCAGATACCCCATAAGCCAGTGGTTCTTCAGGTCCAATAATTACTAAATCTACATTATTTTTGAGACACCATTCTTTGACCTGTTGGCCGTCATTAATGTTAAGTTCAATACATGCTGCAATTTTAGCAATGCCAGCATTGCCAGGGGCACAGCTTAATTTTGTACATTTAGGGTTTTGCTTAACAGCCCATGTTAGTGAATGTTCGCGTCCACCACTGCCTAATATTAAGATGTGCAAAAAAGTCTCCTTGGCCTTATAATAAAGTAGTCTTAAGATGACTTTATCACACTGACAAGAGAGCATTATGAATGATTTAATTGATTCGGCTGATTTAAAAATTAATACTCCAGAATTTTCCGTTTCTGAAATTTCTACTAGTATAAAGAAGTTAATAGAAACTGAATTTGATCATGTCAGAGTAAGAGGTGAATTGGGACGGGTCTCAAAGCCTGCATCTGGACATGTTTATATGGACTTGAAAGATGATCGAGCCAGTCTGGCTTGCGTAATGTGGAAAGGAAGTATTTCCAAAATTAATTTAGAGCTAGAAGAGGGAATGGAAGTAATTGTTACTGGTCGATTAACTACTTTTTCTGGACAATCCAAATATCAGATTATCATTGAACATGTCGTTCCAGCTGGGGCAGGTGCGTTGATGGCTATGCTTGAGAAGAGGAAAAAGAAGTTAAGTGAAGAAGGTTTATTTGATATTATCAATAAAAAACCTATCCCATATCTTCCAACGCATATAGGTGTAATTACTTCACCAACAGGAGCCGTAATCAAGGATATTATGCATCGCTTGAATGATCGTTTTCCGTCCCGTGTTACTATATGGCCTGTTGTTGTTCAGGGAGAAAATTGTGCTCAGCAGGTTGCATCTGCAATTAGTGGGTTTAATCAATTAAATGATACACCTGATCTAATCATTGTGGCAAGGGGAGGTGGGTCACTAGAAGACCTATGGGGGTTCAATGAAGAGATTGTTGTAAGAGCAACATTTTCTAGTAATATTCCGATAATCTCAGCAGTTGGTCATGAGACTGATACAACATTAATTGATTATGCTTCGGATGTTAGGGCACCAACGCCGACAGCTGCTGCAGAGATGGCGGTTCCAGTTAGAGAAGAATTGTTTGTAGCTCTTTCAAGTTTGGAAAATAGAAAAAAGAAATCATTACTTCTATTTTTACAAAATAAAAAACAAAGGATATTAGATCTCAGCAGGGGTTTGCCAAAAGGAGAAGATTTGTTTCTAACTCAAAGACAAAAAATAGACTTTCTTGCTGACAAGCTACCCAACGCGCTGATCGCTCTTAATCAGCGGTTCAAAATGCGTGTTTTAGCATTTTCATCAAAATTAAATGTTAAGGTTATAGAGCAAAATATTATATATAAAAAAAATGAAGTAAAATCACTCGACAATCAAATTCAACGACTTGTTTTAAATATTTTTGATCAATTCAAATATAAGTTAACGTCGCTAGAAAGATTAAGACAGAATTTAGGTTATAGAGAAACTTTAAAACGTGGCTATGTTGTTCTTCGAGATACAAATGGCCCTTTGGTGTCTTCGGCGAATATTTCTAACTCAGAGGGTCCAATTTCGGCCGAGTTTTATGATGGTCGAGTATTGCTCGTTGATAAGAAGAAGAAACAAGTGAAACGAAATGAAAGAAATTTGACAGAGCAAGGAAAGCTAATCTAAATGTCTTTTTTTACTAAATTAAAAAATAGGTTATTCAGATCATCGTCTAAAATTAGCGAAGGTCTCGATGCGATCGTTGCTGATGGCGGAGAAGAAGAAAACCCTTTAAATGATGAAGATCAAAGTTCTTTAAGCAAGAATAGTGATAGTTTTTTGTCAGCAGAGGCTTCAAACATTGAACCAGAGCCAGAACCTGACCCTGAGCCAGAACCTGAACCTGAGCCAGAACCTGAACCTGCGCCAGAACCAGAACCAGAACCAGAACCGGAACCAGAACCGGAACCTGAACCTGAACCGGAACCTGAACCTGAACCGGAACCTGAACCTGAACCTGAGCCAGAACCTGAACCTGCGCCAGAACCAGAACCTGAACCGGAGCCAGAACCAGAACTGGAGCCAGAACCTGAACCTGAACCGGAGCCAGAACCAGAACTGGAGCCAGAACCTGACCCTGAGCCAGAACCTGACCCTGAGCCAGAACCAGAACCAGAACCTGACCCAGAACCAGAACCTGAACCGGAGCCAGAACCTGAGCAGAAAGTTGGTTTTTTTAACAAATTATTAGGACGACAATCAAATAAGGGAATAATTCGTAGGGCTCTTAATGACGAAATGGTAGAGAGTTTGGAGGAGTTATTGATAACCTCAGATATGGGGGTGGAGACGTCTTTGAGAGTTACAAGTAATATGGTTTCAGGCAGATTTGGAAAAAAATTAAGTACAACTGAAATTAAGGAGCTTTTATCTAATGAGATTGCTAATATTTTAGAGCCAGTAGCTAAACCAATGCCGATTTATACAAAAAAACCTCAAGTTGTTTTGGTTGTGGGAGTTAATGGGTCCGGAAAAACTACCACAATTGGAAAGTTGGCTTCACAATTCAAGTCTGCGGGAAAATCGGTTGTAATTGCCGCTGGAGATACCTTCAGAGCGGCTGCAGTTGAACAATTGCAGGTTTGGGGTGATAGAGCTGGTGTGCCAGTATTAACTGCACCGGAAGGTTCTGATCCAGCAAGTTTATCTTTTGACGCAATGCAGAAAGCGCAAGAAGATGGTGCAGATTTATTGATGATTGATACAGCTGGAAGGTTGCAAAATAGGCAAGATTTAATGGAGGAATTAGCCAAAATCGTTAGAGTTATTCGGAAAAAGGATGAAACTGCCCCTCATAATACATTATTAGTTTTAGATGCAACAACAGGGCAAAATGCTCTAAATCAGGTTGAAACCTTTAAGAATATCTCAGACGTTTCTGGTTTAATTATGACTAAATTGGATGGTACTGCAAAGGGTGGCGTTTTAGTAGCGTTAGCCGATAAGTTTAACCTACCAATTCATGCGATTGGTGTTGGGGAGAAAATTGATGATCTTCAGCCATTTGATCCAAAAGAATTTGCTGATGCCTTGACTGGCCGTGAGACTTGAGTGAATTCATATTTGAGATTGAGGGAACCGACTTTGGTCGAAATATTGCTTTATGGTTAGCTTTGATGGCAGCAATATTACACGCCTCGTTTGGAGCTTTACAAAAGGGGCGTCATGACCCGTGGCTCTCCAGAGGTGCAATTGATCTAAATTATTTTGTGATCATGTTGCCTGTTGCTTTATTTGTTGTTCCTTGGCCAGAACCAAAGATGTGGTTGATTTTCTTTTTTGCTTGGTTAATCCACACAATATATAAGTGGTTTCAAGCAGAAGCCTATTCAAGGGGTGCTTATACAGTTGTTTACCCCATTGTACGTGGAACAAGTCCACTATTAACAATATTTATTGCCGGTATTTTATTTGGAGAGCGTTTTTCAAATGTGCAGTGGATTGGTGTTTTGATAATGTGTTTGGGTATATTTGGAATTGCGTTTTATAATTTGAATAATACCTCAGTTGATAAAAAAGTATTAAGAATGGCTATATTATTAGCGATTTTTACAGGAGGGGGTGCTGCAGCATATACTGCGTTTGATGCTTTTGGGATTAGGCAAACCTATGACCCATTCACATTTATTGCATGGTTATTTGTTTTTGATGGGATTGTTTTCCCAATTGTCGCAGCTATTCGCTTGAAAAGAATGTCTAATATGCCAAAATTGATCCCTTTATATTTCCGAGGTTTGGCTGG
>JAQWNW010000034.1 GCA_029246285.1 Paracoccaceae bacterium | reverse complement strand
TATTCCTGCAGTAGAAAAAACTGGTGTCTTGATTGGAATGTTTATGACCGAAAAGCAGGGGGGGTCAGATGTTAGAAGCATCTCAACTTTTGCTGTTCCCATAGAAAATAACGAAGGTATTGGTGCTAGTTATTTGTTAACTGGTCACAAGTTCTTCTGTTCTGCTCCAATGTGTGATGCATTTTTGGTGTTAGCTAATACTGAAGGAAAGGGCATATCGTGTTTTTTGGTGCCCCGTTGGCGGCCAGATGGGACAAGAAATAATCTTTTCATTCAGCGTTTAAAGGAGAAGCTAGGAAATCATTCCAATGCGTCAAGTGAAATTGAATTTCAAGATACATTTGGTACCATGGTGGGTGAAGAAGGTCGTGGAATAAAAACTATTATCGATATGGTTATTGGTAATCGTCTCTACTGCGCGATGTCTTCAGCTGGGATCATGAGGCAGGCATTAGTGCAAGCAATCCACCACACTTCTCATCGTTCTGCTTTTCAGAGGCGTTTGATTCAACAACCCTTAATGAAGAATGTGCTGGCTGATATGGCGATTGAGGTTGAAGCAGCATTAGCTCTAGGTTTGCGTATAGCACACGCAATGGATAATATGAACAATCCTATCGAGGCTGCCATCGCACGTCTAGGAACTGCTGTTGCAAAATATTGGAATACAAAGAGATGTCCTTCGTTAGTTTTTGAGGCTTTGGAATGCCATGGCGGTCCGGGATATATTGAAGATAGTATAATGCCTAGGCTTTATAGAGAGGCGCCTTTAAATTCAATATGGGAGGGATCAGGTAACATAATGGGTTTAGACGTTTTACGTGCTATGACAAGAGAACCTGAAGCCACTAAAGCTTTTCTGATGGAGGTGGAAAAGGCAAGAGGAAATAATCCCTATTTAGATAAGGCATTAGATGAACTAAAAATTGAATTAGAAGACAATGTTTCTGAAGAGGTTAACATGCGTTTTGTTACAGAAAGAATGGCTTTGACTTTGCAAGGTGCCTTGTTAACTAACCATGCCCCTCAGTTTGTTTCAGAAGCTTTTTGTCAATCTAGGCTTGGAAGCTATTACCTTGGTTCGTTTGGAACATTGCCTAGTTCATGTGACTTTGACAAAATAATTGAGCGGGCGATTGCTAGTTAAATAATTATTTTGGCATTTAAATTAAATTTTCAAATCCGAATTAATGGTTGATGGGCGCATCGGAATGACCCTCCTACCATACAAGGAACTCGATAAGGCAAACGAACAACTTCGAATTTCCGATCTTTTAATCCCTTAGCTATGAAGTCCAACTCTGATTCCGCCGGCACTACTACTGTTTGATCGTTTAATACGAGGTTGTTGCAGCTCATGTGCGATTTAGCAAGTGCTTTGGGTATTTCGAATAAATCCCAATCTTTCATAAATTTGGGTAATCCTTCAGGAAGGGCTTCGATAGAAGCAAAAACCACTCCTTCACGAGGTGTCATCATAACACAATCTAAATGTGGAAAGATTGGATCAATAGCAACTGTCTGGACTAAATAATCCGGTCCCAAAACGTGTTGAAGCCATCTGGCTCCTTCAGGATTACTACATCCACCCGAGTGGCCCACCAAGATATTTTTTCCTAAAACAAAAATGTCACCACCCTCAAGGTATCCCCAACCCATACCATCAAGATCTTCGTCAGCCCCACCATCTGGTTGTGCAAAGTATTTTGCGCCTCGGTCCATGGTTTTTGCAAGTATTGCTCGGATAGCAAAGCGTTGGCGCCTGTGAAAAAGGCTACGGGGTGAAAGCTCGATGACATTTGAGCCAATAGTTACAAAGGGATCTCTCATCCAGGGCGTAGAAACCCCGTGATCTTCACCTCTAGGAAACTTCCGGTTAGCTGAACTTATCGTCCCAGCTATATGTACACGAACTCCACTAGATTCTAAGAAATTGATTGCACCGCTCGTCTGATTACTAAGCTCATTAAATAGTTCTGGAGATGCTTCTTTCATATCACGTCCAGCATTCTTTAACCAAAATTTTCCAAATTCACCTTGGGCTCTTAATTTTGCATCGTTATAAATTAGAGGTAAAACCCAATTGTCTGGAGATCCATAAACGCATTCTTTAAGATCAGACCATTCAGATTCTACGTGAATCGGAGGTAAGTTGTCGTTTGTTGTGTCTTTTTCATCCAATTATTAATTTCCAATCTGAGTATCCATTTTTTGATATTTAAGTGTTAGAAGTTTTGTCCTTACCATCTACTCTAACATAATCTTCACCACTGCCGAAGCTTTCACCCTGTTTTAGTAAACCAGCGCCAGGTATGAAGTTTACTTCTAACCGAATGCCATCAGGATCTTCAAACAACACATAATAATAGCCAGGCGCCCAGTCTCGCTCTTCCGGACCTCTAATAATCTTAGCCCCCAAACTGGAAGCAAGTTTGGCCGTTTTATCAACATCATTTTTTGATCTTGCCCTCAAGCAAAGGTGATGTAACCCAACGCGATATTGTTTGAAGCGTTCACCTGAAAATTCTGGGTCACATTTTCTTATCCCAATTGCGGTTCGAGCGCCTACGTGATAACAAAAATCTTCCCCATCATGAACTAATGTCATCCCAAATTTTGGTAAAATACCTTTATAGAAATGGCTGGCTTTATCAAATTGGCTGACAGTTAGGATAACATGGGCCATTCCATTTATTTCAATATTGTTGATATCTTCCGTCATGTTGTTGTCATTGCGCTACCAAAAGACTTAACTGCATCAGCACGCCCTGGTGACGGTGGTATATTTAATCCACGATCGCAAGCAGGTCGGGCGCGCATTTGTTCCATCCAACGTTCAAGTTCTTTTAAACCATCTGTGGGAACACGAGCCCAACGGTGACTACGTATCCAGGACCAGTTTGAAATATCAGCAATTGAAAAGTCCTTTGCCAACCAGGTGCGCGCAGTTAATCGAGTATTTAACACCTCATATAATCGGCGTGTTTCATTGTGATATCGTGCCCTTGCATCTGGTACATCTTTGGGAAAATATCTTTCAAAGGCTACTGCTTGGCCTTGCATTGGCCCAATACCACTAGCTTGAAACATCAACCATTGCATTACTTCTTGTCGCTCTATGCCTTCCGGGGGTAACAATTTTCCAGTTTTTTCTGCCAAATAAAACAGTATTGCATTTGAATCGAAAATAACTAATCCATCTTCTTCGTGATCTACTATGACTGGAATACGTCCATTTGGATTCATTTTTAGGAAATTTTGTTTATGTTGGTCGCCTGCTGCTAAATCTATATTTTTAACTGTGTAATCAAGTGAGAGTTCTTCTAGAGCCATTGCAGCTTTCCATCCATTTGGCGTGGGGGATGTATATAGGTCTATCATTTAGTTTGACTCTCTTTGAAATAATTTAGATATAATTTCAGTTAACATGACATATTTATGAAAATGATCAACTTTCAAAATGCAGGGAATGATTTTATGACCGAGATTAAATGGTATTTTGATTTCATATCCCCTTTTGCCTACTTACAAATGGCTCAGTTTTCTCATTTGCCAAAAAATATAAAGCTAAAACCAATTCCTGTTGTTTTTGGAGGATTACTAGCTCACTGGGGTCAGTTGGGGCCAGCTGAGATTTCTCCAAAAAGAAAGTTTGTATACCGTTTTTTTCAATGGAAAGCAGACTCCCTTGGGGTGCCCTTCAAAATGCCACCCAGTCATCCATATAATCCGTTATCTTCACTCAGACTTTGCATTGCTGCAGGAAGTAAAATTGAAGATGTTCAAGTGATTTATAATGTCATTTATGGAAAGGGTATTCAGCCTGACTCTGAAGAAGGTTTAGGCATGATGGCGCAAGAGTTAAATATTAAAAATCCTGAAGAGGCTATAAATAATATTAATGTTAAAGAAAAACTTAAACAGAATACAGAAAATGCCATCAAAGATGGAGTTTTTGGGGTACCTACTTTTGTTGTGGAGGATGAATTGTTTTGGGGTGGAGATGCTACAGACATGATGCTAGATTTCTTAAATAACTCAGCTCTTTTTGAGACTTCTGAAATGAAGAGAATTTCTGAAATGCCAATGGGAAAAACACGAAAACACAGTTAGTATTTTTTAAGGTTTTTTTCTTAAAATATTTAGTTTAGCAAATGGTTGATAATGTTTTTTAAAAGATAATATGATGGTTAAAAATGAGCCTAAATGAACTAGCAAAATTGTTGGAGCCAGTAGCCCTTAAAGCAGGGGCAAAAATTATGGAGATTTATTCTAGTGATCCTGAGGTTGATTTAAAAAGAGATGGTTCCCCGGTTACCGAAGCTGATCTAGCCGCTGAGAAAATTATCTTAACTGCACTAGCAAAAATTGCTCCAGATATTCCTGTAATATCAGAAGAAAATAGCACAAGTCATTCGCTGGATGCGCCCAAAACATTCTTTTTAGTGGACCCTTTAGATGGTACCAAAGAGTTTACAAAGCGAGATGGTAAAGGAAGCTTTACAGTTAATATAGCATTGATAGAAAATGAAATTCCAATTTTGGGAATAGTATATGCGCCTGCATTGGATAGACTTTTTGTTGGGATCAATGGGGAAGGTGCTTTCGAAAAATCAAAATCTAATGAGAACTCATTATCTGTCAGAAACCCCAAATTGGAAAATATTGTCGCTGTAGCGAGCGCCTCTCATAGAGATGGATTGACAGATAACTGGTTAGCTGATCGTGGAATAAATAATACAATTTCAATTGGCTCTTCTCTAAAATTTTGTTTGATTGCAGCAGGCGAAGCTGATGTATACCCGCGTTTTGGTCCCACTATGGAGTGGGATACAGCGGCAGGTGACGCTATTTTAAGAGCGGCAGGTGGAAAAATGACCAAAATTGATAAAGCTAAATTTGTTTATGGTAAGCCAGACTACTTTAATGGTCCTTTTATCGCCTGGGGAGGATTTTCATAAAAAGTGTTAAGGTATGTTTTATTTTTTTGCGAGCATTTTTGCGAAACTTAGTGCTATAAAGAAAACTAATGTAACACACACAATTGATGGCCCGGCTGGAGTATCAAAAATATATGCCCCTCTAAGACCAGCAATAGCAGAGCAAACTCCAATAATAGCAGTGATAACAACCATCGCTTCAGGTGTTTTTGCAAAATTGCGTGCAGCTGCAGCAGGTATAATCAGCATTGCCGCAATCAATAAGATTCCAACAACTTTAATTGAAATGGCGATAGTGATTGCTAATGACAAAGTTAGAATAAGTTGTTCACGTCTTGGATTCAGACCTTTTGCATAAGCTAGCTCTTCATTTAATGTTGTAATTAAAAGAGGAGTCCATCGCCAAGCGATAAGAGCAAAAATCAGCGCTACACCACCCCAAATGATGGTGAGGTCCTCACGAGAAACAGCTAGGATATCACCAAAGAGATAAGCCATTAAGTCAAGGCGAACGCCAGAGAGAAGGGAAACAATGACTAAACCTACAGCTAAAGCTGAGTGGGCGAACACGCCTAAAAGTGTGTCTGTCGCATAATTACGCCCAGATAGCTGGGTAACTACAGCACTCATAATTAACGCTACCAAAAGCGCACCGCCAAAAATAGAAACTTGCAAAGCAAGCGATATAGCTACACCTAACATAGCAGCGTGGGCGGTGGCTTCTCCAAAATACGCCATTCTTCGCCATACAACGAAACATCCAAGTGGCGCTGAAGTTAAAGCGACTCCAATACCAGCCAAAGTTGCACGCGTCATAAAATCATCCAGCATAATTTTATTACCTATTCAGAAGGATTAACATGTTCATGGACGTGGTCATGATCATGACGATATAGTGCCAATGCACCCTCTGTACCAGCTCCAAAGAGTTCCTGATATTCAGGTGCTGATACTACTGCTGAAGGTGTTCCTTCACAACAAACATGACCATTTAAACATATGACTCTATCGGATGCACTCATTACGACATGTAAATCGTGACTAATCATTAGTACTGCACATGCCGTATTTTGTCTTACTTGTTCTATCTGGCGGTAAAAAGCTGCGGATCCAGGTTGATCTAGCCCTTGGGTTGCTTCATCCAAAATTAAAATTTCTGGAGATCCGAGTAATGCGCGTGCTAGAAGAACACGTTGGAATTGACCACCTGACAGGCTAGACATTTGACTTTTTGAGGTTTCAGGCACGCCAGCAGTTTTAAGAGCAGACATGTAAGTGTTTTTATCAACTTTTTCGGTAAGTCTCATAAATCGTTCAACAGTGATTGGCAGGGTTTTATCAAAATTTAAGCGCTGAGGTATGTATCCGATTTTTAACTTTGATTTTAAGTCAATATTTCCTTCAGCGGGCTGCACTGCACCAATAATTGCTTTTAACAAGCTCGTTTTTCCTGAACCATTAGGGCCAACAATTGTGACAATTTCACCAGAGTTTATTTCTAGGTTAATTTTTTTTAATACAAAATTTGTACCATATTTTACACTTAGGTTTTCAACTGTAATCAAGCTCATAATTTTTCAATCTCTGCGCATGAGTTGCACAAACCTTCAGCTTCAATAACAGTTTGTTCAATTTTAAATCCGGTTGATTGGGCAATTTTGGATATATCAAAGTCCGGACTCACAGACCTTGTTTCAGCTACTGTATCGCATTGGCGGCATATCATAAACGCAGGCGAATGGTTGTCGCAGTGACTATCACCTGGTAGAGCACAAGCAACAAATGCGTTCAATCTCTCAATTTTATGTGCAAATCTATGCTCCACGAGAAAATCTAATGCACGATATGCCACTGGTGGCTGTGAGCTATAACCAGCTTTTCGCAGTTGTTCGAGAATAGTATAGGCTCCGATAGCCCTATGTTCTTGAAGAAGTATTTCTAACACTTTACGTCTGATGGGAGTCAAATTAAGTCTGTGATCACTACAGTATTCTTCTGCTAAATCCATCGCTTTCTTTAAACATTCATTGTGATTATGCTTTTCAAATGCAATCGAGATTAGCTTATTGGTCAATTATATTTCTCCTATTGCAATATTATAACATTCAACATAAATAGTGTTATGTAATATTATAACATAGGAAAAATAAATGTCCAGAAAACTTATTTCTTTATCGGCAGCTACATTTTTTATAGGAAGTACAGCTATAGCAGACGTGCCAAGCGTCGCAACAGACATCGCTCCAGTGCATTCATTGGTTTCGAGAGTGATGCGGAATGTTGGTGAACCTAATCTTATTATTCCAACGATTGCTTCGCCTCATATGTATAATTTGCGGCCCTCAGAAGCAAAAGCCTTACAGGATGCCAATTTAGTGTTCTGGATGGGTGATGGATTATCGCCATGGATGAAAAATGCCCTTGGGTCTTTAGCAAGTGATGCCAAAATAATTGAGCTTTTAGACCAAAAAGAAACTGAGTTACTGGAATTTAGAGAAGGAGTTCTCTTTGAGGAACATGATCATGACGATCACGATGACCATGACGACCATGATGATCACGATGATCACGATGACCATGACGACCATGACGACCATGATGATCACGATGATCACGATGACCATGACGACCATGATGATCACGATGATCACGATGACCATGACGACCACGATGACCATGCCCATGGTAAGTATGATCCCCATGCATGGCTTTCTTTGAGCAATGCAAAAAATTGGTTGAATTTGATTGCTGCGCAGCTTTCAGCGTCTGATCCGAAAAATGCAGGAATTTACTTTGCTAATGCTGCTGAAGCTCGAGAAGAGCTTGAATCGCTTATAGCAGAAGTAAATACCCTTCTTGATCCAGTTCGCGGTATTAAGTTCGTTGTCTTTCACGATGCATACCAATATTTTGAACACACTTTTGATATTCAGGCTTCCGGAGCAATAGCGCTTGGAGACGCATCAGCGCCAAGTCCAGTAAGAATTTCTGAAATTCAAGGTAGAATTAAGGAAGAGGGTATTGATTGTGTCCTAGCGGAACCTCAATTTAAGCCTGGATTGGTTGCCACCGTTCTCGATGGAAGTGTTGCTAAGGCAAGCGTTATTGATCCACTTGGATATGGATTAGAACCAGGTGAAGAACTGTATCCAACATTGATACGACAGATGGCTAAAACTTTGGTTGACTGTTTATAAACTGGTCTTTTACAGGTAGGCGTTCTGTAAATAAGAAGTTTCGCTTATCCCTCGAGGAGCTTTGAATGATTGATTTAATGTATATGATCGTTTCATGATCAGCATGGATAAGCGTCTACCTGTTACCCTTCTGACTGGATTTCTTGGTTCAGGGAAGACCACCCTTCTTAATTCAATTTTGAAGGATGAATCAATTGGTCGCGTTGCAGTTGTTGTAAACGAGTTTGGTGATGCTGGGCTAGATCATGATTTGATTGAAACCTCTGAAGATGACATTGTCTTAATGCAATCTGGATGTTTGTGCTGCTCCATTCGTGGTGACTTATCTAAAACTTTAAGTGACTTGATTGCGCGTAGAGATAAAGGCTATTTGGCTTTTGATCGTTTGGTAATCGAAACTACGGGTTTAGCTGACCCCGGTCCTATTCTGCAGACACTTCTTGTTGATCCAATTTTGGCATCGACAGTGCGAATGGATGGTGTCGTTACTCTGGCAGATAATGCTGCGGGACCAGCAACATTAGATGCTCAGTTTGAGGCTGTGTCTCAGGTAGCTATGGCCGATTTGATTGTATTAAGTAAGGCAGATCTTGTTACGAAAAAAAATACAGCAGAATTTCAAAAGCGTTTACGTAAAATTAATTTTACTGCTCCTATTGTAAAGGCTGATCACGGTAAAGTTAAGACAAGAAAGTTGTTTGGTTTGAACCGTTTGCGGGTTGAAACTAAGGCTGATGAAGCAATTGCATGGGTAACACCTCAAAAAGTAGATCCATTCTTTAATTTATCAGGGCTTGCTCCTACTTCAGATATTCAAGAATTTTCTCCACATGATACGCGTATACAATCTGTATCTATAGTTTTAGATCATCCGCTGCCAAGTGTAGCTTTTGATATTTGGCTAGACACATTAATTGGTTTGAAAGGCCCAGATATACTGAGGGTAAAGGGAATAGTGTTTCTCGAAGGGATCAAGTTGCCTTTTGTTTTTCATGGTGTGCAGCATATTTTTGATCCCCCAGTACAGTTAAATGACTGGCCTAGTGACGATATCAGATCACGGATTGTTGTAATTGCAAGGGATATTTCGCGACTAGAACTCGATCGTGGTTTTAATGCTTTACGAGCATCACAGTCAAAGTAAGATAATTAATGTATCTAAAAAAATGATTAGTTACTATATCCACCCTCATCTCAAGCTTTCCAAAATGCCAAATGTTGAGCTGCAATCTTATCTTCAAGTTCAGGAAAAGGTCCACGGACTTCAACAGACCTGCGTCCTGATTCAAAAATAACCCGGCATTCAAGGTCCTGAGTAGGATTTTCTGGATCTTCTCCAGTGAGCTCGCCAAGACGGCGCTCCGTCATGCCAAACACAACAGCGCCAATCTCAGCCCAATAAATTGTTCCAGAACACATCGAACAAGGTTCAACAGAAGTATAAAGCGTTGAGCCTCGCAAAGTATCCACATCAAATCTTTTTGCAGCATCGCGAGCAAGATTCGTCTCTGCATGCCCTGGCCCGCGATCAACGGTGAAACTATTTTTACCGACGGCTAATACTGCTCCATTCTTATCAACAAGAACCGCACCGAATGGATGATTTCCTTCCTTGACTGCTTGGTCAGCTAGTTCGATAGTATTTTCAAGGAATTGCAAATCTTGGCTAATAGTCATTTATTACTCTTTTATCCAACTTTAATCTACTAAACTGGAGAGAAACGTATGAGTCAAGCAACCATTAAAATGTTGCAAGTTTCTATGATGATTATAACAGTTCTTGAGTAAGTGTAGGCCTTGTCAGAGAGATTAACCGCTTGAGATATTGCTCCGTTTATAGTGATTAAAGGACTCGCCCGTTCCGTCGCGGATTTCAGCCATAATCATCAATTAGTGGAGATTAAAGGGTGAGGTTTTGTCTAAAGATTAAACTAAGATCAGACTGATAGTCCTTTTACACTTGACGTATCTTATCGCTCAGATTATCCACACACACGGTTTGGCGAGGTAGCTCAGGTGGTTAGAGCAGCGGAATCATAATCCGAAGGTCGCAGGTTCAAGTCCCGCTCTCGCTACCAACCGTCTCAATAAAAACAATGGTTGAGATACTCCTAGAATTTCGAAATACTTTTATCTTGTATGTTATCCAGATTGCTGTTCAAGAATTAGTCCTTTAATAATTTATCAAGTAAACCTTTTCGATCTAAATCATGTAACTCCATACAATCACCAATATGTTTGCCATTTAAGAATACCTGTGGGAAGGTGAGACGATTAGATCTTTCTATCATTGTTTGTTTTAGCTCAGGATTGCGACCGATATCGATCTCCGTGAAATTGATATTTTTACTATTAAGTAACCTTTTAACCATTGAGCAAAATCCACACCAAGGCCTTGTATAAACTTCCACTGTAGCCATTATTAAATTATTTTCTAAATTAGAGTTGAATACAAAATGTTATTTCCTTTTAACAAATAGTAAACTTTTAAATTTCTTCAACAACTCGTTAAGATTTGAGCAATAAAAATTTAGCCTCTAGAACTTAAAGATAAAGATTAAAGTCTACATAAATCGTTGTTTGAATAAAATTTTTTACTTTTTACACGGATTTCTTATTCAAGGGTTGTAGTGCAACTTCCACTCTTATTGCCTAAAATTAATCAAAAAAAAATAGTGATTTTGGGATGAATTTATTTAGATAAAATAGAAAGAGCTATTTCATTGGTTTGGTTGAGCTTGCTAAGGTGATTGAATGAGAAGTAATAGGGGTAATACAAACTTAAGGATCCGGCGTAGAAAATTAAATTCTTTTCAAGAATTTGATCTCTTACCTGAAAAGTTGCGTAAATGGTTGAGAAATGTAGTACTACCATGGTCAGCTCGTTTCGTTAGTCGTGTTTATCAGCGTGTAATTACAACAACTTGAAATTTTAGTTTTGTCATTGCGGAGTTAGAACGGTTTCAAGAGTTGCAACTTGTTAAAGACGAGCGGAAGGGACACAGTAATGGTTGAATCTTGCATTATTTTGCTTGATTTTTTTATTAATGTATCTCAATTTTGAACAATGCATAAAAATATTTATATCGCTGGACCCTTATTTAACTCCCATGAAATTAAATACTTGGATGCCATTGCTAAAGAGTTAGAGGGAAATGGATTTACATGTTTTCTTCCTCATCGAGATCAATCTGGATTAGATGAGACTGAACTTCAGACAACTGATATGGGTGAAAAAACAAAAGCTAAAATATTTGATAATGATTTAAAAGCGCTTCAGAACTCTGACTTAACCGTTGCTTTGATTACTGGATGGGACATTGATTCAGGAACGGCAGGAGAAATAGGCTACACATTTGCATCTTCAAAACCTGTAATCGCTATTGATGCTAATGAAAGAAGGTATCGAAATTTATTTATTGAAGGTATGATTAGTAAAACTGTAAATAACGTTAAGGAACTTATCCCGGCAATAAATGACCTTAATTTATAATGTATTTTTGTTAAGCGCACTTGACGGAAAAAAAGAGGTTTTTGAGCTAAAAGGAGTGGTTAATTGTTAGATGAGAAAAAGGCAAGATTTGAGGGAAAAGTTGTTTTAGTTACCGGCGGTACCCGAGGTATTGGACGAGCTATCGCAGAAGCGTTTTCCAATGAAGGGGCTTCTGTCGCTATAAATGGGCGAACAGAAGGTTCGGTTAACTCGACAATAAGAGAATTTCCCATTTTTACTCCGGCTGTAGGAGATGTAAGTAAAGTTTCTGGGTGCGAAGAAGCAGTAAATTCAGTACTTAGGCAATTTGGCAAGCTGGATATATTGATTAACAATGCGGGCATCTTTGAAAAGCATTCCATAGAGCAAACAACTGAAGAAATTTGGGATTCTGTTATGAATGCAAATGTGAGAAGCGTCCAGTTTTGCATAAAATACGCCGTGGAAGCTTTACGTAAGTCAAAAGGTTCTATTGTAAATATTGCTTCTGAGTCTGGCTTGAATGGGTATCCATTTACTTCAGCCTATTGTGCTTCGAAGGGAGCGGTCGTAAATTTAACAAGATCTTTGGCCATGGAACTTGCTCCTGATATTAGAGTAAACGCTTTATGCCCTGGTGTTGTGGAAACAGATATGACGCGAGCGGGATTCGCTGTTAATGGCGATGAGGCAGAGGGAATTAGATTACAACATGAAGCATATCCACTTAAAAGAATAGGGACATTAGAAGAGGCAGCTGCTGCAACCTTATTTTTAGCATCAGAAGAAGCTGGTTTTATTAATGGTGTTGCATTGCCAATGGAAGGAGGTGCTACCGTAGGCAAATGGTAACTTGTTATAAATCTTTTTGAGTAACTTTTAATTCAAGAAATGGTTTAGAGCTTAAATGATCCATTATTTTAATTTTACTGAAAGTAATCTTGTGGAGGCCAATGTGGTAAAAAAAACTGACCTAGAAGAAATTAACGCAGATAAAAGTAAGAAGATATTTCAAGAAAACTTTGCACCGTTCCATGGTCGATCAAAATGGTTGATGATAATTTTATTTAGTTTGCTTGCATTTTATTTAATCGCGTCGAATATAAATTAATTCCTTAATAATTCTAATAAAGATCAATCCATATTTCTTTCATTTCACCGTTACTGCATTCCAAAACAATCTCCATAAACTTGCTGGTTTTAGAGCGGGGAGGTGTGGAAATATAGTTTTCGTAATCTTCTTTAGTTCTCCACTTTTCCCAAAGGTACCAAATTAAATCGTTGTCTTCATTTCTTGAAATTCCATGCTCAGCTGAGATAAAACCTTCCATTTTTTTGGTATACGGTAACCCTATTTTTGAGTTAAGCAGTGAAATCCAAATTTCTTTTTTGTCGTTTTTTAATGGAAATTGAATTAATAATTGTTGCATGATTTCTCCACGATTTATTAAATTTAGATTCAAGAATATTTCGATAACAATTTAGTGGTTAATTAATATCGCGAATGAGCTTAATCAGTCCATCTTTTTTGTTGTTTTTGATTTGTTTAACTGTCATCTATAAATACGGTGCCTCACTGAGATAATAGTTTAAGAAGGAAAAATAATGGGTAATTTTCAGGAAGATTCGGATTTCAATAATAATGTTGGCATCAGTGCACGCCGATTTGAAGAGTCGCCCTTTATATCAAGGCATGACACGTCAAATATGGTCAGAGGTGTTTATGCTGATCGCTTTTTTGCTGTTCATAATAATGATGATCATATTGCAAAATATTGGACCCTAAGAAGAAAGGCCTTAATTTTTGATGTACCAGAAAAGCCAGTTGAAATTTCAGGTAAAGACGCTGTACCATTCTTAGAAAAGGTTCTAACGCGTAAAGTGTCAAGTATGAAAGAGGGTCGGGGTTATTATGCCTTAGCATGTACTCCGAAAGGTGGCATTTTTATGGATGGAGTTGTTTTTCGGTTTTCGGATACTAAATTTTGGTATGTTCAGGCCGATGGCCCTTTTGAAGCTTGGTTGACTGCGCTTAGTGATGGATTTGAAGTGGAAATTACAGATCCACATTCCCGAGTTATACAAATTCAAGGTCCTGCATCATTAAATATTATGAATGATGCATCTGATGGAGAAATTGATGAGAAAATGGGATATTTTCGTTCAGGGTTTTTTCAAATTGGAGGGCAGAATTTATATGTTTCTCGTACCGGCTTTACGAATGAATTGGGCTTTGAAATTTATTGCGATGGAGCCTCTACAGATCATTTAGCTCTTTGGGATTTTTTAATTAAAATTGGTATGCCTCATGGTATGGAGTTTTCATCTACTCGAGCTATGACTATTCGAAGAATAGAAGGAGGAATTCTTGGTAATATAACTGACATCGATACCACAATGACGCCATTTGAGGCGGGTCTAGGTACATTTGTGGACATGGAAAAAGAAAATTTCGTTGGACGAAAAGCTTTATCGGGAAAAGATACTGGATGTTTGCTATATGGACTTACTTGTAAAGGTGCCACCCCAATTTCTAACAGTGAGATAATAGAAGGAGGAAAAAAAGTTGGTCGTATTACTGCTGGAGTTCCTTCCCCGACTCTTAACTTAGGAATTGGTTATGCAAGATTTTTAATCACTGGTGATTGGGTTGGGAAATCATTAACCTTACGCCTTCCAAATGGTAACGAGTATCCTTGCGATATTGTAGACTTACCATTTTTTGATAAAGAAAGACAAATAGTTAGAGGGCTAGATAAAAGGATCCCATAGTTTGAAGATATTTTGGTTTAAGGGTTTTGTGTAGTTCACAGATCAATGCTTGCAAATTCTTAGAAATTATATTTAGCCTTGCCGTATGTTAAAAAACGAAAGATTAAGCATACATAAAGGGTCATCATTAAAATCTGTTTTAACAGAGTTAGAAACTGCAGCTATGCTGTCTTTTGAAGACTCCGTTCCTATTCCAGCAGCTGTTAATCATTCAAAAGAGTTCTTTACACATGAATTAAAATCTATTTTTTTAAAAGAGTGGATTTGTGTTGGCCGAGAGGATGAAATTTCGAATGAGGGTGATTTTTTAACACACGAGGTGGCGGGAGTTTCTATATTAATTGTCCGCCAAACAAATGGATCTATTTCAAGTTTTATTAATGCATGTGCTCATCGTTTTGCGCGTCTTGTTCAGGAAAAAAGTGGAAATACCAAACGGTTTATATGTCCTTATCATGCTTGGACCTATAATATAGGTGGAGAGTTGATCCGTGCACCTTATATGGAAATGAAAAATTGTTTTGATAAAAAAACAAATGGATTGCACCTGGTAAATACAGAAATATGGGAGGGTTTTGTTTACATAAATCTCGCCAAAGAGAAACAAAAATCAGTTTCTTCAAGGTTGAAATTTTTGAAAGATGAAGTTGTTGGCAGATATGATATGGCGTCCTACAAGACAGTAATGCGAAAGACGATGACTTGGGATGCAAATTGGAAAAATTTGATTGAAAATTTTACAGAGAGTTACCATGTTCCCATCGCTCATAAAAAGACATTTGCACTTCATAAAAAACCTCTTGAAGTATATTATTGTGGGGAAGATAATGATCACTTTTGTTATCATCGAGCGGCACAAGAAGCGGATACTGGTAGTGGCGCGGCTCATCCGAAAAACAATAGGTTAAAGGGAGAGTGGCGACGAATGATGGTTGATTGCTGCGTCTTTCCATGCCAGCTAATTACGTTAATGCCAGATTTTTTATGGTATATTACAGTTTTGCCATTGGATATTGGCCGATTTGAAGCAACTTGGGGGGTAGCAATTCCACTAGAGGTTCTCGCGGATATACCTTCGTCAGAGTATGAAAATTGGTTGTCAGAATTGTCTGATTATATGGATACCGCTAATGATGAGGACAAAATACTCGTACAAGCGTTAAATCAGGGTTCTGCATCTACAATCCTGCCAAAAGGAACATTACATCCAATAGAGAAAAATCTTTGGCAATTCACAAAGTACTTACATAAAATGTGCCGGATTTAATTTTAATTTAATAAAATTTGTTCTTTTCTTTTAGCTACATAAGTCTCTAATTCTTCTTCTATAGCTGGATCAATATGGGGTTTTTCATAATCATTTAGTAATTGTTTCCAAATTGTATTAGCACGTTGAGTTGCTGATTTTGCCCCATCATCTGACCAGGTCTCAAAATTTCGCCAGTCTGATAATATTGGTTGGTAAAAGGCATCCTGATATCGATCTAAGGTATGCTGAGTACCAAAGAAATGGCCTCCACTTCCAACTTCTTGTATTGCTTCAAGACCTATAGCGGAGTCTGATAGATCAATCGGTGCCAAAAATGATGTTTGCATTTGTAATATTTCGGCGTCCAAAATTAGTTTTTCAAAAGAGCAAGTTAAACCACCTTCTAACCAACCTCCAGCGTGCATCATGACGTTTACATGACCCTGAATGCATGCGTTTATTGACATAAAACTTTCATAAGTTGCTTGAGCATCCACACAATTTGCAGCTGTTGTATTTGAAGATCTAATTGGTAAATTATATCGTCTTGCTAATTGAGATGAAACTATAACAGATTTTGCGTATTCGGGCGTTCCAAATGCTGGAGAGCCTGATTTCATATCAACATTTGATGTGAAATGTCCATAAAAAACGGGAGAATATCTTCGAGCTGCTTGCCCAAGTATTATTCCAGCTAGCGCCTCAGCATTCTGCTGCACTAGAGATCCTCCAATAGTAGCCGGACTCATTGCGCCAGCTAAGGTGAATGGTGTTATATGAACGGGTTGACCAGCACGAGCAAACTCTATTACTGCTTCTGCTTGCCCTCCGTCGAAAAGGAGGGGAGAATTTGTGTTTACGCCTCCGAGAACACCGGGAGTGTTAAGAAGTCCATCGTCATTTACCTGCAAAGCAATTTTTGCCATTTCAATGCAATCTCTGGCTCTTTCGGCGGAATTCATCCAGCATGGCTGCCAACCTTTATCACTAAGCGTTAATTGGGCAAGCATCATATCTAAATGGCGAGTTTCAGCTGGTAGGTCCAAAGGTTCACAACCGCTACCCCCTTCGTGATGAAATATGTTTAAAGATTGTGTAAGTTTTACGAAATTTTGCATATCTTGAAGTGTGCCGGCTCGTCTACCTCTGTCGATATCTGATACAAAAGATGGACCACAAACTGTTGCAAATAATAAGGAATTATTGCCAATCTTTAAGGTTTTTTTGGGATCTCTTGCGTGAATAATGAATTCGGAAGGAATGCCAATAAGCATCTCTTCGACAAGGTCACTGTCAAATTTAACAATATTTATGCTCTCATCGATCTTAGCTCCCGCTCCTCTGAGCAAGTTCAGAGCCCTTTGGCTATCTACTTTAATTCCTATTTCAGCCAAAATTCTAAGGCTTTGGTTGTGTATATGTTCGATTTCATCCGCTGAAACTATCTCCATCGGCTTGAAAGGGTTGCGGGTTTCTTGAAAAGGCAGTTGTTGAATCTTTGTGTTCTTTAGGCGCCTTTTTCTTCTAGCTCGTGTTGGCATAATAAAGTTTCCTATTTGTAATTGAGCGTTAATTTTTCAATACAAATTAGACACCAACCCAGGTCTCTTCACGAATAATTGGATATTTATGGTTTAATAGCATCGCTTTGTTCATAATCTCATCTTGAGGCCTAAGGGGTCGTACAAAGGTTTTCTTGAAAGTTTAGCTGGCATTAATTTTCCCAAGATTTCAATAAAGAATTCATTCTTTTCATCAAAAGTTTCTGGCTTAATATAGCCTAACGCGATGTGCTGATTCACAAATGGTCCCCAACCACCTGATGTAACATAACCTACCGGTTCGCCATCCAAAAATATTGCTTCATCACCCCATATGGCGTTATCTTTTGCATCAACCGTAAATGTAGCATATTTTTCCCGAAATAAATTATTATTCTTTACAGCTGATTTTCCAACAAAATCAGTCTTATTTAAATCAATGTGTTTTAGTAGCTCACATTCGATTGGACTATAATCTGGTGACAATTCATGTCCCCAGGCCATGAAACTTTTTTCTAAACGAGTATGCATCAAACTCCTTGTTCCCACGAGACCAATATCTAGCTTTTTTCCTTCATTTATTAAGCACTCAAACAAACTTAATTGATCTGTCGTTCTTGTGTAAAGTTCGTATCCGCATTCACCAGTAAATGAAATTCGGCACGCAGTAACATTTAAGGTTTTACCAATATTGATGTTGTCTGCTGACATAAAATTGAAGTTTTTAGTTGTCATGTCTCGATCAGTAAGATTACTTATGAGATCTTGAGCGTTTGGGCCACATATGTGTAATCCCGATAATTGAGAGGACACGTTTTTTAACTCAACGCCCTCTCTTGGAAGATAATTTTTAAAATGGCGTAAGAAACTTAACTGCATGTAATCACTGCTCAATAATAAGAAGTTATTGTGTGAAATATGTGTAATTGAAAAATCTCCAATTAATTTTCCATTTTCTGAAAACATTGGTGACAGTGCTATCTTGCCAAGCCTAGGCATAGAATTTGCCATTATGCCGTTTAACCATGTCTCTGCATTTGGCCCCGAGACAGCAAATTTTGCCATTGATGAAAATTCCATAAGCCCAACAGCGTTGCGAATACGTTGACCTTCTTCAGCTACTATATTCCACCAATTTGGTTGCTTAAACGTTAAGTTATCTTTTTTTTGGCTATTTTTGGCAAACCAATTTGGATGCTCAAGACCAAAGGATGATCCAAATACGGCTCCCGCATCTTTTAACTTATCAAAGACCGGTGGCTTATTGATAGGTCTACCAACCTCAAATTCTTGATAAGGATAAGTTTTTTCAGATCTATTTTCATAAAAATATCTTGTCGTTTCTTCTGTGTATTTTTTAGAAGCCCACTGCCCAAATCTGGCTATATCCCAGTTGAATATATCAAATTCAGGTTCACCTTGAATTATCCATTCGGAAATAACTCTTCCTATTCCAGCTCCCTGGTTAAAACCATTCATTACTCCGGTGGCACAAAAATAGTTTTGAAGTAATGGATGAGGTCCAAGTAAAGGGCCAAGATCAGGAGAGAAAATCATCGGACCATTAATTATTTTTTTGATACCCGCTGTGCCCAAACTTGGCATAAGCTCAACAGACCTTTCAAAGTTCCATTCCATTCTACTAATATCATTAGGTAAAAGTTCGTGCCCAAAATCTTTGGGGGTTCCTTTTTTAGCCCAATGAACACAGGTGCTTTCATACGCACCTAATAGCATACCCAGTCCTTCCTGACGCGCGTAAGAGCCTGTTTCATTGTCATTTATTTGTGGAAGTTCAAATTCAAGCCCCTCAATATCTGGCATGCTTTCAGTTACAAGGTAATGGTGCTCCACAGGTAATAAAGGCAATTCAACTCCAGCCATTCTACCAACCTCTCTTCCCCATAAGCCAGCAGCATTCACCAAAAATTCAGTTTTGATATTACCATTATTTGTTTTAATTTCCCAAGATTTATCAGGAAGTTGGGTGGTGCCTAGGACGGGTGTTTTACGATAGATGGTAGCCCCTAATTTACGAGCAGCAATTGCAAAAGCTTGTGTGGCGGAAGCAGGATCAACGTGACCTCCATTCTCTTCCCATAAGGCATTTAGAAAAAAGGAAGTATCGAGAATTGGCGCTCTTTTTTTCGCTTCTTCCTTAGAAATAAAATGACTTTCTATTCCAAGTCGTCGACAGGCGCTTTGCATTGCTTGATTACTTGAAATTTCTTCTTCAGTCCGACAAATGTTGAGGCCACCTGTATGGTGAAACCCGCAACTCTGATCACTTTCGTGTTCCAGGTCTCTATATATTTGAAAAGTATAATTATGTAATTCAGCAACAGAATTTGGCCTAGTAGTAGTAAAAAGACCCCCGGCTGCGTGCCAACTTGATCCAGAAGTCAGTTCTTGCCGTTCAAGTAACATTACATCGTTCCATCCATTTTTCGCTAAATGATAAAGTACTGAGCAGCCGACTACGCCACCCCCAATGACAACCACTCTCGCCGATGTTTTCACTGATTTTTCCTTAAAAAATGTAAAATATTATAGGCACATTTTAAATAAAATTTAATGTTGGCATTTTCAATGTAAAATATTTGATGCATATAATTTGAGTGCGTTTTGAAATATTGTTGGTAACATATCCCATTCATCGGGAGTATTGGAGTACTTTTGTCTATTTTAGATGACATTCCGGTTGAGATCATTGGACCTTCAGCGTGGAAGGGTGTGGATCTTCAAAAAAGAATGGATGAATGGTTAATAACATTAACCAAAGAGCAAATTACAGAATTAGAGGTGGCAGCCCTTCACTACTTATCCTTGTCTCGAGATATTGGCGAAATAACAAAGGAGGAATTTCCACTTCCGAATTTTTCAAAGCATTTGTCTTTATTGGCAAATAAATTAAATCATGGTTTGGGCGTAGAGGTGCTTCGTGGTTTACCAGTTGGGGATTATTCGCAAGAGATGACTGCAACTATATTTTGTGGAATTGGAGCTCATTTGGGGTCAGCACGATCGCAAAATTCTCAAGGACATATTCTAGGACATGTTCGCGACCTGGGGTTGGATTCTAAGAATCCCGGAGTTCGGATTTATCAAACAAGTGCGAGACAAAGCTTTCATACGGATAGTTCAGATGTGGTTGCACTTTTGTGTTTGAAGGATGCTAAAGAAGGTGGCGATAGTCTTCTTGTAAGTGTCGAAACAATTTATAATGAAATGCGAAAAAACGAGCCTGATTTGTTAGAACTGCTATTTGAACCAATTGCAACAGACAGAAGGGGTGAAATACCCCCAAATATGCAACCATATATGACAATACCGCCGTTAAATTGGCATTACCAAAAGTTGACAGTCT
This sequence comes from Paracoccaceae bacterium, assembly GCA_029246285.1. Taxonomy (GTDB): domain Bacteria; phylum Pseudomonadota; class Alphaproteobacteria; order Rhodobacterales; family Rhodobacteraceae. The sequence continues at coordinate 41,649 of JAQWNW010000034.1, read as the reverse complement.
TTTATCAGCGGCAGTATATAAACAGTGCTCAAAGGTTTTCGTCTGCTATGCGATTGACCCCAAGTCACATTAAGGCCTTGGATTATTTTGATAAGGTTGCAAATGATCCCAATCTATTTATTAAAATGCGCCTTAGACCTGGTGATATGCAATTTGTATATAATCATTCTCAATTACATGATCGGACAGGTTTTTTGGACTGGAATGAAGCAAATGAAAAACGCCATCTTCTTAGATTATGGCTGTCATTAGCTGATGATCGTCCCTTGCCAAACTGTTTCAAGCAAAGATATGGTAGTATAGAAATTGGAAACCGTGGAGGAATTGTAACTGAATGTTCGAAGTTACATGCTCCATTGGATTAACAAATTTGAAGTTCGTAAAACCGCACAAGATTGTTAACTTATTATTATAAAGAAATGGATTTTATTAATGTTAAAAACGGTTTTTAACAATTTGATTAAGATAGCAGAGAGCGTTCATAAAAATCATCCACTTGTTAACGATTTTTGTGAGTTTCCAGATGATATCCAGCCTCAAGATTTATCGCCTAATCATATTATTCCATCTACTTTACTGAAAAAAGAAACAGATTTATTTACGAAAAAGTATCAAATTTTTCGTGATGCATTTATTGAAGCGTCGCCTTTTGCGCATTGGAGGGAAACTTATAAAGATACGGATATTGGTAAAGACTTTATGGAACGATTTGGCTGTTACTGTTTAATAGGTCCAAATGCACCGTTTTTTAGCTTAAAAATGCATGCATTTGTTGTGTATATGCCCCCGCATCTTTTTTATCCATGGCATAACCATCCGGGAGAAGAAATGTACTTAACGATAGCCGGTGAAGCGGAATTTATGAAGGTAGGAGAGGATAATAAGATTTTGAGAGAAGGGGGCGTAAGTGAGCATAAAAGTAATCAACCTCATGCTATGAGAACTCATAATTGTCCTGTTATGGCGTATGTGATTTGGAGAAATAATTTTGATACTGGTCCTGTTTGGACAGGCCATTTGAATAGCTAATCAACTATCTCTTCGTCATAAACTTATCAAAAAATTCACTAATTTCGTTGAAAGCTTTTAAGGGTAAAATGTTAGCTACATGCTGATCAGGCCTTACAACTACTAAGCATCCTGTTTCTTTGCTAATCTCGCGCATTTTAAAAATATCTTCACCATTTTTTCTTCCGATACAAAATATTTTTTCATAATCGCGTAATCCTAATTTTCCTTTTAATGGTAAAAGAAAAGGATTAATTTTTTCAAGATTAATCTCTCTATGTGATTGTTGAAAAATTACTCTTACATCAAAAATACTATCAATGTCTTCATAAGGTTTAGTGAATTTTACTATAGGTGAATTTTTATTATCTCTTAGAAAATCAATTAATGCATTTGTTGCGGATATTGGATTTTCAGGTTTATCAGAGTTTGCAAATATAAAAAATCGCCATCGTCCATCGGCTTTAATAGTATGACCTAATTCCATGGGTTTAACATCTGCAACCCTTATAACAGGAGCTGAATGAAAGCGCATTCCAACTTTTAAACCTAAAGCCAGATGTTGGTGTTTAGAGTTGCTCGAGATGATTGAAGGATAATATTGAATTGCCGTACCTGCGGTAAAACCACTATGCTTTTCAAAATACTTTTGAAATTCTTTTGGATCTACATTATCCTTTTGATTGCTATTAGCTGTCTTGGGTTTTGCACTAAACATTTTTGCAAATTTTCGATCAAAATCTATTAGTTCTTTTGCAACTGTGCGCCTCTCTGATGAGTACGTGCGTAAAATATTGGGAGAGCACTTATTTTGAATAACAGATGCTAATTTCCAACCAAGGTTAAAACTATCTCGCATTGAGACATTCATCCCCTGACCGGCCTGTGGACTATGAGTGTGACAGGCATCACCCACAATAAATCCATTCGGAATATGTGTATCTTCATTATCAACAGGAACATTATCAAATTTGTCACAAAGTCTTTGCCCTATTTCGTATAAGGACCACCATACAATTTCTTTAATTTCGATCGTGTAAGGGTGCAAAATTCTCTTAGCTGCTGCTATCAGATGATCTGATGTAACGTTTTTATGAGCTATTCTTTCATTAGCATTTAATTTTTCAAGTTCAATATAAAGTCTTATCAGATAACCACCTTCTCGAGGTATTATCAGTAAATTACCCTGATTAGCAGAATGAATAATTGCTTTTAACCTTACGTCGGGAAAATTTGTTATTGCTAGAACGTCCATTACACCCCAGCCTTGATTTGCTGAATCACCCTTAAAAGAGAGTTTTAATGACTTTCTAACTACACTTCGAGCTCCATCACAGCCGATAATATATCTTGCTGAAACTGTTTCTTTTATTTTATTGTTATCTGAGTGTTCAAAGAATGCGGTTACAGGATGCTTCTCATTTTGGTTTTCTGAATTATTTATCTTTACCGAAAGCAGCTTTCTAGAATAATGAGGCTCTAAATTTGTTGGTGATTTTTTCATTAAATCAAGGTAAAAATCATGTACTCGTGCTTGGTTTAATACCATATGCGGAAACTCTGACAATCCGTCTTCCGTGTCCTGAATTTTGCTATTTCTTATTATTTTATTAGGATCTTTGTCATCTGGTTTCCAAAAAGCAGTTTCGTTTACCCAATAACCTTCTTTTAAAACCTTTTCACTAAAACCAAATGCTTCGAACATTTCCATCGTTCTACATGCGACACCGTCAGCTTGTCCTAAAATTAATCTATCTGGTTTTTGATCGACGATAACCGTCTTAATATCGGAGAACTTTGAGAGTTGTGCAGCTAATGTAAGTCCTGCTGGGCCGCACCCTATTATGAGAACATCAACAGTCTGAGGTAGTGCGCGATCTTTTTGAGAGACAGAAAAATCTTTTTTTTCAAAAACCGCTTCTGGGTCTCCGGGTTGAAAGCCGTTCAAATGAAACTGCATGGTTTATTTCTTTCTGAAACTATATTTAAACTACTTTTAATACGATTTCGTTTTGATTAAAATATTTATATTGAAATGGAACCAATTCGCTGATTTAAATAATACCAATGTATATTACCCATACATTTAGAGATATTTGATCACAAAAAATGGTTTCATTTATTGCGTTTATAGAGATTAATGGGTAGTAAATTACGAAACAATAACTATCCATTTTGAGAAATTATATTTAAAAAATATCTGATCAGTCACTTAATTTAAATGCTAAGATACTCGTCGAGACGTTATTTCATGTAATAAGATAATAAAGGTTATTAAATGAGTGAACCAGTTTTTGAAATTCCTGCTGGAGTATTTAGTGAAAAAGTAACCTTTGTCCAACATTACACAGATCGATTGTTCAAGTTTAGAATCTCTAGACCGTCCAGTTTTAGATTTAGGTCTGGTGAGTTTGTTATGATTGGCCTTCCAAATGCTGAAAAGCCAATTTTTAGAGCTTATTCAATTGCCAGCCCTTCTTGGGATGAGGAATTAGAATTTTATTCGATTAAAGTCGAGGACGGCCCCCTTACTCAACATTTGCAAAAAATCAAAATAAATGACACGATTATTATGCGCCGAAAACCAACAGGGACATTAGTTAATGATGCTCTCCTACCTGGTAAACGGCTCTATCTATTTTCAACTGGGACTGGCATTGCTCCATTTGCTAGTTTGATTAGAGACCCTGAAACATATGAAAAATTTGAAACAATTATTTTGTGTCATTCATGTAGAAATGTTGATGATCTCAAATATGGTCAGGATTTAATCAAATTAGCTCAAGAGGACCCGTTGGTAGGTGAGGTAGTTTCTAAACGGTTGAAACATTATCAAAGCGTGACACGGGATAAATTTGAAGTAAAAGGTAGAATTACAGATCTTCTCAGGTCTGGAAAAATTTTTTCTGACTTGAATCTACCAAAAATCTCTAACTGTGAAGATAGGGGAATGATCTGTGGTTCTATGGAAATGTTGAAGGATACAAAATCAATTCTTGAAGACTTTGGGTTGACTGAGGGTGCAAATAATAACCCATCTACTTACGTGGTAGAAAGAGCGTTTGTAGATTAAATTCATGTTGACATATATTCATTTCTTTTTACCGTGCTCCAAGAGTGAATGATAGGAACCAAAACAGTGTCGTATGGTCATATTGAAGATACCCTAAACAACAATGGAATTGTCATTCTTGATGGAGGCACTGGAGGTGAATTAGAGCGCATCGGCGCTCCAATGGATAGCGCATTATGGTGTGGACGCTGCTCGGTGGAAAATCCGGATTTAGTTATGAAGGTTCATGATAGCTACGTAAGTGCCGGAGCTGATGTAATCACCGCAAACACCTACGCTACGCCTCCAACGGCTATGAATGAAGCCAATTTAAGTGACAAAATTGAAGAATGGAACAAGGCTGGAGTTAGGTTAGCGAGAGAAGTTGCTGATAATTCAGCAAAAAATGTGGCAGTAGCAGGTTCTGTCTCCACCTATGGTAGCTGGCGTAAATTGGGAGTTCCAGAGCTTCGACCAGGTTTCGATCTGCAAACAAAGATTTTAGCAGATGAAGGTGTTGATTTGATAATTCTTGAAACGCTGGCCTCTGAGCCTGAAATAGTAGAAGCAGCTATTGAAAGTTCAGCTGCGGTTAATCTTCCAATCTGGTTATCTATTTCTTGTGCTATTGATCAATCAAGTAGTGAATTGATGCACGGGGTTCAAGAAAGTATCGATGAAAAAAGCAATTCTCTTTTATTTAAGAAATTTAGCGAAATAGTTCTTGAATGTAGTCAAATTCATGATGGGCCGATTTTGGTTATGCATTCGGATTTAAAAGTGACTAATCAAGCAGTCAAAGAAATCTCTGAAGGCCATTCTGGAGTAGTAGGGGCATATCCCAATGCTGGTTATTTTATTAAACCTCACTGGCAATTTGTTGATGAAATTTTACCTGAGTTTTATTGCAGTGAGGCGGAGTCCTGGATTGGCAGTGGGGCTCAAATAATTGGAGGATGTTGTGGTGTGGGTCCTGAACATATAGCTGAAATCGCTAAACTCAAAGGTAGAGTATGAATAGATATTCAAAATTTATAAAAAGATTTGAGTTGGAAGAAACCATTTTGATTGATGGTGCGACTGGAACAGAAGCTGAAAGAAGAGGTGTGCCACAATTAAAAAACGCCTGGAATGGTGGTGGAGCTTTGAGTGATCCAGATATCATTAGACAAATTCATTTGGATTACATCGACCGTGGGGCGGAAATTATCATCAGTAATACATTTGCTACTAACAAACATGCTTTAACAGATGCTGGCGAGGATCATTTATTTGAAGAATATAATTCTAAAGCTGTAAAATTAGCTATCGAAGCTAGAAAATTAGCCAATAAAAACAATGTCTTGGTAGCAGGTGGAATTTCTTATTGGAGATGGCCAGAAGGCTTGCCTGATAGAAATGAATTATATGATGATATTGCAGAGCAGGCAAAAATAATGGCTGACTCTGGAGCTGATCTAATCATGCTTGAAATGATGTCAGATCTGGAATTTACGTTGATAACTTTGGATGCTGCTCGAACTTCTGGTTTGCCCGTTTGGGTGGGATTGAGTTGTCGAAAAAATGATAATGGAGAAATTTGTTTACTCATGACAGATACACTTCTGAAAGATGCTTTAATTGAACTTGATAAAAAAAATATACCATTATTAAATATTATGCACACAGAAGTTGATATAATCTCAGAATGCCTAGATCTTGTTGAAACGCATTGGTCTACTTATGTTGGTGTTTATGCCCATTCTGGCATCTATAAAAACCCTGAATGGATTTTTGATGGTGTGATATCTCCAAGAGACTATGCAAAAGCATCAGAAAAATGGATTGATCGAAAAATAAATATTGTTGGCGGATGTTGTGGTATTGGTGCAAAGCATATTGAATGTATTCATGAATTTCTTTTGGAAAAACAGATCAGCTAAAATATTCATAATTTACTTTGGTTAAGGAATTAAATTTTTGCAAATTTTAGTTAATAGTATTTATATCGAGTATGAGGATTATGGAGATAATACTGATCCTGCATTAGTGTTAATTAGAGGGCTAGGCAGTCAATTAATACACTGGCCAAAGAATTTCATTAGTGGATTAGTAGAGGTAGGTTATCGCGTAATTATTTTTGATAACCGTGATATTGGGTTATCTTCAAGGTGCCCACTTAATGGCGTACCTTATGACAAGCAAAGTATAATTAAGAAAATTGACTCAGGTCAAAAAATTATGCCGGCGTATTCTTTAGATGATATGGCTTTGGATGTTATTGGTTTGATGAATGAACTTGATATTGCAAAGGCACATATATTTGGGATGTCTCTAGGTGGTGTCATAACTCAAGTACTGGCAATAAATTACCCACACCGTTTGATCTCAGCCACAATTGTAATGTCTGCTGCGAAATTGGTGGATTCGAACCGAATTAAGCAAGTTGCTTTGGATCATATCGGCAAGGATGAATATATTTCTAATGCTGTATATGAAAATAGTTTATGGGGTAATCCTAAATTCCCAGTTTCTGAGGATTATGTGAGAGATTTAGCTGGAAAGGCTTATGATCGAGGTGCAGATAGCGAGGGTGTCAATAGACAGTTTTCTGCTATTTTTTCTTTTGGAGATCGTAGAGAAGCTTTGAAGTTAATTGATTTACCTTGCCTGGTAATTCATGGTGAGGATGACGTATTAGTTTTGCCCGAAGAAGGTAAGGAGATTTCATCTTTGGTAAAAGGTTCTGAGTTGAGGATTATATCAGGTATGGGGCATGAAATAACGCCAATGTTATCACCAATAATTGTTAATATTGTACATGAATTTTTAAAGCGAAGATGTTAGATTAAATAAAGTGCTCGAAAATGAGTAGCAAATTTGGAGACAAAATATGGGTGAAGCTTTTATTTGTGATTATATCAGGACTGCAATTGGAAGGTATGGTGGATCTCTCTCTAATGTTAGAACAGATGATTTAGCAGCTATTCCAATTAAGGCCTTACAGGAAAGAAATAAAAGTTTAGATTGGGCAAAAGTTGATGATGTTTATTACGGCTGTGCTAATCAAGCTGGAGAAGATAATCGAAATGTAGCGCGAATGGCATCTTTATTAGCAGGTGTCCCAATCGAAGTCCCAGGTATGACTATCAATCGTTTATGTGGTTCCGGCCTGGATGCTGTAATTAGTGCTGCACGAGCAGTCAAATCTGGCGAGGCTGATCTAATTTTAGCTGGAGGCGTTGAAAGCATGTCACGAGCACCCTTTGTGATGCCTAAAGCGTCAAATGCTTTCTCAAGACAAAATGAAATATTTGATACGACAATTGGTTGGCGATTTGTAAATTCCCGAATGAAAGAACTTTACGGTACTGACAGTATGCCTGAAACTGGCGAAAATGTAGCGGAAAAATTTAAAATCACCAGAGAAGATCAGGATAAGTTTGCATTTTGGAGTCAAGAAAAGGCAAATAATGCCAAAAAAAACAAGCGTTTTCATAAAGAAATAACACCCGTTATCATTCCTCAAAAGAAGAGTGAAGATATTATTTTTCAAGAAGACGAGCATCTAAGATTATCTTCGATGGATAAATTGTCTAAATTACCAACGCCATTTAGAAAGGGCGGATGCATAACAGCGGGTAATGCTTCTGGAGTCAACGATGGTGCAGCTTGCTTGATAATTGCCAGTGAAAAAGCAATTAAAGACCATAATTTAAACCCCATTGCTAGAATTGTGGCTGGCGCGACAGTTGGAGTCGAACCTCAAATAATGGGAATAGGACCATTTCCTGCCTCAAAAAAAGTATTGGGGATATCGAATTGGAATCATGAAGATTTAAGTGTGATAGAAATTAACGAAGCTTTTGCGTCACAGGGATTAGCTTCTTTGCGTCTATTAGGAATTAGTGATCATGATCCACGTGTCAATCCGAATGGTGGAGCTATCGCACTTGGTCATCCATTAGGCATGAGCGGTGCGAGAATTGCGGGTACTGCAGCTCTACAGCTTGATAAAGCCGGTGACAAAGCTTTAGCAACCATGTGTATAGGAGTTGGTCAAGGCATAGCAATTACGATGGAAAAAATATAAATTAAAGAGTTTGATCAATTTCATGGCAAAAACTATTAATGATTTAAAAAACTACCCCCAACCAACTATTATACTTGTTGAGCCGCAGATGGGCGAAAATATTGGCGCTTCAGCGAGAGCTATGTGGAATTTTGGATTGGACCGCCTCCGAATTGTTAGGCCAAGAGATGGTTGGCCAAATCAAAAAGCGGTTGTCATGGCTAGTGGTGCGGGGCGATTATTGGATGAGGCGTCCATATTTGATAAAACGAGTGAAGCTATTTCTGATCTAACGTATGTTTTTTCGACCACTGCAAGAATTAGAGGATTAAGTAAGGAAGTAAGTTCACCTGAAAAAGCAATGAAAAAGGCCCGAAATTTAATTGAAAAAGGCGAGCGAGTAGGGGTGCTTTTTGGCCCAGAGCGAGCTGGATTGTCGAACAAGGATGCTACACTTTCTCAAGAAATAATTTCAATACCTGTCAACCCAAAATTTCCATCTCTTAATTTAGCTCAATCGGTATTATTAAATGCGTATGAATGGAGAAATGGTGGCGAAGATCCAAAAAAAAATAAAAATGTCCAAAAATTAGCGAAAAGCGGTGATGTAAATATATTGATTAACGCATATGAGGCTGATTTAGAAAATAAAGGGTTTTTTTGGCCAGAGGAAAAATCTGATTCAATGAGATTACATTTTAAATCGTTATTTTCCAACTTAATGCTAAGCGATTCTGATGTCCGAATTTTTCATGGTATTAGAAAAGCATTGAGTCGTGATAAACGTGCGCGTGATTGACGCGCTTGTCTATTTAATATCTCACGATATTTTATACTTTAAGGAGCATTAAATGACTGAGAAAAGATCTATTTTTGAAGAAGTGGAAAGCGAAAAGCCTTTAGATCATGGTTCTCTAGGAACTGAAGTAAGTTTTAGTTCTTCAAGTTCAAAAAGAGCAATAAAAATGTGGCTTTCAATATTATTTGCGTTTGTGTCAGGGATGATTGTTATCGGTGGATTAACTCGTTTAACTGATAGTGGGCTTTCAATAACTGAATGGAAGCCAATCTTAGGAGCTTTACCACCGCTAGGTTTAGAAATGTGGCAACTGGAATTTGATAAATACAAAATGATACCAGAATATCAAATTCAAAATAAATCAATGAGCTTGGAAGATTTTAAAGTAATTTATTGGTGGGAGTGGGGACATCGACAATTAGGTCGAATTGTTGGTGTCATATGGTTGGTTGGTTTTATTTGGTTATATTTTTCTAAAAAATTGGATAAATTATGGATTTCAAGGGCAGGAATCTTAGGAGTGTTGGGAGGCCTTCAAGGGTTTATAGGCTGGTGGATGGTATCATCGGGTTTGACTGGTAGAATGGTTGATGTTGCTTCGTACAGATTGGCGATACATTTAGGACTGGCTTTTTTAATTATCTCTTTGATCACTTGGTATATTCTTCAAACAAATAAAGATGACCAGGAGAAGTTAAGATCTCGTAGAGAGCGTGAAGGAAAGTTATTATTATCGGTAAACATATTACTCGGTTTGGTGTTTGCGCAAATTTTACTTGGCGCCCTTGTGGCTGGTATAGATGCTGGGCGTGGCTATACTGATTGGCCGCTAATGAATGGGGAGGTATTTCCATCTGAAAGTTTTGATTATAGTCCCTTCCTCATAAACTTCACAGAAAATCCTGCTTTAGTTCAATTCAATCATAGAATTTTAGGATATCTTACGATGATTTACGCATTTTATGTTTGGTGGAAATGTAGGGCGTCGTCTTTCACGCTTACTTCGCGACTAGCTAATTTAGTTTTAGGAACAATATTTTTACAGATGTTGATGGGAATTGTTACTATCCTTTATGCCGCTCCAATGGGGTGGGCTCTCTTACATCAGTTCGGAGCTGTTTTGATTATGGTTACAGTCCAATGTTTAAGATCCCAGATATATTTTCCAGTTAGACAATCAGTAACTTCGTAAAGAAATTTAAATGACAAATTTACTTAAACTTTTTGATTTCGTTAAACAAACTACAGCCCTGAGTCAGATAAATGGATTTTTGGGTTGGGATCAAGAAACTATGATGCCAAAAGGTTCTATTGAGCAAAGAGCTCAATGGATGGGTCATTTAAGTGCTACTCTACATGAGAGAAAAATAGATCCTAGAATTGGAGAGTGGCTAGAGTCAATTGACTCTGAAAATTTAACAGAGTTTGAATCTTCTCAAGTTAGGTATATTAGAAGAGATTATAATCGAGCCTTAAAAATTCCAATAGATTTTGCTTCTTATCTGGCAATTACAACCTCAAAAAGCCAAGGCGTTTGGGCTGAAGCAAGATCAAAAGATGATTTTTCAATGTTTTTACCGATACTTAAAGAGGTATTAAATTTAAAAAGACAAGAGGCACGGATGCTTTCCTCTACTACGTTATACGATAGTTTATTGAATGATTTTGAACCAGAAATGAATTCGCAAGATTTAGAAAGTATTTTTAATAGAATGCGTCCCAGGTTAATTGAGATTAGAGAAAAAGCTTTAATCTCAGATGAAGTGCCAGAAGTAATTGGGCGGTTTCCCAAGAAAATACAGTTACAATTATCAAGAAAGTTAGCCTTGGCATTCGGATATGATTTTGACCGAGGTCGTTTAGATTTAGCTGTTCATCCCTTTTCTTCAGGATCTGGCAATGATGTTCGTATTACAACTAGAGTATCAGAAAATGATCCCTTTAATTGCCTTTATTCGACTATTCATGAAGTTGGACATGCCACTTATGAACAAAATATTAACAAAGATTTTTTATTCACTCCCTTAGGTTCCGGGGTCTCAATGGGAGTTCATGAAAGTCAATCTAGGATTTATGAAAATCAGATAGGTAGAAGCCGAGCATTCACTAAATTTTTGCATAGGGAAATGCTTGGTTTATTTGGTGACTTTGGAATAAAAAATGCGGATGATTTTTATAAATGTGTGAATGGAATTCGAAATGGATTTATCAGGACAGAGGCAGATGAAGTTCAATATAATTTACATATTATGCTTCGGTTTGAGCTTGAAAAAGCATTAATTAATGATGATCTGAGAGCTGAAGATTTAGAAGCGGCATGGAACGAAGCGTTTCTACGTGATTTTGGATTTCCTGTTGATAGTGCTTCCAATGGGGTGCTTCAGGATGTTCATTGGTCTGTAGGCTTATTTGGATATTTTCCCACCTACAGTCTTGGAAATATTTATGCTGGTTGCTTACATAAAGCCATGAGAGCAGATTTGCCCAATCTTGATAACGCTTTTGAGTATGGAAATGTTAGTGATGCAATAGACTGGCTGAAAGAGAATGTCCAAAAATATGGAGGATTAAGAACACCTGAGGCTACGATTTCTCATGCGATCGGAGGACAACCTGATGAAGAGCCTTTGTTGCAATATCTCGAAGAAAAATTTGGTGATATAAACTCTTAACGTTATTGCTCCCATTTGGGGTCACGCTTCTCTATAAAGGCGGAAACACCTTCTTCAGTATCTCTATGCAACATATTTTCTACCATTACATCTCCAGTATACTGATAAGCTTGCTCTAGAGGCATTTCTATTTGTTTATAAAAAGCTTCTTTACCAATTTTTACCGCAGACCCCAATTTACTCTCAATTTTTTGTGCTAATTTTAAAGTCTCAGTGTTTAATTGAGATGAGGAAGCTATTTTATTAATTAATCCTAAGGCAAAAGCTGTTTTAGAGTTTATAAATTCACCGGTTGTAAGCATTTCAAAAACTTTTTTTCGAGGAATATTTCTCGATAGAGCTACCATTGGGGTTGAGCAAAATAAACCAATATTAACACCGTTTACACCAAATTTAGTATCTTCATCCGCTACTGCTAAATCGCAAGATGCTACAAGTTGGCATCCAGCAGCAGTAGCTATTCCGTGGACTTCGGCAATGACGGGCTGCGGGAGAGTGGAAATTGTTTGCATCATTTTCGAACATTTATCAAAAAGTGCTTTGAAAGCTGCTTTTCCTCCATCCTTATCTTGCCTACTTAAAGTCATTTCTTTTAAATCATGACCTGCGCAGAAGGCTTTACCAGATCCATTAATGATAATAACCCTTATATTTGAATTTCGTTTTACAGAATCTAATTCAGTTTGTAATTGATCTAGCATATCATTTGAGAGAGCATTTAAAGAATTGGGACTGTTCAAAGTTAGTGTTGTTATCGCATTCGTGTCTTTGCGGTGTAAAAGTTTATCAGACATATCATCCCCTACAAAAGCCTTTAAATAGTATTATGTTAACGACGACTTTTCAAATTTAAAATATCTAATTCAAAATGGATAGACATCGCCTACTGATCTTGAATAGTATTAATCATTCTTACTACTTTGAGTGAAAAATAAAATCGACATAATTGCAATAAGCACAATGTTCACATAAGGTGTTGGACCGGATGCTTGACCATTTATAATGTGGTACCCTATGATGATAACCCATAATCCATTAGTCATAGCAAAAAGTTTTCCAAATGAATTGATTGAATCGCCAGCAAGATCAGGAATTCTCCAAGCAATAATTCCAAGGATTATTAAAGTTACCGCTAAAAATTGACCTAAGGTAGTTAGATCCTCTGTAACTTGAAAGTTTCCAGCTTCCAGAAAAACTCTTGTAAGTACAAGCGCACCAATTCCATTTAACAAATTTAAGATTGCCTGTATTCTAAAAACTAGTTTGATATTCATAATATTATCCTGTCGATTTAGTAGATTGATTTTCTAACTTATTCTGTATTATTAGAACTCTTAATAAAAAGGAAAAAAAATGTCATCATTAAAAATGTCAGCGAGCGAAATAATGTCATTGCTGACAGAAACTTTCCCTCAGCAGGCTAAAAATTTCGGAATTGACGAATTAAGTGAAACTTCATTGGTGGTTAGGCATAAAATTGATGATAGTCATTTAAGACCAGGAGGCACCGTTTCTGGTCCCACAATGTTTTCTTTGGCAGACATATCATTATATATATTAACAATGTCTAGAATTGGTCCAGTTTCTCTCGCTGTGACGACTAACTGTTCGTTGGATTTTATGCGTAAACCAGAAGCAGAAGTAGATTTAATAGCTAAAACACGTCTTTTGAAATTAGGAAAAAATTTGTGTGTTGGTGATGTCTTAATTTACTCTGAAGGCAGTACAAAACCGGTAGCCAGAGCCTCGATGACTTATTCTATCCCACCAAATTCTTGAGCTTAAGTGTTTCACAAACTACTTTAGAGTTATAATAGGCTGATCAAAACATTTATGTTAATTACAATTTAGACTGGATTTTTTTAATAACGATACCATCTATAAGATAATCCCGGTCCGAAGGAATTAAAAAATGAACATACAAAATAAAGAAATTAATCCAGTATCGAAAGTGCTCGATGACTATCAGCGAGAAGGCCAGCAAAATGAAGAGCCCTTAAGCCGTGATTACAATGATGATTTTGAGGCCTCTTCAGAATACGTAGAAACACTACCAGATCTACAGAATGGTGAGCCAAGTTTGATAAGAGGATCTAAGAAACAAATTCAACATGTCGGTATTTCGAATTTCAAAATGCCGCTCACGTATAAAAGCGCAGATGGTAACTTATTAACTCTTGAAACTTCGGTGACTGGTACAGTTTCTTTAGATGCTAATAAAAAGGGTATAAATATGAGCCGAATAATGCGTTCGTTTTATAAACATTCTAAGGATACTTTTAATTTCAAAGTGGTAGAGAATGCTTTAAATGATTATAAAGACGACTTAGATAGTTTGGATGCGCGTATTCAAATCCGCTTCTCTTTTCCAATGCTTAAAAAATCGTTACGTTCGAGTTTGGAGGGCTTCCAGTATTATAATGTGGCTTTAGAAGTATTGGATAAAGATAATGTTTGTTCCAATATAGTTCACCTAGATTATGTATATTCCTCCACTTGCCCTTGCTCTTTAGAGCTTTCCGAGCATGCGCGATCTGAAAGAAGACAGTTGGCGACACCACATTCGCAAAGATCAATAGCCAGAATATCGGCTTTAGTATCTCCAAATAAAACATTCAGTATCGAAGAATTGATACTCTTATGCAGGGAAGCTATTCCGACCGAAACTCAGGTAATGGTAAAGAGAGAAGATGAGCAGGCATTTGCGGAGCTAAATGCATCTAATCCAATATTCGTAGAAGATGCTGCGCGTTTATTGTGTGAGCAGTTACAAGCTCTTGAATCTGTTACTGATTTTAGAGTTGTGGTAAATCATCAAGAAAGTTTACACAGCCATGATGCAGTTTCAGTGTTAGTAAACGGCCCAACATTTAATCAAACTAGTTTAGATCCTACGTTATTCCAATCGTTAAATCATTCTGGTTAGTTTTCTTAATTTATAAAATGTATAGATTGTTTGTGTAAAATTTGATAGTTTTGGGAAAATAAGGAAAATTATCATGGGCGAACATAGAGTAAATATAGCCGCTATCGATCCTGTTTGGTCACGGATAAGGGATGATGCTAACGCCCTAGTTGCACTAGAGCCTCTTATGGCTAGTGTGGCCCATGTTTCCATTTTAAATCATAACTCTTTGGATCGGGCTCTGGCGTTTAGATTATCAAGCAAAATCAAATCTGTGGAGATTTCTGAAGAGTTACTTATGCGGGTTTTTACCGATGCATACAATGATGAACCCGATATAATTCACTCTGCAAGAGCTGATCTTATCGCTTTCTATGAAAGGGATCCTGCTTGTAATAAGTTTCTACAACCCTTTTTGTATTATAAAGGGTTTCAGGCATTACAATGCTACAGAGTGGCTAATTTTCTTTGGAGGGCAGATAGAAAGGATTTGGCATATTTTATCCAAAATCGATGTTCTGAGGTGTACAGCATTGATATTCATCCTGCAGCTAAAATAGGGAAAGGATTGATGATTGATCACGCTCATTCGATTGTAATTGGTGAGACGGCCGTCGTTGGAGATAATGTATCAATGTTACATTCAGTAACTCTTGGTGGGACTGGTAAGAATGAAAAGGATCGACACCCCAAAGTTGGGGATGGTGTGTTGATTGGAGCGGGTGCAAAAGTTTTAGGCAATATCAAAATAGGGAATTGTTGTAGAATAGCCGCCGGATCAGTTGTCTTAAAAGATGTACCTAAATGTAAAACAGTCGCGGGAGTTCCTGCAAGAATAGTTGGCGAGGCTGGATGTGATCAGCCAGCATTAACTATGGATCAGTTGTTAAAAGAAGTTAAGTAAAACAGCTTCTTAGACTAACATAAGACCTGGATTCTCTATATTGTATGAAATTCTATCTAAGAATTTCGCACCTATTGCGCCATCAATCATCCTATGATCTGCTGATAAGGTTACCGAAATTACATCCTGACTACATAAAGTCCCTTCTTGGGTAAAATATGGCCGTTTTTGAACGGCTCCTACTGCCAGTATTGACCCATGAGGAGGATTAATAACTGCATCAAAATTCTTAACTCCCATCATTCCCAAGCTTGAAATAGAAAAGCTTCCACCTTGATATTCATTGGGTTTTAACTGTTTATTTCTAGCCCTTTCAGCTAGAGATTTCATCTCAACAGAAATATCTATTAAACCTTTTTTTTCTAAGTCAAATAAGACAGGTGTAATTAGGCCTCCTTCGATTGCTACGGCCACTGCTATATCAGAGGCTTTGAATTTTATTATTTTATCACCGCCCCAAATAACGTTACATTCTGGGACTTCTTGTAACGCGCTCGCACAGGCTTTAATAATAAAATCATTAATTGATATTTTTATTTCTCTTTTTCTTAAGCCCTCATTCATTTGCGATCTTAAACTGCTTAAAGAGTCTACTCTAATATCACGTCTAAGATAATAATGTGGTATAGTTTGTTTAGCTACTGTTAACCGGGAAATAATTGTCTTGCGCATACTATCAATTTCGATTTTTGTGTAATCTCTGCCAGCGTAGTTTTCTAAAACTTTTTGACTAATGCTTTTTTCTGAAAGATTTGTTTCATCAGTCTTAAATTGTATTGACCCATTTGTATTAGAGAGGTTATCAATATCAGCTTTAATAATGCGACCCCGAGGGCCTGATCCATTTATTTTGCTTAAATCAATATTCTTTTCTTTTGCTATTCTTCTAGCTAGAGGAGTTGCAAAAATTCTATTTTTCTTGTTTTCGGCATTATTGATTTGTTCGATATTGGAAAGTAAGTTTTCTTTAATCTTGAGATTGTCGACGTCGAGATTAACCTCAGCCAAAGGTTTCTGAGATTTTTTATTATTTGTTGGTTTTTCTATGGTTTCACCAGTAATTTTTGCAATAACGGAGTTTACTGGTATATCTGTCTGTCCCTCTTTTACTGACAATTCAAGAATTGTACCTTCATCTACTGCCTCAAATTCCATAATTGCTTTGTCTGTTTCAATTTCAGCTAAAAGGTCTCCAGCCTTGATAATATCTCCTTTTTTGACCATCCATTTTGCTAGGGTTCCTACTTCCATTGTTGGCGAAAGCGCTGGCATTAAAATATCTATAGTCATTTTATGCGCTCCTGGTGGTAAGTAACTTTCAAAGCTTGTTCAACAATTTCTTCGACGGTTATCAAGGCTAGTTTTTCTAAATTTGATGCATATGGCATCGGTATATCTTTTCCCGTACAATTTAGTATCGGCGCATCTAGATAGTCGAATGCCTTTTCCATAATTACCGCTGCTAGGTGATTTCCAATTGAGCCAATTGGAAATCCTTCTTCAACCGTAATGCAGCGGTTAGTTTTCATAACAGAAGTCAAAACTGTTTCATAATCCATAGGCCTCAAGGTTCTTAAATCTATAATTTCTGCACTTATGCCTTTAGTTTCTAATATCTCTGCTGCGTGTATGGCATGATCCACACCAATACTAAAACTTACAATGGTTATATCTGACCCTTCTCTCCTTATTTTTGCTTTACCCAAAGGGATTATCTCCTCTGAGTTTTCTATGATCGGAAATTTTTTATTATATAATATCTCATTTTCTAAAAAAATAACTGGATTAGGGTCTCTTATCGCTGATTTTAATAGACCCTTTGCGTCATCAGCCGAGTAGGGGGCGCAAACTTTTAACCCGGGTATGTGAGAATACCATGAAGCGAAATCTTGACTATGCTGGGCACCGACACGCGAAGCGGCTCCATTTGGTCCTCTAAAGACTAACGGTGCTCCCATTTGACCACCAGACATATACAAGGTTTTTGCAGCAGAATTGATTATTTGATCCATCGCTTGAAGTGCAAAATTGAATGTCATGAATTCTACGATGGGTTTTAATCCTCCAAAAGCCGCGCCAATAGCTAAACCTGTAAAGCCATGTTCGGTAATAGGTGTGTCAATTACTCGTTTTTCTCCAAATTCTTCTAATAGGCCCTGACTTACTTTATAAGCGCCCTGATACTGTGCCACTTCTTCACCCATTAAAAAGACCGTATCGTCTAAACGCATTTCTTCGGCCATAGCGTCTCTAAGCGCTTCTCTCACGGTTATTTCAGTATCCTGATTTTTCAGATTTTCTATCGGCATGTTCTTTGTAGCCTTGGTAATTTGGGTATGAAGCTTTTCTTTTGCCTCAACGAAAAAAGGCTTCTCTAAAGTTTGTTTAGAACTTATTTTTTCTGAACTGGTTTCTGTGTCATCCATTATAGCAATCGCAGAATTAACTGAAATATTTTCTGAACCTTCAGCGACTAATAATTCCTTAATTATTCCATCTTCGTAAGCTTCAAGTTCCATTATAGCTTTGTCTGTTTCTATTTCAGCTATGATACTTCCTGCTTGCACGGTGTCACCTGCTTTTACATGCCATTTGGAAATCTTACCTACTTCCATTGTAGGCGAGAGCGCTGGCATAACTATTTCAATAGTCATAGTGCCTCTCCTTGGTAAATGTCTGTCCAAAGTTCATTTTCATCAGGTTCAGGTGATTGTTGAGCAAAATCAGCTGCTTGGGTAATTAATTGCTTAATTTCTTGATCAAGTTCTTTGAGTTTTTCTTCAGTCGAATATTTTTTCTTTAAGAGCATTTGTTTGATTAAATCGATAGGGTCTTGTTCATCCTTTACTTTGTTGACTTCTTGCCTAGTCCTATACCTTGCTGGGTCTGACATAGAATGCCCTCGGTAGCGGTAAGTTTTCATTTCTAAAATATATGGCCCTTTACCAGCTCTACAATGTTTTGCCGCTTTAAGGCCGGCTTCTTTAACTGCCAAAACATCCATACCATTTACAAGCTCTCCAGGTATTCCAAAGGCGGCTCCTCGAGTATATAAATCTGGAGTTGAGGAGGACCTTGAAATTGATGTTCCCATTGCGTACTGATTATTTTCAATTATGAAAATGATGGGTAACTTCCATAAGCTAGCCATATTAAAAGTCTCATAAACTTGGCCTTGATTTGCAGCGCCATCTCCAAAATATGTGAAGCTAATATTAGTATTATTTTTGTACATATTTGAAAATGCCAAACCAGCACCTATCGGAACTTGCGCAGCTACAATTCCATGACCGCCATAAAAATCTTTTTCTCGTGAAAACATGTGCATAGAACCACCTTTTCCTTTTGAATAACCGTCAATTCTTCCAGTAAGTTCCGCCATCACACCATTAGGTTCCATTCCACAAGCTAACATGTGACCATGGTCCCTATAGGAAGTAATTCTTTGATCACCTTTTCTTGCGGCCGCTTCTAAGCCAACAACGACAGCTTCTTGACCTATATATAAATGGCAAAAACCACCAATTAATCCCATACCATACAATTGCCCGGCTTTTTCTTCGAAGCGTCTAATTAACAGCATATCCTTATACAGACTTAAAGTTTCACTAGCTTCATTCTTTGATTTTTGTGCCATTTAGTTTATCTTTATATTAAAAGTTAGTTTAATATTAAACTAATAATAACATATTCTGACATAAAATGATAGTAAATAATTCAATTAATGATTATTTCGTCTGCTCGCGCCATACCTAAAACTTTTCTTGCTCTCTCATCAAGTAAGTCGAGGTCTAAAAAATTATCTGAAAGCCTACGAGTTTTATTCTCCATTTTGATTAATTGAATTTCTAGAACGTTTAAGTGTTTTTGTAATTCTTCAACTTGGGCTTCAGCTTGGATTCTTTTAAAAATTCCATGATTTCCTTGAATTGCACTGAAAGCAAAATAAGCTGCTAAGAAAAAGGCGATTGTAAGGTATAAAATACCCCCAATTGCAGGTGTGGTAATTGATAATTTCAATTCGTTGCCTCGGTTTGCTAATCTAAAGTCAGCTTAACCGAATCATTACATAAGTGATTCGCTTTGTGAATCCCTAAAACGAATCATTCTTAAAAAAAATTAGTTTTTTCTATGAAAATTGGTAATTTATGCCTTACCTTTATATATTTCGATTAAGTTGTTGAGCATTTCTAAAGCATCAGGATAACTTCGTTGAAAACTATTCCTACCAATAATTGACCCATTACCACCACCATCTCTAATTGCTCGGGCATCATCATAAACGCTTTCGATCCCTTTTTTAGAACCGCCAGAAAAAACAACAATCCTGCGACCATTTAATGCTGACTTCATAACATCTTTAACTCTTGCGGCTTGGGAAGAGATATCAATCTCTTCATCTTCATACACCTTCTTAGCCTCGGGCAAAGACAAGTGATCAGAAGATAGTTTTACTTTTATAATATGAGCTCCTAAAAGGGCTGCAATTTGTGCTGCATAGGAAGATATATCTGCAGCTGTTTCACCGGCCTTGTCTAAAGCTTCTCCTCTTGGGTAAGACCAAATTACTGTTGGTATGCCTTTTGCAGCCGCTTCTTCGCGCATTGCTGAGATTTCTGAAAACATCTCCAAAGCCATTGAGGACCCAGGATAAATAGTAAACCCGATCGCAGAACAGCCTAGTCTGAGAGCATCATCTACACATGCCGTAATAGCTTGAGTTTTAGGTGTTTCTTTTGGAATTAATGAGTTTGCTGAGTTCACTTTAAGAATTGTTGGGATTTGGCCAGCAAAAGTGTCTGCTCCAGCTTCGATCATCCCAAGCGGAGCGGCGAAGGCATTTAATCCAGCATTTATTGCTAATTTATAATGATAATGAGGGTCATAACTGGTTGGGTTAGGAGCAAACGACCTGGCTGGCCCATGCTCAAATCCTTGATCTACAGGCAAAATTATGAGTTTTCCTGTTCCACCTAACTTTCCATTCATCAAAATTCTGCAAAGATTTCCCTTTACTCCCGGATTATCTGTTTCATAATTTTGAAGAATTTTTTGAACATGTCTGGTCGATCTCATATTTTTGTTCCTTTTAATTGGCTTAAAGATGTTTTAGTTCAAGTATCTTTGTTGCGCAAACATATTAATCTAGTAGAGGTTTTATGGCTGGTAAGTCTTTTCCCTCCATCCATTCTAAGAAAGCTCCACCAGCGGTTGAAATGTATGTAAATTCTTTATCAGAGCCCGTTAAGCTTAATGCAGAGATCGTATCTCCTCCACCTGCCACGCTTACTAATTTTCCCTCGCGAGTTAATTTTGATGAGAATTTAGCAATTTCATCTGTGGAGGTGTTAAAGGGC
Source organism: Paracoccaceae bacterium (assembly GCA_029246285.1). GTDB lineage: Bacteria > Pseudomonadota > Alphaproteobacteria > Rhodobacterales > Rhodobacteraceae. The sequence goes on along the minus strand of JAQWNW010000034.1, from coordinate 20,901 downwards.
TGAAATTCAAATGCACCAAGAGGCCCATTCCAGATTAAAGTTTTAGAATCTTTAATTATATAACAAATATTCTTGATAGTTTTTGGACCAATATCAAGGATCATTTGATCCTCTGGGCATTTTGTTACATCATATATTTCGGAAGATGAATTTTCTATTAACTCTTTTGCAACCACTATGTCATTTGGTAAAACAATCTTACAATTGGATTGCTCCGCGATTTTAGATATTTTAATTGCAGAATTAAGATAGTCTTCTTCATAAAGGCTATTACCAATGTTGAAACCTGCTGCTTTTAAGAATGTATTAGCCATTCCACCACCAATAACTAAAAAATTAAATTTCTGAGCTAGATTATTAAGCAAATCAATTTTAGTTGAAATTTTTGAGCCACCAATTATCGCTGTAACAGGTTGCTTTGGTTTAACTAAAGTCTGTTCCAAGTTCAATAACTCAGCTTCCATCTGAAATCCAACGCAATTTGGTAATAAATGCGCGATACCTTCAGTCGATGCATGTGCCCTGTGAGCTGCTGAAAAAGCATCATTACAAAAGACCTCACCTAACTCAGCTAGTTGCCGAGCCAAAATTGGATCATTTGAAGTTTCACCGCTTCTGAACCGAATATTTTCTAAAAGTAAAATTTGTCCTGGCTTTAAGGCCTTAGATTGTTTGACAATAGTATTGATCTCATCTTGATCAGTAAAAATGACTTCTTGCTCAAGATATTTAGATAAGTAAGGAACTAATTGTTTAAGGGAGTATTCTTTCTCCTTTTGTTTAGTCGGGCGGCCAAAATGTGAGATGATTATTGGGATACCACCATTTGCGACTATTGAGTTTATAGTCGGTATAATCCGTTCTATGCGTGTTGTATCCGAAACTATTGAATCTTTTATTGGAACATTAATATCTACTCGAGTGAGAACACGTTTGCCCTTAAGATTTAGCTGATCAATTCTTTTCCAGTTCATTAATTCCCCAAGATTTAACTCTAATGCGCGTGATTAATATCATAGGCTGCCCATTAGTAGTGCATTATCAATCATTCGACATGAAAATCCCCATTCATTATCATACCAAGCTAGTACTCTCACTAATCTGTCTTGAATAACTTTAGTCTGATCTGGTGCAAAATTTGCTGAGTAGGATTCATGATTAAAATCTATCGATACTTTCGGTTCTGTCTCATAACTAATAATATTTTGCATAGAACTGCCAGCTGCCTGTGCGATAATTTCGTTAACTTCTCTCACGCTAGTATCTACATTTGCAGTAAACGTAAGGTCGACTGCAGAAACGTTTGGGGTAGGAACTCTTAAAGCAGAGCCATCTAGTTTTCCACTCAACTCTGGTAGTACTTCACCAATTGCTTTAGCCGCGCCAGTAGAGGTCGGTATAATTGACAAAGCGGCCGCTCTAGCTCTGTAAAGGTTAGAATGTCTACGGTCTAAAGTGGGTTGATCGCCGGTGTAAGAATGAATTGTCGTCATTATTCCATTTTTTATACCGATAGCATCATTTAAAACTTTCGCTATTGGTGCTAAACAGTTGGTTGTGCATGAGGCATTTGATACAATAAGGTCTTTAGGAGTTAAATTATTATGGTTTACTCCGTAAACAATTGTTTTATCAACGTTTTCACCAGGAGCTGATATAAGTATTTTTTTTGCTCCTTGGTTTAGGTGGAGCTGGGCTTTCTCGCGAGATTTGAATTTCCCTGAACATTCTAAAAGAACATCAACTCCTGACCAATCCAAATCAGTCGGGTCATAACTAGAAAATACTTTGATTGGCCCTTTGCCAACATTCATAGTGTCATTTTCAACTTTAATATCATTTTTGAATTTTCCATGAACGCTGTCATATTTTAGCAAATGGGCATTTGTCTCAATAGGTCCTGATGCATTGATCTTAATTACTTCTACATCATTTCGGTCATTCTCAATTATAGAAGCTAACGTGCACCTACCAATCCTACCCATGCCGTTAATTCCAATTTTAATACCCATTAATCAGGTCTCCTAATTTTTTTATTTTATAATTTTGAAGATAAATTCAAAATAATGATTTTTTAGTCAATTTTTAATAATTTTAGAACGGCATTAACTGCATTTTCAGCCGTGATTTCAAATTTCTCATATAATACCTCAGCTGGAGCAGAGGCTCCAAAACTATTCATTCCAATAAAGAGTGATTTCTTATAAGAGCCTCTCTCACCAGAAAGCCAACGATCCCATCCCATGGATGAGCCCGCTTCAATCGCAACTCGCACCGGTCCAGATGGCAAAACTCGCTTCTTATATTTTTCTGGTTGTTGCTCAAATAGTTCCCAACATGGCATTGAAACTACTCTTGTACCAATTCCTTTGTGTTCCAATAATTTACGTGCTTCTTGCGCGATTTGAACTTCTGAACCGGTGGCTATCAAAATTGCACGCCGTTTGATCGATGCTTCATGTAATATATATGCACCAAAACTTGTCAGGTTTTTATTTGTATAACTTGTTCGTACGGTTGGAACATTCTGACGAGTTAACGATAAAATGGATGGCTTTGTTTTTTCTCCAAGAGCTAGTTCCCAGCTTTCTGCAGTTTCGATAGTGTCAGCAGGGCGAAAAACGTTCGTATTTGGTGTTGATCTACTGATTGCTAAATGTTCAATAGGCTGATGAGTAGGTCCATCTTCGCCAAGACCAATACTGTCATGAGTCATTACGTAAACTACTGGAATTTTCATAAGAGCAGAAAGCCTCATCGCTGGCCTTGCGTAATCTGTGAAACACATAAATGTGCCTGAATACGGCCTTACGCCACCATGATTGGCCATTCCATTCATTGCGGCGGCCATTGCGTGTTCCCTTATCCCATAATAAACGTATCTACCGGACCGATTTTCGGGCGAAAATACCCCCAAATCTTTAGTTTTAGTGTTATTTGATCCGGTTAAGTCAGCAGAGCCGCCGAAAGTCTCTTTCACAATAGGGTTTATTACTTCGAGAGTTAATTCTGAAGACTTTCGAGTAGCTATCGTTGGTTGCTGATCATAAATCTCTCTTTTAAACCGATTTAATTTTCTTGATAATGTCGCGGGCAAATCTCTGTCGAAAATCCGTTTTAATTCAATCTGTTTTTTATTAGTCAAAAGCTTTACGTTATTTTCCCAGATTTTAAATGCGCTACTTCCTTTCTTACCTATATTTTCCCATTCAGCTTTGATTTCACTAGGGATTTCAAAACTAGAGTGATTCCAGCCATAATTAGATCGGGCTTCGGTTATTAGATCTTTATCTGTTAATGCTCCGTGTCCCTTTGATGTATCTTGAGCTGAAGTACCCAACGCAATGTTTGTTTTACACGATATCATTGTAGGTAATTTGGACTTCTTTGCTACAGTGAGTGCTTGATCGATTTCAATCGGATTGTGACCATCGATTTCAAAAACATCCCATCCACTAGCCCTAAATCTCATAAGCTGGTTAGTTTTATCTGACAAGTCTAGCGTGCCATCGATTGTAATATTATTATTGTCCCAGAGAACAATCAGTTTTGATAATTGTTGTCGACCTGCTAAAGATATAGCCTCTTGGCTAATTCCTTCCATCAAACATCCGTCACCAGCTAAAACATAAGTATAGTGATTAAAAATGTTTGTTCCATATTGTGCCCGTAAGAGCTCTTCAGCCATTGCAAATCCAATGGATGAAGCTAACCCTTGTCCTAATGGTCCAGTCGTGGTTTCGATACCTTCAGCATGCCCATATTCTGGATGGCCTGCAGTTTTAGATCCCCATTGCCTAAAGTTCTTAATCTCTTCTAAACTTACATCCTTGTAGCCTGTTAGATAGAGTAGTGAATAAAGAAGCATTGATGCGTGACCAGCCGATAGTATAAACCGATCACGGTCAGGCCAATCTGGATTTTGTGAGTCAAATTTTAGGTGCTTTTCAAACAATATTGTTGCTACGTCAGCCATGCCAATTGGCGCACCTGAGTGGCCAGAATTAGCCGCAGCTACTGCGTCTAAGGTCAATGTTCGGATAGCACAAGCTTTTTTCCAATGCTTAGAGTGATCCCTACGAAGTTTTTCAATATCCATGGTTCCCCCAAAGAAAAGCGTTGAGTCTAGCTTCTGATAACAGTTAGAGAGGTAAGGGTACAGTCGATCAAATTAGAAAAATTCAATTATTTAGATAAAAATGCTGTAAAGTTTTCCATTTTTCTATTTTGCACGCTAGCATAGGGTTAATTTACGATTCGTTAATTCAGGCATATAGGTGAGTAATAGATTATGGATGATCTTGCAGATTTTGAAAAGAGAATTTCTTCTTCTATGGACCGAATACTTAAGGTTCTAGAAAAGTCAGATAAGAAAAATACATCTATTTATGATCAGTCAGATGAAGTTTCACATTTAGAAAAAATGATCTCAAAACTCGAGAGTGATAAAGAGACAATCTTGATTGACCTGCAATCTGCATTAGATGAAGTCTCAAACTTAAATGAAAAGATTGAAACTATGTCGGTCTCAATGGAAAGTGAGAGATTAGAATATAAAAAACAACAAGATGAATTAGGTTTAGAAAATAAGAAAATAAGATCTCAAATTAATTCTTTGCAAGCCTCTAGGAGAGATCAGGTTGATGAAATAAATTCGATATTAGCTGACTTGGAACCAATGCTTGAAAATGCAGGAGAAATAAATGCCTGATGTTTCAATTACTATAGGGGGCCGTCAATTTGAAGTAGCCTGTCAGGACGGAGAAGAGAGTTTTTTAAAGGCAGCAGCAGAGGTGTTGGATGGAGAGGCTAGGCTTTTGACGGATCAGGTTGGAAGATTGGCTGAGAATAGGATGCTGCTAATGGCAGGCTTAATGCTTGCAGACAAAACGGTTGCTCTTGAAGAGGCGGTGGGATCATCAAAACAAAAGTTGGAAGATGCAAGAACTGCTGCCCGTGTTGCAGCGTCTACGCCTCCTGAGAGAGTAGAGGTTCCAGTAGTTCCAGAAAAATTAGTGGATACATTGGCTGAGCTAGCTGCCAGAGCAGAAGCATTGGCTGAAAAAGCGGAAAGTAATGAGTAGCATTTGTTAGGCAGTAGGTTACTGGTCAGAATTAGCTTCTCTTATCTTTGACGCTGCGTCCTTATCATAACTTATAACTTCAGTATCAAACAAGCTATCAAGCTCCCCTGACATTGTCATTTCCGTAACAATATCGCATCCACCTATAAACTCTCCTTTAACATAAAGTTGAGGAATAGTAGGCCAGTCAGAAAAGTCCTTTATACCTTGTCTTATATCTTGATCCTCTAAAACATTTACGTCTTTAAATTCAACTCCCATGTAATTTAAGACACCCGCTATTCTTGAAGAAAAGCCGCACTGTGGCATTTGAGAAGTCCCTTTCATAAAAAGAACCACATCATTTTCGGAAATGTGAGATTTAATTTTTGAATTTATATCAGACATGAATTTTACCTTGATCAATGGAAAATAACTTTGTGAATAATTGTTATGTAATGTAATTATACATAGTTACAAGAGCATTTAGGTTCTTCGTTAACACTTATGTTTATTATAAGTTTAAGTTTTTGGTGCTTTTGTTGTTAAAGCTAAAGCATGTAACTCACCATTTGATCCATCCATTTTGCCACGTAATGCAGCGTAAACTGAACGTTGTTGAGTAACTCTACTTTGCCCTCTAAAACTTTCATCAATTACTTCTGCGGCATAATGGTTCCCGTCTCCCGCTAAATCTGTAATTGTTATTTTCGCATCTGGGAAAGTTGATCGAATTAGTGTTTCTATCTCTTTTGCGGTTATAGCCAATACTTTGATCCTTTCATAAGAGACTTAATTTTCATGTTTCATTGATAATTTATTCTAGTGCTAGCTCTAAGGATTTGGAATATATCATTTTGAGCTCATCATATTGTAAAAAAGACTTACCCAATTTAATTAATTTACCTCCAAAGCTTCCTATTATCCTGGCATCAATATTCGTATTTCTGGCTTCTTCCAATAAGATTAACGCATTTGAAGTTGTTGAAGTTACTAAATATCTACCTTGATCTTCTCCAAAATACCAAGGGATATCTTTCTCTTCAATAGATACTCCGATATCTGCTTCTATTGCCATTTTAAATGCGCCAAGAGCAATGCCACCCTGACCAAGATCTTTGCATGAGCTCATAAAACTAATGCTATTTAAAATGAACTCGCCATTTCTTTTTTCTTTTTCGAGGTCAGTGATTGGGGGTTGCCCATTTGAATTATTCGAAATTACCGACATAATTGCCGATTGCTGCAAATGATTACCCTGTTCCCCAATCAAAATCAGTACATCATTTGGTTGAGCGGGACCCTCAATCATATTCCCTAAATCCTCTATTAATCCTACGGCTCCAATTGTTGGGGTAGGCTGAATTGGTTCTCCGTCAGTTTCATTATATAGTGACACATTACCAGAAACGATCGGTACATTAAGATATTTGCAAGCTTCCGAAATGCCCCTAATACAGTTAACAAATTGCCCCATAATTTCTGGTTTTTCAGGATTTCCAAAATTTAAATTATCTGTTGCAGCTAATGGTTTAGCTCCCACTGAAACAAGATTTCTATAAGCTTCTGCAACTGCTTGCTTACCTCCTTCAAAAGGATCAGCCTGACAGTATCTAGGGTTCACGTGAGAGGTAAAGGCGAGTGCTTTCGAGGTTTTATGTATCCTGACTATCCCGGCACCTGTCCCTGGTCGGCGTATTGTATCGGCCATAACCATATGATCGTATTGTTGATAAACCCAAGATTTAGACCCGAAGTTTGGATTCTGTAATAGCCTTTTCAAGGCTGAAATTGCGTCAATTCTAGGCACTTCAAAATTTTTCAACTTTTTAGAGGTTTTTGTAATATATGGCCGGTCATATTCTGGCGCTGTTCCTGAAAGTGCTTTTAACGGGAGTGAAGCTTTTATCTCTCCATCTTTCCAGACTTCAAATTTATCTTCTTCGATGGTTTTCCCAACGATCGCAAAGTCTAAATCCCATTTTTTAAAAACTTCTTTAGCTTCTTTTTCCAACTCTGGGTCCAAGACCATTAACATTCTCTCTTGCGATTCTGAAAGCATCATCTCGTAGGCGGTCATGTTCTCTTCTCGAATTGGAACGTTATCCAGATTCAACTCTATTCCAAGATTCCCTTTGTCACCCATTTCTACAGCTGAGCAAGTTAAGCCCGCGGCACCCATGTCTTGGATTGAAATCACAGCTCCGGTATCCATTAATTCAAGAGTTGCTTCCATTAAGCATTTTTCAGTAAATGGATCTCCTACCTGAACAGTCGGTCTTTTCTCCTCAATATTATCGTCAAATTCAGCAGAGGCCATCGTTGCACCACCAACGCCATCTCGACCTGTTTTAGCGCCAAGATAGACAACTGGCATTCCAATACCAGAAGCAGCTGAATAAAAAATTTTATCGGTTTTTACTAAACCAGCTGCAAAAGCGTTTACCAGGCAATTGCCATTGTAAGATTTGTCAAATCTTAACTCTCCACCTATTGTTGGTACACCAAAACTATTTCCGTAGCCTCCAATTCCTTCAACAACTCCACTTACGAGTGATTTTGTTTTTGGATGAGATAATTCTCCGAAAGATAGAGAGTTCATTGCGGCTATTGGCCTCGCACCCATCGTGAATACATCACGAAGAATTCCACCCATTCCTGTAGCTGCACCTTGGTAGGGCTCTATAAATGACGGATGATTGTGACTTTCCATCTTAAATACAACGGCCTGCCCATCACCGATATCTACAATACCAGCATTTTCGCCAGGTCCACAGATAACGTTTTTACCTGTAGTTGGGAGGGTTCTCAGCCATTTTTTTGATGATTTATATGAACAATGCTCGTTCCACATTGCTGAAAAAATACCTAATTCAGTAAATGTAGGAGTTCTATGCAGTAAGTTTAGTATTCTTTGATACTCATCTTTGTTAAGCCCGTGCGCGGCAATCAACTCTTCTGAAATAGCAGGTTCAGACATAACGTAAAATTCTTTCCATATTCTATTAAAAGTTTTATCGTGTTGAGACAAATTTAAAAAGGGCGAATTTAGGATTTCTCAAAAAAAAGGCTGAGCACTGCTCAGCCAAGTTCTATAGGGAGAAAATTGAAGAATTTATCTTCTGTCTGCAAATAGATTTGATTTCGAAAATTTTCAACAGTCTTGATTGCATACTCGTTATGCGTAAAATGCATAACTACATTTTTTTTTGACTTTTTCGGAACGCTACTACCTCTTCAACAACAAAATCTCTGAATGCTGTCACTCTCTTTGAGTGTCTTAATTCTTCAGGATATGCTAAATACACAGGAACTTCACTAGATTTTATTTCTGGTAAAACTCTTTGAATATTTGGGAAGTCATCTTCAATGTAATCTGGTAACACTCCTATCCCGAGGTCATGGATCACTCCTTGTAATACCCCGAAATAGTTGTTTACTGTGAGGTGACTTTCATGTTCTGAAGCAAAAAGTTGCTTTATTAAATCTGAACCAGCTGTAGTTTGAGGAGTGTCAAAGTTTTGGCTTATTATTCGGTGGTTTGAAAGTGCTTTTAAATTTTTTGGTGCTCCATTTCTCTTAAGATAGTCATCAGAACCAAATAAACGCATTGTAACTGCCATTAATCTTCGTCGTACTAAATCTGCTTGACTCGGTTCTTTCATTCTAATTGCTACGTCTGCTTGCCTCATGGGCAAGTCTAAAACACGTTCTTCTAACATCAAATCTATTTTAAGATTTGGATAAATTTCATAGAGTCTTGATAGACGCGGAGCTAACCAAAGTGTTCCAAATGCAGTTGTGGTAGTTACTCTCAATTCTCCAAAGACCTCATCTTCACTATCTCTAATTCTTGCTGATGCTGCTTCGATTTCTTTGCTTATGCTTGATGTCGTGTCTAAGAGTAATTCACCTTGCTCGGTGAGTATTAATCCACGAGCATGTCTATGAAATAATATTGTATCTAGACTTTCTTCTAGAGCTGTTATTTGTCTGCTAACAGCGGACTGGCTTAGATGAAGTGTCTCACCAGCACGGGTTAAGCTTCCTGCGTTTGCAACTGCAAAAAATACGCGCAATTTGTCCCAATCCATTGCTTGAGTCCTTTTTAGTAAACTAAATTAAAGCGAGTGAGTGCTTATTAAATAGTATTTTTTTATCTTTAATTCAATTACATTCAATTTATATTACGTTTTATTGAATAGATTGGTGAGTCGGTAATGGATTTTAAGGATATATCTTTAAGTGATCGATATGATCTTAAGAAAGATCACATACTATTAAATGGGACCCAAGCATTGGTAAGGTTGATGCTGATGCAAAAAGTTCGTGATAAGCATAATGGCTTAAATACAGCTGGTTTTGTGACAGGTTACAGGGGCTCCCCTATGGGGGCCGTTGATTTCCAGATGGAAAAAGCTTCTGAGAATCTTTCGAAAAATGATATTGTATTTCAACCTGGCCTCAATGAGGATTTAGCAGCAACTGCGCTTTGGGGTGCCCAGCAAGCTGAATTAAGGCAAGAGGGTAAATTCGACGGTGTTTTTGGTCTCTGGTACGGAAAAGGCCCTGGTGTAGACCGTTCTGGTGACGTTATGAGGCATGCAAACATGGCAGGGACCTCTCAGCACGGTGGAGTTTTAATGGCTATGGGTGATGATCACACTGGCGAGAGCTCGACTACTCTGCATCAATCAGACTTTGCTTTGATTGATGCTATGATGCCTATTTTGTCTCCTGCAGGAGTTCAGGAAATCTTAGATTACGGTTTAATTGGTATAGCAATGTCGAGATTTGCGGGTGTTTGGGTTGGCTTGAAATGTATTAAAGATACTATTGAGGTGACTTCAGTCATAAATGGAGATCCGGATCGTTTAAAAATTTCTAAGCCCAAAATTGATGAACCAGATGGTGGGCTAAATATAAGGCTGATTGATTTGCCAATCACCCAAGAAGAGCGATTACACAATTATAAGAGAGTAGCTGCTGAAAAATTTGCTCGAGAAAATAACCTTGACCGCCATGTTCATGGAAAATCAGATGCAAAGATTGGATTTGTCGCAGCAGGCAAAAATTGGTTGGATCTTGCTCATTCAATGGAGCTTTTGGGGCTGGATGAGGAGGAATGTAATGGAATAGGCTTAAAAACATATAAAATTGGCATGATTTGGCCTCTTGACACTGAAAGTTTTATAGAGTGGTCAAAAAGTTTAGATCTGATTGTCGTTGTTGAGGAAAAGAGAAAAATATTAGAGCCTCAAATAAAAGAAGCAATTTTTGACTCGCAAATGGGCTGTCGAGTTTTTGGCTTTAAAGGGGGTGACGGTGAGGTGTTGTTCCCAACAGAATACGCAATCGACCCAATTATGATTTCTAAAAAAATAGGTAAAATCTTATGTAATGAGGGTAAGCAATCAGAAGGGTTATTAGCTTCACTAAAAGCTCTAAATGAGGCTTCAAAAGTAGATAACTCACCAGAGTTGGCAACCAGAACCCCATATTTTTGTTCTGGTTGTCCACATAATACGTCAACCAAGGTGCCAGATGGCTCACGTGCCTATGCTGGGATTGGTTGCCATTTTATGGTTCAGTGGATGGATAGAGATACCCTAGGTTTCACTCATATGGGGGGCGAAGGGGCGAATTGGATAGGAGAAGCACCTTTCTCAGAACGTTCTCATGTGTTTCAAAATTTAGGTGATGGGACATATAATCATTCAGGAATTCAAGCTATTCGTGCTGCAATTTCTGCTGGTACAACAATAACTTACAAACTACTATTCAACGATGCAGTGGCAATGACAGGTGGGCAAGGAAATGATGGAAATTTGGATGCTTATAAAGTAGTTAATGAGCTTTATGCATTTGGAATCAAAAACTTAGCGGTTGTATATGATGAAAAAGAGGATATTAACATTAATTTATTTCCAAAAGGCGTTGAAATAAATAAAAGAAATGAATTAATTAACGTTGAAAATAGATTTAAGGAACTACCCGGTGTATCAGCAATTGTGTATATTCAGACTTGCGCTGCCGAAAAAAGACGACGGAGAAAAAGAGGAAAATTTCCAGATCCTGATAAAAGGATAATTATCAACTCTGATGTATGTGAAGGATGTGGGGATTGTGGCATTCAATCTAATTGTGTTTCAATTGTACCAGTTGAAACTAAATTTGGGCGCAAGAGGGAAATCGATCAATCTTCTTGCAATAAAGATTTTTCTTGCGTGAGAGGTTTTTGTCCCTCTTTTGTTACCGTTGAAGGTGGAAAGTTAAAAAAAGAGGTTGCAAAAAACTTCTCAATTCCAGAATTACCTAATCCAGTTTTACCTGAAATTAATGGTACTTATAATATTGTCATTACTGGGATTGGTGGTACTGGTGTGGTTACTATCGGTGCACTTTTAGCAATGGCATCTCATCTAGATAAGAAAGGGGCAGGTATGATGGAAATGGCTGGCCTAGCCCAAAAAGGTGGGGCGGTAAGTATCCATTGTAGAATTTCTGAAAATCCTGAAGATATAAATGCCATTCGTGTTGCAACTGGTGAGGCTGATGCCGTAATTGGCGGCGACTTAGTGACAACCGGAGGGTATAAAACAGTTAATTTGATGCGGTATGGTAGAACAAAAGCTATCGTAAATGAGCATGAAACAATAACAGGGGATTTTACAAGAGATGGGAAGTTTTCAATACCTTCTGATAGCCTTTTATTGGCAATCTCTGCAAAACTCGGGGAGAAAAATTTAAGTTATTTTGATTTTTCGGAGATAAGCCGAAAGATGTTGGCAGATAGTATTTACGCTAATACGATGATCTTAGGAGCTGCCTGGCAAATGGGAATTGTTCCACTTTCAAAGGCTGCGTTGCATAAAGCGATTGATTTAAATGGTGCGTATGTGGAGCAAAATATTCAAGCATTCGAATTAGGTAGATTGATAATCGTTGATCCGAGTTTCATGAAAGACGCAGTTGATGAAAATTTTGTAAAATTACCCATCTCCAGTGAAAGCAAATTGTCTAACTATTGTGAGCATATTGAAAAATATCAAGATAAGAGTTTGGTTAAGAAATTTAAGTCAGTGATCGGAAAAATTGAAGATCCAGAACTAAAAGATATTGCATTACAGTCATATCACAAACTACTGACCTACAAAGATGAATATGAAGTAGCAAGATTGCACCTTGATATGGTGCGCAATAAGTTAAGATCCCAGTTTTCTGAATTTAAGAAACTTTCTTTTCACTTAGCACCTCCATTATTGGGTGGTTCTGGACCCGACGGTCGGCCGGTAAAACGAGAATTTGGTTCATGGGTGATTATAGTGTTTAGGGTGTTAGCGGCCTTAAAGTTCTTAAGAAAAACAAGATTCGATCCTTTTAGGTATAGTTCTGATCGTAAACTTGAAAGATCATTGCTTAAGCAATTTGAAAATGATATGGATATTTATGGAAGAATGGCTCTTACAGAGAAAAAAGATTTGGTGGCAGAACTTTTTAGCTTACCATTAAATATTAAAGGCTTTGGAATTGTAAAAGAGAAAGCTTATCAAGTCGCTCAATTAAGACGCAGAAAGCTTATTATGGCCATAAACGAAAATTCTTCGGAAAAAATTGCAGCTGAATAATTATTTTTTTTGAACAAAAAAAGTTAATATCTTACCATCTTTTTGGTTTTTTAATAGTTTATGACCTTGCTCTGTACAAAAATGTGGTACATCGATAATTGCTGCTGGATCATCAGCAATTACCCTCACAATTTGTTTAGTTGCTAAGGTCTTTAATCTTTTTCGAAGCTTTAATACGGGAAGGGGGCACAAAAGACCCGTAGCATCTAAATTGTCATCATATTTCATGAATTTTCAGATAAACTTGTTTTTTTCACTTGTCTAGCGTCCTATTAGGGCGCACATAACATATAATTTCCGATTTGATGGGCAGTAAGGACTGATATGTTTGGTTTTGATATATTTACTTCTAATTTGGCTGTATCAGCGATAATCTCACTTATAGCTGGGATTTTGAGTTTTCTATCTCCATGCGTTTTGCCAATTGTTCCACCATATATTGCCTATATGAGTGGAATTTCTATGAGCCGTCTATCTGCTGGAAAATATCGAAAAATAGAAACGTTATTTCCAGCCTTTATGTTTATAATCGGTCTTTCGACTGTATTTTTAATAATGGGATTAGCAGTTTCAGCGTTTGGAAGTTTTTTTTTAAGTAATCAGCTTATTTTAAGTCGTATATCAGGTCTCTTGATTATTATAATTTCGCTACACTTTTTAGGTTTATTTCGAATTCCATTTCTTGATTCAGACTTGAGATTTGAATCTCAGTCACATATCGGAACTTCATTTGGAGCTTATTTACTTGGGCTAGCTTTCGCATTTGGTTGGACTCCATGTATTGGCCCTCAACTCGGAGCAATTTTAGCTTTGGCTGCAACTGGAAATTCCATAATAGAAGGCACCTTTCTTTTGACGCTTTATGCGCTTGGTCTTGGAATTCCTTTTATTCTATCAGCGTTATTTATCTCAAAATCAATGATACTGTTAACAAAACTAAAAAAGCATATGGTTTTAATAGAAAAAATGATGGGTGGTTTACTTCTTTTAGTTGGTATTTTGCTTGTTACTGGAGATTTTTCTAAAATTTCTTTTTTCTTGCTTGAGAAAATACCTTTTTTGGCTTTTATAGGTTGAGATTTTTTAAGATTTCTGGGAATTTTTGGAACTTAAAACATAAAGCCGTATGGCACCTGCAAGACTACATTTATCGTCTCTTTTCATATCTATCTCGGTGATTAATCGATTGATAGATATGTTGTCCATATTGGCTTTTTCACAGAAAGCGTACCAAAAATTATCTTCTAGACTTATACTTGTGCTGTGACCATTTATTAAAATAGATCTTTTTTTTGGTCTTTGATATATTTGTTCGAATGTCATTCTTTAAATTTGTTTTGATTAATCATTGAAACTGATGGATGGCGAAGTAATTTTCCATAGAATTTATATCAATTATTGGGTCCGATCATTTTTTCTGGTCTTACTATTTCGTCAAAGGTCTTTGAATCAGTAAAGCCTAGTCTTATTGCTTCCTCTTTTAAGGTTGTTCCGTTTTTGTGAGCTGTTTTTGCCACAATGGTAGCGTTATCGTAACCGATAATGGGTGCTAAAGCGGTTACTAACATTAAGCTTTCTTCCATAAGTTTGTTAATTTTTGCCTCATTTGCTAGAATGCCATCAACACAATTAGTAGTAAACGAAGCACATGCATCGCCTAATAATTGCATTGATTGCAAAATATTGTACGCCATCATTGGTTTGAATACATTTAACTCAAAATGGCCCTGACTTCCTGCAAAGCTGACTGCTACATCATTCCCAATGACCTGCGCGCACACCTGGGTTATCGCCTCGATTTGAGTTGGATTGACTTTTCCAGGCATTATTGAAGATCCTGGTTCATTTTCTGGTAATGACAATTCGCCCAAACCACTGCGTGGTCCAGAGCCTAGAAATCTTAGATCATTAGCAATCTTAAAAATTGAAACTGCTACGGTTTTTATCGATCCAGATAGCTCTACAATAGCGTCATGGGCAGCGAGAGCTTCAAATTTATTTGGTGCTGTGTAGAAAGGCAGCTTGGTTATGGCAGCTATATTTTCAGCAATCGCAACATCCCATCCTTTTTTTGTGTTGAGGCCAGTTCCAACTGCTGTTCCCCCTTGTGCTAATGCATAGATATTTTCAAGAGCATTTTCTACTCGATTTATGCCTTGTGATATTTGGTGAGCATAACCAGAAAATTCTTGGCCTAATGTCAAGGGCGTGGCATCCTGTGTATGAGTACGGCCAATCTTAATTATTTTACTGAATTCGTTAGATTTACCTTCTAAAGAATTGAGAAGCATCTGTAGCATAGGTATTAAAGCTTTTTTTGCCGTAATGGCTGCTGAAATATGCATAGCAGTTGGGAACGTGTCATTTGATGATTGTCCCATATTACAATGATCGTTTGGATGTATTGGCTTCTTGCTTCCTATTTCTCCACCTAGAAGCTCAATTGCTCTATTTGCTATAACTTCGTTAGCATTCATGTTTGATTGTGTGCCAGATCCAGTTTGCCAAACTACTAAAGGAAAGTGATCATCTAATTTTCCATCAATAACTTCTTGAGCAGCTTTTGAGATTGCATTTCCCAGATTTGCATCCAAATCACCAAGTTCAACGTTTGCTTGAGCACAGGCTTTTTTTATAATACCCAGTGCATGTATTAATGGTAGAGGCTGTCTTTCCGAACCGATAGGAAAGTTTTTAATAGATCTTTGTGTTTGCGCGCCCCAATATTTATCACTTGGCACTTCTAATGGCCCAAAACTATCTGTTTCTGTTCGAGTTTTAGTCATGAAGTTTTTCCTTTTAACTTTTTCTAGACGTATAAGTGTTAAGCACGGCAAAAACAATAAAAAGCTAAATTGAGTTTTGCAGTGATTAGCTCGTTTTACCTTGAGATTATTTTCTGAAGCTATCTAGCAACACTATTTCAGCTTCATTTTTATCCTCGCTCTCAACCATTACCATTTCAGCCTCTTTGGTTGTTTGAAGCTCTTTCTCTTCGAGGTCGTCAAATTTTAAACCGAATTCAACTGATGGGTCTACAAATGAAATTATCGATAAAAAAGGTATTTTAAGTTCTTCTAATTGATCTCCAAAATTTAATGTAATCGTGAAGCTGTCATTGCTCACAGAGAGACCTTCAAACCAGTTTTGAATCACGATTGTCA
This sequence comes from Paracoccaceae bacterium, assembly GCA_029246285.1. Taxonomy (GTDB): domain Bacteria; phylum Pseudomonadota; class Alphaproteobacteria; order Rhodobacterales; family Rhodobacteraceae. The sequence continues at coordinate 5,046 of JAQWNW010000034.1, read as the reverse complement.
TTTCATTCGGGTGCTTATCCATCAACCATTCAGAGATTTTAACTGACGGATGCATTGTGTTAAAAGTGATGTAAAAGTGATGTTCTCCAGGAAGACCGCCGTCTTCAATAATTTCCATTACATTCTTTACGAGTGTTCGCAACGAAGCTTGCATTAATTCGTTATAGTTCAATTGATCAGCCATTTTTTTTACTCCACGAAGACAATCTTGCGACTATTATAGCTTATTATCTTTTAATTGTATTAAATAAATATAAAAGTAAAAGCGTAGTTTTATTGATAGGGTAGATTTTAAAATGAAAAAGGTTGAGTATACTGTTTTGGGATTAAACATGGAAAGCGTTTCCGTGATTTATGGTATTTTTTTGATATCTTGGGGAATAATAATCTCTGTGATTAGTAATAGTGCTTCGGTTACTTCTTTTATTCCAACAATAGTTGGAATTCCAATATTAATTTTGTCACTTTTTGCAATATGGTTTTCTGAAAGAAAAAAAATGCTTATGCATTTGTCTGTGATGTTTGGGCTATTAGCATTTATTGGAGGCTTCGATTTTTTTCGTGACTTGTTGAGTTATGAAGGAATGTTTGAAAACTTTTATGCTTTGACTTCAAAATTAATGCTTTTATGTTCAGGTGGGGCATACTGTTTTTTATGCATACAATCATTTAGATTTGCACGAAAAACTTCCAAATAAGTATCTAAATTTCAATGATGAGAGCACTTTTGAGTTAGTGAATAGCACTCTCATCATTTCTTTTATATCACGACTGTTTTGGAGCTCGCATAGTAAAGTACACTATTGATATAATAATAAATATTATCGCCTGTATCGTGAATGGGTTTGATAACGCAAAATCACTACCTACGATATATAAGCCTCCTAAGCCAAAAAGACCCCAACCAATACAAAATGTGGTCATAATTTTTTCACAGTTTGCCATATCACTTAAGCCACGTAAAACCCAATTTACATATGATAAAACGAGTAGGCTAACACCAATATTCATCTGATTTCCCAATGCTATATCACTTACTTCGGAAAGATCTACGCCCATTACAGCGTTATAAGAATTTGGGGCAAACAAGAACCAAATTCCAAAAATTATTCCTACTATAATAGTAAACATCATTAAATTTTTTTGAGTATCCATCTTTTTCCTCATTCAATTAAAATATATAAAACTTGTTGTTTAAAATATATAAAACTTGTTGTTTCTAGAGCGTAATTTGAATTTCAAAAATTGTCATTAAATTTCGTAAGGCAATTTTTTAAACGTAGGCTTCTGTTGCCAGGTGCCTACAAACCCCGCCAGACGCTGCAAGGCGGCTGGACTTAAGTTTCGATTACTTGAGCTACTTAAGCAGCCAAAGCTCTCGGAGCACTATTGTCATTTGCAATTGTACTTTGTGAACCGATAACGGTGGTATCTCACCGAGCAAAAGCTAACCCCTTTAAACGTCCGTCGATCCTATTTCGACCCCAAAGTCCTCAAATGAAGGTTTGTTTGGTGGAGTCGCCGGGTACCGCCCCCGGGTCCGATCCGTGTATTACGAGCGCGTTTATCGCCATATTCTTCGAAAAGACAATTACTGTATATAATCTGAGGAACGAAATGACAATTAAATTCAGGTTTCTTTTTGTTAAGTGTATTATCTTAACCATTCATATCATTTTTTGAAGTGTTACCAATGACCAATATTGTTCATATCAGTCCAGGGTTTTTCGAGTGGTAGCGGTTCACCAACTTGTAGTAATTCAATTGAAATATTATCTGGGGATCGAATAAAAGCCATTCTACCATCTCGTGGAGGGCGATTTATGACAATCCCATTTTCTTGGAGGTGCTCACAAATTTGATAGATATTTTCAACTTCATAAGCGATGTGGCCAAAATGACGACTATCACTTGGTAGTTGATTGTCTCCATCCCAATTATATGTGAGCTCAATTGGTGAATCTTCTTGACCTTCTGCCGCCATAAAAACTAACGAAAATCTTCCTTTTTCATTATCATAACGTCTTGTTTCCTTAAGTCCTAATAAGTTATAAAAGTGTAGAGATTTGTCTAAATCTGCTACCCTTACCATTGTATGTAAGTATCTTAGATGCATTTGATCTCCAATATTGACTTTTTGTAATAAACTTGTGGTTTTAATTTATTAATGCTTGCAAAATATACAATTGTCAAAGAAATTGGATGTTGCAATTTTGATATTAAACGAGGGTTTCAGAGGGCATTAATCATGTTAGAGAGATAGCGTAATGTTTTTATCTGAGTACGCCCCAATAGAGTATCTAACAAGCCAGGATGAACCTGGTGTACTTTCGATTATAATTGAACGAAAAGGCCCAGGGTATAGAAGTATTGGTGCTATGATGGCATTTTCACACCGGGGAGATAAAATAGGCTCATTATCTTCCGGGTGTATAGAGGACGACTTGTGGTTGGTTGCAAAGAAATCTTTGCAGACAAATACACCTGCTGTTACCCATTATGGGTCAGAGTCAAAAATAATAGATTTAAAACTGCCATGTGGTGGAGATATGAAAATCTTATCTTTGCCAAACCCAAATCGTAAGATCTTGAAGAATATTTTATTAAGTTTAACTACAAGAAAAGAAATTGGGCTTTCTATTAGCTTATCTAGTGGAAATATTGAATTATCAGGACCAGTTCAACAAGGTCTAAAAAATAAAATATTTAAGTGTAATCTAGTACCTGAATTGAAATTAATTGTAATGGGAGCTGGTGTAGAGGTTGAAGCCTTTTGCTCATTATCGCTTGCGGCTAACATAAAGCTCGAATTATTAACACCAGATTTAACTCTCATCGATCAAAAGTTCTCCTCAGTCGAAAATCTTTATCACCTCAAATCTTTCAACGAAATTCCTAACCTTTCGATTGACGGTTGGACGGCTGTAGTACTATTTTTCCATGATCATGATTGGGAACCACCGTTGCTTTATTCTGTATTAAACAGTGATGCATTTTATATTGGTGCTCAGGGTAGTAAATCGGCTCATCGGCAGTTAGTAAATAATTTGATTGACATGGGGTGCTCTGAAAACGAATTGGCACAGTTGCGATCTCAGATAGGCTTAATTCCGTCTGCTCGGGATCCCAAAACTTTGGCAATTTCTGTTCTTGCAGATATTATAAAATACTCAAATTTAAACCAATAGCTTTAGGGGCTATCCTCATGTTATATTTTATAAATATTTAGAATATCTAGCTGTATGAAAATCTTCATCACCCAGCTCGTGATCAATCATTATTAATCTTTTAGCATAGTGGCCTAGCTCGTATTCCCAAGTCATTCCAATTCCGCCATGTAATTGGATGGCTTCCTCGGCAACAATCTGTCCAACTCTTCCTATCGTCATTTTGCAAGCTGAGAGAGCCATTTCTCTAGCTTTCCCCTTTTTGTTTAGGGAACTGCAAGCATTAATTACTGCGGACCGGGCTTGCTCAATTTCAAGAAGCATTTGTGCTACTCTATGTTGCAGCGCTTGGAATTTCCCTAATTGAAGGCCAAATTGACTTCTCGTCTGAAGATAATTTATTGTTAGACTTTTTATAAACTCCATTATGCCTAACGCTTCTGATGAAAGGGCAAGGATACCTTTGCCTATCGCAGACCCTAAAGCATTTTTTGCGTCAATATTTAATTCGACTCCAGTTACATCATCCAAGAATAATTCAGCAGCTCTTCCTCCATCAATAGTTTTATAGTCTGTCATTTTTAAACCAGCAGTATTTGTTTCTACTAAATATAACTTTAAATCGTCTTTGTCTTTTGCCGAGACAATTATAAAATCTACACCATTAGCAAATTGCACCATCGATTTAATACCAGTTATTCCATTTGTTGTTTGGAAAGTTTTGATATCGCTCCCATAACCTGAATGTGGTTCAAAGTGTGCAAAAGTAATTCTTTTTTCTCCTGTCATTAAAAGATCTAAAATATCACTGTGAACGTTAGATTGTGAAAGTATATCTCCGCCCATGAGGGTAGATAGAAAAGGCTCTACAACTAAGCCTTTTCCTAACGCTTCGAACACAACTGCGATGTCGAAGCCTTCGCCGCCAAAACCATTAAACTGCTCGGAGAATAGGGCATAATTAATTCCCAAATCATTTAATTTTTTCCAACTTTCTATGGAAAAACCTAAATCTGAAGACGCATTAATCATTCGATGGCTAAGAGGATAATCATTAGCTATAAATTTTTCGATTGTATTTGACAACAATCGACGCTCTTCTGAATGAGTAAAGTCCATCACAAATACCTTAAAGACCCACTATCATTCTAGAAATAATATTTTTTTGAATTTCATTTGAGCCTCCATAGATCGAAACTTTTCGATTGTTAAAATAAGTGCTTGAAGCTGTATGAGCAAAAAATGGACCAATTTCCTCACCATTAAACCCATCTTCTAAAGCCTCTGGTCGAAAAATTCTTCCATATCTGGCGGAAGCACGACGTAAAAGATGGTCAAGCTCTTGGCATACTTCGGATCCAAGAATTTTGAGCATAGAACTTTCGGCTCCAGGATCCCCGCCTTTTTCAGCCTCAGATAGCACTCTGAGATTTGTAGTTTCTAAATTTGTTAAATTAATTTCCAACTTTGCTAGTCTAGAGGAAAAGAGTGGATCGGCAATTAGTGGTTTCCCGTTACGCTTTTCTGTCTTAGCAATGCCCTTTAATTTTTCTAATTTCTTTTTTGAGATACCTACTGTGGCGATATTGTTTCGTTCATGGCTTAATAGATATTTTGCATATGTCCAACCTTTGTTCTCTTCACCGACCAGATTTTTGATTGGAACCCTGACATCAGTAAACCATACCTCATTTATTTCTTCACCACCGTCTATGGTTTTGATTGGTCTGACTTCTACTCCATCAGACCTCATATCAATCATCAAAAAGGAGATACCTTGTTGTGGCTTACCTTCACTGGAAGTCCTCACAAGAGTAAAAATCATATTAGCGTGTTGGGCTAACGTCGTCCAAGTTTTTTGACCATTAACGACATAGTG